>JBBQFL010000027.1:0-63415 GCA_038321965.1 Burkholderiales bacterium | reverse complement strand
GCGCATTCGCGTGGGGCGTGCTTGACCGCCTGCTCGAAGATGGTCGCCTCGGGTTCGAAGGCATCTCTGGCACCAGTGCAGGCTCGATGAACGCGGCGGTGCTTGTGCAGGGACTGATCACCGGCGGACGCGATGGCGCACGCGCGGCACTTGAGCGCTTTTGGCTGGCGATTTCCGAAGCCGGGCAGCGCTACTCGCTTGTAAGGCCGATGCCCTGGGATCGACTCAAGGGAGACTACTGGAACAATGACGACAGCCTGAGTTTTCAGGCCTTCAAGGCCATTACCAACGCGTTTTCACCCGCCCAACTCAATCCGATGAACTTCAATCCCCTGCGCGATATTCTGATGGAGCAGGTTGATTTTGCACAAATCAATACGCACCAGGAGCACAAATTGTTTCTCTCCGCAACCAACGTGCAAACAGGCAATGTTCGCGTATTTCAGAATCTTGAAATTACTGCCGACGCGGTGATGGCTTCGGCGTGCTTGCCATTCCTCTATCGCGCAGTGGAGATCGATGGCCACACCTATTGGGACGGCGGCTACATGGGGAACCCAGCATTGTTTCCACTGTTTTACTGCACCGACGCGCGCGATGTCTTAATCGTTCACATCAATCCGATTCGCCGCGCGGGTACCCCGACCACGCCACATGAAATCGAGGATCGCGTCAATGAAATCAGTTTCAATTCCGCGCTGATTAAAGAGCTGCGTGCGGTGGCATTTGTACAAAAACTGATCGGAGACGGTTGGCTGAAGGACGAATATCGCGACCAGTTGAAGTATGTGCTGATCCATTCGCTTCGAGCCGATGATGCGTTATCGGACTTGTCGGCAGCCTCCAAGCTCTACACAGACTGGTCTTTTCTGGAAACGTTGCGCGATCGTGGCCGCGAGGCAGCGGCGGTGTGGCTTGACCGACACTTCAATGATGTCGGCGTACGACAGACAGTCGACCTTCATGCGCAATTTCTCGATAGCGGCAGCGAAATGCGCCCACTGGTTCCGGCAAAGAAACCCGGTAAATCGCCACCAAAAACACCAGTCAGGGTAAAAACCAATGCGTCCGTAAAAGCACGCGTCGCGCAGCGGCCCGTTGCCAAGTCGGCGAAGCGCAAAAAATCTGCCACATAATTTAAAAACCTAGTATTCGTTTTGATTTCAGGGAGCAGCATGAAAAAATCCAAATTAATCGTCCTCATCATTGTCGCCGCCGCCATCGCGGCGTTCTTTATCTTTGATCTCGGCAAGTATTTCAGTCTCGATTACTTCAAATCGCAGCAGGCGGCTATCGCTACCTACAACCTGGCCAATCCGCTACAAACGGCGTTGATTTTCCTGCTGGCTTATATCATCGTCACGGCATTGTCGCTGCCTGGTGCGGCCATCATGACGCTCGTCGCCGGTGCGATCTTTGGACTCGTCTGGGGCGTGATCATCGTCTCGTTTGCATCGAGCATTGGCGCAACGTTGGCATTTCTGGTTGCGCGTTTTCTGCTGCGCGACTCGATTCAGGCCAAGTTCGGCGACAAACTGAAGGCGTTCAATGCTGGCGTCGAGAAAGAGGGTGGCTTTTATCTTTTCACGCTGCGATTGGTGCCTGCGTTCCCGTTTTTCATGATTAATGTTGTCATGGGCCTGACCACAATGAAGACCTGGACATTCTTCTGGGTGTCGCAATTGGGTATGCTGGCCGGCACCATCGTGTTCGTCTATGCGGGCCAACAGCTCTCAACAATCACGTCACTTAAAGGCATACTTTCGCCGGGCCTGATCGGGGCTTTCGTACTGATCGGACTTCTTCCCCTCGTGGCCAAGAAAATCGTCGAAAGCATTCGCGCCCGTAAGGTTTACGCAAGGTGGGCTGACAAGAAGCCTGCCCATTTTGACCGCAACGTCGTTGTCATCGGCGGTGGTTCGGCAGGGCTCGTCACCAGCTACATCGCGGCAGCGGTGAAAGCCAAAGTTACGCTGGTGGAGCGCCACCAAATGGGCGGCGATTGCCTCAATACCGGCTGCGTACCATCGAAGGCGCTGATCCGCTCAGCGAAATTGCTGAACCATATTTCGCGCGCCAAAGAGTTTGGTATCGCGTCAGCATCGGCGCAATGGGATTTTGCTGAAGTGATGGAGCGGGTGCAAAGGGTCGTCAATGAAATCGAGCCGCATGATTCTGTCGCACGCTACTCGAGCTTGGGCGTGGACTGCGTAAAAGGCAGCGCCAAAATTCTCTCGCCATGGGAAGTGGAAATCACTCTTGAGAACGGCAGCAAACAAAAACTGACGACCAAAAATATCGTCATCGCCGCCGGTGCGAGGCCATTTGTGCCGCCGATCCCGGGCTTGGCGGATTGCGAGCCGCTCACCTCCGACAATGTGTGGAATATTCGCAAACTGCCCAAGCGCCTCGTGGTGCTGGGCGGCGGGCCAATAGGTGCCGAGCTAACGCAGTGTTTTGCGCGCTTTGGTTCAAATGTGACACAGGTCGAGATGTTGCCGCGGCTCATGGTTCGCGAAGACCCGGAAGTGTCGGCATTGGTAAAAAAGAAATTCGAAGCCGAAGGCGTAACGGTATTGGTCGGCCACAAAGCCAAGGAAGTGGTCGTCGAAAACGGTGAAAAATTCCTCATCGTCGAAAGCGAAGGCCACGAGAAACGCATCGCCTTCGATGAAATCCTCTGCGCGGTCGGGCGCATCGCCAACACTACCGGCTACGGGTTGGAAGAATTGGGCATACCAGCGAAAAAAGTCGTCGAGACCAACGAATATCTGGAAACGATTTACCCGAATATTTTTGCCTGCGGCGATGTGGCCGGGCCTTACCAGTTCACGCATACGGCCGCGCACATGGCGTGGTTCGCCTCGGTAAATGCGCTGTTCGGCAAGTTCAAGAAATTCAAAGTTGATTATTCAGTGGTGCCGTGGGCGACATTTACCGACCCCGAAGTGGCACGCGTCGGCATCAACGAGCAAGAGGCGATCGAACAGAAAATCGCACATGACGTCCACGTTTACGGTATCGATGATCTCGACCGTGCGATTGCCGATGGTGAAGCACATGGCTTCGTGAAAGTGATCACGCCCAAAGGCTCGGACAAGATACTTGGCGCGACCATTGTTGGGGAACATGCGGGCGACTTGCTGGTCGAATTTGTCGCGGCAATGAAGCACGGCTTCGGGCTGGAAGGCATCCTCAATACCATTCATACTTATCCCACACTGGGCGAAGCGAACAAGTTTGCGGCGGGGGTGTACAAGCGTTCGACCGCGACAGTGGGTAAACTGGCTGTTGCAAAGGCGATGAACGACTGGACGCGTGGGGAGGGCAGCTTCTTTACCGTTCTGGGTAAGGCAATCGCGCTGGTGGTTTCGCCGGACAAAACGCCGGCGTATCCCAAAGAACCGGCGCATCATTAAAGAGCTGCCCCTCACCAGCCGCTGCGCGTCGGCCTATCCCGAGGGAGAGGCTACGATAATCCTTCCCCCTTGGGAGAAGGGCAGGGATGAGGGGTCGCTAATCTATCGAGAACAACCTTGAAAGTCTCACTATGAAAAAACTCTTTGCATTTCTGGCGGCAGCTTTGTTTTCAGTTGCAGCAAACGCCCAGTCTTTTGATCACTCCCACGCTGCATTTAGCGCACTCCTGAAGAAACACGTTGTGGTTGTTGACGGCGGCAAAACAAGCAAGGTGAAGTACGCCGATTTCAAGAAGGACGAGCCGCAATTGAAGGCCTATCTGGATACGCTTTCGGCCGTAAAGGAGGCCGAGTTCAATGCGTGGAGCAAGGCGCAACAGATGGCATTTCTCATCAACGCCTACAACGGCCAGACGCTCGCACTCATTATCCAGAACTATCCCGTGAAATCGATTAAGGATATTGGCGGCACCTTCGACAATCGCTGGAAGCGCAAATTCTTCAAGTTATTCGGCCAGGATTCCTACCTCGACAAGGTCGAACATGAAACACTGCGCAAGCCCGGTGTTTACAAGGAGGTGCGTGTCCACTATGCCGTAAATTGCGCGTCCATCGGTTGTCCGTCGCTGCGTGAAGAGGCTTTCGTCGCAGATCACCTCGACAAACAGCTTGAAGAGCAGGCGGTGCGCTTTCTCTCTGACCGTTCACGCAATCGCTACGCGAATGGAAAACTGGAGGTTTCGATGATCTTCAACTGGTTCAAGGAAGACTGGGCCGCAGGCTACACCGGGTTTGACGGCAAGACACCAGCCATTACCAGCCGCGAAGATTACTTTTCACGCTATGCCAAATTGCTAGCCGATAGTCCGGCAGACCAGCAAATCATCGCGGACAAGAAGGCGCCGATTTCCAATCTCGAATACAACTGGAATTTGAACGGCGCCAACTAAGGGGCGCAGAACTCGGCTTCCGGCGATTTGATCAAGCAGGCGGATGTGGCGATTTACTGTGCCAGATAGGGCGAATCCGACGTTAACGGGCGAATTCACGGTTTAAATTGTGCGGCGAGCAATGTGGCAATTCTGTTCGGCAACGTACATACGCCGCCCTCGCATTGGGTTAGTCTGCGCACATGCTTCATGACTTTCTCATACTGAATCGCGAAGAACTTATCCGCCGCTGCCGCGCGAAGGTGGTGCAACGGTTTGCGCCCTCCGAAGTTCCGCCCACCGTAGACCACGGCGTGCCGATGCTGTTGCAGCAGATAATCGCCACGCTGCGCTGCGAGGAGCAGAAACCCATACGTGAAGTAATGGCTTCGGCCGCCGCACCTTCTTCGACGGAAATCGGGCGTACGGCCGCGTTGCATGGCGCCGAGTTGCGGCGCCTTGGTTATAGCGTGGATCAGGTAGTCCACGACTACGGCGATGTGTGCCAGTCAGTTACCGAATTGGCGGCAGAGCACCAGACCCCCATTTCGGTCGATGAATTCCGCACGCTCAATCAGTGTCTCGATAACGCCATCGCTGACGCAGTCGCTTCGTATGGAATCGCGCGCCAAATGCACATCGACAATCAGGCGCAGACCTTGCATTTGCGTCTGAACAATTTCACCGAAGAACACCGGCGTCTGGTCGACATTGCGATCCAATCGTTTTTCGCCATTAAAGCGGGGGATGTGGGCTATACCGGGGCGACGGCGTCATTGCTGGTGCATACGCTGGGTGAATTGCGTTCACTGGTAGCGCGGACCTTGCCCGAAATCCACCTAATTTCTGCGGCAACTACAGTGACTTCTCGCTGATAGAGTGGCCGGCTGAGACTCAAGCATTGACGAGGCTTTCTGGCGATAAATGACTGGAAAGGCGCGCAGATGCTGGCGTTTGCTCCTTTCTGACCGCGCTGTGCAGCTCGCTACAATGTAGCAATGCGCCTCTCCATCATCATTCCTGCGTTCAACGAGTCCGGCAATATCGTCGCCACCCTTACGCCGCTGCAATCGATGCGGGCGGGCGGGGTAGAGGTAATTTTGGTTGACGGCGGTAGCAGTGATGCGACGGCCCAGCTCGCAATGCCGTTGGTTGCTTGCGTGGTCACTGCGAACAAAGGCCGCGCCTTGCAAATGAATGCAGGTGCCGCCGCAGCGGCAGGCGACGTCCTGCTGTTTTTGCATGCCGATTCCATTCTGCCTTCTGGCGCCGATCAATTGATCCTCGACGGCCTAAAATCGGGCGCACACGCATGGGGGCGGTTCGACGTCTGGATCGATGGCCGGCATCGCTTCCTGCCAGTGGTCGCTTGGTCCATGAACCTTCGCTCAAGACTGACGGGGTTGGCGACCGGTGACCAAGGCCTGTTCATGACGGCGAATGCATTCTCACAGGTGGGTGGCTTTCCAAAGATGCCGTTGATGGAAGATTTGGCACTGTGTGCCGCACTGAGGAAAAGCGGGCCGCCGCTTTGCCTTCGCCAAAAAATCATCACCTCTGGCCGTCGCTGGGAAAAGCATGGTGTCTGGCGCACGATCCTGCTTATGTGGCGGCTGCGTCTCGCGTATTTTTTCGGTGCTGATCCGGCCGATCTGCACCGTGCCTACTATGGTGCAAAGTAAATCCTGCCGCGTAATGCTGTTCGCTAAAGCGCCAATCGCCGGAGAGGTGAAAACACGCCTGATCCCCGCCATCGGGGCAGATGCCGCCGCGTTGCTTCATCAGCAGTTGGTGGAGCGCGCACTTCTGTGTTTGGTCGACGCCGACGTTGGCCAAGTTGAACTTTGTTGTGCCTCCGAATCGACACATCCATTTTTCTTGGGCTGTCAGCAGCACTTCGGTGTTTCCCTGACTCAGCAGCGGGAGGGTGACCTGGGCGAACGCATGCGTGCCGCGTTTGATCATGCCCTGTTGATCAGCTCTGCCGCGCTCATCGTCGGTGCTGATTGTCCCTCGATCACTATCGACGATGTACGCACGGCTGCAGCACAGTTGGAGCGCCATGATGCGGCCCTGGTCCCGGCAGACGATGGTGGTTACGTTCTGATCGGGGTACGGCAAACGCATGCAACCATGTTTGATGACATCGAGTGGGGCACGGCCAACGTGCTGGCCGCACAACGGGACCGATTTCGTTCGATTGGTTGGCAATGGTCTGAAGGCGCAACGCGCTGGGACGTTGATCGTCCGGAAGATCTCGCGCGCTTGTCGGAACTTAACCCGCCGATCAGTTTCAAACGGGGATGAAAAAGACGCTCTTATTGCTGGTCGCGTTTCAATTAACCGTTGGCAACGTCAACGCGGTGGACGTCGTTAAAGCGGAGCAGACGCCAGCTTCAGCTGCGTTCTCGTCGTTGTCAGCTGGGCAGGCGCTGCCAGCGCAATTTCGAATTGTGGCTATTCCTCAAGTAGCGGTAAACAAGTTTTCACTGGTCGTCGATGATGGCAAGACCGTGTTGCGCGTTGACTCTGATAGCAGCGCGGGCAGTGTCGCGCTGCCCCTTATCGCAAGCCGGGGTGCCGGCAGCACCACACTTGAGTGGCGCTGGCGAGTCAACCGCATCCTCGAAAGAGCTGACATGGACACCAAGCCCGGCGACGATTTCGCAGGTAGGGTGTATGTGTTTTTCGACGTGCCGATCGAGTCACTTTCGTTCGTCGAACGTAGCAAAATTCGCCTCGCCCGCGCAGTCGCCGGTACTGAAGTTCCCACTGCGGCACTGTGCTACGTCTGGGATAACAAACATCGCGTCGGTCACACCGCGTGGAGTCCGTACACCAATCGGGTACGCAAGATCGTGCTGCAAAGCGGGTCAGCGCATTTGAATGAATGGATGCTTGAATCGCGCGACGTCGCAGCCGATTTTCGAGAGGCGTTCGGCTTTGACGCGCCCGCCGTGACAGGGGTTGCGGTGGGCAATGATACGGACAATACGAATGACAAGGTGACGACGTGGTATGGGGATGTTGGGTTCCGGAAGTGATGGTTCGTATGCAGCCTGACAGACCTATAAACCTAACGAAACCCGCTGTGCAGCAATCAACTCCGCGATCCCCTTCTCCGCCAACCCCACCAAATTCTCCATGTCTCCACGGGAAAACGGCACTCCTTCGGCTGTTCCTTGAATCTCCACAAACTTGCCCGCCCCGGTCATGACGACATTCATATCCGTCTCACCTGTGGAGTCCTCGATGTAATCCAGGTCGAGTACAGCGCCTTCTGCGCCGATACCGACCGAAATCGCCGCGATGAAGTCGATGATGGGCGTCTCCCTCACCAGTCCCTTTGCCATCAAACCCGAGACAGCATCGTGTAATGCCATAAACGCGCCGGTGATCGACGCGCAGCGCGTTCCACCATCCGCCTGCAAGACGTCGCAATCGAGCGTGATCTGGCGCTCGCCGAGTTTTTTCAGGTCGACGACGCAGCGCAGCGAGCGGCCAATAAGTCTTTGGATTTCCTGGGTGCGGCCAGTTTGTTTGCCGCGCGCGGCTTCGCGGTCGGAGCGCGTATTGGTTGAACGCGGCAGCATGCCATATTCTGCCGTTACCCAACCTTCGCCCGAGCCTTTCTTATGCGGCGGCACGCGCTCTTCGATGCTGGCGGTGCAGAGTACTTTCGTGTCGCCCATCGCGATGAGCACTGAGCCTTCGGCATGCTTGGTGAAATGACGGGTGATGACAACGGGGCGCAGCTGATCGGCGAGACGATTGAATGAACGTGCCATGGTTTTCCGCAAAGGTAAAAATCGATTGCCGAATTATTTCGGCGCCTTTTTGATCGCTTCCTGAATTTCCGAAATCGCGCGTTGGATTTCCTCGTCCGAAATATCATCCTTGAACGCCTTCATCGGCTGATTACTGTTCATCGACGAGGTCGTGAAGCCTTCCATCGGGCCGGTCACTGTGACACTGGGCGAAACAGGTTCTTCTTCTTCCTGCCGCTCCCAGGTCAGGCCGATGACGGAGAGATTGTCGCAGTCCGCACCTGCTTTCCGCTCGGCTTCTTCCATCAACTTTGGCACCAGCGTGAGCAGGTCTTCGCGTTGCAGTTTGGCGGCGATGAAGTTGGCGTTGAGTGGGCCCCAGAAGCCATCCGTAGTGAGAAGCAGGGTGTCACCCACTTTCAACACCCAGTCTTCAGATAACGTCACAGTGGGCGGCAGTACGCCACCCAGACAGTTGTATATCTTGTTGCGATCCGGGTGAACCGCCGCTTGTTCCTCCGTGATTACGCCTGCGTCGATCAACTGCCGCACGCGCGAGTGGTCCGCGGTTGCGACCGCAATCCGGCCCTCGCGCACGCAATAGAGCCGCGAGTCTCCCGAATGTGCCCAGTGGGCTTTGCCGTTTTGAACCACACAGGCCACGATCGTGGTGCGCGGGCATTCGAGCATGTCATGCTGGTCGGCAAACGCGACAATGGCGCGGTGCGCCGAGTGGATAGCGGACTCGAGAAATTCGCGCGGTCGCCGCAGCGTAGTGCGCGCCTCCTGCTGGAAGCGCTGGGTCATGGTGTTGACGGCGACCTCGGCGGCAATTTCACCGCGGGCATGACCGCCCATGCCGTCGGCGATTACCAATAGCAAAACGTCCTTGGAATAGGAATAGGCGAGTCTGTCCTGGTTCGATTTGCGGCCACCAATGTGGCTGTCCTGAAAGATGGTGAAGCGCATGATCAGAAAATCTTCCGGTTCAGGGTCTTCTTCAGGCGCCCGGAAAAGCTCTCTTCAATCAATTCCACTGGTACTTCTTCTGGTATTTCCCTCGGTTCCACGACACCTTTCATCAGCGCTTTTTGTAACTCGAATGCCGTTTGAGGGCGCGCAAGATGGTCGAGCTTGAGACACCATTCGATTATTTCCAGCAGCTCTGGCGAAATCGCCGAGCCCGCCAGTTCTTTCACTGGTACCATCTGGTCGTCTTTTTCGCGTTCACTGGCCGGTTGCGGATGCACACCAGCCACACAGGTGTACATGGTCGCGCCAATCGCGTAGATGTCTGACCACGGTCCCAGTTGCTCGTTGCTGTGGTACTGTTCCGGAGCCGCGTAGCCCGCCGTATACATTGGTCGCAATCTTGGCGCGTCGGCGTTTAGCGCCTGACGGGCCGCGCCGAAATCAAGCAATACCGGTGACCCTTCCATCGTGATGTAAACGTTGGCCGGCTTGATATCGAGGTGCAGCAACTTATTGGCGTGTACTTCGCGCAGACCGTTAAGCAGATGCGTAAACAGGCGGCGCACAAAGCTGTCGGTAAACTCGTGGCGATGCCGCTGCACGTGGAACTGCAACGTACGCCCCCGTACATATTGCATGACCATGTAAACGGTCTCGTTGGCGCGGAAAAAATTCTCCACGCGCACGATGTTGGGGTGAGAGATGGTCGCCAGCGACCGGCCTTCCTCAAAAAAGCATTTGAGGCCGTGGCGGAACACTGACAGGTTTTCTTCGGAGTTGATTTTGACTTCCGCGCCGCCGACGCGAATGACCAGTGCCGCCGGCAGATACTCCTTGATCGCGACCGGAGCACCGCTATCGTCTCGACCAAGATACACGATCGAAAACCCGCCCGAAGAAAGCAGCTTTTCAATGGTGTAATTATTGAGTCGGTAGCCGTCTGGTAACGGTTCGTTGGATTGCGATGCCATTTTTTGAATCGAATCTCCGCGTCGCGACAGGACGCGCGAAATCACTAAGTTATAATTGTCACGTGTTGTATTCGGTAAGTAAAGCTGCGTAGTAAATACAGCAATCGCGCGGATTTGTTGCCGGTTGCTTGTTGGTTTGTTTACGCCTGCCGTCATTATCTCCTTCTTTTTGCTCAATTTTTCCTGCCGTCAAACTCCTTCAATCAGCCGGAGTCACCATGATCACCAGCATGACTGGATTTGCCGCCGTGAGCGGTGAAGTACCCGGCGGAAGGTTTGCACTCGAGCTTAAAACGGTCAATCACCGTTATCTCGAATTCCAGACGCGGATGCCCGAAGACCTGCGCGCGCTCGAACAAAGCATGCGCGAACTGGTCGCGGCTTCGCTAACGCGGGGCAAGGTCGACTGCCGCATTACCTTTACGGCAATTGCGACACGCGACTCGTTGACGCCCAGTGAAGATGCACTTCTCGCACTGGCCGATACGCAAAAACAGATTCTCAAGAAATTTGATGCCACGCGTCTCTCGGTTTGGGAAATCATGCATGCGCCCGGCGTGATGTCGGCTGAAGCACTGGGGTCGGATGCGGCCAAGCAAACGCTGATGGGGTTGTTCAAGAATGCCATCGCCGAACTTACCGCCACACGCCAGCGCGAGGGCGAAAAACTTGGGGCGCTGATCAACCAGCGCCTCGATGGGATTGAAGTGCTGGTTAAGCAAGTCACTCCGCTAATCCCCGCTATGGTAGCGGCATACCAGGAAAAACTCGCCGCGAAGCTGGCCGAGGCGATGGTTAGCGCGGCGTCTGATGAGCGGTTGAAGCAGGAAGTCGTATTGTTCGCCTCGCGCATCGATGTAAGCGAAGAATTGAACCGGTTGACCGCACATATCTCTGAGGTTCGCCGTGTCGTGAAATCCGGCGGAGCCGTCGGTAAGCGCCTCGATTTCCTGATGCAAGAGTTGAATCGGGAAGCCAATACGCTCGGTTCGAAATCGGTTTCGACCGAGAGCACCAAGGTCGCTGTTGAGTTGAAGGTGCTGATCGAGCAAATGCGTGAGCAGATCCAGAATATCGAGTAAAACGCGCGATGACTGATGCTAACGCGACCGCAATGAATCCGTCAGTCTCTGGCTGTCTCTACGTGGTGGTCGCACCGTCCGGTGCCGGCAAATCCAGCCTCGTGAATGCCTTGCTGGAGCGTGAGCCCGATATTGGTTTGTCGATTTCGTATACGACCAGGCCGCCGCGGCCGGGTGAGGAATCGGGCCGCGAGTATTTTTTCGTCAGCCGTGAGGAGTTTGGTGCGATGGTTGCCCGCGGCGAGTTTCTGGAACATGCCGAGGTCTATGGCAACCTTTATGGCACCTCGCGGCTGTGGATTGAAAAAACCCGCGCCAACGGCTCGGACGTGTTGCTCGAAATTGACTGGCAGGGTGCTCGGGCGGTGAAAAAACTGTTCCCCGACATGACCTACATCTACATTTTGCCCCCGTCCATACCGGTGCTGCGCGAGCGATTGGTGAAGCGCGGCAAAGACTCGAAAGGCGTTATCGAACGGCGTTTGGCGGAAGCGCGCGAGGACCTGAAACACGTCCACGAATCGGACTATGTTATTATTAATGAAGACTTTAGCGTGGCCTTGACCGATTTGCAGTCGGTCGTCCGAGCGCTTCGGGTGACTGCAGCCCGGCAGTTGCGGTTGCACGCGCAGCTTGTTTCATAATCGTTTGTGCAGTAACTCGCAGCGCATTGGTCACAAGGCGGGCGATCCCTTTATTGTTCTGGTTGCAGGCACTTCGTTGCGTGATTTGCAATGAAACCGGCACCGTTTGGAGTAAGAAAATGGCACGTATCACCGTTGATGATTGCATTCGATCCATCCCCAACCGTTTTGAACTCACGCTTGCAGCAACCACCCGGGCACGCCAAATCGCGCTGGGTTCGGCGCCATATGTGGATGCCGGTCGCGACAAACCGTGTGTCATCGCCTTACGCGAAATCGCATCCGGTCGTGTTGGCGCCGAAATTCTGAATCCGTTGCCGGTTATCGTAGCGCCTCAACCAGAAATTTGACGCTGTGCGCTGAGAGCAGGATGAGACTTCGTGACCAATCTCTCCTCCTCCCAGAGTCCGCTTGTCCAGGCAAATCAGGCAAAGACACCGCCGATTAGCGCATTGCTCGACGCGCCGCCCGGCACGGACGCGCGCAACGACACCAATGCGGCGGCACTAAAAGAGCTGATCGCCACCTATCTGAAGCCCGCCGATATCGAAAATGTCGCGGCGGCTTACGACATGGCGCATGCCGCGCACCAAGGCCAGACACGCAATTCCGGTGAAGCCTACATCACGCATCCGTTGGCCGTTGCGACCATCCTGGCAAATTGGCATCTTGACCCGCAGGCGCTGATCGCAGCGCTGCTGCACGACGTGGTCGAAGATACGCCCACGACCAAAACCGACATCGCGAAGAAATTCGGCAAGGCGGTTGCTGAACTGGTCGACGGCGTTTCCAAGCTCGACAAATTGCAGTTCGCGACTCTCGAAGAGGCGCAGGCCGAGAATTTTCGCAAGATGCTGTTGGCCATGGCGCGAGATGTGCGGGTGATTCTCATCAAGCTCGCTGACCGCCTGCACAATATGCGTACGCTCGATGCCGTGCCCCAAGCCAAGCAGGAACGTGTGGCGAAGGAAACGCTGGAAATTTATTCGCCAATCGCCAACCGTCTTGGCCTCAACGCGGTGTATTACGAGTTCGAGGATCTGGGTTTCAAATATCTGCATCCACACCGCTTTTCGGTGCTTGAAAAAGCGGTCAGGAAAGCGCGCGGCAATCGACGCGAAGTAGTCGGAAAAATTCTTGACTCGATCAAGGCAAGGCTGAAGGAATTCAAGATTGATGCAGTGGTGACTGGCCGCGAAAAATACCTGTCATCAATCTACAAAAAGATGGCCGAGAAACAGATTTCATTTTCGGAAGTGCTCGATATTTACGGCTTTCGCATTGTTGTCAAGGATCTTGTCTCCTGCTACACCGCGCTGGGTGCACTGCACACGCTTTACAAGCCGTTCCCGGGAAAATTCAAGGATTACGTTGCCATCCCAAAGGCTAACGGCTACCAATCGCTTCACACCACCCTGTTCGGCCCCTATGGCACCCCAGTCGAGTTGCAAATTCGCACTGGTGACATGCACAAGATTGCCGAGGCCGGCGTCGCTTCACACTGGCTTTACAAAACGTTGGACGCGAAAGGCGAAAACGGTAGCCACCAGTCCGACATTCAGCAGCGCACTCATCAATGGCTGCAATCGTTGCTCGAATTGCAATCGGAATCGGGCGATGCGCTGGAGTTTCTGGAGCACATCAAGGTCGATCTGTTCCCCGATGAGGTCTATGTATTCTCGCCCAAGGGCAAGATTCACCCGTTGCGCAAAGGTGCCACAGCGCTCGACTTCGCATACGCCATTCACTCGGATGTGGGTAATCGTGCGGTTGCTGCGCGCATCGACGACAACAATGTTCCATTGTCCACGCGTCTGAAAAACGGCGACCGCGTTGAGATCGTGACCGATTCTGCCGGACGTCCGAATCCGGCGTGGCTCAATTACGCCACCACCGGCCGTGCGCGTTCACAAATTCGCCATTACTTGAAGACAACGCAGCAGGCCGAATCGGTAGAATTGGGTGAGTTGCTGTTGATACAGGCGGTGGGTGCACTCAACTTCGACCCCAACGATATCGGCAAAATACACTGGACGCGCTTGTTCAAGGGTGACAGCGCCAAAACCAAGGAACAGGTATTGTCCGAGATAGGCTTGGGCAAGCGCCTCGCCATCGTCGCTGCACGAAAACTATTTGCGGTATCCGAACTGGTTTCGCCCGAACATCGCCAACGCGATTCGATCACCATTCGCGGCACTGAAGACATGGCCGTGCAATTTGCACCCTGTTGCCGTCCCATACCGGGTGACCCCATCATCGGCCAGATCAAAGGCGGGCAGGGCCTTGTCATTCATACGCACGATTGCCCCTCGATCCACCCCTACAAGTTTGACCCGGAAAAATGGATCGACGTGCAGTGGGACCCGACCATCGATCGACTGTTCAAGGTGGACATTCGCGTGACGGTAACGGATGGTCGCGGCGTGCTGGCAAGGCTTGCGGCGGCAATTGCGGCGACCGACTCTAATATTTCCTACGTGAACATGGAAGACCAGATGGCCGAGAGCGAGAATCGCTACACCACCGTCGGCTTTACTCTCGAAGTACGTCACCGCATGCATCTGGCCAGCCTGATGCGACAATTGCGGCACATGCCGGAAGTTGTCAGAATGTCACGCGTCAAATCCGGTTCGACCAAAGATCAACAGAGACACTGACAGATCATGAAACAGATCATTTCCACGCCGCTCGCACCGGTTGCCATCGGTACTTATTCGCAAGCCGTCAAAGTCGGCGACACCGTCTATCTCTCCGGCCAGATTCCGCTGGACCCCGCATCGATGCAGCTCGTCGAAGGATTTGAGAATCAAGTGCGGCGCGTATTCGACAACCTGAAAGCTGTCTGTGAAGCCGCCGGTGGGTCGCTCAACGAGCTCGTGAAAGTAAATGTGTTTCTGATCGAACTCGGCAATTTTGCCAAGGTCAATGAAATCATGGCGACCTATTTCGCTGAGCCTTACCCAGCGCGTGCCGCCGTCGGCGTGTCTGCGCTGCCGCGCGGCGCGCAAGTGGAAATCGAGGGCGTGATGGTTTTGCATTCTTCCGCCCAGAGCAATGGCTAATTAAGTAGCACGTTTGGCCGGCCCCACACTAAAAAAAAGCAAAGCGCGCACGGCGCCCAAAGCGGGCGCAGTGGCCAATACCCTTGCGGCCAAACTACAGAGACTCGATCTGCGCGAAGACTGGGATTTCGCGCTGCATCTTCCCATCCGCTATGAAGACGAGACGCGCCTGACGCGCGTGAAGGATGCGCAGATCGGTGTGCCATGCCAGTTGGAAGCCGAAATCGTCCACACCGAGATTACCTATCGTCCACGCCGCCAACTGGTGGTGCAGGCCAAAGACGGAGACGACATCATTTACATGCGTTTCCTGAATTTTTACGGTAGACAGATCAAGCAGCTGGCGATTGGTAAACGGGTGCGATTATTCGGCGAAGTGCGTCAGGGATTCTTTGGTGCCGAGATGGTGCATCCGCGCTACCACATGGTTGATGCGGGTGACCCGGTGCCGGAAGCGTTGACACCGGTGTACTCGACTACCGCCGGACTGTCGCAAATTCAGTTGCGGCGGCTGATTGGTCGCGCATTGGTGCAATTAGAAAGCAATCATCAGCTCGACGACGCAATACCAGAAGCCTTGCGCAAAAAACTTGCGCTTGAGGATTTCGCCCCGAGCATGCTGACCCTGCACCGCCCGCCGCCCGATGCCTCTCTCGCCAGCCTCGCCGAACGCACGCATCCGGCATGGTGGCGGATCAAATTTGACGAGCTCCTTGCGCAACAACTGGCCATGAAAAAAGCCCGCGCCGCGCGCGATGCTAAGACTGCGCCGAAGCTCATCACCAAGAACAAATTTACCGACGCATTCAAGAAGTCCTTGCCCTTCGAATTGACCGGTGCGCAGCTACGCGCATGGCGCGAGATCGCAGTCGACCTCGCGGCACCGCATCCCATGCAGCGATTGCTGCAGGGCGACGTGGGCAGCGGCAAAACCGTGGTCGCGGCCCTTGCGGCGGCGCAGGCAATCGAAAACGGCTATCAGGCGGCCTTGATGGCGCCGACTGAAATCCTTGCCGAACAGCACTACCGGAAATTATCGGCATTGCTCCTGCCGCTTGGCATTACCGTGACCTGGCTCACCGGCAGCCTGAAGGCCGCAGAGAAACGCGCTGCGTTGGCGGAAATCGCGTCTGGCAATACTCAGCTCGCCATCGGCACCCACGCGCTTTTTCAGGATAGTGTCACCTTCGCCAAACTCGGTCTTGCCATCATCGACGAACAACATCGCTTTGGTGTCAGCCAACGTCTCGCCTTGCGCGAAAAAGGCAAAGCTGGCAACGATACTGCCGAGCCGCATCAATTGATGATGAGCGCCACGCCGATTCCACGCACGCTCTCGATGAGCTACTTTGCCGATCTTGATGTTTCGGTCATCGACGAACTGCCGCCGGGCCGTACGCCGATTGTGACCAAACTCGTTTCCGATTCACGGCGCAGTGAAATCATTGAGCGCATCCGCAACGCCTGCGACGATGGCGCACAAGCGTACTGGGTGTGCCCGCTGATCGAGGAATCCGAAACGCTGCAACTGAAAACCGCGGTCGAAACGCTGGAAGCGCTTACCGAAGCATTGCCGGGTCTCAACGTCGGCCTCGTGCATGGGCGAATGAAAACAGCGGAGAAGCAGGACGTAATGTCACGCTTTCTGGCCAACGACATCCAACTTCTGGTTGCCACCACCGTTATCGAAGTCGGTGTCGATGTGGCAAACGCGACGCTGATGGTGATCGAACATGCCGAGCGCATGGGACTGGCACAGTTGCATCAGTTGCGCGGTCGCGTGGGACGCGGCGCCAAGCAAAGTACTTGCGTATTGCTCTACCAACACCCGCTGGGCGAAACTGCGCGGGCGCGATTGAAGGTGATTTTTGAAACTACCGACGGCTTCGAAATCGCCCGCCAGGATTTGCTCATTCGTGGCCCCGGCGAGCATCTGGGCGCACGGCAGTCGGGCGCACCGCTGCTACGTTTTGCCGATATCGAACGCGATGTCGATTTACTTGAAGCCGCGCGCGACGCAGCCACCTGGATGCTCAAACAGGCACCGCAACATGCGGAAATCCATCTCGCGCGCTGGCTCGGTTCGCGCCAGCACTACTTGAAAACATGAGAACCCTGCGCCTTTTGAAGCTCGATGCGTGGCGGGCCGCACCGCCTGCACATCCGCACCCCCTGCACGCGTGGCTGACCTCGCGCGGCTCATTGACGGCGCGCATCAAGGCGCATGTAGCGGACTTCAATCTGGTACGGCTCAAACAGCTGGCGCAGCTGCCCAACACTGACGAGCGGCGTGAGCTCGGCCTGCGCCGTGGTGAACTTGCCATCGTGCGCGAAGTACTATTGCGCGACAGCGAGCATGTGTTGGTGTTTGCCCACAGTCTGGCGACACCGCGCGATCTGCGTGGCGCGTGGCGCGGTCTTTCACGACTCGGTTCGCGCCCGCTCGCCGAGATGTTGTTCAACGATCCGACGGTCGTGCGTTTGCCGATGGAATACCGGAAAATAGACGTACGACATGCGCTCTACCGCCGCGCGCAACAGGTCGCCCCATTTGCAATAACTGGCGTCTGGGCTCGGCGCAGCGTTTTTTTGAAGCAGGGTCGGCCTTTACTGGTTACGGAAGTATTCCTGACGAACATGGCAACACCCGCATAACACCACGCCGTCATTTATGGCGTGGATTCAAAATCATTCCATGCCACCAAAAATAAAAATTTGCTGTATCAGCTCCATCGCAGAGGCGCACCTTGCGATATCTTGTGGCGCGTCCGCTTTGGGCTTAGTCTCAGCCATGCCCAGCGGCCCGGGCGTGGTCGATGAAGAGCTCATCGCGCAAATCATTCGCACCGTGCCGCCACCGATCGCCACCTTCCTGCTCACTTCGCTGCAGGACGCCGAAGGCATCATCGAACAGCAACATCGCTGCCGCCCGAACACCGTACAGTTAGTCGATGCCCTCGCAGAGTCCGAATTGATGCGCTTGCGCCGCGCGCTGCCGGGTATCGCGCTGGTACAGGTAATTCATGTAACCGGGCTGGAGTCGATTGACGAAGCCTGCGCCATTGCGCCGCATGTCGATGCGATCCTGCTCGATTCGGGCAACCAGAAACTCGCAGTGAAGGAATTGGGTGGGACAGGTCGCACGCACGACTGGGCGATCAGCCGCGCGATACGTGAACGCTGCGGCAAACCGCTGTTTCTCGCAGGTGGCTTGAACTTCAGTAACGTGCGCGACGCCATCAATCAGGTGCAACCCTACGGCCTCGATCTGTGTAGCGGTGTCCGCACCGGCGCGAAACTCGATGCGGACAAATTACGCGCGTTCGTTGCGGCGGCGGGAGTGTAGGCATGCGAGTGAGACTGCGGCACTACATCGAACTGATGCGGTTACATCGTCCCATCGGCATCATGCTGCTGCTATGGCCGACGCTGTGGGCGATATGGATATCGTCAGAAGGCCGCCCGGACACCGTCATCCTCGCGGTGTTCGTTCTCGGAACAATTCTGATGCGCTCTGCAGGCTGCGCCATCAACGACTACGCTGATCGCGACTTCGATACGCACGTCAAACGCACCGAGGACCGACCGCTCGCCGCAAAAAAAATTTCCACCAAAGAAGCACTGGCACTCGCCGCCGCATTGTCGCTGATCGCGTTTGTGCTGGTCGTGGTGTTTCTCAACCGACGCACGCTTTATCTCTCGTTTATCGCTCTATTTCTCGCCGCAAGCTATCCGTTCACCAAGCGATTCTTTGCTATGCCGCAGGCGTATCTGGGCGTGGCGTTCGGCTTCGGCATTCCGATGGCTTTTGCCGCGCAGACCGAAGCCCTTCCCGCGCTCGCCTGGTGGCTGCTGGCCGCGAATGTGTTCTGGACCATCGCCTATGACACCGAATATGCCATGGTGGATCGTGACGATGATCTGAAGATCGGCATCAAGACCACCGCGATCTTGTTCGGCAAATACGATGTGGCCGCGGTGATGTTTTGCTATCTCGCCATGCTGGCCATTCTCACCGGCATTGGCAAAGTGATCGGCCTGGGCTGGCCGTACTTTATCGGGCTGACCTTCGCCTGCGGCATCGCGCTATTTCATTACACCCTCATTCGCAGGCGAGATCGCGAGCAATGCTTCAAGGCGTTCTCGCACAACAACTGGCTGGGTTTTGCGGTGTTTGCGGGGGTGATGTTTGATTACGCGGTGCGCACGTAATTTTTCGCCAAACTCCAGCGCCAGTGCGCCTTCCGGCATGAAAGTGGCTGAAAAAGCCCGCCAAATGGCGTTCTGCGAACTTGGATTGACTATCGTCCCGGCGCGACTAGCCAGTCCACAAGCGTAAAATCTTCCCACGTCCCAGTGAAAGCCCATCATGCCCAACCCCGCCACCTACCTCATCCCCGGACTGCGCACGCCCTTCTGCAAAGTCGACGGCCCGCTTAAAGGCTACGATGCGATTCAAATGTCGGTTCCCGTGGCGCAAGCGATGACGAAAATCGCCAAGCCCGATTTCATGATCTGGGGCACAGTGATTCCCAGCACGCGCTGGAGCAACATCGCGCGCGAAGTGCAGATGGATGCGAGGCTCGATGCCACCACGCCGGCGTTCTCGACCGTGATGGCCTGCTCGACCTCGATGCTCGGCGTGTTCGAAGCTGCGGGCATGCTTTCGGACCATGCGCAGCTAGCGATGGTCGGCGGTGTGGAGGCGATGAGCCAGGTGCAGATCGCGCTCACGCAGGGCTTTTCCAATTGGTTGCGCAGCGTGATGCAGGCGCGCAGCTTCGGTCAGCGGCTGGACGCCATCGCCGGCATCAAATTTGCCGATATCAAACTGCATATTCCCAGTGTCAAAAATCGCTCGTCTGGCAAAAGCATGGGCGAGCATTGCGAGGAAATGGCCAAGCAGTGGAAGATTCCGCGCGAGGCGCAGGACAAGATTGCCTATCAAAGTCACGCCAATGCCGTGAAGGCGATGGCGAACGGATTTTTTGACGACCTCATCATCAGCGTAAACGGCACGGCCAGGGACGGCATCCCGCGCGCCGACAGCACGCTCGAAAAACTCTCCACCCTGAAACCCGCATTTGATCGCAGCGCCGCCGGCACCATCACCGCGGGCAATGCTTCACCGCTCACCGATGGTGCGGCCGCGATCTGGGTCGCCAACGAAATCGGGCTCAACAAACTGTCACCACAACAGCCGCGCGTGAAGCTGCTCGACTATGAAATCGCCGGTGTCGATATCTTCACCGAAGGCCTGCTCATGGCCCCCGCCTATGCGATCCCGCGCCTGCTCGCACGTAACGGCCTCACACTCGCCGACATCGACCTCTGGGAAATCCACGAAGCCTTCGCTGCGCAGTTACTTTGCAACGTCGCTGCGCTGGAGAGTGAAAATTTTCTGCGCGAAAAAGCGCAAGTGAACAATCCGCTAGGCAAGTTCCCGTGGGAGCGCCTGAATCCCAACGGCAGCAGCGTCGCCATCGGGCATCCCTTCGGCGCGACTGGTGCGCGGATACTGAGTCAAGCGACGAAAGAGTTGGCAGCGATGGGTTCGGGGAAGAAGGCCATCGTCAGTATTTGTGCGGATGGGGGGTTGGGGACGGTGGCTTTGTTGCAGGGGGTTTGAAGGGCACGCGTTAAAGCCGCCTCTCCTCCTTCGACGCCTCTATAAGTCCAAGCAACCGCTTCTCACGCGTTGCCTCCTGCTTCGCGCTTACAATCCGCCAGATCATCTGCTTGCGGTATCCCGGTGGCTGCGCCTCAAAAAATGCCCAGGCTTTTTTCTGCTTGCGAAAGCGCGCCTCAAAGTCAGGTGAGTGCACAGCACTATGCCGCTGCTCATACGCGTATATGCCTGATTTCGCCTCGGAACGCCGCGCAAATGCGGCAAGCCCCGCCGGCTGCATGCGGCCCTGACTGGTCAGATCGGCAACGCGGGCAATATTGATCGCGCTCCAGTTGGAGGTGGATTTACGCGGGGTGAAGCGAATTTGGTAGGTATCGTCGTCGATGCGCTTGCGCACTCCATCGATCCAGCCCACGCACAGCGCTTCGTCCACCGACTCAGGCCAGGTAATGCTCGGCGTGCCGGTGCCCTTCTTGTGGAAGCCGACGATCAGCTCAGGAGAAGTCGCAGCATGTTTTTTAAACCAAGCGCGAAAATCTGCAGGGGTGGCGAAAAATAACGGCACGAGGTGTTAGCGCGGCTGCCTGATCCGTGAAACATCGCGAACGCAAACTGCCAGCTGCAACATGCCGAAAGTTACGATTTGTACTTGACGCTGCAACCGTACGGCGTTGCCGTTGAAACGGAGATCGGCTTACCCGCCTTCATTTCATCGAGCGCCGCCGAGACGTAGTTTTTGGCGATCTTGATGTCAGCGATATTTGCCGAGCGCTTATCGTCAATACCGCCTGCATACACGAGCGTGCCCTGATCATTGATAATGTACATATGCGGTGTGGTCTTGGCACCGTAGTTCTTGCCGGTGGTGCCGCTCTCATCCATCAGGTACGCGGTGGGCGCGGCTTTGCTGGACTTCAGGATGCCGTTCATCACGTCGGGCTTCTTGTATTCCGGGTGGCCAGGCTCGGTCGAGTTGACAGACAGCCAGACCACGTCGTCCTTCGTGTACTTCGACTGCAGGCCCTGCATATTGGCCGAGTCATAGTGTTTTTTCACGAACGGACACTCGGGATTATTCCATTCGAGGACCACGGTTTTGCCTTTGTAGTCGGCCAGGTTGACCGTTTTACCGTTGGTGTCGTTCAACGTAAATGCCGGCGCGGGTTGGCCGACGGTGGTGGCGGCATTTGCTGCTGAGGCAACAAGCAACGAAATTGATGCGCTGATCAGCGAGACAAACAGGGTTTGTTTCATTGCGGACTCCTTGGGAGGTGGATTGGGAAGCAGTTACCAGCGAATTTGAGCACCTTCTTCGGCGTAAGTTTCATCGCCCTGACGTAATGATATTACGACTGGTTGTGCTGCACAGCCAACTCAAAGCGCCTTGGTCATAAACACGCTGTTCGGATCTTCAAGGTAGCTGCCGAACGGCCCGCAGGTCTGAAAGCCGAGTCTCGAATAAAGCTTGTGGGCCGGGGAAAATTCCTGCACGGCGCCGGTTTCCAGACTCAGCCGCCGGTATTTTCGCCGTTGCGCTACTTCGATGATGTGCTGCAGTATCTTCGCCGCGACACCTTTTCGCAGGTGCGCGGTGGCGGTCCGCATCGATTTGATTTCGCCGTGGTCGGGGGCCAGCTCTTTGAGTGCGCCGCAGCCCAGCAACTCTGTTTCCTGCCAAGCGCACCAGAACGTGATGTCGGGCTGGCGCAATTTCGCCAGATCCAGCGCGTGCACACTTTCAGGCGGAGAAAGCAGTCGCATGGTGTTCAAGTGCTCCTGCAGGAGCTGCGCGATTTCAGAGCCACGCAAATCATCGACTCGAATATCCATGGGGTAATGTCTCTCCAGTTGGCCGGACACGCGTCATTTGGTACGACGACACGTTCATCCGCGTGATCGACAACAAGGTTCTTCCAGAGAGTTTAATCAACGACAAATAATCCGTCCATGGAGGTGGTGTCGCCGGGGATCGCACACGCGACATTACATGACCTGTAAGAATTCAATGTAGATCGCCATTGTGCGCGCCTTACGGAGCACTTCTGCCCCGTAAGGCGCGCTACCGCTTGAGTTTACAGTTTTGTTTGGTAGCGCTCGAAACCAGTTCTCGGTGCAGCCCGTAAGGTAGTCACCGGCTCCGCGACCACTGGAACATGAAACAAAATCGATTTCTGCTCACTGCTGTGCTTATCCTCACGCTGGTCACCCATCCCGCAGCTGCAAGTAGCGCGTCATTGCCATGGAAGACCTGGCAGGACAGTCAATTCGCCACCGCAAAAAAGCAGCAGCGCTTCATCCTGCTCGATCTCGAAGCAGTGTGGTGCCACTGGTGCCACGTGATGGAGCAGAAAACTTATTCCGATCCTCGCGTCGCGGCGCTGATTGCCAAGCACTATATTCCGGTCAAAGTCGATCAGGACGCACGGCCTGATTTGGGAAAGCGCTACGAAGATTACGGTTGGCCGGCCACGATCGTGTTCGACGCGGAAGGACAAGAGATCGTCAAGCTGCGTGGCTACATTCCGCCGGAGCGAATGATTTCCATACTGGAGGACATTGTCAAAGACCCTTCGCCAATCCGCTACTTCGACTTTCTGCGTGACAACCCGACAGAAATCTCCAAGGATGCGGCTTTGTCGGCGGAGAACCGCGAAGAATTGACTGGCCGCTTCTATCGCAGCCACGATTTCAAGCTCGGCGGGCTCAACCAGGAGCAGAAGTTCATGGATCGCGACAGCGTGGAACTGGCGCTGGCACTGGGAAATGCCGGCAATGAGCGCGCCGCTAAAATGGCCAGACAGACACTGGACGGCGCACTGGGTCTTATCGACCCGGCGTGGGGCGGTGCGTATCAGTATTCGACCGATGGCGACTGGATGCATCTTCATTTCGAGAAGATCATGTCAGTGCAGGCCGACTATTTGCGGCTCTACACCAATGCGTGGCGAGCGACGCAAGACAACCGCTACCTTGACGCAGCCAAATCGATACGGCGCTATGTGAAAAATTTTCTCACCAGTCCGGCAGGTGGTTTCTACGTGAGCCAGGATGCCGACCTGGTGCAGGGTGAACACAGCGAGGATTACTTCAAGCTTGATGATGCTGGACGCCGCGCGCTTGGCGTGCCGCGCGTGGATACGCATGTGTACGCGCGCGAAAACGGCTGGATGATTTCGGCACTTGCCAATCTGGCGCAGGCCACCAATGATGACGTTGCATTGAAGGACGCCATCACTGCTGCACGCTGGACGGAAAAGAATCGCGGCTTGCCCGGCGGGGGTTTCAGGCACGACAGCAAAGAGAGTGCAGGTCCCTATCTGGACGATAACCTCGCCATGGCGCGCGCCTATCTGACACTGTACGTCGCCAGCGCCGACCGCCAATGGCTCACCCGCGCCCGAGACGCGGCGGAATTCATCAGAAGCCATTTCAAGGCTGATCAGGGCGGCTTTCTGACAAGCGTGAAGCGCGGCAAGCTGATGCCACGGCCAAATACTGATGAAAACATCCAGACCGCGCGGCTGTTCAATGAGCTTGCGCATTACACCGGGCGCGAAATTTTCAGGAAGCAGGCTGAACATGCCATGCGCTACCTGGTCACGGATGAGATCGCCACTTATCGCCGCACCGAGCCTGGCATCTTGCTGGCCGACCAGGAAATGCGCAGCGAGCCCACCCATATCACGGTGGTCGGCGGCAAGCGTGACGCTGCCGCGCGATCGCTCTATGGCCGCACGCTCGCAGTCGGTGACGGCTATCGCCGGATCGAATGGTGGGATCGCGCGGAGGGTAAGTTGCCTAGCGCGGACGTGGCATATCCGAATTTGCCGCGTGCAGCGGCATTCATCTGTACGGACAAGATCTGTTCATCGCCCATCTATCAGGCCGACGAAATTGCGCCGACCATCGCACGTTTGAGCAAACGCGACGCGCCATAGGCAACTACGTCACGAAGTCGGTCGTGTTGTGTGAAAGCTGCACAGGTTGACCAGTTCCCCATCGCGGTTTAGATTGCGCCATCACAGTCTTTCGCTTGCAGCGCAGAAAGGGAAACCACGATGGGAATCAAAGATCCGCGCGTAGACGTCTATATCGCCAAGTCAGCCGCATTCGCCCAGCCAATATTGGTGCACTTACGCAAACAGGTGCATGACAATTGCCCGGAGATCACAGAGACCATCAAATGGAGCATGCCGCACTTTGATTACAAGGGTGGCATCTTCTGTGGAATTGCAGCGTTCAAGGCACATTGCGCGTTTGGTTTTTGGCTTGGTGATCTGCTCAAGATCGACGCCAAGGCTGACAAGGCGATGGGCGATTTTGGTCGTATCACTTCGTTGGCCGAGCTGCCCGGCGACAAGGAATTTGCGCGCATTTTCAAAGCAGCGATGAAGTTGCATGACGCCGGTGCCAAATTGCCTTCGCGCAGCAAACCGAAAGAAAAATCCGAATTGGCCGTGCCAGATTACCTTGCCGCAGCTGTGAAAAAAAACAAGAAAGCCCAAGCCGTTTTTGAAGCCTTCAGTCCCTCGAAAAAACGTGAATACGTCGAGTGGATCACCGAGGCCAAGACCGACGCGACGCGCAACAAACGAATGGCGCAGGCGGTGGAATGGATCAGCGAAGGTAAAGTCCGGAATTGGAAATATCTGAATTGTTAGAAGCGGTTGATCGTCAGTCTGCGGGCTTGCTGGCACGAAACGTCAGCTTCATCTTGATCGCGCTGCAAAGTCAGTTTGCAAAACGCGCTGCCGATACCTGCACTGATATGTTCGTCATTACCAGCAACACCAAAGGGCCGCGTTAGACTAACTTCCTTTGCCAAGACAGTCCGTGTGACACCGACGGTAAACTGCGGCATCGACGCGTGAACTGCCAATGCGCGTGATGCCTGAAATCGGCCCTCCAAAATAAATGACTGACGCAGGAATTGATCTTTCGTTAAGACAGGCCCCACAATTCCTCCGCTTCTGGTCAGGGCGTGTGGCCAGTGCCGCCGGCAATCAGATGCTGATGGTTGCAGTGGGCTGGCATATGTACAACCTCACGAGCAGCGCCTGGGACCTTGGCCTGGTGGGACTCTGTCAGTTTCTACCCACGCTGGTGTTGATGTTGCCGGCAGGACATGCCGCTGACCACGGCCATCGCGGTCGCATCCTTGCCACCTGCATGGTGGTGCAAGCGCTGATCGGCGTCGCGTTGACGGTTGCCGAGTTTGGCCATTGGGTGGACCGCAATTTGCTGCTGACCCTGTCAGTCGCTTTAGGGACGGCGAAAGCATTTCAGACACCTGCGCAACAGGCGCTGGTGCCACTACTTGTTCCTGCGAAGCTTTTGCCCAAAGCGCTGGCGTTCAGTTCAGCCGGCATGCAGCTCGCAGTCATCGGCGGTCCGGCGCTGGGCGGAATGATCTTTGTTGCCGGTGCGCACGTGGTCTACGCGGTATGTGCCGTATTGTTCGCAATTTCTGCCGGCTTGTTCATGAGTGTGCGCCACGAACATGTACCGCCAGCCAAGGAACCCGTGACGTGGAACACGGTGCTCGCCGGCTTTCATTTCATCTGGCGGCGACCGCAAATTCTTGGTGCCGTCTCACTCGATCTCTTCGCTGTCCTGCTCGGTGGTGCGGTGGCGTTGTTGCCGATGTTTGCCAAGGACATATTGCATGTCGGGCCTTGGGGGTTGGGATTATTGCGCGCAGCCCCTGCTGTCGGTGCGCTGGTGATGTCTGTCTGGCTAACGCGGTGGCCCATCCAGCGCAAAGCCGGCAAGCACATGTTCATGGCAGTCGCGGTGTACGGCGCGTCGACTGTCGTATTTGGCGTGTCAACCGTATTCGAGGTTTCCTTCCTCGCACTGCTGATCTGTGGTGCAGCCGACATGGTCAGCGTGGTGATCAGGCAGTCGCTGGTACAGCTCGACACACCAAATGAAATGCGCGGTCGCGTCAGTGCAGTCAATTCCATTTTCATCGGCGCCTCGAACCAGCTCGGTGAATTCGAATCAGGCGCGACGGCAGCGCTGGTCGGTCCGGTCGCATCGGTGGTGTTGGGCGGATTGGGAACACTGCTGGTGGCTGCACTGTGGATGCGCTGGTTTCCGACGTTGGCCAAACGCGATCAATTGCAGGAGACTAGACAAGCATCGACCTAGCCGTTCTCCCAGACGTTTCACTGCTGCGACGCGGGCAGCATTGCGTCTTTTGTGTAGCACCACAACCAGGCGATCAACAGCCCCTGCAGCGGCAGCCGCAACCATAGTCCCCAAGTGGGTAGCGAAGCGTAGAGGTCGGCGTGAAGCGCCATTTGCAAGTTTGCCGGGAACACCGCAACGCAGAGCGCGATGAGGCCCCATGCTGCGAATTTTGCGTATCGCCGCGGCAGCAACAGTGCACCCAATCCTATCTCGGCCATACCACTTAGATAAACCAGCTCTACATGCCAAGGCAAATACGGCGGCATGATGCTCACGTACATCGCTGTGTTGACAAAGTGGTTGACGCCAGCGAGGATGAAGAGCACGCCGAGAAGGTGGCGGGTGAGGGTCTTGATCCGGTTCATGCGCGTCATCGGACAGGCTCGCCTTGAAAGTCTGCCAACACTAAAATGCCATTACCGGTGGGTCTCGCAGACCAAAATGCCGGAAACATCCCGCCAACACTAGGTTTTTGCGACTTCGCCAGACTCTGATTCACCCACCGGCTTTTTCTGTCCCAGTCGCGACTCGGTCCCGGCCATCAACCTGGTGATGTTTTCGCGGTGCCGCCACACGAGCAGCGCTGACATCAACACCACGGCCGGTAACGCAGCCTTGATGCCGAACAGGAAGAAGAAATAGACCGGTGCGAACACCGCGGCCACGATTGCCGCAAGCGAGGAGTAGCGAAAGAAAATCGCCATGATTAGCCAAGTGGAAAATGTGGCCAGACCCAGCCAGACATTGATCGCCATGAGGATGCCAAGAGCAGTAGCGACACCTTTGCCACCCTTGAATTTGAAGAACACCGGAAACAAATGGCCGAGGAAGACGGCGATGGCGACACCGGCGAGCGTGGCAGGTTCGAGACCGAAATCGACTGCATATTTTTGTGCCAGCCACAGCGCAAACCAGCCTTTGCCAGCGTCGCCAAGCAGCGTGAGAGCTGCGGCCGACTTCTTTCCAGTACGCAGCACATTGGTCGCGCCGGGGCTACCGGAACCATAGGTGTGCGGGTCGGGCAAGCCCATCGCCCAACTCACAATCACCGCAAATGAAAGCGAGCCGATGAGGTAGGCAAGGATGATGCTGATCACGCTATTTGTCATGGCCATACTCTACAATACTTTGCATGGACACTATCTTCATCCGCGAGCTTCGCGCCGACGCGTGGATCGGCATCTACGAGTGGGAGAAGCTCTCCCCGCAAACGCTCGATTTCAATCTCGACATCGGGCTCGATACACACACTGCAGGTGAGACCGACAACATTCGTGACACGGTGGACTACGGCAAAGTGGTTGAGCGCATACGTAGCGATCTGAAGGACCAACATTTCAAGTTGCTCGAGGCGCTGGCCGAACATGTCTCGCAAGTCGTGTTGCATGACTTCAAGGCACAGTGGGTGAAAATAAGTGTGGCCAAGATCAACCATATGCGCGGCGTAAAAATGATTGGCGTAACAATTGCGAGGCGGCGTGACGATGCCAATTCTCGAACTATTCCGGGAGCCAACGATGGGACGCTGGCCTGATCGCCAAAGTGTCAGGCGATGATCAAGTGGATTCTGGTGATGGCTGTCGTAGTTGTTCTACTAGGTCTGTTCGCGCCACAGCTGGCAAAGCTGGGATTGTGGAGGCTGCCGGGCGATGTTCGCTTCACCCGCAAGGGACGCGATTACTTTCTGCCGATTACCAGCACGATGCTGGTGAGTGCTCTTTTGACGCTTCTACTTAGGGTGTTTGGCCGCTAGCGACGTTCCATCGCGCAGTTATTCAACCAGCGCAACGTTCACCAATTTTGGTTTGACCACATCCACAACGTTTTGCGGCGCCAACCCGACGAGAAACCCGCGCTTGCCGCCGTTGATCAGAATGCGTTCAAGGGCGAGGATCGATTCTTCCATGTAGATGGGCATCGGCTTCCTCAGGCCGAATGGTGAACATCCGCCAACTTGATAGCCGGAGTGACGAGTCGCGTCTTCGGGTTTGCAAGGTGCGACACGCTTCGCGCCGATCTGCCGCGCCAATTCCTTGGTGCTGACTTTTCGGTCGCCATGCATCAGTACGCAGAGTGGATGGCGCTTGTCGTCTTCGAATATCAGTGTCTTTACGACATGGTGTTCATCGACACCAAGTGAGCTCGACGACACACTGGTGCCACCGTGCTCTATGTACTCGTAAACATGCTCGGTGTAGGTAATGCCGTGCTGCTTGAGCATGGATGTGGCGGGGGTCTCCGAGTGCTTTGTCATTTATTAACTCTAGCATTGGCGCGGTGTTTCAGCCAATAATGTCTGCGAAGGCGCATCAATAGGCGTTCTACGCCTTATCCACGCGGATGATGCTGCGCGTGTATGCGCTTGAGCCGCTCCCGTGCCACGTGCGTATAAATTTGGGTGGTGGTGATGTCAGCATGCCCAAGCAGCAACTGCACGACGCGCAAGTCGGCACCGTGATTAATCAAGTGGGTGGCGAACGCGTGACGCAAAGTATGCGGCGACAGCGGCTTGTTCACATCGGCCTTGACTGCGTAGCGCTTGATCATATGCCAGAACATCTGCCGGGTCATAGCACTGCCGCGCTGTGTGACAAACAGATCGTCCGACTTCTTGCCACCGAGAATGTCGGCGCGGGCAGCATCGAGATAGCGCTGAATCGCGTCGATGGCGGCTTCACCCAGCGGCACCAGCCTTTCTTTTGACCCTTTGCCCATCACCCGCACCACGCCCATGTCGATACTTACCTGCGTCACTTTCAGCGTCACCAGTTCGGTCACCCGCAGCCCGCTGGCGTAAAGCATTTCCAGCATGGCCCAATCGCGCAAACCCAGCGGTGTTTCCTCGTCAGGAGCAGCCAGCAAGGCTTCTACGTCCGACTCGGAAAGCGATTGCGGCAGCCCGCGGGTGAGCTTCGGCGACTGCAGATGTGCACTTGGATCGGCTGTGATCAGCTTCTCACGCAGAAGATAGTGAAAGAAGCGCTTCAGTGCGGATGTCAGTCGTGCAGTCGAGCGCGCACTGGCGTGCAAGCTATCGATACGGTGACCGAGGAAGGCCTGCAGGTGTTGTGGTTCGACCGTCAGCAATGATCCGGCGTCCTCGTGCTGCAGCCATTCTGCCAACTGCGAAATATCGCGGCCGTAGCTTTCAATCGTGTTGCGCGCCAAACCGTCGGATAGCCAGAGGCTGTCGGCGAATTGATCAATGAGAGGATCGCGCGTCATTGCTTGCACGGGCTTAGAACAGCGATGTCTCGCTGTGCGTGGATTCGTGCGCCAGCAGCCAGCGCTTGATCCTCAGTGAATCATTTTTCTTGCCACCCATGAATCCGCCCAAACCGGTCGCCGCCACCACACGATGACAAGGCACCACAATCGGCACCGGGTTTTGTCCACATGCTGTACCCACCGCCCTCGGCGACGAATCAATACAGGCCGACAGCTCGCCGTAAGTCTGTGTCGTGCCAGCTTTAATGTTGCGCATCGCCTGCCATACATCGACCTGATGTTTGCTGCCGGCCAGCATCAGTGGCAGATCAAATTCGAAAGCGGCATTGTCCATGTACGCCATCAGTTGCACGCTGGCCAGATGTGCGACCGTATTGGTCCTCGGCGCTTTCGCAATCACGTCCATCGGCAAGAAATGAATGTGCAGCAGATGGGTCTCGCTGGCGACAACGCCGAGCGTCGCGAATGGCGTCTTGAGCCGCGCGTCGTATTTATCCAGCAGCAAACGCTGCACACTCATACGCTGATCGGCTTGGTGATATCGACATTAGGCAGCGTGCGCCGGATGAGCGCGGCAACTTCTGCGGCGACCGCCGGTGCGATGGTCGCACCGGGGTGCCTGACGCGGTTACAGGCAATCAGTCCGCGCAGACGAAGTATCTCCTTGCGGATCGCCAGCCCTGGTTGTTGCTCCAGAACAATCAACGAAGCGAATCGTGCATACAGCGCGTGTACGCGATCAAAGTCTCCCGCCTTGGCCGCCACCACCAGCGCGCGCAATACCTCTGGGAATGCAAAGCCCGTATTAAAGCCATCCGAACCGGCTTCGAGATCGAACGGCGCATAAAGTGCCCCTAGTCCGCTCAAGATGGAGACCGGTCGGGACAAGCCTTCGCATAGCGCGCGGACTTTCGGCGGCGTAGGAACGGCTTCCGCCTTGATGCAGGCGACGGAAGGCACCTCTTTCAAAATGCGCAATATCAGCGGTACCGACATATGGACCTCGGTGGAAGCAGGATGGTCCTGCAGCACGATGGGTAGCGTAGTGCCGTCGGCGATTCGGCAATAGTACTCAAGGATGCGTTCCTCGTTCGGTAGCGGCTCCTTCGTCGGCGCAACCATCACCGCATCTGCGCCCAACTCTTCAGCCATGCGCGACAGATACGTTGCCGCGGTTGAACCGGTGTAGCTGGTGCCAACGATGACCGGCATGCGTTTGTCAACTGTGCCCACGGCGGTCTTGATCAACGCTTCGCGCTCATGGTCGCTAAGGCGATTGGATTCGCCGAGCACGCCCAGGATGGTGATGCCATCGACCGCCATGTCCACCATGAATTCGATCATTCGCTGCCACGATTCCAGATCGAGACTTTCATCGGCGTTGAACGGTGTCGCCAGAATGGGAATTACGCCGGTGAACTGATGCATGGTCATGATTTCTCGTCCGTTGAACTGCTCAAATGCTCAATAGCATCATCGTGATTGCAATTATGCCCGCGAGAAACACCGTTTCGGCAAGCATCAGCATGACTGGCCGCATACCCAGCACCGTGAGTTCACGCAGCGACGTACGCATGCCGATGGCCGATATTGCGACGACCAGCGCGAATCGTGATGTCTCCCCGGCGGCGACAAGAAACGGCTTGGGCAGTGCAACAAAACTATTCAGCGCCACTAATGCGCCGAAGGCAACGGCAAACCAGGGCAGTAATGGTGGACGAATTGAATCGGGTCCTTTTCGCTCGCGAAACATTAGGGAAAGCAGCAAGATCACCGGCAGCAGCATCGCCACGCGCAGCAACTTGACGACGGTGGCGGTGTCGCCGGCATCTTTTCCCATGCTGTAGCCTGCGCCGACCACCTGTGCGACATCGTGAATGGTTGCGCCCAGAAAGATCCCGGCCTGGTGCGGGGTGAAGCCCATCAGGCCGACGATGACCGGATACACCACCATCGCAATGGTGGAAAGTGCGGTCACACCGATCACTGCAAATGTCGTATCGCGCTCGTGGTTCTCGCCCCGAGGTAAGACGGCTGCGATAGCCAGCGCGGCGGAGGCGCCGCAGATTGCAACCGCCCCGCCGGTCAACAATCCAAAATGTTTGCTGACGGACGTGAATCGTCCAAACAGCCAACCGAAGAGGATGGTGAAAACCACAGCCGCGATCACCATCAGTGCGGTAGTGGTGCCCAATGCAGTGATCTCACCCAAGGTAATGCGCAAGCCCAGCAAAGCGACACCGGTGCGTAAAAGAGTCGATGCCGCAAACTGAATGCCGGCAACGCATTTGCCTTCCTGGCCGAGGAAATTCAACGCCATGCCCAACAACAGTGCAAACAGCATGGACGATGCGCCGTAGTGTTCGGACATGAACATGGCGGCAACCGCGACCACTGCGGCACAAATGATGCCCGGCGCTAGTTTGTCGATGTATTGCTCTTTTGCAACGGACCAGGAGGACATCAAAACCTTTCGTTGAGCGAGACATCAGGCGCCAGGAAAACTGCCAATTTTTCGTTTTTCGTTGCAATCCAGCCGATGGCATGGTCTCTGTTTTCATCATTGAAATCAACATTGGGAATAACCGAACGACTCCACAATGTCCATCTCGCACTAAAGATGACGACGTTCAATTGCCGCCGCGCAAATCGATGCCCGGCGTAGTAGAGCCCAAGCCATGGCATCCATCAAGACCATCTCTGGCCGACAATAGGGGAAACGCTGCTGGCAACCTGGATTGATGCACCGCACCATTGTTTTGCACACCGGCGTCGCGTAATTAAGGATATACGGGGCCGAAAATCGACGAACAACATAGTTAGCCAACTCATATAGATGATCTACTTGACTTTACCATGGGCACTGCATAAAGTGCTTGCACGTAGGGTTTGGGATAGAACCAATGGTCACTTATTCTGACTTGAATCTAGAGGCTGGCTCTTTAGTCGGTGCCAGCGTCAGCATGAAGGTACCTATAGATTGCCCTCATCGCGTTACGCGATGATTGCCCACAAACGGACCGCCTAAAAATTATACGAACGAGGAGAAATTCATGAAGCCCGCCATAAAAGTCAAAAAGTCGCTTGCCGCACAGCGCCGTATCCTCCCGGCAGTCGCCTCTATTGCAGCACTTGTCGCAGGATTGGTAAATGCGCAGGAGGCCGCCAAGCCAGCGGCCAAAGCCGAAGAGTCCACCCAGCTCGAAACGATCACGGTCACAGCAACCAAGCGGAGTGAACCTCTACAGTCTGTGCCGATTGCCATTTCGGTTTTAAGTGGTGACAAGCTTGAGCAGGCGAATCTCAATACGCTCGGTTCGATCAGCGCGCAGGTGCCAACACTAAACTTCCGTGCCAACGCATCCAACAAGGACACATCGCTGTTTATTCGCGGCGTCGGTACGATTTCAACATCGCCAGGCGTTGAACCGACGGTATCGATGGTCGTCGATGGCGTTGTGTATGCGCGTCCGGGTCAGGCAACGCTAGACCTGATGGAGGTCGAACGGATCGAAGTACTGCGCGGTCCGCAAGGCACCCTGTTCGGCAAGAATGCGTCTGCTGGCGTGATCAACATTGTGTCCAAGCCCATCTCTGCCGGCACGGAGCGGTATGTCGATGTGTCTTTTTTCCAGCGTAACGAGCGGCGGCTGCGCGTAGGTGTTTCCGGTGAAATTACCCCGGGTCTGCTCGGCTCGTTTGCCGCGATGCTCGGCGAATACGACGGCAACATTACCAATGTCCTGAGCGGTGACAGGGTTAGCGGCTACGATCGAAAAGGCGCGCGCGGCAAAATTGAATTTACCCCTAATGGAAACGTGAAAGCAGTTTTCATCGGTGACTACTCCACCGGAGACGACAGCGGCTCGCGAGGCCCCTTCGTGCGCGCAACCGGCTCGATTCCGGCGTCGATCAGCCCGATCGTGCCAAGCCTGGAAAATCGTAGTGTGGCCACCGATGTCAAGGAGAGAGTGGACGACACCAATTTAGGGCTGTCGGGCCAGGTAGACTGGAAGATCGGTGGTTTCAATGTTACCGGTATCAGCGCATACCGCGTCTGGAAGAATATCCAGTTTCAGGATATTGACGGTACGGGGCCGGTCTACAGCCAGATCGCTAGGTTGAGTGATCGCGGGCAATTAAAATCCGATCAAATCTCACATGAATTGCGGTTGGCATCGGAAACCGGCAAATTTTTTGAATACGTCGCCGGCCTGTATTACATGCGCACCAAGACTGACGAAGTCTACCGGCGCGACGTCACACGCTGTGCGACGACGGCAACCGCACTGGCCAACGGCCTGATCCCTTGCGCCACGCTCATGTTCGACAACGGCGTTGCTACCTATGGCACCCTCGGCAAGAGCGGCTCGTTTTTTGGTGAGAGCAAGTTTAACTTCAGCCAGACCATGCGTGGCATTTTTGGCTTGCGCTACACCAACGATGATCTGTCGTACTACCACGGGCGGGTCTCGACACAGCCGGCAGATATTGGTGGCGTGCGGGCTAGCCGCGCCAACACCATCGGATCGACGAATCAAAATGGTGTTTCCGGTCGCATCGGGCCGCAGTTTGATTTGAGCAAGGACGCAACAATTTACGCCACCTACTCCAAAGGGTACAAAGGCCCGGCTTTCAACGCCTTCTTCAATATGCGGGCCATCGATGATTTCGCATTGGCGCCTGAAAAGTCCAAGGGTTTTGAGCTCGGTCTCAAATCCACGTTGCTCGACAACCGCGTACGCTTCAACGTGGCGGCATTCGACACCAAATACACTGGTTACCAGGCTAACTTTCCGGACAACGTCGGCGGTGTCGTGATTACCCGCTTTATCAATGCCGGTGACGTCTCTACCAAAGGCTTCGAAGTCGATTTCGATGCCAAGGTCACCAAGCAGTTCACGGTCGCTGGTGCTTACGCCAGAACCAAAGCGCGCATCGATAGTTTCAACTGTCCGGCGGGAGCAACGTGCCCAAGCCTGAACGGCGCGCCATTGCCGTCGGCGCCAGACAATAAGGTCAATGTTCGCGCCAACTACAAGATGGACGTGGGTAACGGTCTTAAGTTGGATCTTGGGGCAGACTATAGCTGGCAGAGCGAGGTGCAGTTTGATCTGTCCACGTCTACCAATACAATCCAGCCTTCGTACGGGATTTTCAATATGTCCATCGCCTTGTCGAACCCTGCCTCGGGCTGGCGTGTCGCGGTGCTTGGCAAAAATCTGGCTGACAAGTCTTACGCCGCGTTTCTGGGCGCAGGTGCAAATACGCAGCGCTCGGTGCCGCGCGACGACCAACGCTACTTCGGTGTCACCGCGCGCCTGGATTTCTAATCAATCAGGCAATTATGGTACGCGGACGGTTACCTGCTGTCCGCGTACCAAAACACAGGCGATACAAAGCCGATCCAAGAGATTGGCAATTCCGGCAATGATTTTCCAGTTGTGACACTCTAGGCCCCTCGTGTCCACAAACCCTTCCCGCCGCGCCCTTAAGTCTCTCCGCAGCCAGCGCTGGCTGGACAAGGACGATATGCGATCATTCGCCCACCGGCAACGATTGCAGCAGCGCGGTCTGCGGCGCGAGGAGTTCCTCGGCCGTCCCGTCATCGCGATCATCAACACCTGGTCGGATCTGTCGCCCTGCCACTCGCATCTGCGCGAGCGTGCAGCATCGATTCGCGATGGCATCTTGCTGGCAGGCGGCTTTCCGGTAGAGCTCCCTGCGCTCTCCCTGGGCGAAGTGATGGTTAAACCCACCACGATGCTTTACCGAAACTTGCTGGCCATCGAGACCGAGGAATTGCTGCGCTCCCACCCAATTGACGGTGCAGTCCTGCTTGGCGGCTGTGACAAGACCACGCCGGGTTTGTTGATGGGTGCGATCAGTATGGACATTCCCGCCATCTACTGTCCCGCCGGGCCAATGCTTAACGACCGCTATAAGGGGCAGGCTGTCGGTGCGGGTACCCACACAAAAAAATTCTGGGACGAGTACGTTGCGGGCAACATCAAACAACCTGAGTGGATCCGACTCGAAGCCAAAATGACCCGCTCGCCCGGCACCTGCAATACCATGGGCACGGCAAGTACCATGACTTCTATTGTCGAAGCCATGGGATTCACCCTGCCTGGTGCGAGCAGCATTCCGGCGATGGATGCAAACCATGTGCGGATGGCCTCTGGATGCGGTGCGCGCATCGTCGAGATGGTCTGGGAAGATCTCAAACCCTCGCGCATGCTGACGGCGGATTCTTTAGTCAACGGCGTCGCCGCCTACATGGCACTAGGGGGCTCGACCAACGCCGCCATACACCTTATCGCCATCGCGGGACGCGCCGGACTGGTGCTGACGCTCGATCAAATGGACGAAGCGGCGCGACGCATACCGGTCATCGCCAATCTGTTTCCATCTGGCGACAAACTGATGGAAGATTTTTACTATGCCGGCGGGATGCCGGCGTTGTTGCAGAATATCCGCGCCCACTTGAGGCTTGACGCCTTGACTGTCACCGGAAAATCGCTTGGCGACAATATCACTGGTGCGGAATGTCTCGACCCTGAGGTGATTCGCAGCACTGATCGCCCGATCGCGCCGGGTGCGGCACTGGCCGTGCTACGGGGTAACATTTGTCCGGACGGCGCTGTCATCAAACCCTCTGCTGCCAGCACGAAATTCTTCAAACACCGCGGTAAGGCATTGGTGTTTGAATCCAATGCGCAGATGCTTGCCGAGATACACCACCCGGATCTGGATGTCGACGAGAACACCGTGCTGGTGTTGAAGCATGGCGGGCCGGTTGGCGCCCCCGGCATGCCTGAGTGGGGCAATCTGCCCATCCCCAAAAAATTACTGCAGCAGGGTGTGCGCGACATGTTGCGCATTTCGGATGCGCGCATGAGCGGAACACACTACGGCAGTTGCGTGGTGCATGTGGCACCCGAAGCGGCGGTAGGTGGCCCACTGGCGCTGGTCATGACAGGTGACATGATTGAGGTTGATATCGAGGCCCGCACGCTCAACGTGGAGATGCCGGCGGCAGAGCTTGAACGTCGCCGCGCTGCCTGGAAGCCTCCCGCCCGCGTTTACGAGCGAGGCTTTGCCCGCCTTTACATTGAGCATGCGACTCAAGCTGATCAAGGCTGCGATTTTGATTTCCTCATGGGTAATGCTGCAACGCCCGAACCTTCCATCTACTGAGACCAATATGGATCCCTTCACCAATCCGTTTCGTGCGTTGCTGTCGCAGCCCAGCATTCCGCTGGGCACTTGGCTGATGTCCGGCACTGCTTCTACCGCTGAAGCCATGGGTTGCATCGGATTCGATTGGCTCGTCGTCGATATGGAACACGTACCCATCGACGTCAAGGACACCTATCAGATTCTCCAGGCCATTGCCGGCACGAGTGCAACGCCGGTGGTGCGCCTCGCCTGGAACGAATTGGTCACGGTGAAGCGTGCACTGGATATTGGTGCACAGACGCTGATGTTCCCGTTCGTGCAGAACGCCGACGACGCAAGTCGCGCAGTTGCGTCGACGCGCTATCCGCAGACCGGTGACGTCAATCCCGGCACCCGCGGTTTCGCGGCCATGCATCGCGCTAGCCGCTACGCCACTGCGGCCGATTATGGCAAGCGCGCCAACGACGGCATCTTTCGCATGATTCAGCTGGAGACTCCTGCCGCCATTGAGCGTCTGGAAGATATCGCTTCGGTCGAGGGTGTCGATGCGCTGTTCATGGGCCCCGGTGACTTGTCGGCGGCGATGGGGCAAATCGGCAATATCGCCCACCCTGAAGTGCAGGCGGCGATCAAGGACGCGGCGGCGCGCGCGAAGAAAATTGGCAAACCCATCGGTATCGTCGGACCCACGCCGGAGATGGTCCAGCAGTTCATCGGCTACGGCTACAACTATGTCGCGATCGCCTCCGACATGGGCATGATGATGCGTCAGGCCAATGCGTTCCTGAGTGCGATTAAGCCGGCACTGGCAATACAGTTGAATACGGGCGTGTACTGAAAATGGTCCGCCAATGAACGCGGCAGTAGCAACCGGTGTCCGCTTCGAAAACGTCGTCAAGGTTTACGACAACGGCATCAAGGTGGTACACGGCATCAATCTCGACATCCGCCCTGGCGAATTTGTGGTCTTCGTTGGTCCGTCGGGCTGCGGAAAATCCACCCTCATGCGCATGGTTGCCGGGCTGGAATCCATAAGCGGCGGGACCATCTCGATCGACGATCGCGTGGTCAATGACTTGCCGCCGCGTGAACGCGATATCGCAATGGTGTTTCAGGATTACGCCCTGTACCCGCACAAAAATGTTTTTGATAACCTCGCGTTCGGGTTAAAGCTGCGCAAGTTTCCCGCCGCCGACATCGACCGGCGTGTGAAAGAGGCGGCTGCGATCCTCAAGATCGATCATCTGCTAGACCGCAAGCCGCGCGCACTCTCCGGCGGACAGCGGCAACGGGTGGCAATGGGCCGCGCCATCGTGCGGCAACCGAAACTGTTTCTGTTCGATGAGCCGCTTTCAAATCTCGACGCACTGTTGCGCTCAGAGATGCGCACCGAAATCAAGAAACTGCACCAACGCATCGGCGCCACCACCATCTACGTTACGCACGATCAAGTTGAGGCGATGACACTGGCTGAGCGCATCGTCGTGCTCTCCAGCGGCAACATCATGCAGGTCGGCACGCCAGATGAAATTTACAACCGGCCTGTTTCCCGATTTGTAGCGGGCTTTACGGGTTCGCCGCCGATGAATTTTCTGGACGCCGCAATCGAATTGGTCGACGGCAATGCCTGCGTGGCGCTGGGACACAGCGCGCAGCGGCTGGTGCTGCCGACGCAACAGGATTACAACCGCACGCTCGCTGGGCGCGTGGTTACGTTTGGCGTTCGTCCGGAAGACATCCACATCGAGCAAACCAGCAGTAGCGCCGTGCAGCTTGAGGCGCGCGTCGTGGTGCTCGAGCCATTGGGTGCGGAGACGCTGGTCACGCTGGCCTGCGAAGGCGGGGAGTTGATCGCACGTCTGCCACCGAATCTGCCACTCGCTGCCGGACAGAAAACGGCAGTGTGGGTGAATATGGACAAATGTCATTTTTTCGACAAAGACACCAACATGGTATTGCGCGCCGCTTGATGGTGATCATGCGCGCCGCGATACGTTGCATCGCCATCCTGCTTGTCACCTTTGTGCAAGCGGCGGCTGCGCAATCTGCGCCGCCGCTGCCCGTCAATCTCAAAGTCTACGTCGGCGGCCAGCAGCGCCCGGACCTCATGCGCGAACTGTTCGCGCAATACTCGGCTGCACATCCGGGGGTAAAAATTTCCCTCGAAGTCGGCGGCGCGACATCGGAGCTAAACCAGAAGTATCTCAACATGGTGCTGACCGCAAGGGATTCGACGCTGGATATCTTTCTCATCGACATCATTCGCCCTGCGCAATTTGCCGCCGCCCGTTGGGCCGAGCCGCTGGATGCCTATTTTGGCAAGGACGCTGAGGCTGAACTTTCGCGCTACCTTCCCGCGTATCGCGAGGCCAATACCGTCAATGGCAAGTTGGTGGCGCTGCCCGCGCTGGCCGATTCGCTGTTCCTTTATTACCGCAAGGATTTACTGACGAAATACAACGAGCAACCGCCGATCACCTGGCCGGAACTCGCGCGCATTGCCCGCAAGATCCAGCAGGGCGAAAACAACCCCAATCTGCAAGGGCTGAGCTTCCAGGGCAAGGCGGTGGAAGGCGCGGTGTGTACCTTCCTGCTGCCGTACTGGAGCCTCGGCGGCGAAATCATTCGCGACGGCAAGACCTCGTTTGAGCGCGGCAAAGCCGAAGCCGGCCTCGACATGTGGCGCACCATGGTCAGTCAAGGCATCGCGAAGAAGAACATTGCAGAAGTCGGTACCGACGACACGCGCAAGGAATTTCAGGCGGGCAAGGTCGTCTTCGGTGTGATCTGGGGTTATGCCTGGAATCACTTTCAGGGCGGCGCGGACACGCAGGTCAAAGACAAGGTCGGTGTCGTCAAGTTGCCAGCTATGCCGGGCGGCAAGCCTGTTTCGTGCATGGGTGGCTGGAACTGGGCGGTGTCGGCGTATTCGAAGAACAAGACCGAGGCGGTATCCCTGATCCGTTGGCTGTCGAGTCCGTATGTGTCAAAGCAACTGGCGCTCAAGGGTTCGTTTCACCCAGTATTCCCGGCCGTGTATCAGGACCCGGAGGTACTCGCAGCGGTACCCTGGTTCGCCGATGCCTTGCCGGTCGTCGAGAGTGCACGGCCAAGACCCGTCACGCCGGTCTACAAAGCGATCTCGGATGCCTTGCGCATCAACACCAATACCGTCATGGCGGGTGTGAAAACACCCAAGCAAGCGCTGGACGAAATCGAACAGCGCGTGGCGCGAGCGCTACGCTAACTGCACCACAACATGATCCAACGTTCCCTGCGCGACCGCATCCTTGACCCCAGCGAAACCGCGCTGGCCTGGGCGATGCTAATGCCGGCTATCCTGTTCATTCTGGCCATCGTCGCCTATCCTGTCTCAAGGTTGCTGTTCAACAGTCTGTTTGATGTGCGTCCCGCGCTGGGTGTGCCGATCACCTTCGTCGGCCTCGACAACTACGCCACCGCGCTGTCGGACAGCATGTTCTGGCGGGCAGTGAGGAACACGCTGATCATCACCTTTGTGACGGTGCCCGGTGCACTGGTGATCGGCCTGGGCCTCGCCATGCTGGCCAATATGCCATTTCGTTTTCGCAGCCCTATCCGGCTAGCCCTGCTGTTGCCATGGGCCTTGCCGCTGGCGTTTGTTGGCTTGATCTTCGCCTGGTTTTTTCATAGCGAGTACGGCATCGTCAACGATGTCATTCGGCGCTTCGGCGGTGATCCGCAGATATGGTTCAATTCGCCAGCGCTGACCATGATGGCAATCTGCATCGCCACCATCTGGAAGACATCATCATTCATGGCGCTGATCCTGCTGGCGGGCTTGCAGACCATTCCGGCGTCGCTTTACGAAGCGGCCGAGGTCGATGGAGCCTCCAAGTGGACGCAATTCATTGAGATCACGCTGCCGCTGCTGGTGCCGTCGATGTTGGTGGCGTTGATCTTTCGTACCCTCACGGCGATTCAGTCGTTCGATATCCCGTTCAGCATGCCCGGGCCCGGCGAAGAGACCCAAACACTGGCGATGTACATTCAGCTCAATACCGTCGACTACCTCGACCTTGGCTACGGTTCAACATTGGCGGTGTTTATGTTCATGTTGTCGATGGCGACGACGTTTGTGTACCTGCGCTACGTGCGAGGGGATAAAGATTGAACGATATTTTCACAGCCAAGCGTTTACGCTGGTTCGCGGCCGCCATCGTGCTGTTCAACGGCTTCTTCCCGGCGCTGTGGATTTTATTTACATCGCTCAAGAATGAAGTCGAGTTAACCGCCAAGCCGATCACCTACTGGCCGCAGAATCCGGTCCTCAGCAACTACATCGCCGCGTTTCGCGATCAGCCGCTGCCGGGCTATCTGCTCAATAGCGCCATTGTCGCCATCCTGTCGATGCTGCTGTCGCTGTTCATCAGCGCGCTTGCCGCCTATGCCATCGCGCGCCTGAATCTGAAGCGCCGCAACCTGATTCTCACCAGCATCATCGCTGTGTCGATGTTTCCGCTGGTCACCTTGATGGTGCCGCTGTTCGAGATCATGCGTAGCCTGAATCTGCTAAACAGCTACGTCGCGCTGGTGTTGCCCTACACGGTGTTAAATCTGCCGATCTGTACACTGATACTAGTGAGCTTTTTTCAGGACATTCCGCGCGATATCGAGAACGCGGCGATGATCGACGGCTGTACGCGGCTCGGTGCGCTGTGGCGGGTGGTGATGCCGCTGGCGGCACCCGGTGTGTTTACGGCGGGGATACTCGCCTTCGTTAATTCCTGGGACGAATTTCTGCTGTCGATGTCGATGAATGCGGCAGTATCCTACCGGACGCTGCCGGTCGGCATACAGATGTATCAGGGGGAGTTCTCGTTCCCGTGGCCGACAATTTCTGCGGCACTGGTGATCGCATTGGTGCCGGTGGTGACGGTGATTCTGATTTTTCAGGAGCGGGTGGTGAGTGGTTTGACGTCCGGTGGGCTGAAGGGATAGATAATCAATCACTAGCATTGGCGCGGTTTTTGGGCACAAAATGCCAGACAAGCCGCGCCAATGCTAGTGTTTCAACAATTCATGCGGGGAGCGGCACGTGTCATCCGATCTATTCAAGCAAAGCAGTTTTCAGCGGCTGACTGATGTCCAATTCGTCGACGCCGATCCCCATCGCGCACGCTTTACTGTCGATGGCATCGCGTTCATTGTCTCCGCGCATGCCGCCGACACGTTGCGCATCGAGCTCGGAAAATCCCAACTGCCCGACTACGGCTTGTTGCAGCAAACAGCCGCAACGCAAGAGCTGCACATAACGCCGAACGACGGTGGTTGGAGCATCGCGTGCGGCGATGTCGTGCTCACGGTCGCGTCCCAGCCGCTGCGGTTCTCGTTGTCGAAGGCGGGCAAGACCGTGCTCACCTCCATTACCGATCAACATTTCCGCGGACGCACACGGACGCCCTCGGTGGGTCTGCAACCAGGCGACGATTCTGGCGACGCTCCTCGTCACTGGTGTGTGTCACTCGCGTTGAGCAGCGACACGGCGGTGTATGGTTTCGGTGAAAAATTCGGTCCGCTCAACAAACGCGGACAACTGGTGCGCGGTCGTACCGAGGATGCGCTCGGCGTGAACACCGAATTGTCGTACAAGAATATTCCGTTCTGCTGGAGCCCGGACGGTTGGGGGCTGCTTGCCAACACGCCAGGCGTGGTGCGTCATGGCGTCGGCTATCCGCAATGGTCACATCGCACCTATGTGGTCGAAGTCGAGGACGACGCACTCGACTTGTTCCTGTTCACCGGCGAGCCAGCAAACATTCTCGACCGCTACACCGCGCTCACCGGCCGCGCGCCGGTGCCGCCACTGTGGAGTTACGGCATGTGGCTTTCACGCGCCTATTACAAGGTGCCGCAGGAGGCCATCGATACGGCAGCGGAATTGCGTCGTCGGCAGATTCCTTGCGACGTGATTACCCTCGATGGTCGCGCCGCGTGGGAGGTGCGCACCCGTTTCGCGTTCGAATGGGACAAGAGCCGCTTTGTTGATGCAAAGACATCACTGTCGGCCCTGCGCGCCCACAACCTCAAGGTATGCGTCTGGGAATATCCGTATGTGTCGATCCACAATCCGCTGTTCGCCCAACTCGAGGCAAAGGGCTGGCTATTGAAGAACCGCGACGGCAACGCCTACGTATTTGACTGGGTGAAGGATCCGACCGACAATCCGTTCGGCAGCGTGCTCACGCCGTTGCCGCCGTCGGGCATACTGGATTTCACGCATCCCGAGGCCGCCCAATTCTGGGCCGATAGCCACGATAAATTGTTCGACGATGGTGTGGACGTCATCAAGACCGACTTCGGCGAGCAGGTCGAAGACGACATGGTCGCGGCCAACGGCGACAGCGGCCGTCGCTTGCACAACGTCTATCCGCTGCTATACAACCAGTGCGTGTGGAACGCTACCCAACGATATAACGATAAGCATGGTCGCGGACCGGCGATGGTGTGGGGCCGCGACGGCTTCATCGGCAGCCAGCGTTACCCGATGCAATGGGGCGGTGATCCACAGACCGATTGGGAGGGCATGGCCGCGAGCATTCGCGGTGGGCTGGGCTATGGCATGAGCGGTGTGCCGTACTACGCCAGCGATGTCGGCGGATTCTATGGCGCACAGCAGCCCGATGCAGAGCTGTATTTGCGCTGGACTGCAAACGGAATTTTTTGTTCACACTTTCGCTATCACGGCATCGGCGAGCGCGAACCGTGGGCGCTCGGTCCCGAAGTCGAGGCGACGGCAAAAAAACTGCTCGCATTCCGATATCGGCTGATCCCATACATGGTTGGCGCATCCGAACAGGCTGCGCGCACCGGCTTGCCATTGATGCGCGCCATGCCGCTGGCTTTCCCGCATGACCGGCTGGCGCGATCCTTTGAAGGGCAATATTTGTTTGGCGACGCCTTGCTGGTGGCGCCGATCATTCAGCCCGGTGGGAGTGTTGAGGTGTACTTTCCTGCCGGTCAAGCCTGGTACGATCTGGACACCAATGAGCGCATTGAGGGTGGCCAGATACGAACGATATCGAAATCCATCGAGCAGTTGCCAGCCTGGGGCCGCGAAGGCCATATGCTTTGCCTCGGCCGTGCGGTGCAGCACACTGGAGAAATTGATTTGGCGTCGCCAGTTGAGGAGGTGCGGGTGTTTGGCGTTCCCACTGCCCCGCCTTGCGTGATGCAATCGGTGGTGACGGCTACTTTTGAGAAAGGGGGCGCACACATCATCGGCATCCAGGCTTCGCAATGCCGTTTGCCTGCGGGATTGCAAGCGGTCGATATTGAGGGTGGCGTTCGAATAGAGCAGCACGCAAATGGCTGAAACACCAACGATCAAGTTGCAGCAGGGCGAGAGTGTTGTCACTGTCTGTCCCGACCTTGGTGCCGCGATCGCACGCTTTACGTGGCGCGGGATCGACATCCTGCGTCGCGCGCCGGACAGCGCAATCAACGAGCGCCTGATCCGGCAGATGGGCTCTTATCCGTTGGTGCCTTACTCGAACCGCATTGGTCAGGCGCAGCTGATCGTGGGTGAGCAAAAGTACGCGCTACGTCAAAATTTCCCGCCGGGATTGCACGCGATCCACGGGTTTGGCTGGCAACGTGCGTGGCAGGTTGCCACGCAGACGTTAGATTCCGTGTCGCTGCGTTTGCAGCACACTCCCGACGCCGATTGGCCATTCGCCTGTGAGGCGAGGCAGGTGGTGCGACTCACTGCCAACGCGTTACAGCTAGAGCTGTCCGTAAAAAATAATGACCACCGTGTGATGCCCGCGGGATTGGGGTTTCATCCATTCTTCCCGCTGAACCCGGAGACCCATCTGCAAAGCGACTGGAAAGGCATGTGGAAAATGAGTGCCGATTCTCTGCCGACCGAGCTTGGCCCAGTGCCGCCAGAGGCTGACTTCAGACAGTTGCGACCGGCAGGTGGATGGCAGGTTGATCACTGTTTCACCGGCTGGAGCCGTCGCGCGGTGCTCGACTATCCGACCCACCGCATGCAGATTGATGCCAGTGACCTGTGTCGACAGATCGTCGTGTTCGCGCCCAACGACGGGCGCAACTTCATTGCGCTGGAGCCAGTGAGCAACATCAACAACGCTTTTGCACTGGCCGCACAGGGGCGAACCGATACCGGCATGCGCATGCTGGCTAACGGGGAGTCCATGGAGATTTCCATGTCCATCACCCTGAGCGGGCGGCCAGCGCGTACGGCGGCGGGGCTGTGACCGCTGCAATCGACATCAAGGACGCGCATCTGGTGCTCGACGCGCGCGCGGCACTGGCCGAATGTCCGTTATGGAATCCCGCTGAGCAAAAGCTCTACTGGGTCGATATTTCCGGCTGTACGATTAACCGCTTTGATCCTGCAACTGGTGGTAACGAGCATTGGCCGATGCCGTGCGAGCCGGGATGCATCGGCCTCGCGGCAAGTGGCGGGCTTATTGCCGCTTTGCGCGATGGTTTCTATCGGTTCTTCCCGTCCGATGGGCGCCTTGAAAAAGTGGCGGATGCACCTTACGACGTGGGTTGCATGCGCTTCAACGATGGCCGCTGCGATAGCGCCGGTCGCTTCTGGGCGGGTGCCATGTATGAGCCGCGCACGGCTGAGAGGGCAGGAGTCTATTGTCTTGCGCGCGGCAAGGTCCGCACCGGTTGGGGCCCCGATGAAAACCTAGGCGTAAAAGTGAGTAACGGCATGGCATTTGCAGCGGATGGTCGCCACGTCTTTCAATCGGATACGCCGAATCACGTCATTTATCGATTTGCATTTGATCCGGGAAGAGGCACGGTCGGTGAGCGTCGCGAGTTTGCGCGTATGCCTGACAATCGCACTGATGTTGGATATGGCGGCAGGCCTGATGGTGCGGCCATCGATAGCGAGGGTAACTATTGGAGTGCGCAATACGAAGGCCGCCGCGTGTTGCGCTTTTCGCCCGCGGGGGAAATCGCCGGCATGGTGCGCGTGCCTGCCAGGCGCGTGACGATGGTCGCGTTTGGCGGAGCCGATCTGCGCACGATGTATATCACCACGGCGCGCGAAGGTGCTGGCGAAGCGGAATTGCAAGGCGACCCACACGCTGGCGGGATATTTGCCTGTGCGATGAATCTGGCCGGACACATTGAACCGCAGTATGTGGATTGAGCGATGCCCACGATGCGGCCATGCCAATCCGCTTTTGTCGTAGGATGAGCGGCGACGTGACACTCAGAGAAGGAATGCGATGCATGCCATGACGGCCTATCCCAGCCTTGCCGGGCGCGTGGTCTTCGTCTCCGGCGGTGGCTCCGGCATCGGTGCGTCGATTGTGGAGCACTTCGCTCTGCAAGGCGCACGCGTGGCATTTTGCGATATCGACGACGCGGCAAGCGAGTCGCTGGTCGCCAAGCTTGTCGCAACCTGCAAGTACGCGCCGCGCTTTGAACGCTGCGACATACAGGACATTGCAGCCTATCAAGCTCATTTGGCTGAGGTGGAGGCCGATCTGGGCGCGATTCACGTGTTGGTCAACAACGCCGGCAATGATGCCAGGCACACGCTGGCGGAACTTACACCGGAATATTGGGACCGCTGTCAGGCCTTGAATCTGAAGCATCAGGTGTTCGCGATCCAGCAAGTGGCACCGGGAATGGCCGCGGCAGGTGGCGGCTCGATCATCAACCTAGGCTCGATATCGTGGATGCGTGGCCGCGCCAATCTGGTTGGGTACACAACAGCCAAGGCGGCCATCTCCGGGCTCTCTCGCACGCTCGCCCGCGAGTTGGGTGAGCAAAATATCCGCGTCAACACGCTCGTGCCCGGTGCCATCGTTACCGAGCGGCAGAAGGCGCTGTGGCGTAACGCTGAGGAAGATCAGAAATTCATTGATTTACAGTGCCTCAAATTTCGCCTCGACCCTGCGCACGTGGCGCGTACTGCTTTGTTTCTGGCGGCAGACGATTCGAACGGCATTACCGGCCAGAACATTATCGTTGACGCTGGGTTGGCGCAAGTATCCGTTGCGGGTTAGCGCACTTCTCTCTCTCCTTCTCCCTCGGGACAAGGGAACACTTGAAGCGAAGCAGAGGACCGGGGGTTTGGTGGGGAATTCGTGGAGCATGCTCCGCGCCCACCAAACGGTATTCCGATGCAGCGGAATGCGCGCACTGCAAGTGAGGGGAACTGCCTCAAAACTTCTTCGTCCCGACCCAATAGACGAAACACTCAACTGGAGGATAAAAATGAAAAAACTACTCGCGCTATTCGTATCGCTATCATTTTCAATCGCGTCGGCCCAAACGTTTCCAACCAAACCAATCACGGTCATCGTGCCATTTGGCCCGGGTGGCACCACCGATTTGATGGCGCGCATCTTGCAAGTGGAGTTTGAAAAGACGCTGGGCACGCCGCTCATCATCGCCAACAAGGCGGGTGCAGGGGGTGCGATCGCGATGGCAGAAGTGGCACGTGCCGCGCCCGACGGCTATACCCTTGCGATGACAACGATTGGCCCGCAAGTGCTGCAGCCGACCCTGAAAAAACTTAGCTATCAAGCAGACAGTTTCGATTATTTATGCGGCACCTACGACGTGCCATTGATGCTGATGGTCACACAGGATTCACCGTTCAAATCACTGGCCGACGTGATTGCTTACGCCAAACAGAACCCAAGCAAGCTGACCTATGGATCCTCCGGGCAGGGCACGGCACTGCACATTACCGTGGCCGCGCTACTTAAGAAAGCAGGCGTCGAAGGCTTGCATGTGCCGTTCAAGAGTTCCGGCGAAATGGCAACGGCGCTCCTCGGCAAACACATCATGATTTTTGCCGAGACGCCCGCCGTCGCGACGCAGTATCAGTTACGGCCTATTGCAACGCTCGCGGACAAGCGAGTCGAATCACACGGCAATGTGCCGACCAGCTTCGAAGGTGGCATCGAAGTACGCGGCACTGTGTGGGGCGGGCTGGTGGCACCGAAAGGGTTGGCTGCAGAGACCAGAAACAAACTCGTTGCGGCGTGCGCCAAGGCGACTGCCAGCGAAGGCTATAGATCAGGAGCTGCGCGCTTGAACAGCCCGTTGGTTTATCGCGACGCCGCTGCTTTTGCGACTTTCGCGGAGATTGAGGCCAAGGCCTATGCAACAGCGGTGCGAGAATTTGGGCTGGAAGAAAAATAGGCTAAGTGCATGAGGTTGGAGGCCAGACTCTTCTCTCACCCGGCGCAATCGCCGATATGTGTAAATGCAGATTGTTGTCTACGATGTTGCGATGATCTGTTTCGTGCAAACTAGGATTAGAGTATTCAATGGCAGAGTAGGCAGGATAGGCTGCGGACTTCATCGGGAAGAAGGCCGCCGAGGATTTCTCGGGCGGCGGGTTGCATGAGCGGCAGGCATAATGTCTCGCACCGCACAATGCTGTTGGCGCTTTGTCGGGCCATTGGCGACACTTCGGTTATCGGCCACAACCGGTCGTAGAATTTTCTCGAAAGCTGTCGTTCAGAAGCGGCTTTCGCCGCCGACAGAATTCCAGCCGGTCACAGTGAGCTCTCACAAGGGTGGAAATTTGCCAGCCAGTAGCGCCGCCGAAAATAGCTAGAAGCAAATGCTCAGACTAGAAAAATATGTGGTCAACACATTGCCTTCGATATCACCCACACCGTTGCCCATAGCCAAAATTTTGCTTGGGGCTGTTTTGCTACCTTGGCACCAGCGTGTACGATTTGCGCAGGCGGTGGCTATCCCTGTCGGCTAATGATCGTTAATAACATGTGCCGCGTATCGTACGGGACGACTTTTGGAAAACAACTCGACGCCGGCGTTTGCGCGTGCCTTTTCCGGCACTTTCGCACCTGAGACCGCGCTGGTGCTGATGTTTGTCAATTTTTCGTACTCTGAAATCGCGCCATTTCGTTGTGCCTGTCCGTCAACGATGCTTCGCTAATCGCCTAATTGCGGCTACCGGATGCGCCGCGCGGTAATTTTCGGACCACCCTGTTCGATCACAAAGCTACTAGCTTTGCCCTCGATCACATCGCCAAAAGTGATCGCCATGGGTGCGACTCTGGCGAAATAACGTGTCTCGCTTTCAGGATAAATTTCAATTTCAGGCTGGCCAGTAACTTGTGTAGTGATCCTATCGCCATTGACGCGGACCGAGACATTCAGTTGCTCGTTGAGCTTATAGTTGCCCACGTACCTTGCAAGCACATCAGCAGTAACAGCGACGACCTTCGGTAATTCGCGCGGCACAAGAATGTGCCTCGCGTCCATGAGGTTAAGTGCAATATCGGTCAGATTCGTCGAAGCGTTGGCGACGATGAATACTCCCTCTTTGGCCGTACGATCAACTATCAGTGAGCTTGACGAACCACCGGTGGCGCCGTTGTGATGCATGATTTCGCGTGTGTAGAACGGCCGACGCATCCAAGCGAGACCAATCAGATTGATGCGATCGTAGCCGTCCTCACGTATCGTGGTGGCGAGGCCGATTGCGTCGGACAGTGGGGAAGGTTTCAATCCCGCAATTGCCTCGACATATCGCCCCATGTCACCCGCCGTTGAGCGAATCGCACCTGCTCCCGCGTATGCGACGAGCAAGTCAAACGCTGGCGTGGGGCGTCCATTGGTACCGTGTGGCTGGGCGAGCAGCTCCACAAATTTTTTTGCGTCACTGCTTGTGCTGGTCATGCTCAGCGGTTGCAAAATGCGCGAGTTCAGCAACGCTTCGAAGCTGCTTGCTTTGGCCGCTCGCACCAATGCGTAGCCCAACAGTCCAAAGCCAATATTTGAATATTCATATCGCGCATTGCGTGCCTGGGTAGGCGTGAAGTTTTTAATAAAATCGAGCAGGTCCTGCTCGGTGTAATCGGAATACGGGTTCTTAGGATCCTTGGGCTTCAAATTGGTCGCCTCCCTCGGCAGGCCGGCCCGTTGCGTCGCGAGATCAACCATGCGAATCGGCGCCCCCTCTCGATCGCGCATCTTGATGTCCTCTGGCAGGAACTTTTCGACTGGGTCATCGAGCGTGGCTTCATTTTTTTTCATCGGCAATCGCCAACAGCAAGCCCGTAAATGTCTTGGTGACCGATCCGATCTCGAACAGATCCTGCGGCTTCACGGCTTGGCTGTCGCGCGCGAGTCCGGCGGTGACGACGCGGATGCCATTGGCATCGACAAGCGCCACGTCAGCGCCCATTGCTTGGTTGCTGGCGATGAGATTCTTGTTTAGGATTGCTTCCACTTCCGTGTTGGTGGGCAGCGCGGCCATAGCCACCGTCGGCAGGGTGACAAGTAACGGCAGTAGACGAGTCAATAGCGGTGGGAAGAAATGGGGCATGTGATGCTCCGGTTTTGTCATGGATGTCCTACTTTCGCACCGATACGTCCACCGATCAAATCGCAGGCATACAATACAGAGCAACCTGGACGCGACGGAAGTTTGTTGACGGAATCAGATTTGTAAAATGAATGTCGGTTTTGCGGCGAGTTGGAACACCGGCGCGACAGGCTGGTATGGGTCGTGAGTCGCCAAATTGTGGGAAGGCCAAATTGAGCGCTAAAAGTATTGAGTTTGAAGTCTTAGGAATGGTTGCCAATGACTACGAAGCGTCGAATACAATAACGGCAGACCTTAGCCGTGGCCTTGGCCGACACATTGCGCAGTCCGACGTAACTAAAGCCCTTCTATCGCTTGCTTCCAAAGGCTGGGTACAGGTCTATCAGTACGACGACGACACTAAGAAATTTCAGGTACTGGCCGACCCGGGGGAAATTGGTCCCGGCACATGGTTCAAAATGACTCTAGAGGGACTGTCCGCCTATGAAAATGCGGGAACAACCTGAGTATCTGCAACGGTTCGCGGGCCATGATTAACTCAATAAACAATCCGGTTGGCGGGGTTCTGCGCATAGATGTACTTTCTTATCCGGGCATTTGCAAAAAATGAGTTGGCATAGGGAATGGAAGGCAATTGAAGAGTCCATATCTGATTTAACGGATATCGCCAGGGACTTCGTTTCTGCTATGGGGGCAAGGAGTTCTGATTCTCTCGGCACTGTGAAAAACATAATCCTACCAATGGCAGAGGAAGTGGCCGAACGAATTCGTGTTCTCGGACAGCGCTATGCTTCCCAGTTGCCCGCGCCTGCATTGAAACGAATCGAGGAACTCGAAGATCTCCATTTTGATTCTGGCTACGTTTCTGGCACGCAAAAGGAACCGACTGCGGTAGCCCACTTCTCCTCTAAACTCCAGAAGTTTAGATCAGATTTCAACTACCTAACCTCAGACTTAGAGGGTGTTGCGGTGAGGCTGACAGCAAGAGCATTTCTGCATTTGCAGCGCTCGATAATTGCTGACGCTACCGTCCGAGAGAAATGGAAAGTTGCGCTGGCTCAGAATGAGATGGCATGCGAAAAGCTTGGCGCTGTTCACCTGTTACTGCATGGAATATGGAGCTTTAAGGTCGATAGCATTGGTGAGCGCACGGATCTTGTTCTTGGGGAACCTCTCAACGACAAGGCGCTCGGGGATGTTTACCTATCGGCAGAAGGTCTGGTCCTGACCGAATGGAAGACGGCAACTCAAAGCAACAGTAAGCAAAAGTATTTCGAGGCCCTTGCTCAAGCTGAGCGATATGCGCGAGGTTCTTTAGCTGCGATCGAGCTAAAGCGTTACCGATATCTTGTCGTCGTATCTGAAGACTTCCTAAACGATGTCCCGCCCGACCATGAAAAGAACGGCGTCATTTATAAGTACAACAACATTGCAGTCAACCCTTCGCCTCCGTCAATTCACGCTCGTAAGAAAGATGCATCCCGAAAATAACAATCAGCGCCTAGTGATGCGCAAAAGCGAGTGGTCGGTTTCCGTGGCTCATGCAACTAGTTCGCCGCCGTTATGCGCGTCTGAGGCGAAACGTTGGAACCTAGGAGACCAAATGGGACTGTCTGCTTTTGAGCTTAGTAACCGCCGCAGCGGCAGGCGCGCCGAAGAAACCGGAAAGCGTTTTTTTATTAACAGACTTAAAATGCCTTCATCAAATCAACGACTTGAATGTGGTTTCTTGAGAGCGAATTGGATATCGTGCCGCTACTTCGGCTTCGGGTCGGCAGTTGCCGCACAGAGGAACTACGCAAACACCGCCAATCTCTAACTTGAACGGGTTTCGAAATGTCAGTTGGTCAATTTATTAGTCTAATTTTTATAATCGGACTTAGCTTTCATACGGTTGCAAATTCGGACTCAACGAAAGGCGATGGTCTGAAACTAATGTTTCTTGGCGCTCTGTTTGTGTTCGCACAACTCGCGATAAACAAGATTACCGGTGTCGAATCTACCGGACTTGTTCCGCCCACCATGAGTGACATTCTTTTAGTGAAAGAAATACGAGCGAGCACTGGTGTATTGATATTTGGCTACGTATTTGCTTTAAGTGGCTTGCTTGCCACTCTTAAATCGGTATGGAACACTGGGGCTGACATCGCAAACCAAAACTCTGACAAGGAGGAGCAAGTTGAAAAAAAGTCCAATGGGGCGCATTAGCCCGAATTGGACCAGCGGCGCGAAGGTCCGGAATGGGTCGGATTGCGACAGTAACGCCTGATTCTAGTTTGATACTTAGGAGCGGGGAGCGCTGGCATTTGTTTGCTCACTATTTGTATCCACTGTTCCGAATTTAACCGAGGCCTGTCCCTGCGGATAGATAACGGCTATCCTCCGCCTCACGATATCTCGTCCCGTGTCGTGGAAGGACTTCACTCAGCAACCTGGCTGAATCCGCTGTCGACTGCGGTGAACACTCAATGAAAGCGGGAAATCCTTTGAAGATTACTTTGCACTTCGCGGCGGCTACAATTAGCTTGTTCACTATTCTTGTCCGTCCCGCATTTGCCGTTTCGGATTCCGATCGGATGCTGATCGCACAATCGCTGAGACCAGATGCGACAACAGCTACCAAGGAGGCTGCGAGGCAACTCGTAGGTCAAGCGTCACATAATCGCGATTTCACGGTATTCGACTTCCTAATATCCATCGACGCCATGCCGTTGGTTCAGAGTTTCGCTGGCAGCCTGCCGTATAGTCGATGGCCTGAAGACGAACTCTTCCCTGAACTTGATGTCCGTATCGTCGCGTTTTTCGATAGGCGCGAAGTCGCAATGGCCTTGTTGCCGGCAATAAGGAAATCCGACAATCCCGAGTTGTTCGAGCTCATGTTCAAGGATGTTGTTCGTGTCGCCAAATGGCGTGTCGATCAGCGGCGCCGATGCAAAACAAAAGTCATGCAAATACGGACTCTCGTTCCGGGTAGCAATGTAACCGACGTGATCCCGGCGAACGTAGATCAGAACGTGTACCAATATCGCTCTATACACAATCTGGGGAACTACAGTACGTTGTACTGGAAATTTGTCTGTGTCGGCGCGCCGCAAGACAGTGATGCCCCGGAGTTCGACGGGTTTTTTTCAGCGCTGAACCAGTCGCGTCATCGTGAACTGGCCAGTCTCGCTGCCATCTCGAAATCGACGGTGCCAGGAATGGAGGCGAGACTGGCCGCGTTGTTTTTCGATCTGAGCTATTTCCCTCCAGTCGATTGGAGTGGCATCGACAAGCGGCCGGTGTGGAGCTACGTGCCCAGCGTTTATCCAGCTCTGAATATTCTAGGATCGCTTCTTGAACGTGGCTACCCACCTGACGCCAAACGCATTATGGACATGCTTGCCGAACTCGGCAGTGGCCTGCCAATTGACCTAAGGAAGGGCGAGAGCCTAAATGCACCAAAGGCCTTGCTCGCGGCGCTTCAACCGGCTCAAACGCGCGCTGCCAGCGAAGCTGTGGTCAGATGGCTGATTCGCATGGCCGCGATAGAGGATGCCACTCTCCGCCACGATAGCCTGACACCCTTTATCCCGCGGCTTGGCCTGGTGCCGGAAAGTGCACAAATCGACCTCACTGCACTGAAAAAAAGCGTTTACGAGAATGTGCCCTACCAACAAATTGCCGAGTTCACGAAACTGTTTGAAGACGTCGAAAAGGACAATTTGGCGTTCAGGAACATGAATGCGGATTCGCTTGTTCGCGCAATGCGTTGGCCAGACGCGCCGCAGGCGGTCCCCTGGCTACTGGCCAATGGCGTCAGTCCGAATGCGAAACCGACGCCGCCACTCAGGCCGGCATTCCTGATGGCGGCACAAAACTACCCGCAGTTGGTGCCCCTTTTCATCGACAAAGGTGCGGATGTAAACATGCGGGATTCAAATGGTAATACTGCGTTGCATCTCGTATCGGGCAACCGGGCCGAAAACAAGAATGCGGGAATCAAAATGCTCCTCGCGCGGGGTGCTGACGTCAATGCAACATCTACTATGGGGAGCACACCCCTTCACAATGCAGTAGGGAATGCCGAGGCGTTGAAGCTTTTGCTGAACGCCGGCGCCAATATCGATGCAGTCGATATTATGGGTCGCAGTCCGCTTTTTTCCGCCGTCATCACCAACGATCTGGCCGGCGCAGAGGTACTGCTGCTCGCAGGGGCCAATCCCAATCTGGAAGACAAACAAGGTATCTCGCCGTATAGCGATTCGTTGACCCGCGCGAATCCGCCGCTGACGGCTTTGCTCGTCAAGCACGGAGGGCGTTCGTCTGCCGCACAACACGGCAATAAAACTGCCAGCGATGTGTTGCGACAGGCACTGAACTGGCTCTGGACGCGCTGAAGCGCTAGCGGCGATCTGCAGGGGTGACCGCCAGCTCCAGGGAATTCTTCGCGAGCTGTTCGATCGGACAGGTCAACGTGATTTTTTCGCGTGGCTTCAGCTTGATGACGCGATCCAAGACCTGTTTCCAGAACTGCGCGAGATGCGGAGTGAGTTTCCAGTCCGCCGTGTTTTCAATTTCGTCTCGATAATGCGGATGAATGGTGGGCACCGGTTTTGCCGCCACGAGCATATCAATGAAGCGCATCAGTTGAAGCTCGAACCCTTCGGTGCCGGTTTCTTTGACGTCAGTACGCGCGCGGGCTAGTAGGAGATCCAGAGCCGAAAATCCGCCCGGACCACTCAGCACATTGATGTCCGCGCCATTTTCGAGCAGCAGCCGCGTAGTGGGAATCTGCACGGCGTTCACTGCCTCCATCAATGGCGTGAGCCCGCGTTCGTTGCGGGAGTTGATGCCAAATCCGGGCTCAAGTGGCAGCATTTCCGGTGTCCACACGAAAGACGTGCTGGTATTGCTGCCGGTCGTCTCGTAACTACCACTGAACTGCGGATCGGTTTTTGCCCAGTCCATTAGCAATCGAAGCCGCGCGACATCGCCGCTCAAGGCTGGGCCGTCGTACGGGGAAAACATTCTCTTGCGTAACTCGGCGTGCATCAAGGTATCGTTGATGCGCATAGCCAGCACGCGCTCCACTTGCGTCGAAGCCAGTGCCGATGCCTCGTTGAGGATGGCCGGAATCATTGCGTCGCGAAACGCTGTCGGCAGATCCCGGCAGGTCGAATCGAGTGCTTTCGCGACTTCCACCAAATGTCGCAGGCGGTGCTCGGGTGGGTCCGAAGCCGGCATCAGACGAATAGTCGCGACATCGCTCGGCTTCAGTGAATCGACGGAACCCCACAAACCATTGGGATCGTTCTTGTTAGCCCATTTGATGAAGCCGGCCGAACTCGCGGGCGCGTACGGCTTGGCAACGCAATATCCCGGTCGGTAAGCAATGAGTTGTATGTGCCGTGTATCACCGGTGACTTTAGCTGAAGTGACGATGCCGACCGAGGGAAGCTTGAGCGTATCGGTTAGCCAGCGCAGTTTCTTCGACGCTGCACGAAAGCAAGTCGTTCCGGAGCTATGAAACCTGGTCCAATAGTAGGATTCGGAGGCTGCCGCAAATGGGCCGTCTACTGGTTTGCCGGTCTTCGCATCCACCAAATTCACCCGTAGCGCCGTTTCACCGATCGGCAAAGCCGCCTCGGCAAAAATCGGTGCATTGATCAGCGCGGCAAGAAACAGTACGAGCAGGGTTGGACGCATCCCTGAAACTTTACCTGAAGGACATACCCCGCACGCCAGACAGGTGGGGCGAATTTGCAGAAATTGGCGGCCAGACCCTGCGCATACCGCTGCGCACGTCGCGGTCATAGCCCGCACTTCAGGTCGAGTTCCCATCACTGGCGCGACGTGCCAAGTCTTTTCGCCCCGCAATCCGCGCCAGTTCTTGATATTCGAGAAAAAGTCAAAATGACCTTGCCGCTCTAGTGAAGTCTGGCAAGATCTCTACTGCCGCAAGAAACGGGTTCGCGCAAAATAGCCTATAAAATTCTCCACTTGTTAAGTGATGCCACCTTCGATTCGCGCATTCCGTCTAACCTCGGGAACGTCCGCTAAGGAGCGAATTGGAAACCGTGCCGCTAGGTCAGCTTTGGGTCGGTTTCTGCCCTTGGTGATTTCACAACCAAGTGAATATCGCGTGAAATTGCGCTGCGCCGCAGCACGCGTGGACAATATCGATTACAGAGCGCCGAGACCTGAAATGGCGCAAGGCATTCCGTGCTCCTATCGCCTTCGCCGAACCAAGCCGAGGCTGAGTTTCAGGGGAAACCGGTCCATACGGACCTGAACTCCATCTAACAGCGCCGTGCGATTGATCCGGCGCGATTGCCGATTTCCAACCGAGAGGCTTGGAAAAGCTCATTTCAAATAGCAAGATAAACAGATTGCACCAGAAGCCGTGAACGCGCTAACCGCCCCCCGTCTTCGCCAGATCACTAAAGTATTCGTAGTGCTCGGTATTGACAAGCGAACGCCGAAACTCCACCGGGGCGTCATGAAACGTCATCGCGACGCGGCGGATCTCCAGCAGTGGCGCACGAACCTTCATGCCGAGTACCCCGGCGCTTTCTACATCGGCGAGGCGTGCGCGTAGTCGCTCTGCAGAACGCACGACGGTGATGTCATAGGCGCTCTGGTATAGGTGATAGATGGTGTTCGGGCGAGAAGTGAATTTTGCAGCAGTAAGTTTGGGAAACAACGCCTGCGGGATCACGATGGTATCGAAAATGATCGGTTCCGTTGCAAGCTTCAAGACGTTACGGATGCGGAACACTTTGGCACCAGCATTGATGCCAAGGTGAGCGGCCTCTTCCGTATCGGCCACACCGCTGGCGAACGACAGCATCACCACTTCCGGGGTCAATTTGCTGCCGTCGTTGCGTACGATATGAAAAAAATGGAACATCAGGCGCGCGCGATTGTGTGCGGCGACAAATGTGCCGCGACCCTGCTGGCGAATCAGGATGTTTTCATTGACCAGTTCGTCGACGGCTTTACGAACGGTGCCAACGGCGACATTGAATCGTTCCGCGAGCTTCCATTCTGCCGGGATCGCGCTACCAGGCTTCCACTCCCCGGCGCTGATGGTCTCGGTAAGCAGGCGCTTTACTTCTTTGTATAGCGGCGTATCGAGCGCAGCGCCAGCGACGAGTTTTTGGTGGCGCGCTGGGTCTTCCCATTTCCGCATGCAACGTTGCTTTCCAAATAGGCCGGTGGTCGGCCAGTCAATCCATCATAGCGAACCCGGCACAATGCTTCAACTCATATAGATGACCTATTTGACTTTAGCCGGGGCGGTGCACTATATTCAACGTACGCATTTCAACATGGTGCCGCTACCGGCAGGGCCGGTTTGGCGACAACAAGCTTCAACACGAGGGGTTTGGCGATGATTCATTTTGTACTGCACGAAGCAAAAGATACGGTGGCTGTCGCCGTCGTTGAGGGGATCAAGGCGGGTACTGATTTGACGGCCTGGATCATGGATGACGACAAGCAGTTTCCGATCAAGGCGCTGCAGGATATTCCGATTGGCCACAAGATTGCGCTGACTGACATGGCGGTCGGCGACACTATTTTCAAGTACGGTACCGACATCGGTCGCGTGGTCGCGCCGATCAAGGCCGGTGAACACGCGCACGTACATAACATCAAGACCAAGCGCTGGTAAGGCGCGGCCTCCATTCCGTGTAGACAGTTTCAATCCGAATTCCTTCAGGACACCATCATGATTTCCAAAACCACCAGCTTCTGGGGCTACCGTCGCGAGAACGGGCGCGTCGGTATCCGTAACCACGTCATTATTTTGCCGGTTGACGACCTCTCCAACGCGGCCGCCGAAGCGGTTGCGAACAATATCAAAGGCGTCATGGCAATTCCGCATCCCTACGGTCGGCTGCAGTTTGGCGCCGACCTGGATTTGCATTTTCGTACGTTGATCGGTGCGGGTTGCAATCCAAACGTCGCCGCAGTGGTTGTGATTGGCATCGAGGACGGCTGGACGAAAAAGGTTGTTGACGGTATCGCGAAATCGGGGAAGCCCGTGGTCGGTTTCGGTATCGAGCAACACGGCGACCATGACACCATCATGCGGGCATCGAAAGCGGCGCGTGAACTTTTGCAGAATGCATCCGAAAAACATCGGGTGGAATGCCCCGTACACGAGCTGTGGGTTTCGACTAAGTGTGGCGAATCCGATACCACCTCCGGCTGCGGTGCCAACCCCACCGTTGGTAATGCCTTCGACAAACTCTACGACATCGGCAGCACACTGGTCTTTGGTGAGACCACTGAAATTACCGGTGGCGAGCAGGTCGTGGTCAAGCGCTGTCGCACGCCAAAGGTTGCTGAGGACTTCATGGTGATGTTCAATCGCTATCAGGACGTCGTCAATCGTCACAAGACAAGTGACCTTTCCGATTCGCAACCCACCAAAGGCAATATCCTTGGCGGGCTGACGACGATCGAAGAAAAAGCCATGGGCAATATACAAAAAATCGGCAAGAAGTGCCTGGTCGATGGCGTACTCGACAAGGCAGAAGCGCCGACCGGGCCCGGCCTTTGGTTCATGGACTCCTCATCGGCCGCCGCCGAGATGGTGACGCTTTGTGCCGCCTCCGGATTCGCCGTGCATTTCTTCCCAACCGGGCAAGGCAATGTCATCGGCAACGCGATTCTGCCGGTCATCAAGATTTGCGCCAACCCGCGCACCGTGCGCACCATGAGCGAACATATAGACGTCGATTCCTGCGCGCTGCTGCAACGCGAAATGGTACTCGACCAAGCGGGAGACAAGCTGCTCGACATGATGCTGCGCACGGCCAATGGTCGGCTTACCGCTGCCGAGGCGCTAGGGCATCGCGAGTTTGTGATGACGCGGCTTTACGAGAGCGCGTAGGCGGCAGCGCAGCAACGGTTTCGCAACGCGCGGTGGACTGTATTGCGAAATCTTCTTCATTGAAAGTGTAGATCGCCATTTGACGAGGCTCTTCAGGCCAAAGTGGTCCGAGCGGCGCGCCAAATGGCGATCTTTTCAAAATAGGTATTTCCTAGAACCTCATCCGCGTTCGTCCACGCGAACGACCAAGCGAGCCCATGTGATTGTTTCACCTCGGTTCGTTGACCAGGTACGTTGCCCAACCCTTTGCTTGCAGGCGCAAGAATGAAAATACTCATTACCGAATTTATGGACGAGGCCGCCGTTGGCTCGCTGACCGCTGACTTCGACACCGCCTATGACGCAGGACTTGTGGATCGCAACGAAGAGCTGATCGCCAAGTTGAGCGATGTCGATGCCTTGATCGTCAGGAATCGTACACAGGTGAACGCCGCGCTGCTAGCGGCAGCACCGAAGCTGAGAGTCGTGGGTCGCCTTGGTGTTGGGCTAGACAATATCGATTTGCCCGCTTGTAAGGCACGCGGTATTGAGGTGATTCCAGCAACGGGCGCGAATGCACTCGCCGTTGCCGAATACGTGATTGCGACGGCAATGATGCTGTTGCGCGGTGCGTACGTCTCCTCCGCAGCCGTCGCTGCCGGCCAATGGCCGCGCGGCCCACTTTCCAACGGACGCGAGATCGGTGGCAAGACGTTAGGCATCGTCGGCTTCGGCGGCATCGGCCGCTTGACAGCCACGCTCGCGCAAGGCTTGGGCATGCGCGTCATCGGTACAGACCCAATGATTGATGCCACTGCTCCAGTGTGGAAGGAAACCAATGTGGCCTGCCGCACACTGGACGAATTGGTCGCCCAGAGCGATATCGTCTCGCTGCACGTTCCACTGGTGCCGCAGACGCGCAACCTGTTCGATGCGGCGCGTCTGGCAATGATGAAAGCGGATGCGGTACTGATCAATTCCTCGCGAGGCGGCATCATTGATGAAGCGGCACTGGCATTAGCGCTCAATGAAAAACGATTGGGGGGCGCGGCGCTCGACGTATTCGCAGATGAGCCACTGAAGGCAGGCTCGCCATTTGCCGATTGCCCGAACCTGATCCTGACCCCGCATATCGCCGGCGTTACCGCGGAATCAAACACGCGGGTAAGCAGCATGATTGCCGAACGCGTCGCGGCGTATCTTTCCGCGATGCGGTAGCGCGCTTCCTTCAAATACCTTTCAACTAAGAACACCATGCCAAAACAGAATCTCGAACAACTCGCCAGCTTGGCAACACGCGCACTGACGCAAGCCGGCGCATCGCCCGCCATGGCCGATGCCACCGTACGGGCGCTGCTGTACGCCGACGCAAGGGGGTTGCCATCACACGGTTTGTCGCGGGTGCTGCAATACACCACCCATCTTCGCAACGGTCGCGCCAATGGTGCTGCAATAGCGAAGGTGATCAATGCCAAAGCGGCGGCGTGTTTGGTCGATGCAGACGAGGGGCTGGCATTCCCGGCGTGTGAGCTGGCAATCACGGAGGCGATTGCGCGTGCCAAGGTCGCTGGCGCTTGCTTTGTCGGCGTGACCAACAGCCATCACTTCGGTGCAGCGGCACACCACGTCGAAAGCGTGGCGGCAGCGGGCATGGTTGGCCTCGCGTTTGGCAACTCACCCAGCGCGATGCCCGCGTGGGGCGGCAAGCGCGGCATTTTTGGTACCAATCCGATCGCCGCCGCGTTCCCGCGCCGACACGATGCGCCGCTGCTGATTGACCTGTCGCTCTCTGAGGTGGCGCGCGGCAAGCTTATGATTGCAGCCAAAAAGGGAGAGTCAATCCCGCTTGGCTGGGCGCTCGACAAGGACGGCAAACCCACCACCGATCCGAAGGCCGGCATGGAAGGGACAATGATGCCCGCCGGCGGCGTGAAGGGCGCAATGCTGGCGATGATTGTCGAGTTGCTGTGCTGCGCACTGACGGGTGCCGCGTTCGGCTTCGAGGCCGATTCATTTTTCGTTGACGAAGGCAACCGACCACGAATCGGTCAGGCATTTCTGGTCGTCGATCCGGATGCGCTTGCCGGTCGAAACGTATTTTTTGCGCGCGTTGAAACACTGGTGGCCGCCATGCTCGCTGAAGAAGGCGTACGTCTTCCGGGCGTGCATCGTGCGGCGATTGCGGATGTCAGTGCACACCAGGGGGTCGATATTCCGGCCGCGCTAATGGCCGATCTGGAACGACTCGCCGGTACCATCTAGCGCGAAGTCATGCATGCTGGGCAGGTTGGAAAGCCCCTAAAATAGAAGCATGTCCCTGGCCATTCTGCTCATCCCCGATTTCGCGCTTATCCTTTTCGGATTTTTCCTCAATCGCATCACCGATTGGGGCCGCGGATTCTGGGGTGGTCTGGAAAAGCTGATTTACTTTGTGCTGTTTCCGGCGCTGCTGTTCAATTCCATCGCCAAGACAAAAATCGATTTCGTCGCAGCCTCCCCGGCGTTAAAGACGGCAGTCGTCATCGTCCTCGTCGGTATCGTCCTCGCATGGTTGGCCAAACCGTTGTTCAAGCCCACAGAAAAAACTTTTGCTTCGGGTTTTCAGACGGCGTTTCGCTTCAATTCCTATATTGGTCTGGCCATCGCCGGCAGATTGCACGGTGAAGCCGGCATTGCTGCGTTCGGCATCATCATTGGCCTGGTCGTGCCGCTGTGCAATATCGCCTCCGTCTGGGCGCTGGCAAAACACAGCGAGGCAAGTTTGTGGAAAGAGCTGGTGAAGAATCCGCTGATTCTCGCCACTGTCGGCGGCGTACTTTATTCGCTCTCAGGCCTACCGCTGCCGGAGGTGGCGCAGATGCTGATCTCGCGCATGGGTGCGGCCTCGCTTGCCTGCGGGCTGCTCTGCGTGGGCGCTGCGCTCGAATTGAAAAACGTCGGCAAGAATGCCGGACTCATCAGCTATTTCACGGCAGTCAAATTGATCGCCATGCCGCTTGCCGCGCTATTGACCGCCCGTGCACTCGGCGTGAACGGCGTATTTTTTGACATGGTGATTTTGCTGGCAGCGCTGCCAACGGCAACCTCTGCCTATGTGTTAGCGGTACGCATGGGTGGGGACGGGCCGCTGGTTGCGCAAGGGGTGACCATCAGTACGCTGGCGGGCATGCTGGCAATTCCGTTCTGGTTGAATTTCGCGGCCATGTGAAGGCAGGCGTGCGCCTTGTCGTTATCAGATGAAGCACTACACGAAATCAGCCAAACTTCTCGTGGTCTCGTAGTCCGTTGGGAGTATTCTTCGCCATTGCAGGCGCGTTTGTCGCGCAAAAAACTTGGAGGTTTGGGATATGAAACTTGATGACGAGCGCGAAAGCGACAACGTTGATGACCGAAGAGGGGCCAGTAGCGGGATAGGCATGGGAGGCCTCGGCGTGGGAGGGGTGGTGATCGCGCTGGTGGCAAGTTATTTTCTGGGCATCGATCCGTCGACGTTACTGAATGTTGCGCAACAAGTGACGGGGCCCGCCACTCAGGGACCATCGAAACCTATCGATCCGGCCCGCGACCCCGACGCGGCGCTCAAATCCGAGATGCGTAAAATCCTCGCCAAGACAGAAGACAATTGGGGGCAAATGTTCACCCAGATGGGCCGCCAATATCAGAAGCCGACGCTGGTGTTATTTACCGGCAAAACCAGCACGGCTTGCGGCGCAGGCGAGGCGGCGATGGGGCCGTTCTATTGCCCAGGCGACCAGAAGGTCTATCTGGATATGGCGTTCTTCCGTGAAATGGAGCAGCGCTTCAAAGCCGGTGGCGACTTCGCACGTGCCTACGTGATCGCGCACGAGATCGGCCACCATGTACAAAAGCTCACTGGCATCACTGACAAGACCGACGCCATGCGTGACCGTTTGTCGAAGACCGAATACAACAAGATTTCGGTGCGCGTGGAGTTGCAGGCCGATTGCTTTGCCGGTGCCTGGGCCAATCACGCCAACAAGGCCAAACCGTTTCTTGATCCGGGCGATGTCGATGAAGCGTTAAAGGCGGCCAATGCTATTGGAGACGACATGCTGCAAAAGCAATCGCGAGGGGTCGTGGTGCCCGATTCGTTTACGCAC
>JBBQFL010000026.1:0-63929 GCA_038321965.1 Burkholderiales bacterium | reverse complement strand
GGTAATGCAATTGCCTTACTATATCAATGCAAGTGCATTACCATACGCCTTTGCTTTTCTGGGCAATGCTCAATGCGCAAGACCCTGGCGACGGCCGCGATCGCCATCAAGTCGACCAACTCGGACGCCGCAGCCATAGGTGAGCGTTTACGGGGGTCGTGTCGTTGGCCGACGGCGGGCGAGCGACAAGAATTACTTCATTTTGGCCCTTGGAACTGCCCTACCCCGCCGCTATTCCAGTTGCATACTTATGATAAGTAGGCTTATCACAAATAGAAAACGTGGCCCATGAAGTCCCGCATTGCCGGCAAGTACGTTCGCTTTGGGAGGCAACGAACAGTGCGCAAACGCCACTACGACAGCAAATTAGGAAAGCACAAGAATTCGGTGTGAGTGTCCATTTTCCCGGGCTAATGGACGATGAAGCACATTTGTCCTAGTATCGCGCGCCGCGCAAAAAGTTCGCCACATCGCATCCAAACGCTGCTCTCCCAAACTCAATTCGCGTGAGATTGTTTCGGAATGCGTTCCATGGCCGGACACGCGAGAAAATTTTTTTTAAACGAATCATTACTACGCTGACGATTCGGACGCGCGCGCCGACAACACAAGTCCGCCATGAACCTCAAAGCCCTTCAATGATGCAACCAACCGTTCAGAAGCAGATAATATATCAATAAATTCAATCGCTTATAACAGCTACAAATAAGACGGCTATAGGTTGCAGGACACCCCGCTTCTACTTTGTTGGCGAGGATCGACTTTTAGGTGTCCTTCGGTCACGCCAGCTGAGGATTACAAAAAATGAGCGTCGATACAGCAACATCTCGAGTGCCAATTCGCTATGTTCGAATGAACGAGATTATTTTTGGAGAACCGACTGCCAATCCGCCAATTCCGCCCATCCTTCCCATTTCGCGTTCAACCTTCTACTCACTGATCCGGCGCGGCATGCTCCCCGAGGGAATCAAGCTCACAAAAGGCGTTACGATTTGGCCGCTTCAAGCCATTGTCGCTGCGCTAGATCAGCCACTGACAATCCAGTAGGCCAATTAGGCAAAAAAATCACGCTGGTCGGATTGAATCCGACTCCGACCAGAAAACTATTTGTCGCAAAGTAGTACGAATACCGTACGCGGGACAAGTGCGCGAGACCAACGGTGAGATTGTTACCGCCGCCGACACCCTCTGCCTGGAATGGCTTTGGTTGCCCGCACAGCTTTTCGCGCATCAAAAATTTCGCAAACACGTCGTCATATTATTTGCGTTCATTCGAAACTGAGTGCACGAAAGCGCAAAAGTAATACTAGAGAACCAGCAATCCCAATCCTTCCTTTGCATGCTTTTTTGTAAGATGTCCATAGTGCTTTTCGATCATCGCCACACTCGTGCCGCTGACCTGCGCAACCGTCAGTGTGTCCAAACCACCGTGTATCAAATCGGTGATTGCGCTATGCCGGAGCGAATAGGCTGTAATGGTATTTGGCAAGCCCGCGGCAGACGCGGCGTCCTTGATCGGATATTTCCAACTGTCTTTATTCCAAAACGTGCCGTCTGCACGGGCAATCAGGGGGGCAGAAGATACCTTTCCTTTTGCCCGTTTCGCAAAAAATTTTGCGGTTGCATCTGGCAAGGAGATTTTTCTGCTCGTTTTGCCCTTGTCTCGTATTGACAAGGTCTTGAGCCGGGTATCAAAGTCACCCACCGTTAGCTTTGCCAATGCTCCAGGTCGAAATGGCAATAGTGACAGGCCCCTCAAAAAATCACTAATGTCTTCACGCGCGTGTTCGATGAGTTTTCGCCTTTCACTTAGATCAAGATAAACATCGCGCCTGTTACCGGCATTCTTGACGGGCGCCAATGCCCGGCGCCACGCGTAATCACTCGTGACCATTCCATCTTCAAATGCCAAATTCAACGCAGCGCGAAGCGCCGTCATGTCCCGATTCAGCGAAGAGTCCGAACGTTTGCGTGTGGCCAGAGTTTTTCCCTTTCCAATCGTCACGGGCGTTGCCTTTAGATTTTTTCGCCAAGCCTGAACGTCTGCCTGCGTTAACTTGTCAAGTGCGATGCCGGCAATATTGTGATCGCTCTTGACCCACCGTGAAAATCGTGCATTGGCTTCATCGGCACCATCGTCACCTTTATGATCGCGCAAATTTTCGACATACCGCTTGCAGGCCTGTTGGACGGTACATGCTTCGGTACTGCCGCCCTTCCCCAGATGCGCAAACCAACTTTCTGCCGCCTTTCTTGCGGCGTCAAATCGCTCGTGGTCTGGCGAGTCAGAAAAATCGCCTAGCGTTTCGAACGAGCGTTTGCCTATTGCTGTATTTTCAAAACGAGCGAGCCAGGTGCCTCCGGCACCTTTGGCCATTTTCCGAAAGCCGAGATAGCACCCTTTTTGAATACGTGTCCAATAAGGATCCCGCCGCGCTTTCAACGCGGAGCGCTCGGAAACTTTTGAGAATGATTTAGCCATTGAAAGCATAGTATGATAAAAGTATGACAAATCATAGCGCACTTCCGCGGACTCATACGGACTGTTTAGCTATGCGAACGAGTCCGTATGAGTCCGTAAAAGTCCCGTTTCCCCGCCTTCACACGGCAGGGGTCACTGGTTCGAACCCAGTACTACCCACCAATGACAAACGGCACTTTGGGTGCCGTTTTCTTTTGAAGCGTGACAGTTCCTCGCAATAGTTATCTGCGCGACACGATCTCGACAGGAAGGATGCGCCAGCCTACTTACGGTCAATCTGGATATTTTCCTTACTGCCACTATTGGCAACAGCAAACATGATGCCCAAGCCAATCAGGATAACGACGCCAATGATCGTCCATGTCGTACCGATTGACGCTAGTACACCCATTTGCCACAGCGCTGCCAACACGCCACCGATCAGGGTGATAAATCCCACCAGATAAAGTCCTGCCCATTTCATAGTCGTCTCCTGTTGTACGTAGATCTACGGTGGCACTATCGCCGCTCGCTTGATCCAATAATCAGAGGTTAATTCTTGCCCGCTGCCAACATAGCTGGCGAAAAGCCTGTTTGGTCGTCAGTGCGATTCTCGTATTCCTGTAGGTGACAACGAAGCTCGGGATGCCTCACTTCCGCGCGCCAATTCAACTTCCAGATCATCGGAGTGGCCGCCCGGCTATTTGCGATGATTATCCGCACCGTGTACGGCCGCGGGAAGTCTCGCCTGAGCTTGCGTGTGCATTCGCGACTAAAGACCAAGAGCCTACCGAATGTGCTATCCCGCGAACAATCCCGATTCAGGAAATCATCAACGCCATGCAGTCACAACGCCCGCAACGAGCAACGCCTGAAGCACCTCTAACGCGCCGCTGCCGCGCGTCGTACGTTGCCGCGCTGAACCAATTCACTGCAGCCGATCGCATCTTTTTTCGCTGCGTCGGTGTCGCCGCGATCAATCAAGGGCAGCAATGCCGCCAACGGGTTCGCTAGCGCAAGCAAGGCGGCAGTAGCGAGCTTCTTTACTAGCGGACCTCTCTCGATGGATACATCTGGCTTGGCGAGCGTGCCATGCACGTGCAGCGGCGTGCGCAGCGCCAGCGGACTGAAATCCCTAGGGCTCACCACGGCGCGCAAATCAATGGCCTCGGTGGCAAGTGACAGCGTGCCATCGATCCAGAATGTCGAGTCGGGCGTATCGATCACCATGACGCGTGGACGGAATACGCCGTCTGTAGCGGTGAGATCGGCAATCCCGCAGGTAACCGGCAACGCCTTGTCGCCTTTGATCAGCAAACCGAGGCCTTGGGCGATGTCGATACCGGCCGCTTCAATCAAAAGATGCGACATTGCACCATCGCGCAGCTCCGTACTGAATTTGCCTTTCAGCGTGCCAAGGATTTGCGCCGTCGAACGGCCCTGCCCTTGCAGCGCTGTGGTGCCGTTCAGCCGGCCGGAGATGAATGGTGGCGCGTTGCCCGAGCGCTTCTGATGTATCCAACGTTCCAGTTGCAGGTCTTTCCAACGCAAATTCGCATTCCATATGGCGACTGATTTGCGACCGTCCAAGCTCAAGTCACCTGTGAATTCGCCAGCACCGGTGCGCGCGGCAAGATCGCTCAACGTGAGAATGCCGTCGGCCAATTTGAGGTGCGCGTGCATGGGCCGCAATGGTTCCAGCAGATCGCTGCCCAGGTCCAGTTCGTCAAAATCAAGCAGTATGTTCGCATCCATTACTCTCAGGGACGGCAGATCGAACGGGCGGTCCGGCAGCACGCGGCCGGTCCCCGTTTTGGTCGACGTCGGCGTCATGCCGACCGCGGGGCCGAGATCGGCAAGCAGCAGCCGTGGACCGCCGAGCTTGCCTGCCAATAGCGGCACGGCTCGATCGGTTTCGTAAGTGAGTGCGCCCTTAAGATGGCTCACTCCGATGATGGCCTCGTCGATAACGACGTTCCATGTCTTGCCCTGCCGAACGACTAGCCCTTTGCTGTGAAACGCCGGCGTCGTCGGCAGGGTCACGCCGATGGGGCCGCCCACTGCCGCGAGCGATGGGCCTTTCAAGGTGAACCTGCCCGAGAGTTGACTCAGATGCAGGGCGTCGGCGGCGGTGCCTTTAAAGGCAAGCACCGCCGTGCCGATGGTGGCGTCCAGCGTGAGTGGTACGGGGACCGCCGCTGCGCCCTCAGCGGCCCAGGGCATCAAGCCGGATGAAACCAGTTCCATCTTCAGCGGTTGGCTGTGATAGCTGCCTGCGGCGTTCAGGCGCAATGTATTGCCGGGTGCGCCATTCGCCGGCGCAGAGCCTGCGGACTTGGTCGATGGCGCTGGAGACGTCAAAATCGCAGTTGAGCCATCTACGAAAGAAAGCTGCGCATTGACATCAATTTTCAGCGGCACGTCACGGTAATGTAGGGTGCCCTTGTCCACTTGTAGCCTGCCAAATACCGGGATCGTCAGTGGCCGGGGAGGATTTGGATCAGGCTCGACCTGTTGTTTGAACTTCCACGATGCGCGACCGTCCGCCAACCTTTCCAGCTCGCTGTCGAGTTCGGCCGCCTGCAATAAATCTATTCGCAACGGCTGGTCTTCGCGTGTCTTCCACAGATCGATGTAGCGCAGTTCGAGCGACACGTCGCGGGCGCGAAGCAGATGCGGTGTCTGGCTCCACGTTGGCGCAGCGATTTCGAGAAATGGGGTGTGAACACTAATCCCGCCCAGAAATCGCACGCGGAAGCCTTCGGCCCCGGCGGCAGTGTTGTCTGGTGCGAAGAAGCTTACGCGTCGATCAAGCTTATCTGACAGCAACTTCGCGAGCGGCGCAGCCAGAAACGGCCAGCCAGCTAATTCGCAAATGCCCACAGCGGCAAACAACACCAGCGCAACGACGGCGATGATGAGCGGCCAGCGCCGCTTGACCCTTACAACCGGTTTTTCAATTGCCACCTGCGTCACAATTGACTGGCGCCAGAATTGCGGATTCCATCAGCCGCATAGGCGGCGCATTGGATCCAAGCGCGAGTGTCCGAGCGGTCCTCGGAGCATTTATGACCTGAGGGCCGCGCCAGTGTTTGAGTTTCACCTGTAGCGGACACTGTATGCATCCTCATAGCCGAATCAAGTCGAGCAGATCACAAGTCAGCTCTTGAATGTGGGTTGCGAGCAAGCCGTGCGGCGCGTGCCTGATCAGCGCATTATCCATGCGAGCTCGACATCCTGACTTCGCCCTCGCGACCGAGATCGGTCGGCGGCTTTCCAGTGACCGCCGCTTTGGTCATCTCGTAAATCTGGCGAAGCTTGCTGGCCTCTACATCCCAGTAGTGCGCGTGCGAAATTTTCACCTGCACCAATGCCAGATCTGCGTCGGCAGGACCACCGGGGAACCAGGCTTCGTCGAGTTTGGTCCAGAGCTCGGTTTTTTTGCGAAGATCGTCGACGACGACAGCCCTTCCGGAAACCGAGACATAACTATCCTTGCCCGGATGCGCGTAAACCACATTCACCTCCGGCTCGGGGATCAAGTCGCCAACGGGCGAACTCTTGTGCGACATGAAGAACCACAGCGAATCGTTGGCTTCAATGCTGGTGTTCTGCGTGGTCATCGGCCGCGAATGTAAATGCCCGTTGGGATGCCGCGTGGTGAACATCGCAAAACGAATGTCCTTGATTAAGCGCCAGAGTGTTTCGCTGGGGGATTGGGTTGAATGATCCATGGCTATCTCCTCGTTGATTAAGCAGGTTTCGTCGTTTGCGGTCGATCAACTACCGCATGACTCACCAAGTTTTAGATGGTAATTCGCTGACCCGTAACTTAGCCGTAGGAGAAACCCGCAATCAGTTGTCATCTTTGGCGTCGCAGTGGCGTGTTGCGGCTACTTTCCCGTTTTCGTGCCGTCGAGATGCGCAAGAGTTGCGACGTGGAAGATTGGCGGATACAGTGTTCGGCCCAAACCCCTTATGCGATCACAAGCGCTATGCCCCAAAACGTACGTCTTGCCACCCGGCTTGCGCTATTTGCCACCTTGCTGGCCGCTGTCTGCACGTTGACGCTACAGCCTGTGTCGGCACAAACGGTCATCGTCGTTCGTCACGGCGAGAAACTCGATGTTTCAGCCGATCCGTTGTTGTCGCCGGCAGGCGCAGCACGCGCAGAACGTCTGGCAATTATGCTGGCCGCCTCCAAAGTGCGCGCGATCTACACCACGCAGTACCACCGCACAATATTGCTGGCGGCCCCGACTGCCAAGCGCCTCGGCATCACAGCGGTCGTGATTCCGGGCAAGGACATGGACACGCTGATCGCGCGGATTCGCTCACACGCGAAGGAGGATGTCGTACTGGTGGTCGGACACAGCAACACCGTGCCTGAAATCATCAAGGGGTTAGGCGTCAGCGCGACGATTGTTGTGGGAGAGGACGATTACGACAACCTGTTTGTCGTCGCTATGCAGCCGGGTGGCGCACCTTCGATGGTGAATCTGAAGTACTGAGTTTCGCTGCTCGCACTCTGCGGACAGATCTATAACGGCACATGTTTTTACAAAGATCGCCAGCCGGCGCGGCTCCTGGAGGCTTTTTGCTCCAAACGCCGCGCCAGCCGGGCAGTCTCAATCCAGATTCGGCTGCGGCGTCATGCGCAAATACGGTTTGATGGCTTTGTAGCCTTTGGGAAATTTCTGCTTGATCAACTCCGAGTCTTGCAACGACGGCACGATGATCACGTCATCGCCATGCTTCCAATTGGCGGGAGTGGCTACGCTGTGACTATCGGTGAGTTGCAACGAATCGATCACGCGCAAAATCTCGTCAAAATTGCGGCCGGTGCTTGCCGGGTACGTAAACGTTGTACGGATTTTCTTTTTCGGGTCGATGATAAAAACCGAGCGCACCGTCAGCGTGTCGTTGGCATTCGGATGGATCATGTCATAGAGCGTCGCGACCTTTCGATCCGGGTCAGCGAGGATCGGAAAATCGACGTGCGTGTTCTGCGTTTCATCGATATCGCTCAGCCATTTGTTGTGTGAATCGACATCGTCAACACTGACTGCCAACACTTTTACATTGCGTTTGGCAAATTGCTCCTTGAGCTTGGCGGTTGCGCCAAGTTCGGTGGTGCATACGGGCGTGAAATCTTTGGGGTGCGAAAACAGCACGCCCCAGGAATCGCCCAGCCATTGATGAAAACTGATGTCGCCTTTGGTGGAGTGCTGCGTGAAATCAGGGGTGATGTCGCCAAGGCGTAAGCTCATGATGGTTTCCTTTCAAGTGTGAATTGTATAAATACGGTTCTTGCCTAGAGTCAGTCCTGCACCCACGGAAGCCCCGCCTTGCGCCAGCCGCCACTATTGCCGCGCTGGCCTTTCTTGTCCAGATCGCCTTCAAAGCCCTCGGTGATATTGAACGCACGCGAAAATCCTGCCGCCGCCGCGATTCTTGCGGTCGCATCCGACCGCACGCCGCTTCGACACAAGAACAGGACAGTATCATCTGCTGTACATGCGGCGTTTAGCTCGGTCAGGAAATTTGGATTCGTTACACCGCTCGGCCAGTATTTCCAGGAGATAAGAACGCTGCCGGCTATGCGGCCGATAAACTGGTTTTCAAAGCGGCTGCGAACGTCGATAATCTTTGCGCCATGGTCCTTATGCAAACTGTAGGCTTCCTGCGGCGTTACGGCGCCTGCGTACGGCAGCTTCGCGGCGTTGCCTCGCTGTGCGGCGCGCAGAAGAATTTCTTCTATTTCACTTTGCATATCATTCATTGATCAGGCAGCGTCGCTGTCATGATTTTCTGCAAGGAAGACGCGTGCACGGCGCGTTTTGAAATGCACCATATTGCCTGTCGCGACATTCAAATGTTCAAAGCGCTCACGTGAAAGTTCCACCTCCACGTACGCACCATTGTCTTTACGAGATAACTCCAAACGAACTACGGAACCGATGCGGGTAGCGTGATTCAACGTGGCCTCGACGGTATCTGCACCTGCCGCGCTGGCGATGTCGATATCGTGAGGACGCACATAGGCCGTCGCTGCCGTATCAGCCACATTACGATGCTCAGGCGCGTGAATTCGACCGCCGCCAACATCGGCGACGCCATTGTGCACGCGGCCTTCGAACAGGTTGACGTTGCCAAGGAATTCATAGACAAATGGCGTGGCGGGATGGTCGTACACCTCATCGGGCGTACCGACCTGTTCTATCCGGCCTTGATTGACGACAACGATGCGATCGGCCACTTCCAGCGCCTCTTCCTGATCGTGCGTCACGAATACGCTGGTCAGATTGATTTCGTCGTGCAGGCGCCTCAACCAGCGGCGTAATTCCTTTCGGACTTTGGCATCGAGTGCGCCAAAGGGCTCATCCAGCAGCAGCACTTTTGGCTCGATGGCCAGCGCTCGCGCCAGGGCCACGCGCTGCCGCTGACCGCCAGATAACTGATGCGGGTAGCGATCCGACAACCAGTCGAGCTGAATGAGCTTGAGCAATTCCATCACGCGACGCTTGATCTCGGCTTCAGATGGACGCAAGGCGCGTGGCCGTACGCGCAAGCCGAAGGCGACATTTTCAAAGATCGACATATGGCGAAACAGGGCGTAGTGCTGAAAAACGAAGCCGACTTCGCGTTCCTGCACGCGAGTATCGGTGGTGTCCTCGCCGTTGAACAAGATGCGCCCCGAGTCCGGCTGCTCCAGGCCGGCGATCACCCGCAATAGCGTGGTCTTTCCAGAACCGGAGGGCCCCAGCAACGCCACCAGTTCGCCGGGCTGTATGTCGAGATTGACCCCGTTAAGCGCTTCAAACGACCCGAATCGTTTGGACACGCCAATAACCTGGATGCTCATTTTCGATGCTCCTTCTGCTGCCGGGCTTCAACAATGGATTTGATGGCTAGTGTAATCAAAGCGAGAAACGCCAACAATGACGCGCAGGCGAAGGCAGCCGCAAACGCATATTCGTTGTAAAGAATTTCGACGTGCAGCGGCAGCGTGTTAGTCGCACCTCGAATATGGCCGGACACCACCGATACGGCACCGAACTCGCCCATCGCGCGGGCGTTACACAGAATTACGCCGTAGAGAAGCCCCCACTTCACGTTGGGCAGCGTCACGTACCAGAGCGTCTGCCAGCCGCTGGCACCCAAGACTGCCGCAGCCTCCTCTTCTTCGCGTCCTTGCGCCTGCATCAACGGAATCAGCTCTCGCGCAACAAAGGGGAATGTCACAAAGATGGTCGCGAGCACAATGCCTGGGACAGCGAAAATAATCTTGATATCGTGTTCTGAAAGCCACGGTCCCACCCAGCCTTGCAAGCCGAAAATAAGTACGTAGATCAGACCGGAAATGACCGGAGAAACCGAAAACGGCAGATCGATCAGGGTAATGAGCAGACTCTTGCCGCGAAAATCAAACTTCGCGATCGCCCATGCGGCGGCCACGCCAAAAATCAGATTGAGTGGCACGGCGATGGCAGAGGCAATCAGGGTCAATTGGATGGCGGACCATGCATCGGGCTCGCGAATGGCGTCCCAGTAAAATCCCGCGCCCTTCTTGAACGCCTCAAAAAATACGGCGGCGAGCGGGACAAGCAGGAACAGTGCGAGATAAGCAAGCGCGACACTCGTGAGTATGATCGGCACCCAGGGCATGGGTCGTCGTACTGCGGGACGCCGGGCAGGCGTCGTTGGCATGGACGTGGGTGGAAACACTGCGGCCATCAGACCGCCTCCTCGTTGCGGCGCCTGCGCGCCCACCACTGCAGGGTGTTGATTGCCAGCAGTAACAGGAAGGATGCCACCAACATCACCACGGCCACGGCAGTGGCACCGCTGTAGTCGTACTGCTCCAGCTTGGTGATGATGATGAGCGGGGTAATTTCAGAAACCATGGGCATATTGCCGGCGATGAAAATGACCGAGCCGTACTCGCCCAGCGCACGCGCGAACGCGAGCGTAAAGCCGGTGATGACGGCGGGCAGCACTGTCGGGAAAATCACCCGCGAAAATGTCTGCCAGTTGGATGCACCCAGCGACTTGGCCGCCTCTTCCAATTCCGCTTCCAAATCCTCCAGCACCGGCTGCACGGTACGCACCACGAACGGCAGGCCGATGAAGGTGAGCGCAACCAGAATACCCAGCGGCGTGAAGGCGACTTTGATGCCCGCCTCGTCCAGCGGTTTGCCCAGCCAGCCATTGGTGGCATAGACAGCAGTGAGCGCGATACCAGCGACCGCAGTAGGCAGCGCAAACGGCAGATCGACCAGCGCATCGATGAACCGCTTGCCTGGAAACTTGTAGCGCACCAGCACCCATGCCGTCAGCAGGCCAAAACCGGCGTTGATAGCTGCTGCAAGCAACGACGTGCGAAAAGTGAGCCAGTAGGATGCCACCACTCGCGGCGCGCTGACGGTCGCCCAGAAGGACTCCCAGGTCAGCGAGAAGGTCTTGATGAACGCTGCAGACAGCGGAATCAGGACGATCAGGCCAAGGTAGAACAGCGTATAGCCCAGCGCCAGATTGAAGCCGGGGAGGACACTGTGGGGGCGGCTGAAAGTGCCTTGCGTCATCTAGACACCTACTTCGCCCCAGGCTGGTAAATCTGATCGAAAGAGCCGCCGTCAACGAAGTGCGTTCTTGTCGCTTTGGCCCAACCGCCGAACGCCTGGTCGATGTTGATCAACGTGATATTCGGGAACTGCTTCTCGTATTTCTTCGCGATTGCTGCGCTACGCGGACGGTAATAGTGCCTGGCGGCGATTTCCTGTCCCTCGTCGCTGTAGAGATATTCCAGGTAAGCCTGCGCGACTTTGCGCGTGCCCTTCTTGTCGACCACCTTGTCGACGATCGCGACCGGCGGCTCGGCAAGGATGGAGAGCGAAGGCGCGACGATCTCGAATTTGTCTGGGCCCAATTCCTTCAAGGCCAGAATCGCCTCGTTTTCCCAAGCCAGAAGCACATCGCCTTGGTTACGTTCGACGAAGGTTGTTGTGGAACCACGCGCACCGGAATCTAGTACCGGTACGTTTTTGTACAGCGTCTTGACGAAGTCCTTCGACTTATTCTGGTCGCCACCGAATTTCTTGTCGGCATAACCCCAAGCAGCAAGGTAATTCCAGCGCGCACCGCCTGAGGTCTTGGGGTTCGGCGTGATGACCTTGATACCCGGCTTGATCAGATCATCCCAGTCTTTGAGGGCTTTGGGATTGCCCCTGCGCACGAGGAAGACGATGATCGATGTGTAGGGCGAGGCATTGTTCGGCAATCTCTTTTGCCAGTCTGGTGGCAACAATTTTGCCCGCGTGGCGATTTCGTCGATGTCCTGCGACAGCGCCAACGTCACCACGTCAGCGTCGAGGCCATCAATTACCGAGCGCGCCTGCTTACCGGAGCCACCGTGTGATTGCCTGATGGCCAGCTTGTCTCTGGTCTTCGCTTCGTATTGCTTTGCGAAAGCCTTGTTAAAGTCGGCGTAGAGCTCGCGCGTTGGGTCGTAGGATACGTTGAGCAAGGTGATGTCTGCGGCCCAGACCGGCGCGACAATTGACAAGCTGCCAGCCGCGACTAGAACTGCAAGCGCAGCGATTCTCACAATGAGTTTTTCTAAAGGCATTTCATTTCCAATCCAGCTTGTATTTTACCGGACTTTGTACCGGTTCCTGGGCGCAAAAGTCCAGCATCCATGAGCCTTTCAGGGCATAAATCGCCCGAAAGTAGCGCCAGTGCTAGAGTTTGTATTTTTTGCGACGTGCACCTGTGACCACGTCTGACAGATCGATTTAGATCAGCCGACCAGACAATGCGATGCGCGCGTCTCTCGTATTCGCGATTGCTGTTCGACGCGTTCATCAACGATTGCCTCGATAGCAAAGACATCGCCGACGCACACGACCGCGGGGCCGGCGAGCTTCAGGGTAGAAGCAGTAAGCCCAGCGAGAGTCATGAAAATACGTTGCTCGTTTTCGAGTGACGCATTTTCGACGATGGCGACTGGTGTGCTCACGGCTTTGCCTGCGCCGATCAGCGCTGCGGCGATTTGCCGGGCTTGTCCGGCAGCCATATAGAGAACCGTCGAATCGGCTGAGGCAGCGCTGGCCAGCCAGTCGCTTTCGATTTCATTGGGGCCGATGCGAGGTGTTGCAAAACTCACCGTGCGCGCAACACCGCGGCGCGTAAGGGAAATACCCAGCGACGCACTGGCCGCCAGTGCAGCCGTGATGCCCGGCACCACTTCAAAGGCAATATCAGCGGCTTTGAGCGCATCGATTTCTTCCTGCGCACGACCGAAAATCATTGGGTCGCCACCTTTGAGTCGAACAATATTTTGATAGTGGCGGACAGCTTCAACGAGCTGGCGATTGATGAAACGCTGATCTGTGGAAACCTGTCCTGCGCGTTTTCCAACCGCCACTTTCTTCGCCTTCACGGCAAGCGCAATGGTATCCGGATGCACCAGCGCATCGTAAAACACGATATCGGCCTCCGCCAGCAGGCGCGCTGCGCGCAGTGTAAGCAAGTCCGGGGCACCGGGGCCTGCGCCGACCAGATATACCTTAGCCATGACCAACCTCACCGAGAATCATTCCCGCCGCAACTGTCTCACTGGTGGCTTCATCGATCAGGATAAAGCTGCCCGTCGCGCGGTTGGCGCGATAGGTATCGATCATCAGCGGACGCAAGGTCTTCAGCCGTACGCGGCCGATGTCGTTTAGGTTGAATTGGGTCACACCCGTCTCGCGTTCCAGCGTATTCACGTCCAGCCGGTAGTCGATAGCTTCGAGCACGACACGCACCGTCTGCGTAGAGTGCTTGATCAGATACCGGCGGTTGACGTCCAAAGGCTGCGCAGACATCCACGACAGATTGGCGGTGACCTGATTGGTCACCGTTGGTAGTTCATCTGTATGGGCAAACATGTCGCCGCGCGAAATATCGATCTGTGTGTCCAGCAATAGCGTGACGGATTGCGGCGCGGCGGCTGTCTTAAGGCTGCCATCAAGCGTCACGATATCCTGCACCTTGGCTTGAAGGCCAGAGGGCAGCACCGCAATGCGGTCGCCGACCGAGACCCGCCCAGACTCCACGCGCCCCATGTAGCCACGGAATTCTGATTTCTCGCCGAACTTGGTGCGCGCAACCAATTGAACGGGGAAGCGGAAATCACCCGCTGCGCGCTCGGACGCCTTGGTGGTTTCCAACAATTCGAGCAGCGTAGGGCCTGCATACCAGTCTAGTCGCTCACCACGATCCACCACCATGTCACCGTCGAGTGCCGAAGCGGGGATGAAATCGACTTTGGCAAAATTGAGCGTGCGCGCAAACGTAATGAATTCCCGGCGGATCTGCTCGAAGGTTTCCTGAGCGTAACCAACCAGATCGATCTTGTTGACGATCACCACCACATGTGGAATCCCGAGCAGTGAAGCGATGATGGCGTGGCGGCGTGATTGGGTCTGCAGGCCTTTGCTTGCGTCCACCAGAATCAGCGACAGGTCGGCAGTGCTCGCGCCAGTGACCATGTTGCGTGTGTATTGCTCATGGCCGGGCGTATCGGCAATGATGAAGCGACGTTTCAGGGTGGCAAAATAGCGGTAGGCCACATCGATGGTGATGCCCTGTTCGCGTTCCGCTGTGAGGCCGTCTGTCAGCAAGGCGAGATCGACGCCCTTCCCGCCCCGACGGGCGGTAGTGTTTTCGATGGACAGCAACTGATCTTCGAGGATCGATTTAGTGTCGTACAGCAGACGGCCGATGAGCGTGCTTTTACCGTCATCAACGGAACCGGCGGTGGTGAATCGGAGGGTGTCTATAGTATTGGTCATGTGATTCTCCTTGCTTCCTTTCAGAAGTACCCTTCTTTTTTCCTCAACTCCATTGACGCATCCGAAGTCTGGTCATCCATGCGCGTGGCGCCACGTTCGGTGATTCGGCTAACCGCGGTTTCGACCAGAATCTCTTCAACCGTCGCCGCATCCGACAGCACCGGGCAGGTACAAGTGATATCGCCTACCGTACGAAAGCGCACGGTCCGCGTGACGGGGGTTTCGCCAGCGCGTGGCGGCGTCAATGCCGTAATGGGTACCAGCAAGCCGCGACGTTCCACCACCAAGCGCTCATGCGCGTAGTAGATGCTTGGTACCGACAGCTTTTCGCGGGCGATGTATTGCCAGATATCGAGTTCAGTCCAGTTGGAAATCGGGAAGGCGCGGAAATGCTCGCCTGTGTGCAGGCGTGTGTTATACAAATCCCACAACTCAGGACGCTGGTTCTTGGGGTCCCATTGGCCAAATTCGTCGCGGTGAGACAGGATGCGTTCCTTGGCGCGGGCTTTCTCCTCGTCGCGGCGAGCGCCACCGAACAACGCATCAAATTCAAACTCCTTGATTGCATCCAGCAGTGTCGCGGTCTGATGAATATTGCGGCTTTCATCTGTGCGGCGTAGAACTACGCGTCCGGCATTGATGGAATCCTGAACCGAACGCACAATCAGTTTCTCGCCAAGTTCTGCTGCACGCAGATCGCGGAAGGCGATCACTTCGGGGAAGTTATGTTCGGTATCGATGTGCAACAGGGGAAACGGGAAGCGGTCCGGGCGGAACGCCCTTTCAGCCAGGCGCAGCATGACAATAGAATCCTTGCCACCGGAGAACAGCAACGCATGATTCTTCGTTTCGGCCACCACCTCGCGCATGATATGGATTGCTTCGGATTCGAGCCAACCCAGATGATCATTCGCGGGGACATCGTTGGGTGACGCGCCGAACGACTCGTATTGAACCTGCTGTTTCAAGACTGCACTCATGCTGTAGCTCCGACCCTGGATTTCAATCTGCTGATATCTACTGCTTTCACATGCAGACCGCATTCCTGCTGATCGATCGCACCCGTCTGTTCCCACCACCAGCGGCCCGCCCGGGGGTCTTCACCGGGCTTCACGGCACGGGTGCAAGGCTCGCAGCCAATACTTGGGTAACCCTTGTCATGCAGCGCGTTGTAGGGCACGTTATTGGCGCGGATATAAGCCCAGACATCGTCCGCGGTCCAATCAATTAGCGGATTGAACTTGGTGAGCTTGTGATCGGCATCGAATTCGGATTCGCCCAGGTTGCTGCGCGATGGCGCCTGCTCGCGGCGTAGCCCCGTCAGCCAGGCTTTCTTCAAGGCCAGCGCACGATTGAGCGGCTCGACCTTGCGGATATAGCAGCAGGACTTGCGGTTTTCCACACTCTCGTACATCGAAAAGAGGCCGTTGCGCTTCACAAAATCCTCGGCCACTTCAAAGATCGGCGTGTAGGTGGCAAGGCGAAAGCCGTATTTCTTGCGCGAGACATCAATCAGCGAAAGTGTTGCTTTTGGCAGACGCAATGTGTCCAGCGTAAAAATCTGGATGCCGGGAAATTCATGCGCAATCAGATCGATGAGGACCATGTCTTCGGCACCGAAGCTGTTGGCAAACGCTGCGGGCGCGAACTCGCGCTCGATACGTGCAAGCAAGCTGCGCAAATTGGCAACCTTGTCCGCAAGCGTCACGATCGAGAGGGCCGTCGCCATCACACCAACTCCGGAAGGTGGCGGCGCTTGAACAGCGGCAACGGCTGATCAACCGAACCTTGATAGGTGACCGAGAAATCCTTGAGCGCCTTCAACGCATCGTGAATGTCCTTGTCAGCGCGCACCGCGAAGGCATTGAAACCGACACGCTGCATATAAAACAATTGATCGCGCAGCACGTCGCCAATCGCCCGCAACTCGCCCTTGTAGCCATAGCGGCTGCGCAGCAGTGTCGCAATCGAATAGCCGCGCCCATCGGCAAACTTCGGAAAGTTCACCGCGATCACGGCAAAGCTGTTCACAGCATTGGCGATATCGGCCGCATCCTGATTGCTGTCCAGCCAAATACCAATCGGCTGTTTGCGTTCCGTAAGCGCATCGGTTTGCGCCAGCCAGACGTTGAGCGGCACGATCAACTTGCCATCCGGCAGATGGGCAGCCGCACCCTCTGCGATGGCGGGGATCACTTGCCAGTCGTCGACGACGACTTCACGGTCGCGAATGATGTAGCGCACTTCAGACATTTGCGGCCTCCGTTGCGGCGTGGCCTACTTTCTTGTCATATACGCGCGCTTTGAAGGGCTCGATGCCGACGCGCTTTGCAGTATCCAGAAAATGCTCGTCCTCGAATCGCAGCTCGACATAGGTCGCGATGAGTTTTTCCACGACATCGGCCATTTCATCCTGCGCGAATGAGGGGCCAATCACTTTCCCAAGCGCCGCGCCTAGCCCTTGTGAGCCGCCGATGGTGACTTGATAAAACTCGGCACCATGCTTGTCGACACCGAGAATGCCGATATGACCGACATGATGATGGCCGCAAGCGTTCATGCAGCCGGAAATGTTGATGGCGATATCGCCAATATCAAACAAGTAATCGAGGTCATCGAAGCGCCGTTGAATCGCTTCAGCCACGGGAATCGATTTGGCGTTCGCCAGCGAACAAAAATCGCCGCCGGGGCAGGCGATGATGTCGGTCAGTAGTCCGATATTGGGGGTGGCGAAACCAATTTCCTTCGCCTTCTGCCATACCGCAAATAAATCGGATTTTTTCACGTCCGCCAGAATCAGATTCTGTTCATGAGAAACGCGCACTTCGCCAAAGCTGTAAATATCGGCAAGCTCGGCAACGGCATCGAGTTGCGCGTCGGTGGCATCGCCTGGAGCAATACCGGTCTTTTTCAGCGACAGGGTAACGGCGGCATACCCCGCTTGCTTGTGGCCGAATACATTGCGCGATACCCAGCGGGCAAAAGCCTTATTTTCAAGTTGATGGTTTTCAAATTCGGCATTAATTGCTGGCAGATCTGCATATTGCGGATCGACAAAAAAAGCGGCTACACGGTCAATTTCAGCCTGTGTCAGCGTTGACGCACCGTCTTTGAGATTTGCCCATTCGGCTTCGACTTCTGCGGTAAACCGGACAAGTCCCAATTCCTTGACGAGTATCTTGATGCGCGCCTTGTACATATTGTCGCGACGGCCAAAGCGGTTGTAGACGCGGAGGATCGCATCCAGGTAAGTGAAAATATGTTCGCGCGGCAGAAATTCCCGCACGACGTGGCCGAGAATCGGCGTGCGTCCCAGCCCGCCACCGACCAGAATGCGAAAGCCGACTTCGCCTGCCGCATCACGCACGGCATGCACACCGATGTCGTGGAACAAGGTACCTGCGCGGTCTTCAGCGGCACCGTTGACTGCAATTTTGAATTTGCGCGGCAGATACGCGAATTCAGGATGGAATGTGGACCACTGCCGGATCAATTCCGCATACGGACGTGGATCGACGAGCTCGTCATACGCGATTCCGGCAAATTGATCCGAAGTTGTATTGCGGACGCAATTGCCCGAAGTCTGGATGGCGTGCATTTCCACGCTGGCCAGGTCAGCAAGGATGTCGGGCACGGCGTCGAGCTTGGGCCAGTTGTACTGAATATTCTGGCGAGTGGTGAAGTGCGCGTAGCCACGATCATATTTGCGCGCGATCTCGGCGAGCATTCTTAGTTGGCGCGTGGATAGCTGGCCGTAAGGAATGGCGACGCGCAGCATCGGCGCATGCTTTTGTATGTACAAGCCGTTTTGCAAGCGTAATGGCCGGAACTCGTCCTCGGTCAGCTCACCGGCCAGAAAACGTTTGGTTTGGTCGCGAAACTGTGCGACGCGTTCGTCGACAATGGCTTGGTCGTATTGATCGTATTTGTACATATATTGTTTGCTTCACCGCTGCGTCAGATACTCGGACAGTGGCGAATCAGTCGCATCCTCTTTTCACAGAAGAGAATGGTAACGTTCGATCCTATATATACATTAATACTTTATTTTGCTTTTATATACTATTTTGTTATATCAATCCGCTGCTCTGTGTTGCTCCCATTTGTTTCGTGCGTTCGGAAGAAATTGCAAAGGCCAGTCGTCGATGTGCAGACTGCAAGCGCCAGAACGCTGACAAGTAAGTGTCAACGCCGTCTATGGCATCAGACTGCTCATGCCGGCTGCCATCAGGCCGATCACTGCTTTGGTGCTCTAAGCAATTTGGGATCGAACCCCTTTAGCAACGGAACCAGTTGGTGCAAAAACGCAGCCAATGCCGATGTGCGCCGCCAAATCATCGCGATGCGCCTATGGGGAGCGGGTTCGCTGAATGGAACGAGGCAGATGCCGGGCGAATTCGGTGCCGGCGCATGGACTGAAAGCGCCGGCATTAACGTAATGCCGACGTTGGCACTGACCATGTGGCGCAATGTCTCCAGACTCGTTGCACGAAATCCCGGCTTTTCGGCTGCGCCCGTCATCGCACACACTTCCAGGGCCTGATCTCGCATGCAGTGTCCATCATCCAGCAGCAACAGGCTTTCCAGCGCGAGATCTGCCAGCTTCACGCGTTTTGCCTTCGCCAGGCGATGATGTTTCGGCAACGCCAGGACGAAGGCTTCCTCAAAAAGAAATTCCGCGTGTAGCGTGTCATCGTGAATCGGCAATGCCAGCAGGCCGGCGTCGAGCTCGCCGTCGTGCAGTTTTTTCAGAATGGTATCGGTCTTGTCCTCAACCAGAATCAGTTCGAGTTTTGCGAATCGCTTAACGATTTCAGGTACGACATGTGGCAAGAGATATGGCGCAAGTGTCGGGAAGATACCAATGCGAACGGTCCCGGATTCCGGATCCTTCGCGCGCCGCGCAATAGCCTTTATTTCATCGGCTTCGCGCAAAATTATCTTGGCGCGCCTTACAACAGCTTCGCCAACTTCCGTCAATAGAACGTTGCGGGGATTGCGCTCCACCAATGCCATACCGAGCTCATCTTCGAGCTTCTTGAGTTGTGTCGAGAGCGTAGGCTGGGATACAAAGCTGGCTTCAGCCGCGCGTCCAAAGTGTTTGTGGTCGGCCAAGGCGACCAGATAGCGCAAATCACGCAGATTCATTTTTTCCACCTTTATTGCCGCAGCGTTCGGTACGGATCGAGTCGAAACGCTGGAGTTTACTGATTCACATTGTAGATGGAATCACCACGAACGAGAGTTCAACGTCAATCGTAAAAGCGGCTCACTATAGTCAAATTTATGCAGGCTGACGAAAAAAGAGAATCGCGTTACACTCCCCGCATGCAAAAATTCGGCTTTCGCATCCAGACGCGTTCCGGCATGACCGTCGACAACCTGATTATTCAGGGCGCTGATCAGGCGCAGGCGGAATTAAAGCTTCGACAGATGTACCACCACTGCACGATTCAAGAATGCAAAGTCGTGGAAGACACATTTCGTGGAGATGGTACTGATCTGGAAGGGGCGATCGCTCTTATTGTCGGAAAGGAATGAGCGGTTCCCTAGCAGAGCAAAAACGTCAGGCGGCGAGCGCCAGAAAATCGTTCGCCTTAAGTTCTTCGTAGAGCGACTGATAATCCTGAGCGCCACGACTGCCCGGTGCGTGCTCAAATACGTCCGTTTCTGCAAATGGACTCTCTGCAAGCGACACGCTTTCAGCGATTCGCGTTTCGCATAACTCACTGCCAAAGCGCTCCCTGAACGTCGTAAAGATATCCCAGGACATTTTGCGGCGCGCATCGAAGCGCGTGATCACGTATCGACGCTCAATGCGTTTTTTCATTACCGGCCCCAGCGCGTTAAGCGCTTTGTCGACTTGAATCGCGCTCTTGACGGCGAGGTAGTCGGCGGAAACGGGTACCAAAACCTTATCCGCTGCAAAAATGGCTGAAAGCGACAACACCCCGAGCATCGGGCAGCAGTCCATGATCACCGGACGTACGCCATTGAGATTTTCACGGATCAAGGCAAGCTTCAGGCGATTCAGAATATTTGGCCCTTTGCCAAATTGTGTATCCACTTTGGCTAGCTCGAGGTGTGCTGGCAAAAGACTCCAGTTACGATCCGTCTGAAGCACCAGTTCACTAAGCAGCTTGTTGTCACGAAAAAACGCGTACATGCTGCTATCACCAGTTGCGGGCGCACAGCCGCTCAACGACGAAAGATGTGCCTGAGGATCCAGATCGATCACCAAAGGGGCTTCGCCTGCACGCGCGAGCGCAGCCGCGAGGTTTAACACGGTGGTGGTCTTGCCAACACCGCCTTTTTGGTTAAAGACTGCAATACGGGGCATTATTTATCCAGGGAATCGCCGAGCATCATGCTACCAACCGCAAATCGTACAGAGATGTACATGACACGTTTAGCACAAATTAAGAAAGATATCAAATGCTTATGAGTAAATCATGACAATTGATGTTAAGAACTCCATGTAAATGCTAACGCTGCTCACAGCGAAAAATCACGATCTCGTGGAAGTACTATCCAATAGGCGGGACATCAAGTGGCCATACGAAGTCCGGCTCAATGGGATTGCGGATAGGCTTTCCGGCGTCGGTTAGCTGTTTGGGAAAGTGTTGCGCCAGCACCTCCAGATTGTCGGTGAAAATTCCATCAATATCCATATCCAGCAATTCACGAACACGCGAAGGCTCATTGACGGTATAGGTCATCACTCGATAGTGATGGCGATGAAAATAACGCACCAGTTCCGCCGTAATCTGCTCATGCTGACAGTGGAGTGAAACCGCACCAAGCTCTTCCAAAAAAGTAAGATGTTTTTCCTCAGCCTCGTCCACCAGCAAACCCATTGGCAAAGCCGGCGCGGCAATGCGCGCCGCTCGCAGGGCTTCCATACTGAATGATGAAATCAGCGGCTTCACCAATCTGTCTCGCCACATCTCTTCACAGAGCTCGGCAACCACCTGGCCGGTTTCAATCTCTCGGCCGGGGCAGGCTTTGATCTCAACATTTGCCATCATTCCAATGGAATGCAAGTATCGCGAAACGCTGCTAAGTCGTGGAATGCGCTCGCCGCGAAATGTTTCGCTGTGCCACCCACCGGCGTCCAACGATTCCAGCTCCAAGATATTTTTCTCACAAACCAATCCTCTCCCATTGGTCGTTCGTTCAAGTGACGCGTCGTGCATCAGAAGTGCCACATTGTCGTGCGAGAGTTTCACGTCAAATTCAACGGCGCAATACGAGTGTTTGTGGCCCATTGTCATCGCCGCGAGGGTATTTTCCGGGGCCAATGCTCCGCCACCTCGATGCGCAAAGAGCGTCGGGTAAGGCCAATTCTTCATGTTAGTCGCCATCACAATGAGATCTCCCATACGAAGCTGCGCAACATCAACAAAAGCGCGATGGTGCCGAGCGCAGCGAGCAAGTCATCGAACATCACACCGAAGCCGCCCTTTAGTGTACGGTCGAAGTAGCTGATCGGCCACGGCTTGACGATATCGAAAATTCGGAACAGAACAAACGCAACAAGAAGCCAAAGTATCCCGGGTGGCGTAAATGCAAGGACGAGGACAAACGCCGCGATTTCATCGACAACGATTCCCCCGTAATCGGCCACACCCAGGTTTCGTCCAGTAACGGCAGACGCCCAGATACCAACAATAAAAAAAACTAGCGCACAGGCGAGCACCGCTGGTATTCCGCCAAGCAGAAGTGCCAGGAAATAAAATGGGATCGCGACCATTGTTCCCCAAGTCCCTGGTGCCTTGGGCATCAAGCCGACACCAAATCCAAAAGCGATCAGATGGGCTGGGTGCTTGAACAGAAACTCGCGATTGGCGCGCATTTGCAAAGACCTTATCGCTCCGAGAGAAAGTGATCAAACCCACTGAGCGCGATTGGTACCTCTTCGCCACACTCGTTTAACCAATGGACTCGGTTGGCGCCGTGTCGCATGCTGCCGATGCGAGTCAGTGTTAGCCCAACCTCTGCCGACGTGCGTGAAACAAGCGGCCGCATTGAGACTGGTGCAGTAAAACACAGCTCATAGTCATCACCTCCGGCAAGCGCACAAGTGGTTTGAATAGCAGCTTCAAGCGACCGAAGCGCCGGGAACACTGGCACGCTGTCGAAATGAACCTGCGCAGACAATCCTGATCGTTCGCATATGTGGCCAAGATCCGCAACAAGACCGTCGGAGACATCGATTGCACTCGTCGCGATGCCGATGAGTGCGCGCCCGAGGGCAACGCGTGGCGACGGGCAATGCAATCGTTCAGCAGCTATCGCAAAGACTTCATCATGCAGTGCGATGCTGCCCCGCAAATGTTTGAGGGCGAGCGCGGCTGAGCCCAATTCCCCCGACACCCAGACATCGTCACCGTCTTGCGCGCCATCTCGCTTCAGTGCGCAACCAACCGCTACCTCCCCCATGACGGTGAGGGTCATCGACAGCGGACCTCGCGTGGTATCGCCACCGACCAGTTCGACGCCATTGTCACTGGCAAGCCGCAGGAAACCTCTAGCGAATCGAGCAAGCCAGGGTTCGTCCACTTTGGGCATGGTCAATGCAAGCAAAACGTACCTTGGCAATGCGCCCATGGCTGCCAGATCGGACAGATTTACGGCAAGCGCCTTGTGGCCAAGTTTTTCAGCGTCTGCGTCAGGGAAAAAATGGGTGCCGGAAACAAGCGTGTCGGTCGAAACTGCCAGTTCACAACCTGGCGAAACACGAATCAGCGCGCAATCATCGCCCACGCCCATAACCGCATTCGCAACGGGTCGCGTGAAGTATTTTGCAATTAGCTCGAACTCAGACGACATCCGCGCCTACTCATATAATCAAACGATGACAGCGCGCACTTATCAATCCGGCGACTTCACAATTCGGCGCACTCTGGTAGACACGTTGACCGCCGCTTTCTTAGCTACCGGCCCACGTTCCTGTGCGGCGCCCTGAAAGGCGACTTCTTCTGATCTCGAGATAGCGGCTAGTTTGTCGAGTATTCCATTGGCGTACTTGTGTCCGTCGGTACCACCGAATGATTTGGCGAGTTCTATGGCTTCATTGATGATGACCCGATAGGGTGTTTCGGGCATGTGCTCCAACTCAAACGCACCGATCAGCAGTACAGCGCCTTCGATAGGACTCACCTCTTTCCATGGGCGGTCGAGATGAGGCTGCAGTGTCGCGATGAGCGTTTCCGAGTGCTTTAGGACACCGCTCAAGATCTTGCCGAACAACGCGCTATCTGCTTTGGCGAACCCTTCTGCTTGCGCATACTGTTGCTCTATGTCAGCTAATGATTGGCCGGCGAGTTGCCATTGATAAAGCGCTTGTAATGCGAATTCCCGCGCGCGTCTTCTGGCACTTTTCACGATTGTTCTCGTTTTGGTGCGCTGACCGTATTGATGACTTGTGCCATTTCTATCGCAACGCGGGCGCAATCGGCGCCCTTCTCGGCAGTACGCGCCAAGGCTTGTTCGTCCGTATTGACGGTTAAAATTCCATTCGCAATTGGCACCCCGGTTTCCAAGGCCACGTCCATTACGCCACGACAGCTCTCGTTGGCGACAATTTCAAAGTGGTAGGTCTCGCCTCGTATTACTGCACCAATGGCAATCAACGCATTGTATTTTTGTGTGTGCGCCATGGTCTGTAAAACCACTGGTATTTCGAGAGCTCCCGGCACCGAAACAAGATCGATTGCATCGGAAGTCACGCCGTGCTTTTGCAGCTCCGCAAGGCAGGCGCTTAGCAAACCGGCCACAACGGGCTCATTAAATCGGCTCTGCACGATTCCTATGCGCAATTGTCGTCCATCCAAATTAGTGTTGATGAAATTCATACTACCTTTTGAAAATTAAGCAACGCTTTGTAATTTGCGTTCGTTTGATGGTGGCACATACTCGACAACCTCAAGATCGAACCCAGCCATCGAGGGAATGTTCTTCGGCCACGCGAGTACACGCATTTTTCGAACATTAAGTTTATGCAAAATCTGTGCACCAATGCCATACATGCGCGGGTCCCATTTTGCTGCTCGCTTCGTATTTTCCGGCAGCGGTGAAAATCGGGCCTTCAATGAATCGGCGTTCTCATGCGCGCGCAACAGCACTATTACGCCAGTGCCCTCGGTGGCGATGAGACGCATGGCATCCGTGACGGAATAGGCGTGGCGTCCGGTATCAAAGTCGAACAAATCGAGTGAGGTAAATGGCTCATGGACGCGCGTCAAGATGGGTACGTCTGGACGAATTTCGCCTCGCGTGAGCGCCAAATGCACCTCATTGGCCGTCCTGTCGTAAAAGGCGTGCAGCTTGAACGGTCCATATGGTGTTGATATGGTCTTCTCGGAAATCTGTTCGACCAAAGTCTCTGTAATGGAGCGGTAACGTATCAAGTCGGCGATCGTGCCAACTTTCAGGCTATGCAGTTTTGCGAATTCCTGGAGGTCCGGCAGACGCGCCATTTCGCCGTCGTCCTTGATGATCTCGCAAATCACTGCGGCGGCTGTACGCCCGGCTAGACGCGCAAGGTCGCAACCCGCTTCCGTATGTCCGGCTCGCACAAGTACACCGCCCGGCTTGGCCATTACCGGAAAAATATGCCCCGGCTGAACGATGTCATCCGGCTTCGCGTTTAAGGCAACGGCCACCTGGACGGTTCGAGCGCGATCCGCAGCTGATATGCCGCTGGTGACGCCCGTGGCTGATTCAATAGATGCGGTGAATGCGGTTCCATGCAACGCGCGGTTATCGGCAACCATCAGTGGCAGGTTGAGTTGACGGCAGCGAGCCTCTTCAAGCGTCAGGCAAATCAGCCCACGCGCATGCTTGGCCATAAAGTTTATCGACACCGCGGTCACAAAATCGGCGGCCATCACCAAGTCGCCCTCGTTCTCACGATCTTCAGCGTCGACCAGAATAACCATCCGCCCAAGGCGCAACTCTTCAATTATTTCCGTTGTCGTTGCGATATTCATATTGGCCCCTTTCCAAGCATTCTTTCCACGTATCTCGCCAACAAGTCAATTTCCAGGTTTACCTTCATTCCTTTACGCAAGAGGCGGATCGTGGTCACTTGATGTGTGTGCGGAATGATATTGATTTCGAACAGCGCGTTACCGCCCGCGGCGTCGGACACTTTGTTCACGGTCAACGATACACCATTAACCGTAATAGACCCCTTACGTGCTACGAATCTGGCCAGTTCCCTTGGCGCATCGATTTCGAGGCGCCATGAAGCACCGAGATCATCCATCGCCGTTACCAAGCCGACACCATCAATGTGTCCGCTGACTAGATGGCCACCGAGTCGGTCACCAAAACGCAACGATTTTTCCAGATTTACTTCAGCTCCCTGGGCCAGTCCCGAAGTGAGCGACAGGGTCTCACGAGACACGTCGACCGAGAACGTTTCGGCTGTTTTTTCCACCACCGTCAGGCAGCAGCCACTAACGGCAATGGAGTCGCCCACCGCAACCTGGTGCAACCCCAGTCTCGGCGAGGCAATCATCAGCCGCGTGTTCTCCGGTGTTGCGACTGCCCGTTCGATCATGCCTGTGGTTTCGACTATTCCCGTGAACATTTTAATTCCCCTTAACCGCGGCGGTAATTCGAAGATCCGCACCAATTCTGCGCAGGTCAACAATTTCCATGGCCACACACTGCAACAATTCCGTGAATTCCGGTAACGCGAAAATGCCGCGCGCGGAATCGCCCAAAATACTTGGTGCGACGTAAGTAACTATTTCGTCCACTACACCAGCCGTCATCAGGGATCCATTCAATTTGGCACCGGCTTCCACCATTACATTGTTCAACCCTCGCAAAGCCAATGACTCCATCATCCTGAACAGATCTACCTTTCCTTTGGCAGATTCGACCGGGACGCGCAGCACATCCACCCCGCGCGAGCGGAGTATTTCTTCACGTGCATCGTTATTCGCCGCCGTCACGATCAACACGTTGCCGCCCTTGAGAATTCTGGCCTCGTCAAAAACTTCCAGGCGGCTGTCGAGCAAAATGCGCAGTGGCTGCCGATCGCAGGGCACGTCTCTGACGGTCAACTGCGGATCATCGGCAATCAACGTGCCAATTCCGGTCATTACAGCGCATGCCTCGGCGCGCATGCGATGAACGTCGCGCCGCGCTTCACCTCCGGTAATCCATTTCGATCTGCCATTCGCCAAGGCTGTTTTGCCATCCAAGCTGGCGGCAATTTTTAGCGTCACCCAAGGGCGACGACGCGTAACGCGCGACAGAAACGCGCGTAACTGCGCGCGAACCGCAGCCGCCATCAATCCCGTTTCTACGCTGATTCCTGCGTCTCGCAAGCGGGAATGCCCGCCGCCATTTATGCCGTCGAAAGGATCATGAATTGCCGATACCACTCTCGCCACCTTGGCGGCCACGAGCAGGTTGGAACAAGCTGGTCCGCGCGATTTCGCGTGCAGGCAGCACGGCTCCAGCGATGAGTACACCGTCGCACCTTCGGGTGACACGATGCAGCGATCCAGAGCGATCGCCTCGGCATGGGGCCTGCCGCCTTTTTGCGTAAAGCCTTCACCAATGATGCGTCCTTGCTTTACGATGACGCAGCCCACAAACGGATTCGGCGATGTAATGCAGCGCCCCAATTCCGCGAGGCGAATGGCGTGCGCCATCATGGCATGGTCAAAAGCGGAAAACATGGGATTTACTGCTTTGTCACTTCGCGTATCGCGTCTTTGAATTCCTCGACATCCGAAAAGCTGCGGTATACCGACGCGAACCGTACATAGCCTACCTGGTCCAATTTTTTCAATTCTTGCATAACCATTTCACCGATTTTCCCGGACGAGTGCTCCCGCTTGGCCTCATTCAATACCGCCTGTTCGATCCGCTCGATAGCTTCTTCCACCTTGGCAGTTTCAACGTGCCGTTTATGAAGTGCGCGATGAAAGCTGGTCTCGAGCTTGCTTCGGGAAAAATCTTCGCGTTGACCGTTTGACTTTACGATCGTCGGCATCCTGAGTTCTGCACCTTCGTACGTCGTAAAGCGCTTGTGGCATACTGTGCACCGCCTGCGGCGGCGCACAACATCACCCTCTTCGCTGACACGTGAATCGATCACCTGCGTTTCCTGCGCACTGCAAAACGGACATTTCATTTCGTCCGCCTGTCAGACTTCAGGCGCCGTAAACCGGAAATCGTCGTGTGAGCGCGCTAACCTGCGCACGTACAGCAGCGATGTGCGCTTCGTCATGTGGCTTTTCCAGCGCGTCGGCAATTAAGTTTGCGGTCAATTCAGACTCGTTTTCTTTGAATCCACGTGTTGTCATGGCTGGCGAACCCAGCCGCACACCGCTAGTCACGAACGGCTTTTCTGGATCGTGCGGAATGCTATTCTTGTTACATGTTATGTGAGCACGGCCAAGGACTGCCTCAGCATCCTTGCCTGTGATCTTTTTTGAACGCAGATCCACCAGCATCACATGCGACTCTGTTCGCCCAGACACGATACGCAACCCGCGCTTGATTAAAGTCTGGGCCATGACATCCGCGTTCAGCAGCACTTGCGCCTGATACATTTTGAAACTCGGTTCAAGCGCCTCTTTGAACGCAACGGCCTTTGCGGCGATTACGTGCATCAGTGGACCGCCTTGAATACCGGGAAAAATCGCAGAATTGATGACTTTTTCATATTCCGGCTTCATCAAGATAATACCGCCGCGTGGTCCGCGCAATGATTTGTGCGTGGTAGATGTGACGACATCGGCAAATGGAATCGGGTTTGAATAGACGCCGGCGGCAATCAGCCCGGCATAGTGAGCCATATCAACCATGAAATAGGCGCCAACCTCCTTGGCTATCTTCGCGAACCGTTCGAAATCGATACGCAACGCGTACGCGGACGCGCCCGCCAGAATCAATTTTGGCTTGTGTTCGCGCGCCAGCGCTTCCACCTGCTCGTAATCGATCTCTTCACGCTCATTCAGACCATAGCTGACGATATTGAACCATTTTCCACTCATATTTACTGGCGAACCATGGGTGAGATGCCCCCCCATCGCCAGGCTCATGCCGAGGATCGTGTCGCCCGGCTTTAATAGCGCGAAATACACCGCCTGGTTTGCCTGCGATCCGGAATTTGGCTGGACATTTGCCGCATATCCGTGCTGGTCGGCTCCAAATAGCTTCCTCACCCGATCAATGGCGAGGGTCTCTGCCATATCAACGAATTCACATCCACCGTAATAGCGCTTTCCGGGATAGCCTTCAGCGTACTTGTTGGTAAGTTGAGACCCTTGCGCCTCCATTACCGCCGGGCTGGTGTAATTCTCGGATGCGATTAGCTCAATATGGTCTTCCTGCCGCTGATTCTCTTTCTGAATGATGTCGAAGATTTCAGGGTCGACTGTTGCAAGATTGTTGGATCGATGGAAAGTGTCGGGCATTGGTAGGCTTTTGGGCGAGTGGAATAGGTCAAAATACAGTTTTGAACTCTCCGAATTTTAACATGTGACGCCAACAGTCGACATCAACCAGTATGACCGCGGTACGCGCCTGCGACTCGATGTTACGGGCTAGCGACTGGTTGTTCGGGCGGAGTGCGTTTCAGCGATTTGCCACTAGAAGTACCGAGTTCCTCGGCGAAGTGAACGTTCTTGGTTGCCGCGTGCATGTAAAGATTAAACCCACCGAAATGCGTAGCGGCATAGTTGTATGCGCCCCCAAGATCATGTTCAAGTCGATGCACAGCACCTTCAAAAAAAACAGGCGTCTTCTTGACCAGATCGTCGCCAGATTGATATAGGATCTCATCGCCCTGAATGGTTTTCTTGACGGCGATTCCACCTGCAACAAGCTCAGGGTAAAGGTGATCGCGGCATTTTTCCAAATAGCATCGATCAGACATTTGAGCGATTATGTCTGCAGAGCCGAGGAGACTGCCCACCATCCGCAAAACGGGATCCTGTACAAGAATGTCCGCGACGCGCTTCTCAAACCCAGTGAAATGAATTAGCTCCGCGGCGGCTTCCGCGCAATCCGACATGGCGATTTCCGGCATGTAACGACGCAAAAATTCCGCCCCGCGTGAAACGTGATTCAACGTGTATTCCGCACCATTCTTGGCCGTTGTGTCGGTAGTCTCCCGCAAATAACCGACATCGTGAAAGAGTCCGACAATAAGGCCAAGCTGAAAAAAACGCACCCCGAGCGCTGGTTTGCCATTGCGCGAACGTTCGTAGCCATCCATTAACCGCGCCATCGCCAGAGTTACATCCATGACGTGTTGCAAATTGTGATATGAAGTGTCGCAAGCCTGGTAGCCTGGATAGTGACCAGCGTATATCTTCGCGGCGTCTTCAAAGGCACGATCCATTGCGCCATGCGAAGCGCCTGGGTAAAGCAAGCGAAAAAGGCGTCCAACTTCACGATGCACTGCCGTCGAATCCGTAGTCTGGATACGATTGGTGACATCAAAATCGTTGCGCCTGATTTGCATTTATCTCCGTCACGCTGATGAAGGTGAGATCGCTACGTCTCCGCGCGCTACCTGTGCGACTGCACATTTCACTCCTTTGGTTCCGAAAAAGCAATCATTCAAAGTATCCCTAGGGGTGCAAAGAATTCCGTGGCACGGTATATTGAATTTGAGGAGACGCGAGATGAACACTGCCACTGAGGGAACAAATGTCATTGAGCGCCGCATTGTCGAACTTCGGCAGGAGCATGGAGACTTGGGCTTGGCAATTGACGCGCTGGTGTCGGTGCCGATACACGACGAACTGCAGTTGAAACGACTTAAGAAGCGCAAGTTACTGCTAAAAGACCAGATTTCCCTTCTGGAAGCGCAATTGATACCAGACATCCCCGCCTAGGCCTTAAATGATAGTTGACTGCCTTGGGAGTGAATATGGCCGTCGTCTTTCGGCGCACGCGTGAATTGCTCGAACACGGATTGGGACGGAGCGTCAACACCGTCGGCACGCGATTTCCCACGTTCGAAAGCCCAGCGCTAACGCGGTTCAACAGGCATTTGTCGCTTGTAACCGACTCTGGCGGCCCGAGACCGTATTTGATGTTCGCTTTTTTGACGAAACTAAAACCGGCTAACTTCCGGACTTCGGTAAAAGCTGAGCACCTTTGGAACATAAGCCATCGTCTCTGGGTACGGTGGAACGCGGTTGCCGGCGCGGATTACTGCATTTTCTCCAGCATTGTAGCCAGCAAGAGCTAGTTCAACGTTGCCGTTGAACATTCTTAGCAAATCGCGCAGATATCGCGTACCACCGGATATGTTTTCGGCCGCGTCATAACTATTTACGACGCCATAGCGCTGTGCTGTCGCCGGAATGAGTTGCATCAAGCCGACGGCGCCTTTAACCGAAATGGCATTTTCGTTGTAGCCCGATTCTGCACGAATCACCGCATGCACCAGCTTTGCATCCAAGCCGTTCAGTCTTGCTGCATTGGCGATAATAGGCACCAGTTTTTCAATATCGACCACCTTGGGTCCGTTTGCAGACCACACATTTGGTCGAAATTGTAGTGCAGTTGGAATCTTGTAAACCAGCTTGTAACGCTTGTCGAGATGCGGCAAGTTGGAAAAATGCGTAACCCCGTTCTCGTCTTTGAACGCATAAATATTGGCGGCAGCGTTGGTCGTCGCGAAAACCGCGGCGATCAGAAAAGATAGAATTGCCAAGCGCATGCCACGCCTCTTTGGAACTGAATCGCGATTCATGTTTTTACTTAAGAAGCAAGTTGATACCATTGAATTGTATAACCATTTTTAACAGGATGTTGCCAAAACCAGCAGTGTATTCTGCACATGAGTGACTGTCGATAAGGTAATCTATCGCTCTATGGATCAACCATTAACGCATGATTCAGCAACTGGCGCACCGCGGCGTAACCGCAAAATCGAGCTCCCGTGGTTGATTTTGGCTGCATTACTGCTATCGACGCTGCTTGCCGCGTTTCAAAGTTCGCGCCAATTGCAGGCCGCCAACGACCTACGTTTTGATGAGATCGCGCAAACCGAAAAACGTGCCCTAATCAGGCAAATGCGGGAAGTCGAAAGGCTGCTTCGCGGGGCCCAAGCATTCGAAGCCGCACTGCAAAATCCAACTCAACCGGCATGGGACACATACATCCGCGCAAGCGTACAAAACGTGATCGGCGGCGCCCAAGCCATTGTTGCGGTGCAACTGGAGTCGTCTTCAGCCGCACCCCCGCTCACAACAGTGCTGACGCGTGCGCCTGGGATAGACAAAGTCATTGACTGGCAAGCGTCGCAAACGTTATTGGCTGCAATCGACAGCGCGAAATCCACCAATACTGTCGTACTTTCTCGACCGCTTTTTGCGGCCTCCGAAGCACCTGCCTCTCCTTACTACGTGGCTCTCGTGGCACCGAATTATGGTGCGGCTTCGACGACAAAACCAATCGGCGCGACCGCACAATCGCCAGGCGTGGCACTCGCCATCATTGATCTGACAGCAATTGTGTCCAGCATCCCGCAAAACCCGGCCTACCCCGTCGTTCACGAGCTGTTTGACGGCGACAAACGCATCTTTTCGACGCCGGATGCATTTTCCAACAAGCTTGCAATTGCCGAAATGAGCACCGAACTTCCTATCGAGTTTGGTAATCGCATATTGCGGTTGAAGATTTCATCAACACCCCAACTCGAAAAAACGTTACGCAGTGACATGCCGCGCATCATCCTCATCATTGGAATCTTCGGCACGATGCTTCTGGGTGCTCTGGTCTTGCTATTGACAAGACTGCGCGAACAAGCCGAAACACTTGCAACGAGCATGACTCGCAAATTGCAGGATCAAACTCGCTTTACCGAGGAATTGATTGAATTCAATCCAAACCCGATTTTCCGCAAAGACACCGAGGGCAGGTTCGTGGCGGTCAACCAGGCTTGGGAACAACTTAGCGGACACAGCAGGAAAAATATTCTCGGCAAGACAGATCAGGACTTGTTGCCGGTCGGTTCTCATCATGACTTCGCAATGCTAGACACGCAATTTTTGTCCTCTCGGTCTGAATATGAAGCCAGCGAAGTATTTTTCAAAAACGCGGATGGCAGACAGTTTGAAACGATCGTCGCAAAAAAGATTCTTAAGCGCGCCGACGGTAGCGTTGACGGGATTATCGGCACCATCACAGATGTCACCTTAATTAAGAATCTGGAGCGAGAACTCGCCCGCCAGCGGGAACGATTGGATCTCGTCATCCGTTCATCGCAACAAGGTATCTGGGATATCGATCTGTCACAAGGTGGCCATTCATATTTCTCTGACCGTTTCCGCGAGATTCTCGGTTACACACAAATCGATTTTCCGTCGGCATTTGAATGGCGGGACCATGTACATCCGGAAGACGCGCCGGAGGTGCATGATCGCGTCATCGCACATTTCAAGGGAGAAACTGCGCTTTTTGATATCGAATGCCGCGTAAGACGTAGAGATCAAAGTTACGTTTGGGTCCACGTAAGAGCCATCGCACAACGGGACGCTGAAGCACGTGCGGTGAGGTTTGTCGGCTCGATTGCCGACGTAAGTGACCGCAAGATTGCGGAAGTCGAACTGACCGAAGCCAACATACGTGTAACCGAGGCGGCACGAGCTAAAGAGTCATTTCTTGCCACCATGAGCCACGAAATACGCACGCCATTGAATGGCGTGCTCGGCATGGCTAGTTTGTTGTCTGAAACCACATTGAATGACGAGCAGCATGACTACATACGTTTGATACGTGCCTCGGGCGACACACTTTTGCGCCTAATCGATGACGTACTGGACTTTTCGAAGATTGAATCGGGTCGCATGACGCTTGAATCGGTCGCCGTCGAAGTCGTCCCTGTTGTCGAAGAAGCGTTTGAGCTAGTCGCTGAAAAGGCACGTGAGAAGGGCCTCGCGTTGCTCTTCGATATGCGTGAGGACGTACCTTTTTACATCATGGGTGACGCTACTCGTTTTAGGCAGATATTGCTGAATCTGCTTTCGAACGCGCTTAAATTTACTGAAAAGGGCGAAATTAAGCTTGAACTCAATGTCCAGCAAACGGCGGACTCTCAACTCGAGCTACGAGCGCAGGTCTCAGATACAGGCATTGGTATCCCTGCTGACCGCGCGAGCAAACTTTTCCAGCCGTTTACGCAAGTCGATGCTTCAACCACACGCAAGTACGGCGGGACCGGGCTGGGGCTGGCCATTGTACGCAGGCTCTCGCAACTGATGGGCGGCGACGTCTGTGTCGAAAGCGATGAGGGAAAAGGCTCAACTTTTATTTTCACCATATTAACCAGTGCCGCTCGTGGTCCTCAAAAGCCGTATATGCAACGAGGCGTTCCCGATTTTCTTCACAAACGGCTACTTGTAGTTGACCGGAATTCGAATCGCCGCAAAATACAACAGCAACGGTATTCGCTCTGGGGCTTTGACACTGTAACTGTCGCGCCGGAAGACGCCTTAAGTGTATTTACGATGGGTCCAGCATTTGATGTTTTGCTCGCTGAAATTGAAATGCCGCCTGATGTAACATCCGCATTGCGCGAAGCAATCGAGATGGACAAAACCATCAGGCAAGATCGTAACTTACCGCGCCTTTCAGTTGTGCTCCAATCGTCCACTTCGCGTGCTGAACTTTCGCAGAAACAAAAGACCATGCCTCTCCGGCATGATGCTCTTGTCATGCGTCCGGCCGGGCGTGGAAAGCTTTTCGACGTATTGACGCGGGCAGTCCAGCACCAACCGAATTTGGATATTGCGACCCGTCCGTATACGTCGGTTCCGGTCTACGATGCCCAATTTCTGGCTACGCCGTCCAGCGCGGCGTTAGTGACGGACAATCCCGTCGGCAATGGGATGCGTCCTGATCACAATCGCCACAATGTTTTGGCGGTCAAGATCAACGGTCGCGCACCACGAATACTGGTTGCTGAAGACAATGAAGTCAACCAACAGGTTGTGCTTGGCATGTTGAAGAACCTCGGATGCGAAGCTGATTTGGCGAGCGACGGAAATATTGCAGTAAAGAAAGCGACTGCGGGCCGATATGATGTGATTCTGATGGACATCCACATGCCGGAACTCGATGGCGTAAGAGCAATGCAAAACATCCGGACCTCACTACAGGCAGCTATCTGCCCGCCCATCGTCGCGATGACGGCGCATGCTTTGCCGGGTGATCGTGAATACTATCTCTCAGTGGGAATGAATGACTACGTTTCCAAGCCCATTCGTACCGGTGACCTGAAAAGCCTTTTCGAACGTGTATTGCCACGAGACCACAGCGATCAACTTGCGAATGCCGAGACGCCCATGCCAAATACGCTTGCCATTACTCGCGTCAGCGCAGCGCCACGACAAGGTGAGCTTCCCATCCTCGACACTGAACAACTGGAAGATTTGCGGTATCTGCCGACGGCAAAAGGAAGTGCCGGTGACGGCCAAGATCCCGTAGGTGGGCTCATAAGGCTATTTCAAACAAAGGCCAGTGAGCGTATCGAAGAAATGGAGCGTTTGCTTGCGACGGGAAATTGGTCTGCGCTGGCAGAGATCGCGCATAGTTTATGCGGGTCCTCTGCCAGCATGGGTTATCCGCGTGTCGCGGCAAACTGCAAAGAACTGGAACTTGCGGCGCGCCACAAACAAGTCGAACCACAACCCGACACTCCAACTCAAGAGTGTCTGGACAATTATTTTGCTCTTATCAAGTTTCACTATTGGGAAGCGGATTCTGCGTTACGCGAATGGCTTACAAATCACTCGATCACAGATAAGCAGTAGCACGGCAAGATTTTTGAATTTTATGATGTCATGCGATGCCAGTTTCGCAGCTTTCATTCACGGCAAGCTTTCACAACTTTTCGGCGTTGGCTCGCATCGGCGGGATTGATGCCGTGATCAATAGCTATTGCGCAATTGCTCGCTGGTGGTGCGCAGGCGCGCGGCGAGCTGCCGGGTCAGGCTGCCCATGATCGCGAATGCGACTGGGGGATGTTGCTTTCTCAGCATCTCAAAATTAGCGGCGCTTAGCGAATACACAATCGCGTCTTGCATCACATGAGCTTCAGCAGATCTCGGCTTTCCTTCAATCAGCGCCATTTCACCGAATACCATACCTGGCCCGAACGTCGCCAGTCGCTGCAACCGAGCGGTACCCGGCAACTTTAGTTTGATGCTCACTTCGCCTTTCGTAATGACGAACAACTTGTCGCCCGCATCGCCTTCCCTGAATATAAGGGCCCCGTTTTCTAACGCTTCCCGCTGCAGCAATCCGCGTAGCGTCTCCAGTTCACAAGCATTTAGGTCAGCAAAGAGCTCAGCATTGCTCAGGGAAATCTCGTCTGACGATTTCACGGGCTTGCCGCAACTTTCGAGCAGCTTGTCTTCTGCCCACTCGAGTGCTCGATCCAGGTCTGTGAACCAGTGTTCCGCATTGATAGATCGTTCGGCGCCAGACTCCTGTAGGTACAGCCCCAACGGTTCGTCGAGTTGAACATGGCTAAGCGCCACCGCGATCCCCTGCTCCTTCAGCGCCTTCCCCAAGACCTGCAACACGCGGGCACCACTTGCTTCGACTTCGTACACACGACGGAAATCAAGTATTAACATATTCCGATCACGTGCAAACGCCTCAATTTCCGTTCGCATACGGTCGGCCGTACCAAAAAAAACATAGCCGCCGAGTTCCACAATGCCAATTTTTCCGCCGTTCTCGCGTAGGCATGTGGTCTGTTCTACGTCACGAGCTTTAAGTGACGATCGTGACACACCGTTGGAAAGGCGATAAACGATGGATGTGCTCATGCGAACGACTAAAAGAATAGTCGCCGCGAGCACGCCGACTACCACGGCTGCCAAGATGTTGACGAATGCGGTCGTCGCACCAACTAGCGTGACGATACCCAAATTTGCAGCGCGGAGACTGTCGATTGAGCCTCTCCCGTGCCTCCGCGGCAACATGTCACGCGTCAAATTTTCTACCACACCGATGGCGATCGCAATCATGATCCCCGCGAGCACTGCCATTGGGACAAACGCCAATAGTGCGCCGCCGACAAACAGTAACACCAGAAAAATCATGGAAAGCGTAGCGCCCGACAACGCGGTCCGCCCGCCTGCTTGATAATTCGCGAGCACAGCAAGGGTCGTGCCGCCGGTAAACAACCCGCCCATGGCTGCGGAGCAGATATTGCTAATACCCTGTGTAAGCAGCGCGCGGTCGCCATCCTGATTCGAACCCGTCGTCGCATCTATCATTGCTGCGCTCAGCAATGTCATGACCGAGCCGATGATTGCCAGCAAAAACGCGGTCACTGCGACATCTGCAGCAACGCCAAACCACAAGCTTGACCAGTCGAGTTGTAACATGGCCGGAAGCGGCGAATGCAACAGCGCATTTTCAGGTAGCGCCCTTAGTACTGCACCCATTCCGCCGACGCCAGCGTAGCCCCGCAACAAAACGTACGCACCAGCCCCTGCCGCCAGGCCCACCATGGGAGCTGGTACACGATCTGAAATTCGACGCGCAAGTAATGTTGCAATGACCGTCGTCGCGCCAACGATCACCGCCCACGGATGAATCTTGTCGGCATGATTAAACAGGTCAGATAGCGGTGAATCGGCGGGAAGTCCGAACAACGGTTTGACTTGCTGCATCACTATTTGTAATGCGACGCCACACATGAACCCGGCCAGAACTGGCTGGGGAATGAACTTGAGGGCCCGGCCGAGTTTTAGTGCCGCGAACAGCACCTGAATTACACCGCCAAGGAGAACTGCCAGAAATACAAGCGTCGCAATCTCCCCAACTTTCAGTCCAGCGGGGGATGAAAATAGTGGGTTAGCCGCCAGAGTCGCTACTAGCGACGCCGAGATGACGGCTGCCGAAGTAAGCGGCCCAGAAATTTGATAGCGCGGGCGACCAATCAATGCGGCGACCAACCCACCCGCAATCGCCGCATACAAGCCAGCGACGATACCAACATGAACATGCTCCAACCCCAGCGGAAGGAACACCAGTGCGCCCTTGCCTAATGCTTGCGGAAGGCCCACAAGTGAGGCGGCGAGCCCGCCCAAAAGATCTCTGCGGACACCTGTCAGATCCACCTTGAATTGGCCGAACCGGTAGACGCGCTTTAGTGACTTTCGTGGAGCCGGTTCCTGTTCTTGCATCGCATGGTTTTCGTCAGGTTTTCTTGAAGATGCACATCAAGTCAGTTTAGCTTAGTCGCAAATGTCTGAAGGGACTCGCTTCAATTGAGAAGCAAAATATAGAGCGGCGAAATCAGGTTGTCATATCCAGGACCAGGCACGCCAGTAAGCGTGCCCGAAACCCCACTCGTTATCCCGCTGGTATTCGCACTAGTTACTGCACACGTATAAAGAACGCCACCACTCAATCCGCTTACAGTAATCGGTGAACTGCTGCCAAACGCAGTCTGCGTCGCCAGACCTGTCGCCATGCAAGTCGCCGTATAGCTTGCAATGGCGGAGCCGCCATCGTAGGTCGACGGCAGAAAATTTAGCGTAGCCCGGCCAAAACCGACGACTATACTTGTCAAGGTCGGTGCACTGGGGGCGTTTACTGGCGGCGCTCCCGAATACAGCGTTAGAACAGGAAGCGGCACTCCTGAGCTAGCGGGTCGACCGCAGGTAACATCACCTTGATCCGTAGCGAACTCGGAAGCGTTGGAAAGATAAATTCTGTACGAGGCGTTTGTCGCAGATGCTTGAGCGCCCAGCGTGAACGTCGCCAGTAGCTGATTTGCGCCCGGTACAATTGATGTTGGCGTCGTAAAGGCTGCGGTACCACCGAAGTCTGCAATGGTTGGCGGGTTACTGATCGACAGCGGCAATGCGATTGCAGCATTCGGATCCGGATAGCTCGTACCTAAGGTTCGAGCAGTGACAACGAAGTTCCGTTGTAGCTCAACTGAAGTATCTGCCGCCTGTAATATTGCGGAAAATCCGCAGCCCCGTTCGACCGTCGTAGAAGCACAAAGCGAGACTTGAAAACTGGATCCGCCTGGCGTGAAACCGGCGTAGGGGATATTGCCGCAGTTAGCGCCGGCTGACCATTCAAAGGTAACAGTAGCCTGGACCGGAAAAACGACGACTGCCGCAAGAATAAATGAGAAAGACAAGCGCCAAAAACGACTTACCGAGTAAGAGAGACATGCAGTAGGCTTCATTGCGGCACAGTTCCTTTAAGAACCTAGATTTTACTAGGGATCACGTCATGTACATCAAGCTGCACGCACTGCGGACCCTGTACCGATTAGCGACTGTTTTCACCAACGCTCCGGCGGAAGCGTCAATGGGCATCTTCAGCAGAGCCTCGCGCTGATGCGACATGCTGGCATTACGCCATCGGCAATTTCAACCCCATTTCAGTAGCACACTCCTTGGCCGTGCTGTATCCCGCATCCGCGTGTCGCATTACCCCTGTGCCTGGATCGTTCCACAATACCCGCCCAATTCGCTTGGCGGCGGCATCGGACCCGTCACAAACAATCACCACCCCGGCGTGCTGCGAAAACCCCATCCCGACTCCGCCACCGTGATGCAGTGACACCCAGGTGGCGCCGCCTGCCGTGTTCAGCATTGCATTGAGCAGAGGCCAATCAGAAACTGCATCTGATCCATCTAGCATCGCTTCTGTTTCGCGATTGGGTGAAGCCACGGAGCCGGAATCCAGATGATCTCGCCCGATCACCACAGGGGCTTTTAATTCGCCTGACTGTACCATCTCGTTGAATGCTAACCCGAGTCGATGGCGCTGACCTAGTCCTACCCAGCAGATGCGCGCCGGCAAACCCTGAAAAGCGATGCGTTCCCGGGCCATATCGAGCCAGTTATGCAAATGTGGGTCGTCAGGAATCAGCTCTCTGACCTTCGCATCCGTTTTGTAAATATCCTCGGGATCACCTGAGAGTGCGACCCAGCGGAATGGCCCAATGCCGCGACAGAAGAGCGGTCGAATGTACGCTGGTACAAAACCTGGAAAATCAAACGCGTTCGTGACTCCTTCGTCTTTGGCGACCTGGCGAATATTGTTGCCATAGTCGAGCGTCGGAATACCAGTCGCATGCAAATCGAGCATCGCGCGCACCTGCACCGCCATCGATTTCTTCGCTTCAACAATGACTTGATTGGGATCCGAGGATCGCAATGCCTCGGCTCTTGCCAGATTCCAGCCTATGGGCAAATAGCCGTTAAGCGGATCGTGCGCCGAGGTTTGATCGGTCACAATATCCGGTCGCGCTTTCGTATCACCTGCCTTCACGCGTGTGGCAATTTCCGGAAAAACTTCGCCCGCATTACCCAGTAAGCCTACCGATATCGCATGCCCTCCATGGTGCGCTTCCGCGATAAGGGTCAGGGCGTCATCGAGCGATCTGGCTTTGGCATCGAGATAACGACTGCGCAGGCGCATATCGATGCGTCTTTCATCGCACTCTACCGCCAGCATTGAAGCTCCCGCCATCGTCGCAGCTAGCGGCTGGGCTCCGCCCATGCCGCCTAGACCACCAGTGAGAATCCATTTACCCTTCAGATTTCCTCCGAAGTGCTGGCGTCCCACCTCGACAAAGGTTTCGTAGGTGCCTTGGACGATGCCTTGGGAGCCAATATAAATCCAGGAACCCGCAGTCATCTGGCCAAACATCATCAGCCCCTTCTGATCGAGTTCGTGGAAGTGTTCCCACGTCGCCCAGTGTGGGACAAGATTTGAGTTTGCTAGTAGCACCCGGGGCGCGTCTTCGTGGGTGCGAAAAATACCGACCGGTTTACCCGACTGAATTAGCAACGTCTCGTCAGGCTCGAGGTGTTTGAGCGCCTCAAGGATCGCGTCATAGCAAACCCAATCGCGGGCAGCACGGCCAATGCCACCGTATACGACGAGGTCCTCCGGTCGTTCTGCAACGTCCGGATCGAGATTATTTTGGATCATCCTGTACGCGGCTTCGATCAGCCAGTTCTTGCAGGTTATCGCCGCGCCGCGCGGTGCACGAATCACTCGTGAGGAGTCGTGCCGTGAATGAAGAAGTGGAAACGGTTGGCGGGAAGTCATGGTTACCTCGACGACAAGAGTTTGAGAATCTCCGAAACTGCCCAACGCCAATCGATCCTCAGCTTCCGATGTTACTGTCAATTGTAATTCTAACGACGATTGCTGGACGACAACTTGATATTGCGCTGATGTAATATCGCATTCACATGAGCCGCAGGCCGGGAATTTTACTGGTGTTGCCGGGATAAAACGACCATTTCATGGGTGCTTTGTTGAAGACTATTAGGAATAGATGTTTGCGCAAGGCGTAATATGGCGCATCAATTATTATGACCAGCGGGCAGGGGCGCTTGGAGAGTCAATAGCGGTAACATCATCGCCGCAGCTCGCCGACTTTGCGGGCCCTATCCCAGGAGCTTTTGACCATTTGGCTAGCTAAACGCCTCTAAACCGGCAATTACCCAATCATGACGGTGTGGAATAACACGGCATAATATTTATCTATGTCTCAATTTGAACAACTCCTGACAGCGCTGGACGAACCGGTATTCGAGATGGATACCGCGGGTGTAGTCATCTACTCAACGCCGGCACTTGCGGCGTGGACGGATCGCGATCGCGGATATGCGCTCGTCAATGCTCTTACGGCAAATGACAGACCGCGTTTCCTGCAAACTCTGCAACGCATTGTAGACGGCAAGACAGCGAACGCGGCGTTGGAAATAACGCTTACCGATGTGGATGGTGCCGGGCGGCCCATCGAACTGAAGCTGATGTCAAGCAGGCGCGAAAGCGGAAAAACGACGACCATCGTCGGCTGGTTGCGAGATCTCAGTATGGAAAAGGAGCGTGAGGCTGCCGCCAACGTGCAGGGTACGCACCTGCTGGATCTGATTGAAAATATTTCCGATGCTTGCGTGGTTGAAAGTGCCGAGGGGACGGTGGAATTGGTGAATGCAGCGTTCTGCGAGTTGTTCGGCATTAAAGCTGCAACGCAATCACTGATAGGCACGTCGTGTTCAGAACTCTTTTCGCTCGCGTCAAATGTCACTGACAAGAAGGTCGCGCCAAACTACTTTCTGATGGATTCAGCGTCGACCGATGTGTTCGAATTTGTATTGAGCGACAAACGCAGGGCAAAACAACTTTCGCTGCCAGTACAAGGCGAAAACGGTGTTGCCGGACGCTTGCACATTTTTCGCGCTTTGGACGAGAAGGCGCAAGTATCGAAGAGCCTTCCTGCGCTTTCCGCCACAGATGCCGCGCAGCTACAGTTGATTGAGAAGATTGCGCATGATCTGGCAACGACCGTCGAGGGTGCTGGCAGCGCCATTTATCGCGCCGAACAACTGGAGCTGCCGGGCCAGGTATTGGACCACTTTAGGCGCGTTGAAGTTTCGGCACAATCCGCTTTCGCGTCGATCGCAGGTCTGCTCGATTTTTCCAAGCTTGAGACCAGTGAAATTGCGCTCGACCTTGCTGAATTTCATCTGCGCGAAAGTGTGGCGCGAATGCTGGAGCGCGTTGTTCCTAGCGCTGAACAACGGGGCGTTCAGCTTAGATTACGCATTGAGCAGGATGTGCCAGAGCACCTAACAGGCGATGGTGCAAGAATGATGTTGTGCCTGCGCAATTTGCTCGAATGTGCGATGCCGCCCATTCACGATGGTGTACCCGGGACCGAAGTATCACTCATTATCGAGCCGGAGTATTCCGCCGAAAAACTCATACATATCAGCTTCTCGGTAATTCAGATGCTTCCAAAGGGATCGCTGCGACCAAAATCGATCAACCCCGCGACTATCATGCAGCTCTCCCTATCCCGCCAAATAGTAAGAGCCATGCACGGCGGCGCCACCGGTAAAGCGGGCGGCAAGATCGACATCAAGGAACGCAAGGAATCCACGACCTGGCAATTCACGGCCGCTTTCCCCTACCGGGCCGCCAAGGATCCACGAACACGACCAACATTTGTGACGCTGACGGGGATGCAAGTAATGATTGTGAGCAGCGACCTTGAGCAACGCAAACAACTGTCGGAGCTCGCACGCAGCTGGCGTATGTTGCCCCACGAGGCCGACAACGCCGCGATGGCGCTTCACTTGCTTGCGCGAGTGGCTGACGAGGGGGACAGCATCCCGCTCGTCATCACGTCCAATGAATTACCGGTACAGGATGGTTTCCTGCTGGCGTTTCGCATCAAGCACAATATCAAGCTTAAGCACACGGCATTGGTCATGCTGGCGAAGGCGGGGAAACCTGGCGACGCGATCGCCTGCCGCGAAAGCGGTATCAGTGCCTATCTTCGCCAACCGATTGGCCCCAATCAACTCAATGAGGCATTGTCGGCCGTCATGGGCGCGCAGGATGACGATACCGAGTCGACGGCGACGTTGATCACACGCCATTCATTGCGCGAATCAAAAGCCGGCACGGTCCTGTTGATAGACGCCAATCGTGATCACGCGATGGCTGCGGCCTTGACGCTCAAGAAGGTTGGCTACCGGATCAGCACAGCCGATAGCGCCACTGTCGCGTTTGTCGAGTTGGAACAGGACAAATACGACGTGATCATCATTGATCCCAGCACTGCCGGGTTTGCCGATATGGGCATCGAATCCATTCCCGAAGCACTTCGCGCCAAGTTGCCCGCAGGTGCGCCTAGCGTACCAATTCTGCTCGCACTTGCGGAGCACATGTCTTCTGTCGAGTACGGTTACAGCGGAACGATCACAAAACCATACGACAAAGAGCAGTTGATTGCGCAGGTTGCAAAGCAATTGCCGCAAAAAGCTGCCGCGTAGGTGAATGCCATGCACGCGCTACGCGGCGCGGCCCTGACCTTTCACGATGATCCGTTTCTGGTTGGCGCTGCCGCCGCAATGCACTATGAATCCGATGCACTCGTGGTCATCGATGGCGGCCATATTAAAGCGTTCGGGCCGTATGCATCGCTTAAAAACTCGCTGCGCCACGATACACCGGTCGCCAGTTATACCGACGCTCTGATATTGCCCGGCTTCATCGATCTGCACGTGCACTATCCGCAGACGCAGATTATTGGCGCCTACGGGAAGCAGTTGATTGACTGGCTGAATCGTTTCACCTTTCCCGCGGAACTTCAATTTGCCGACATCGAACACGCCAGGAATGTTTCTACGCTATTTCTGGACGAATGCCTGCGAGTTGGCACCACGACGGCGATGGTGTACGGCACGGTGCACGCGCATTCTGCCGACGTATTTTTCGCCGAGGCACAACGGCGCAACCTGCGGATGATTGCCGGCAAGGTAATGATGGACCGCAACGCTCCTGCTGCATTGCTGGATACGGCCAGCTCCGGTTATGACCAATCCAAAGCGCTGTTGGAGAAGTGGCATGGCGTAGGACGCCTGGGATACGCAATCACGCCGCGCTTTGCACCTACATCGTCACCTGAGCAACTCGAGGCTGCGGGTGCACTTTGGCGCGAGTTCCCAGACGCACACATGCAAACACATATTTCTGAAAACACCGACGAAGTTGCCTGGGTGCGAGAACTGTTTCCTGATTGCTCCAGCTATCTGGATGTCTATGATCGGTTCGGGCTGGTCGGCAAGCACGCAGTTTTTGGACATGGCATCCACCTCGATGAAACTGAATGGCGGCGCTTACACGAAGCGAACGCCGCAGTCGCACACTGCCCCACATCAAATGAGTTTCTCGGCAGTGGTCTGTTTCGCTTTGATAACGCCAAGAAGAAATCGCGGCCCGTGCGTGTCGGGCTGGGCACGGATGTCGGCGCCGGTACCTGTCTCTCGCCGCTTCGGACGATGGGTGAAGCCTACAAGATTGGCGAACTCTGCGGTAATTCGTTATGTGCGGCTGACGCCTACTTCCTCGCGACGCGTGGCGCAGCAGAGTCATTGCATCTGGAAGACAAGATTGGCTCTATCGCCCCAGGCCTGGAAGCTGATCTGGTTGTGCTCGACCTTAAGTCGACACCATTGATCGATTTCCGCATGAAATTCTGTCAGTCGATAGATGAGGTCCTGGCGGTACAAATGACGATGGCTGATGACCGGGCGACTCGAGCGGTTTACGTGTATGGCACACTGGCATTTGAGCGCGGACGCCAGAAAAATGGCAATGCGCAAATTGCGTAAATACGGTGGTCGTTGAACCGCTTTGAGACAAGCGCGACATGATTTCGCGACCGGTGGTATTCTAAGCTGTGAAATCGTCACATTCGAGGGAGTCGAAATGACAAAAAAAAGCAAGCCGCAAAAAGCCGCAGAAGGTGACGTACTCACCGACGCCATTGAAACCAACGCCATTGAAAAGTCCTGGAAGTTGACCGGACGTTCCAAGCCGCGCAAGCCGCCCAAGAAGTACAAGTACGTTGAAGAACTGGCGCACTTGCAGATGGAGCTCATCAAACTTCAAGAGTGGGTCCGCGTAAGAGGCCTTAAGGTCGCGGTCATATTCGAGGGCCGTGACGCGGCAGGCAAGGGTGGCGTGATCAAACGCATCACCGAGAGTCTCAACCCGAGGGTTTGCCGGATCGTGGCGCTGGGCACGCCGACGGAAAGGGAGCGCGGCCAGTGGTACTTTCAGAGATACGTCCCGCATCTGCCCGCGGCAGGCGAAATCGTGCTCTTCGACCGTAGCTGGTACAACCGCGGCGGTGTGGAGCACGTCATGGGGTTTTGCACCGAAGCCGAACACAAGGAATTTCTGCGCGCCTGCCCGCTATTTGAGGAGATGCTGGTTCGGTCCGGCATTTTTCTCATCAAGTACTGGTTTTCGGTGAACGACGAAGAACAGGAGAAACGTTTCCAGGAGCGCATTCGCAATCCGAGCAAACGCTGGAAACTGAGCCCGATGGATATGGAGTCGCGTAAACATTGGATCGAGTATTCGCGAGCAAAAGATGTAATGTTCGCTGCGACCGACAAACCAAAGGCGCCGTGGAATGTGGTCGAAGCCGATGACAAGAAGAAAGCACGTCTCAACTGCATCGCGCATCTGTTAAAGCAGGTGCCCTACGAAAACATGACGCCGGTGGAAATCGAAGTGCCGCCACGACAAGCCGACATTGGTTACAAACGTCCGAAGATGTCTAGCCAGAAGTTCGTGCCAAAGATTTACTAGCGGCATTCGGCGCACGATGTCTTTATGACGTCGATGCGCCGGATTTCAATTCGTCACGCGGTTAGAGCGCACCATGCCAAACTCACCAGAACTCATGGCCGAACTAAGTAAGAGCAAAGATCCAGACGCCATGGTGCTTTATGAGATGGCTGCCCAAGGAGCAGATCTTTCGAAGGTGCACAAACCAGACTTCGCATTTGAGGCGATAAGGGAGGCAGACGCAAAAGCAATCGCAGAAACGCTTGATTCACAGGGGTATAAAGTAAGGATGTATGAGCCCTGTATTGAAAACCCGAACTATGGAGTGGTCGGGGAGCGTGGCATGGTTTTAGATCTCGCCGAGCTAACCCGACTTACAGAGCAGTTTGAAGCTTTGGCGCGAATATACAATGCCACCTATGATGGCTGGGGCGCTGAAATCGTCGAATAGCGCTCCAACATATATGTCGAGCAGGCAATTCGGAATCGGCGTAGCTCAATTGCTGTTCATGGCGGCTCGCCGTTCACCACAACGTTCGCCACGGACGGTGTATTTTGTCGCGGCTTCAAAAATTAGCGGGCAGCAAGCAGCGCGTTGGCAAGCTCGGTAAAGCCCGCGCCACAGTTCGCCTCAGTGACAAATACAGGCATGCTTGCAAGCATGCCGAGAAAATTCCGCACGTTTGCCACGCCGACAGAATACGGAAAATAAGCGAACATGGGCTGATCGTTTGGCGAGTCGCCGACGAACACAAACTCGTTGCTGCACGAGTCCAGATCGATCGCGAAGCGCTCGTGGAAAAATAACTTGGTCGTCGATAGTTTGTCGTAGCAACCGAGCCATCCGTTTACATGGATCGAGCTGATCTTGGCCATCAACCCCTCCGACTCCATGATGGACTTGATACGCTGAATTTGCTCAATTGGCAGGGCAGGCACATCCTCACAGAAGTCGACTGCGATATCGGCTTCGCGATACCGCTGATCGGAGGCCAGCGCCGTGCCCGGAATTTCGCGCAGAATCCGCTGAGCGACACGTTGCAATTTCGCGCGATCAGATTCGCGTTCGTCCAGTGCTTTTACAAACCGTTGCTTGAGTTTGCGCTCGGCAGGGTCGAAATAAAAATAGAAAGCGCCGTTTTCTCCCACAACTCCATCGACTGGCCACATGCGCGCGATATGGTCACACCAGCCTGCCGGACGGCCCGTAATCGGCACGACGATGAGGCCCGCATTTTTTAACGCCTCGACCGCTGCATATGCACTTGCTGTCAGCCGGCCGGCAGTGGTAAGAGTGTCGTCGATGTCGAAAAGCACCCCTCTAATACTGGCGCGGTTTTCCAGGCAAAAGTCAGCCAGGGGGCTCATGGATATTGGTTCTACGTTCACTTGTGCAAGATTGCGACGCGTGACTTGATAAACTCCGCCGCGCGCTTCCGCTCGGCAGCATCCATGTGCAACCCGCACTTGGTACGCCGCCACAGAATGTCGTCGGGCATTCTTGCCCACTCTTCGCGAATGCAGTAGTCAATTTCACGTTCGCTCAGAAGCGCGGCGCCACTACCAAACAGTTCGCCCAGATCAGCCATGGATCGAACGCCCTTAAGCAACTTCGCGGTGCGTGAGCCGTGCCTGCGCACCAGGCGGGTCAGATAATCAACTGGCAAGGAAGAGTGCTTTTTCAACAGGTCCGACACGGCGTCCCGCAGCGAATCCATGTCGCCCCCAGGAAGAGCTTCGTCACCTGTCCATGAGCCCGTGAGCTGCGGATAGTAAGGACGAAGCTCGTCGAGCGCATGCTCGGCGAGGCGGCGATAGGTGGTGATTTTCCCCCCGAAAATCGACAACAGTGGCAGCTTTCCGTCCTGATGATCGGTCTTCAAAACGTAGTCGCGGGTAATCTCGGAAGGATTGGCCGCGCCATCGTCATAGAGGGGGCGTACGCCCGCATAGGTCCACACCACATCAGACTCACGAAGGGGCTTGGCGAGAAAGCGATTGGCTGCGCGAAGCAGGTAGGCAATTTCTTCCTTCGAAATCTGTTGCCCCTTATCAACCGAAGCCACATTCACATCGGTCGTCCCGATGAGGCTGAATTTCTCCTCAAACGGAATGATGAACGCCACGCGCTTGTCGTCGTTTTGAAGAATATAGGCGTGCCTGCCCTCGTGGACGCGCGGCACCACGATGTGGCTACCTTTTACCAGCTTTACCGTGGCCCGCATCGGCACATGCACAGAATCGACTAGAAAATTCTTTACCCATGGGCCGGCAGCATTAACGACGCCGCGAGCGCTAACGCTAGCGACCTCGCCGCTGTCAACGTTGCACAGTTCCATTTGCCAGAGACCGGCGGCGCGCTTGCCTGCCGTCACTCGCGTGCGCGTTCGGATTTCTGCGCCATGATCGCGTGCAGAAACGGCATTGAGTACGGTGAGACGCGAATCGTCGACGCGAGCGTCGGAGTAAAAGAAGCCTCGCCTGAGGGATTGTTTCAGTCCAGCGCTGTATTGCCGGTCGGGAAAGGTCACGCCGCGCGATCCCGGCAGTGATATCTTGCCGCCGATATGGTCGTACATGAATAGACCAAGGCGCACCATCCATGCGGGTCGCATGCTGCTATCGTGCGGCAGGATGAATTCGAGTGGCTCAATAATGTGAGGGGCGATCTTCAATAGCACCTCCCGCTCCTGCAATGATTCACGCACTAGCCTGAATTCGTACTGCTCTAGGTAACGCAGGCCACCGTGGATGAGCTTTGAACTCCAGGAGCTGGTTGCCGATGCGAGGTCATCCTGCTCAACAAGCAGCACATTGAGTCCGCGCCCGGAAGCATCGCGCGCGATACCGCAGCCGTTAATGCCGCCACCGACGATAACCAGATCGTAAATATGTTCACTCATACGCTGGTACGTGGCAAGCGGTCGCGAAACTTGTCAAGCCACAAAAGCGAAAATGCGCTCTTGGTATCGGTAATCTCACCGGTCCCAACCATTTCGACCGCCACTGATAGCGGCATGGTGAATACTTCCAGGAACTCACCTTCGTCAAGTGCATGGCCAACATGCGTAAGCTGCCTCGCCACATAGAGTTCAATGGTCTCGTTGGAATAGCCGATGCCTGCATGCAGCGTGGCGGCATGTTGCCAGTGGCCAGCCGTGTATCCGGTCTCTTCCAAAAGCTCGCGCTTTGCCGTTTCAAAGTGAGGCTCCCCGGCGTCAATCTTTCCCGCGGGCAGCTCGAAAAAGTGATTGCGCGCGGCGTATCGGTACTGATACTCAAAAATCAGTGTGTCGTCATCGACAAATGCGGCAACGATGACCGCCCCGGGATGCAACACATATTCTCGCCAGGCCTCCCCGCCGTCCGGGAGGCGCACGCGATCAAGATCGACGCGAATCATCTTGCCGTCCAGCACACGGCTGCTGGAAAGCGTGTGCTCGGTCAGATCCGGGAAATCAGAAGGACGCCTGGATGGCATTCAAACATGCGGTCATCAAGGAGCCTGGAAATATGCCAAGCAACAGCAGGGCAAAAGCATTGATCGCCAGCACGCCACGCATATCGGCGCTGGCCACAATTGGCATCGTGTCCGTCGGCGCATCAAAATACATGACGCGGATGATACGAAGGTAATAAAACGCACCAATAACACTCATCAAAACTGCGAACACAACCAGCCACGTGTAGCCGGCGTTGAGTGCGCCTTCCAATACGGCCAGCTTGGCCCAGAAGCCCAGGAACGGTGGGATACCTGCCATCGAAAAAATAATGAACAGCATCATCAGCGCATACAGAGGCGAACGCTGGTTCAGCCCCTTGAAGTCATCGATATTGTCCGCCTCAAAGCCAGCCCGCGACAGGAGCATGATCATGCCGAAACTGCCGGCCGTCATCAGCACATAGGTGATGACATAGAACATGCCGGAGGCATAACCATTTTTGGTGCCCGCCAGAATGCCCAACAGCAGGAAGCCCATGTGCGAAATGGTCGAATATGCCAGCATCCGTTTCAGGTTGGTCTGCGAGATGGCGACAATATTGCCGAGCGCCATCGAAAGCATCGCAAGAATCACCAACATGCCCTGCCAATCGCTGACGGCGCCGGCCAGCGAATCGGCCAGGATGCGCATGATGAACCCGAAAGCGGCAAGCTTAGGTGCAGAGCCGATGAATAGCGTCATCGCGGTAGGCGCGCCCTGATACACATCCGGCACCCACATATGGAACGGCGCGACACCGAGCTTAAACGCAAGGCCACTGACGACGAAAACGAGGCCAAAAACAATCAACGGATCAATGGCCCGACTACCACTGATGATCAACGCGATCTTGCTCACATCGAGCGAGCCGGTGGCACCGTAGATCATTGACATGCCGTACAGCAATAGGCCGGACGCGAGCGCACCCAAGATGAAATACTTCATCGCCGCTTCGCTGGAGACTGCTGAATCACGGTTCAACGCCACCATCGCGTAGCTCGATAACGCGAGCAATTCGAGCCCCAAATACAAGCTGATAAAGTGGTTTGCCGACACCATGACCATCATGCCAAGGGTCGCGAACAACACCAGCGTAATGAATTCACCCGAGAAGAGCTTCCGGGCAGAAAGGTAAGCGCGGCTGTAAATGATGACAATTGCGACTGCAATCACGATGGCAAGCTTCAACAGCATCGCCATGCCATCTACGACGAACATGCCGTTAAACGCCTGACGCGGCGCAGCCAGTGGCGTGGCGATGCTGTAAACATTCACGGCAACCAGCGCCAGCGTCACGATGGACAGAAAAAATAGCCGCCCTTCGCGCTTTTCAACAGGAGAGTAGAGATCAACCACCATGACAACGCACGTCATGATGAGCAGGAAGATCTCTGGCGTCGCGAGGGCGAGATTCAAGCTGGGCGGCAACATGTTTTCAGATTTTCCTAGTTCAGTTTGCCCACTGCCACATGTTTCAGCAGTGCGTCTACGGAGACATGCATCACGTCGGTGAACGGTTTGGGATACAGGCCCATTGCCAGCACGGCCACCGTCAACACGCCGAGAAACAACATTTCACGCGAATTGATATCAGTCAGCTCCCGCACATGATCATTGGCGATGTCGCCAAAAATCACCCGCTTGACCATCCAAAGCGTATAGGCAGCACCGAGAATCAAGGTAATGGCTGCAGCGAAGGCATACCAAAAATTAACCTTGATGGCACCCAGAATGACCATGAACTCGCCGACGAATCCGGAAGTTGCGGGTAGGCCCGAATTAGCCATCGCAAAGAACACGGCAAATAAGGCGAACTTGGGCATCGTATTGACGACACCGCCATACGCCGAAATCTCTCGCGAATGTACCCGGTCATAAAGCACGCCGATGCACAGGAACATGGCGGCGGAAATAAAGCCGTGCGACACCATCTGTACCAGCCCGCCTTCCATGCCTTGCGAATTGAATATGAAGAAGCCGAGCGTCACAAAGCCCATATGTGAAATGGACGAATACGCCACCAGCTTTTTCATGTCCGACTGCGCCAGTGCAACCAAGCCGATATACACCACCGCGATCAGCGACAGGGTGATGACAAAACCGGAAAAGGCATGACTGGCATCCGGGGTGATGGGCAGGATGAACCGCAAAAAGCCATACGCACCGATCTTCAGCGTGATCGCCGCCAACACCACCGAGCCGCCGGTTGGCGCTTCGACGTGGGCATCCGGCAACCACGTATGTACCGGCCACATCGGAACCTTGACCGCGAACGACGCAAAGAAGGCAACAAACAACAGCTTTTGCACGTCCAGGCTTACCGGCACATTGTGATAATCGAGAATGTTAAAACTGCCGTTAGTGATGTTGTACAGATAGATAAATGCGGCCAACATCAGCAGCGAGCCCAGCAACGTGTACAGAAAGAATTTCACCGCTGCATAGACCCGACGCGGACCACCCCAAATGCCAATGATGAGGAACATCGGAATCAGCATGGCCTCGAAAAACAGGTAGAACAGAATGGCGTCGGTCGCGGCAAATACACCATTGATCAACCCCGACATGATCAGGAAAGCCGCAAAATACTGTGAGACCTTTTCCTTGATCACCGCCCAGCCGGCAATGACCACCAGAACCGTCGTAAAGCTGTTCAGCAGGATGAACAACATGGATAGACCGTCAACACCTAACGCGTAGTTGATGTTGAATCTGGTAATCCAGGGCGCAATCTCGCGAAACTGCATTGCCGCCGTGGCATTGTCAAATCCGGTCCATAGCGGAATCGATGCCAACAAGCCAAGTACGCTGCCGATCAAGGCTGTCCAGCGGGCCGCACTTTTTTGCTGTTCGCCATTGAGTAACAGCGTCAGGATGCCAGCCGCGATTGGGACCCAGATGGTGAGACTAAGTGTGTAGGAGCTGCTATTCATTTTATTATTGGGTCGCCGTGGTGATCACGTTAGCGGGAGGCGCTTTGAAACAGCCTGGAGACGATGCCCGAAAGCTGCTGCCATTCAAACCATGTCAGCAGCGCAAACACACCGAAAATCATGGTGAACGCATAGGTATAAACGTGGCCCGTTTGGCCTTGGCGCGCCACGCCTGAAAACCATCCAATCAATTTGGCGGTGCCATTGACCATGATGCCGTCAATGATCGTCACGTCACCAAACCGCCAAAGTCCGGCGCCCATCTTTCGCGCGCCTGCTGCAAAGAACCAGTCATTGAAGCGGTCGAAACCGTATTTCTGGTCCAGGATGTTGACGAAAAAGCTGAGCTTGGCGCGAATTCTTGCTGGCAACTCCGGCTTAAGGATGTAGCAGTACCATGCCGTCGCTGCGCCAGCGAGTGCCAGCCAGAACGGTGGCGCAGTCAAGCCATGAAGAATCATGCCCCAGGCGCCGTGAAATTGCCCTTTGAGCTCCGCCATTGTTTCGGTGGCTTTAATGGCGTTACCAAAGAAGCCGCCGTACAACATCGGCTCAATCGTGATATAGCCGATGACCACAGATGGAACGGCGAGCAGGATTAATGGAACGGTTACGACCCATGGTGATTCGAGCGGCTTCTGTCCCGGCGCCAAGCCGTGATGTTCGTGGTCTGCATGCGCGGCATCGTGCCCATGGCCGTGATGATCGTCGTGCCCAAAGCGCTCCTTGCCGTGAAACGCAAAGAACACCAGGCGGAATGAGTACAGGCCACCGACGAAAACGCCTCCCAATGCCGCGAAATACGCAAACGTTGCACCCGGTGTATGCGATGCATGGATTGCTTCGATGATGGAATCTTTGGAGAAGAAGCCGGCGAATGGCGGAAACCCGGCGTTAGCCAACGCACCGATGAGCACCGTGATGTATGTGATCGGCAAGTATTTGCGCAGCCCGCCCATTTTGCGCATGTCCTGCTCGTGGTGCATGGCCATGATGACCGACCCCGCGCCAAGGAACAATACTGCCTTGAAAAACGCGTGTGTCATGAGATGGAAGATGCCGACGGAATAGGCAGACGCGCCGAGCGCCATCGTCATAAAGCCAAGCTGCGAGAGCGTTGAGTACGCCACCACGCGCTTAATGTCGTATTGGACAATCGCGATCAGCGCCATAAAGAACGCAGTGATGGCACCGATCACCAGCACAAACGACAGTGCGGCCTGCGACATTTCAAACAGCGGCGACATGCGCGCAACCATGAATATGCCGGCCGTTACCATCGTCGCCGCGTGAATCAGCGCCGAAATCGGCGTCGGCCCTTCCATGGAGTCCGGCAGCCAGACATGTAATGGGAACTGGGCAGATTTACCCATTGCACCGATGAAGAGACAAATGCAAATCACAGTCAACAGCGACCACGACGTATCCGGCAACAACGAGACCAGCGTGTCTTTAAAGATCGGTGCGGCATTAAAAACGGTGACGTAATCCAATGAGCCCATGTACGCGAAGACCAGACCGATTCCCAGCAGAAAGCCAAAGTCACCGACGCGATTGACGAGAAACGCTTTCAGATTGGCGTAAATCGCCGTGGGCCGCTTGTACCAGAAGCCAATGAGCAAATACGACACCAAGCCCACCGCTTCCCAGCCAAAAAACAGTTGGACGAAATTATTGGACATCACCAGCATCAGCATGGCGAACGTAAACAGCGAGATGTAACCAAAGAAGCGCGTGTAGCCGTCGTCTTCGGCCATATAGCCGATGGTATAGATGTGCACCATCAGCGATACGAAAGTGACAACCAGCATCATCATCACCGTGAGCGAATCGATCATGAAGCCGATTTCGAGCTTGATGCCGTCGGTCACCAGCCAGGTGTATATGCCCTCGTTGAACGTCTTGCCGGACTGCACATCCTGAAACACGAAACACGACAGAATGAATGCAGCCAAGACACCGAAAATAGTGACGCTGTGAGCGAATGCGCGCCCAAGTCTGGGACCCAGGAAACCGGCAAGAACCGCACCCGCCAACGGCAACAGCGGAATGGCCAGCAAGGCAAGTTTATTTTCGATCATTGCTGCACATTCATTCGAGTCATGCCGGCGTAAATGTCCAATTGGCGCGGCTTTCCGAAGCAAATGCCTCGAAGACGCGCATGGATACTGGTTCTTTGTCTTGGCATACTCATCAACCCTTCAACGTACCAATGTCGTCAACGTTGATCGACTTCAGGTTGCGGAACAGTACGACCAGAATCGCCAGCCCGATTGCCGACTCTGCGGCAGCAACCGTCAATATGAAGAACACGAAAACCTGCCCCGACAAATCATTCAGGTAGTGCGAGAAGGCGATGAAGTTCATGTTGACGGCTAACAGCATCAACTCAATGGCCATCAACAGGATGATAATGTTTTTTCTGTTCAGGAAAATTCCTGCAATGGATATTGCAAAAATGATTGCCGACAAACCCAGGTAATGTGACAGCGTGATCAACTTTTTTCTCCCTGTTGCTGTCTCATGCGGCTGGTGGCGAAACTGGCGCGGGAGGCTCGTCTTTTTCTGCCGCCATCGAAATGATCTTCAACCGGTCGCTGCTCTTCACGCGAACCTGATCGCCCACATTCTGCGTCTTCACTTCTTTGCGGCCACGCAAGGTAAGCGCAATAGCTGCGACGATTGCAACCAGCAAAATCACTGCCGCCAATTCGAACGGCAAGAAATAATCGGTATACAGAACGCGGCCAAGCTCTTTGGTATTTGATACGCCCGCTGCTGGCGCGCCCGGCGAAACTGCGCCGACCAGGCGCATGCTGCGGTCAAAAAGCAGCAGCACCATCTGCACAACCATCAATATAGCAACGGTAGCCGCGACTGGCAGGTATCTCCAGAAGCCTTCTCGCAACTTGTCAAAATTGATGTCGAGCATCATCACGACGAACAGGAACAGCACCATCACCGCACCGACGTAGACGAGTATCAACGCGAGCGCCAGAAATTCCGCATAGAGCAACAACCACAGCGCGGCCGCGCTACAGAATGACAACACCAGAAACAACGCGGCATGCACCGGATTTCTGGCGGTGATAACCACCGACGCCGAAATGATCAGCGTCGAGGCAAACACGTAGAAAACAATCGTCTGGAAGGTCATTATATTTTGGTCTTAGGTACTGAAGGCGACATGCAATCCCTGCCGTGCAATCACTTATCTATACGGCGCATCTTCGAGGCGCCGCTTGGCGATTTCATCTTCGTATTTGTCGCCAATCGCCAACAGCATCGGCTTGGTGTAGTAGAGATCACCACGTTTTTCGCCGTGATACTCCAGCAAATGCGTTTCAACAATTGAATCTACCGGACAGGACTCTTCACAGAAACCGCAAAAAATGCACTTGGTCAAATCGATGTCATAGCGCGTTGTGCGGCGCGTTCCGTCATCGCGAGCTTCAGACTCAATCGTGATGGCCAACGCCGGACAGACTGCCTCACAAAGCTTGCAGGCAATGCATCGCTCCTCGCCGTTCGGGTAGCGGCGCAGCGCATGCAGCCCCCGGAAGCGCGGCGACTGTGGCGTTTTCTCTTCTGGAAACTGGACTGTGATCTTGCGGGCGAACAAATGCCGACCGGTCAATCGCAATCCCTGCAGCAGCTCCCAGAGCATCAAGCTGCCAACGAGTTCTTTGGTTCTAGTCAGCATGGCTATTTCCCGAACCACCAGTTAATGATTGGCAGATTATTGATTGGCTCCATCATCATCAATCCCACCACGACGATCCACACAATCGTAATCGGGATAAATATCTTCCAACCCAGCCGCATGATTTGATCATAGCGATAGCGTGGGAAGGAAGCGCGAATCCAGACGAAGATCATCATCAGCGACATCATCTTGATGACCATCCACCAAATCCCGGGTTCGCCTAGCAGCGGAATCGCACGCGGAAATGGCGACAGCCAGCCACCCATGAACAGAATGGTGGATATCGTCGCAACAAGCAGCATGTTTGCGTATTCAGCGAGGAAAAACAGCGACCAGGTCATACCGGAATATTCGACCAGCGGGCCCGCGACGATTTCCGATTCACCTTCGGCAACGTCAAACGGATGGCGATTAGTTTCAGCGACGCCCGCAATGAAGTGGATGATAAACAGTGGGAAACACGGAATAAAGAACCATTCCAGCATGCCGTATGGGCCGTCCTGACGCGCAATCACTTGCGTGAGGTTCATCGTTTGCGCAGCCATCAAACCGCCGACCAACGCAAATCCCATTGCAATCTCGTAACTCACCACCTGCGCAGCCGAGCGCATGGCACCAATAAACGCGTATTTCGAATTTGACGCCCAACCGGCAATGATGACGCCGTAGACGCCCATAGAAGTCATCGCCAGCACCACTAGCAATCCGGCGTCTACGTTTGCCACTACCCAGTTTGGCGTGAAAGGAATGACGCCCCAAACTGCCATTGCGGGCGCGACCGACAGCGCAGGTGCAACAAGAAACAGCGCCCGGTTGGCGCCGCTGGGCACAATTTGTTCTTTGAGAAACAGCTTGATGGCATCCGCTATCGGTTGCAACAACCCGAACGGTCCGACCCGATTCGGGCCACGTCGCACCTGCATCCAGCCGATGACCCAGCGTTCAACCAATTGGAAATAGAGTACAAACAACAGCAACGGCACAACCACCATCACCACCATCACGAGCGCCTTGGTAAACGCCCACGCTGGCGGCCCCCAAGTCGACCCCAAGGTAGTGACGAATCCCTGGTTGAGCGTTTGTACGAGTGCGTCCATATTGATGTCTGTTCGCCCCGTTATTCAGCCGCAGCGGCCATGGCTATTTTTTCCAGCGTGACTGTGCCGAACATCGGGCCCAATGCTGACGTTTCGTGCAAAGCAGAAGCAACGCGCACGCAGCCTGCGGCCAGTCTGGCGTCAACTTTGGCGGACATCGTCACAGAAGCACTGCCTTGGGTCACCCGCACATCAGACCCGTCGACGATACCCTGCTCGTCGGCGACATCGCTCGCAACAAAAATACGCCTCGCATTTCTTGCATCAACCGTCTTCTGCAAACTGGCAGCACGGCGCACAAGCGCATCCATTGCATAGATGGGAACTTCACCGACACGCTCAATGCCTGCAGGCGATTCTTCGAGCACGATACTCATCCCCGCAATCGCGTTGTTCAATTTGGAGTTCACGAACTCCTGCAGATCGGGTGCGATCTCCTTGCGTATAGCGATAACGGTTTCCTGATCGAACCCCGGAAGATCAAGCAAGTTCCCAAGCACGCGCAGCACTTTCCAGGCAGGGCGCGCTTCGCCGATTGGCTTGACAACGCCATTAAAAGACTGAACTATGCCTTCCGTATTTACAAAGGTCCCTGCGGTTTCGGTGAACGGCGTGATTGGCAATGCCACCGTCGCATACTCGGCAACGTCACCCTTGAATGTCGACAGCGAAATGACGAGTTCCGCCGCTTTCAGTGCGGCCATGGACTTGACGGGATCGTAGCAATCGACACCCGGCTCTACACCAACCAAAACATATGCTTTACGCGGTTTGCCGACCATGCCCTGTGCACACAGCCCATCATTTCCTGGCGTTGCGCCTAGCGCTTCTGCGCCAACACTGTTTGCGGCCTCCCGGATAAAACCAATCGTCCCCCCTGACAGACGGGCAATTTCTTGCGCGAGCGCGTGGAGAGCCGTGGCATTGGGGTGATGCTGCGCAAAACTACCGAGCAAAACTGCATTCTTTGCGTTGTCCGCAAGGCTTTTTGCAATGGCCGTCGTCGCGGGAGACTCGGCGGCGGCGCTGACCAAACCTGCCAGAGCCGGTGTGATCGTGCCGCCCTTGATTCCAGCGAGCGCTTTCGCCACTGCCGCCAGTACCGCAGGCAGACCAGACGGCGCAACGACCGCCGCATTCGCAACTTTCATCAACAACTCGTCATTCGCAGCATGGACGATGTTGAGTTGCAGTCCCTTTTTCGTGGCTTGGCGCAATCGATTCGCCATCAGCGGTTGCTCTTTGCGCAAGCTGGAACCGATGACTAACACGCTTTGTAAACTTGAAATGTCAGAGACTTTCATCCCTAGCCAGCGGGTGCCATTTACTTTGCCATCTGCCCTCGTGTCCGCCTGACGCAAACGTGTATCGATGTTGTTTGAACCAATGCCGCGCATGAGTTTGTTCAACAAATACAACTCTTCAAGCGTCTGCTGCGGTGACGCCAATGCCGCTATCGATTCAGCACCGTGGTTAGCCTTAATGTCCCTAAGGCCGTTGGCGACAAATTCCAGTGCCTGCTGCCATTCAACCTCGATCCACTGTCCGCCTTGCTTAATAATTGGCCGCGTCAGGCGATCATCAGAATTCAAGCCTTCGTAAGAAAAGCGATCCCGGTCCGACAGCCAGCATTCATTGATGCTCTCGTTTTCGAGTGGCAACACGCGCATCACGCGATCCTGCTTTACCTGCACCACAATGTTAGAGCCAAGACCATCATGCGGCGCAATCGACTTGCGGCGGGACAATTCCCAGCTACGGGCGGTATAGCGGAACGGCTTGGACGTCAACGCGCCAACTGGACAAAGGTCGATCATATTTCCCGACAATTCGGAATCCACGGTCTGACCGACAAAGGCGAGAATTTCAGAGTGTTCTCCGCGACCGGCTTGGCCCAGCTCCATGACGCCGGCAACTTCCTGCCCGAAACGAACGCAACGTGTGCAGTGAATGCACCGCGTCATATCGGTAGAAATCAGCGGGCCGAGATTCTTGTTGACCACAACGCGCTTGGCCTCCTGATAACGCGATGCCGAGCCGCCATAGCCGACTGCCAAATCCTGCAACTGACACTCGCCACCTTGATCGCAAATCGGGCAGTCGAGCGGATGATTGATCAGCAGAAATTCCATCACCCCTTGTTGCGCTGTTTTTGCGTAGGCGGAGCTGGTCTGAACCTTCATGCCCTCCGTCGCTGGCGTGGCACAGGCCGGCAAAGGTTTCGGCGCCTTTTCGACTTGCACCAGGCACATACGGCAATTGGCTGCGATCGACAATTTCTTGTGATAGCAAAAGTGTGGAATGAAGGTGCCGATTTTGTTGGCTGCCTCCATCACGGTGGCGCCACTCTCAACCGAAACTTGCTTGCCATCAATTTCGAGATTCACCATGATTAATCCGCCGCCATCGCCAGTGATTGGACGGCAGGGTTAGTCGAGTATCCACCCGGCCCAACCATGCAGTGTTTATGCGCAATGTGGTACTCGAATTCTTCGCGATAGTTCTTCACAAAAGCCCTTACCGGCATCGCGGCAGCATCACCCAATGCGCAGATGGTCCGGCCTTGAATCTGATCGGCCAGATTGAGAAGCAGATCCAGGTCTTCCAGCCGCCCTGAACCGTGTTCGATTCGGTGAATGATGCGATAAAGCCAGCCGGTACCCTCACGGCACGGCGTGCATTGGCCACACGACTCTTCGTAGTAGAAATAAGCCAACCGCTCAGCGGCTTTTACCATGCAGGTGTCTTCATCCATCACGATAACCGCACCCGAACCCAGCATGGAGCCAGCTTTGGCGATGGAGTCATAGTCCATATCAGTTGCCATCATCACGTCGCCCCTGATGACCGGCATCGACGAACCACCTGGAATGACGCCTTTGATTTTCTTGCCGCCGCGCATGCCGCCAGCCATTTCCAGTAATTTTGCGAACGGCGTACCCAACCGTACTTCATAGTTGCCGGGGCGAGCAACATTACCCGACATCGAGAATAGTTTTGTCCCACCGTTATTCGGTTTGCCGAGACTCAGGAAGGCCTCGCCACCTTCGCGCATGATGTACGGAACCGCCGCGAAAGTTTCGGTGTTATTGATTGTGGTCGGCTTGCCATAAAGGCCGAAGCTGGCGGGGAACGGTGGCTTGAACCGAGGCTGGCCTTTCTTGCCTTCAATGGATTCGAGCAAAGCCGTTTCTTCACCGCAGATATAGGCGCCGTAACCGTGAAAGGCATGCAACTGAAAGCTGAACTCTGACCTCAGAATTTTTTCGCCTAGATATCCAGCAGTTCTTGCTTCGTCCAGTGCCTCCTCAAAACGATCGTAGTCCGCCCAGATTTCGCCGTGGATATAGTTGTAGCCCACCGCTATGCCCATCGCGTAGGCGGCAATGATCATGCCTTCAATCAGAATATGTGGGTTGTAGCGAATGATGTCGCGATCCTTGAAAGTACCCGGCTCACCTTCATCTGAATTGCATACGAGGTACTTTGCGCCGGGAAACGATCGGGGCATGAAGCTCCACTTTAGGCCGGTCGGGAAACCCGCCCCGCCACGGCCGCGCAATGCCGACTTCTTCACCTCAGCGATGACGTCCTCGGGTTTGATATTTTCATTTAGGATTTTCCGGAGCGCCGCATAGCCACCGCGTGACTCATAGTCCTTGAGACGCCAGTTACTGCCGTCCAGGCCTTTGAGAATAATGGCATCCGGACCGTAATCGAGGAGCTTGGCTATAGCCGCCATCACTTCAACTCCTCAATGAGCGCATCGAGTTTGTCGTTCGACATGAAGCTGCACATGCGCTTGTTGTTAACTAGCAAGACGGGGGCGTCGCCACAGGCGCCCATACACTCGCCCTCGACAAGCGTGAAATTTCCGTCGGGCGTGGTTTCGCGCCAGTCCACACCCAGTTTCTTCTTCAGGTATTCGGCCGCATCTACGCCGCCAGACAGCGCGCAGGGTAAATTAGTGCATACCGTAATTTTGCACTTGCCCGTCGGCTTCAGGTTGTACATATTGTAAAAGGTCGCCACTTCATAGACTGCGATGGTCGGCATGCCAAGATATTTCGCCACATCATCCATCACCGCACTCGAAAGCCAACCGTGCTGGTCCTGCGCAATAGCGAGCGCCGCCATCACCGCAGACTGCTTCTGGTCGGCCGGGAATTTTGCGACTTCGCGATCAATCCTGCGCTTGGAGTCATCCGAAATGAGAACCGCTGTACTCATCGATCAATTTCCCCGAATACGATGTCTTGCGTACCAATGATGGTGACCACGTCGGCAATCATATGGCCACGGGACATTTCATCCAAGGCTGCCAAATGGGGAAATCCGGGTGCCCGAATCTTCATCCTGAACGGCTTATTGGCGCCATCGGAAACCAGATAGATACCGAATTCGCCTTTCGGGTGCTCAACCGCGGCGTAGGTTTCTCCCGGCGGTACATGAAAACCCTCGGTAAAGAGTTTGAAGTGATGGATCAACTCTTCCATATTCGACTTCATGCTCTCACGCGATGGCGGGGCAAACTTGTGGTCATCGCTGATGACCGGCCCCGGGTTCTTGCGCAACCATTCCACACACTGCTTGATGATCTTGTTCGATTCGCGCATTTCCTGAATTCGCACCAGATAACGATCATATGAATCGCCATTGGTGCCGATCGGTATATCAAAATCCAAATCGGCGTAAACCTCGTAAGGCTGCTTCTTCCGCAGATCCCAGGCGATACCGGAGCCACGCAGCATCGGGCCGGTAAAGCCTAAACTCTGCGCGCGTTCAGGAGTGACCACCCCGATGCCGACCAGCCGTTGTTTCCAGATACGGTTATCGGTCAGCAAGGTCTCATAGTCGTCAATGTAGCCCGGAAAACGCTTCGTAAAATCATCAATGAAATCCAGCAACGAACCCTGCCGGTTCTCGTTCATTTTGGCAATTGACGCGGCATTGCGTCCGTGCGTAACCGTGTACTGCGGCATGCGTTCCGGCAGATCCCGATAAACACCGCCTGGGCGGTAGTAGGCCGCGTGCATGCGAGCACCCGAAACCGCTTCGTACGTATCCATCAAGTCTTCGCGCTCACGGAACGCGTACAGGAATACGGTCATTGCCCCCACGTCCAAGGCATGCGCGCCAAGCCACAACAGGTGATTCAACACACGGGTGATCTCATCAAACATGACGCGAATGTACTGGGCGCGCTGCGGCACCTTGACCCCAGTAAGATTCTCAATGGCCATCACATAGGCGTGCTCATTGACCATCATCGAAACGTAGTCGAGACGGTCCATGTAAGGCAAATTCTGAATATAGGTGCGCGTTTCGGCGAGCTTTTCGGTTGCCCGATGCAACAATCCGATATGCGGATCCGCGCGCTGCACGACTTCGCCGTCGAGCTCAAGCACGAGTCGAAGAACGCCGTGCGCAGCAGGATGCTGCGGCCCGAAATTCATCGTGTAATTCTTGATTTCCGCCACGATTATTTCCGCTCCGCGTAGTGGTCTTCACGGATGACGCGCGGCACGATTTCGCGGGGTTCAATGGTCACAGGCTGGTAGACAACGCGCTGTTGTTCAGGGTCGTAGCGCATTTCCACATTACCTGTGACGGGAAAATCCTTACGGAAAGGGTGACCGACAAACCCATAATCGGTCAGAATCCGACGCAGATCAGGATGCCCGTTAAACACGATTCCATACAGATCAAATGCCTCGCGTTCATACCAGTTGGCCGACGCCCATATGTCATTGACGGTATCGACCATCGGAAATTCATCATCCTCGCAAAAGCAGCGTACCCTCAATCGCCAATTGTGCTGAATGGACAGAAGTTGATACACCACTGCGAACCGCGAGCCGTCCCAATTGTCCGCATAGCCTTCGTAGTCCATACCGGTCGCGTCGATCAGCTGGCTAAACGAGAGGGAGGGGTCATCACGCAGGGTCATCATCACCTGGGTGAGATCAGCAGCCTTTAGCTCAACGACTAGTTCGTTGGTATCAACAAATACCCTAGTCGCGCGCGCGCCGAGCACTACTTCAACGCTTGCCTTCAGCCTTTCGAGTTTTGGCGACATGGTCTAGCGGGCAATCGTATTGGTACGCTTGATCTTGTTTTGCAGCTGAATCAATCCATACAGCAGCGCTTCTGCCGTAGGTGGGCAACCTGGAACGTAAATATCGACGGGCACGATGCGGTCACAACCACGCACGACAGAATACGAATAGTGGTAGTAGCCTCCGCCATTGGCGCAGGAACCCATCGAGATTACCCAGCGTGGCTCTGCCATCTGGTCATAGACCTTGCGCAATGCGGGCGCCATCTTGTTACAGAGCGTTCCCGCCACAATCATTACGTCCGATTGGCGGGGACTCGGCCTGAAGACAATACCAAAGCGGTCTAGATCGTAGCGTGACGCCCCCGCATGCATCATTTCGACGGCACAGCAGGCGAGTCCAAAGGTCATGGGCCACATCGAACCAGTACGAGCCCAGTTAAGTACGCTGTCGACTGATGTGGTCACAAATCCTTGTTGCGAAACGCCGCCTTCAGGCATGGTGTTTCTCCAAGTTGGTGCGAACTCTCATGAACTTAGCTTCCGTGCGCTCAAAAAATAAATTTGTCCAACGTTCACGCTACCTAACAATCACACTTTTCTCTGTCGGTATCAGGCTACCCCCGCACCGAACGTTTACTCCCAATCAAGCGCGCCTTTTTTCCATTCGTAGATGAAGCCAATGACGAGAATACCGAGAAACACCATCATTCCCCAAAAGCCGAACCAGCCAAGTTCCTGTAACACCATGGCCCAAGGGAACAGGAAAGCGATCTCAAGATCAAACAGGATGAACAATATCGCGACGAGGTAATAGCGCACGTCGAACTTCATGCGCGCGTCTTCAAACGCCTCGAAGCCGCACTCATATGGAGAGAGTTTTTGTGCATAGGGCCGATCATGCCCCAACAACATGGTCAGCACTTTTGTGCCGATGAGCGGCAGCACGCCAATGGCCGCGCCAACGATGATAAAAATCAGTATGGGAAAGTAGTTTTCGAGCATTTTTAAGAGTGCCGCGCTGATGTCAACGCGAGTGGCAACATTTCATCCCGTATTTGTCTGCCCTGAGTTGATCTGGAACAAACCAAGAATCTTGACGCTCGATTTTCGCATACTGGTGCCGACGAAGAGACTCGAACTCTTACGCATTTCTGCACTGCCCCCTCAAGACAGCGTGTCTACCAATTCCACCACGACGGCAAT
>JBBQFL010000025.1:0-65168 GCA_038321965.1 Burkholderiales bacterium | reverse complement strand
CTGCAGAGTTACGCCGCCGCGACGACTTTTTTGCCGAACTTCTTGATCAGCCGCGTGACGGTATCGGACGCTTGCGCGCCTTTGCCCTGCCAGTAAGTGAGGCGATCCATTGCAATGCGGACGGCTTCTTCGCCTTCCTTGGCCAGCGGATTGTAAAAACCCACGCGCTCGACGAAACGACCATCTCGCGGATTGCGCGAGTCAGCAACGACGATATTGTAGAAAGGGCGATTCTTCGCGCCACCGCGCGACAAGCGAATAACTACCATTGTGTTTCTCCTGTTTGGCTTTGAGCCGAATTTGGCCCTACGCCGATTAACAATCCGTTGACAACGGATAACGGGCCGGTTGAGAACCGGTAACATATCCCTGCAAAAGCAGGAAAGCCTTGAATTATAAGCGGAAATAGTTTTTTGGCGCAAGCGGGATTTACGGGCTAATCGCATTGTCATGGCTGAACGTCGCCGTAAAAACCCTGTTACGCTCTCCCGCACAAGCCAAAAAACTATCAACAAACTGACATGCTGAGCTATCGCCACGCGTTCCATGCCGGCAATCACGCCGACGTACTCAAACACTTTGTGCTGATCGAGCTGCTCGCCTATCTGAGTCAGAAGGAAACGCCATTCTGGTATATCGACACCCATGCCGGTGCGGGCATGTATGGCCTGGACATCGGCTATGCCACCAAGCTTGCTGAACATATCGATGGTATTGGCCGCCTCTGGACGCGAAACGACATGCCCGACACGCTTGCGGCGTATGTGTACCTCGTACGCGAATTCAATCCAGATGGAACGCTGCGTGCCTATCCCGGTTCGCCGTGCATTGCCCAGCGCCTGTTGCGGCCGCAGGATCGACTGCGTTTGTTTGAACTGCATACGACAGACAGTAAGTTGCTGCAGGACAATTTTCGTGCGCTCGGCGCCTCAGCGCAGCGCCGCACGATCATCGCTGCGAAAGACGGCTACGCGGGCCTTAAAGCGGTATTGCCGCCGTTACCGCGTCGCGGCCTGGTGCTGATCGACCCCTCGTTTGAGGATAAGGAGGATTATGGCAATGTCGTGGCAGCACTAAAGGACGCGTTGACCCGTTTTGCCACTGGTACCTACATGCTTTGGTATCCGCAATTGTCGCGTGCGGAAAGCCAGCGGCTACCTGCCGCATTGAAGACCATCCCCGTCAAAAGCTGGCTGCATGTTTCGCTCTCTGTCAGCGCGCCGTCCGAGGATGGCTTCGGCATGCGAGGAAGTGGACTTTTTATCCTGAATCCGCCATGGACGCTGCATGCAACCCTGCGAGAAGTGATGCCGTATCTGGTGCGAGTATTGGGGCGGGATCCTAATGCCGGGTTTGTGCTGGAGCAACGAAACGGCTAGCAAGCAGTGCTTTATCTATCGGCCGCCGCTAGAAAACTCCTTTTTGGTTCGACTTGGACCGGCACACTTAGCTTTGAATTCTGGCGTGCCCGCAGATTTCGCGGTGATGCTAGGATAACCAGCGTTGGATGCCTAATCGGTTCTCATGAATCACTTATTCGCGGCAACGCCTGAGCTCCAATACCCATTGCAAATGACTCCGTCCATTGGATCCAGTTGGATCACGCTTTGCAAGTTTGGCTCTCATCTCGATTAGGTGACGGATGCACTAGCCTGGGCCGACTGCACAGACTGGTGCTTCTATGTTGACTGGCGCGAATTTCGTTTCGATATGGTGATGGAAGAAAACATATTGAGCGAGCGAGTGGGGGTAGTCGTGGGCGAATGCGGGCGTCACCATTGATGTAACGGTCATAACCCCGCGTGCTGTCGACGCGCTACGTGTGAAGTTGGTCAAGCGAACGTTAAGCGATGCAGAGAAGCTGGACCACGCGCAATATTTCCGTACTGTATCGCGAGTGTGGATAGTACTGGAGTTCGCAAGTGCCCTCATCGTTGCCCCGGTTCATTTCCAGCTCGCTCGCGCATCAAACTGGAAGCGCTGCGTGCGCAACGTTTCATCGCTTGGCCGAGCGAAACTGAACCGAACCAGACCAATCGGCACCTGGACACTGATTCCAAGTCCCTGTGAGCCTGCAGATACGCTCTCGTTGGCACTGTTTTCAGCGCCATGGAAGCGCCCACGGTCAGCAAATGCTGAAAAGATGATCGGTGTCTGGCCGATATCAAATCCGTGCCATAAAATTTCGACCGTTCCGCTGGCCTTGCGATCGGCACCCATCGTCGCGCCGCTGGCATCGACCGGGCCGAGTGAGCCTGATTCATAGCCGCGCACTGAGCCCGTACCTCCGCCAAAATAGCGTTTGGTAATCGGGCTGAGGTGGCCATCCAGTCCGCTAAGGTAGCCCAGCGAGAAACTAAAGCCAGCAGAAACCCTCGGCGAAATTGCCCAGTAAGACTCGTGAGCAATATCAATCTTGCCATAGCGGGTATTACCGAAAAATCCGCCCCACTCTCCAGCAACAGAATCGAAATGTCCACTAGGGAGCGTCGATTCTGATTGCCGACGATCGTAGGCCCAATAGGCCGTCAAGGGCACGATGTCGCTGGTGCGTCCTTCACGTTTAATGTAATCGGCCAGATAAGGCGCCAGTCCGGCATTGGATTCCAGGCGCAACGCTTCCAGGCCCCATCCCGCGCCAAACAATCCCAGCGCAGTTGGCCGACCGAATAAATTGCGATAGCTTGCTTGCGTTGACCGCAGGGTCTTGTCTGAAGTGATGTATTGCTGGATGTCGGCCAGGCGTGCCTCGTGCGACACAATGCTGAAGCCAATCAGATTCGTCGGACGAACATATTTGGCGATGAATTCTTTTCGCAAGTTACCGAAGCGCTGGGTAAGTTCGATCTGGTCGCCCTGGGTCAGGAAATGAGTACGAATCAGTCGCCCTACCACCGCGGCTTCATTTCCAGGTTCGGTAGATAGCTCCAGCGAAAGCGTTAACGTTAGCTCGGGAGTGGTATCAGTCGCTTGTCCCGATGGCACTGCCTGCGCAAATGCCCCCACAGCGTATGCGTATAACGCCGCGAATAATGGGATTGCCGCAATCTGAATCCGTCGGCGAGCAGTGAGCTTTTTCAATTTCGAAATATTCAGGCAAACAGTGATTCTAGAAGGTCCGCGTGATCCTGTTGAAGTCTCGGATTATCGGGGTTTACGGACCAGAGTAACTCCCGGCTGGAGTCTCGGTAGTCGCGGAAGTTATCGTCATGGAATTGCCAGGCACGCATCAACGCGTCGGCGCCGGATTGCACGTCAAAGGACTCGTAGTAATAGCCGACGTCTTTGAGAAACTCAGAGTTATGAACCAACGGATAGCCGCCGTACAACGCATCGTAATAAAGGTAGTTAAGGCCGTTTTCCCAATGGTGTACCACGACGGTATCGACAAACTGACCGAGCAACTCATAGACTGGAAACCTGGTTTCGGCAGTGACGTGATTCGCTTTAAGCAAGTCAAGCGAGGCAAAGAATTCAGAGAAATGAATGTTGTTTTTGAGGTGCAGCGTGTTCGCAGCGTAGACGTGATTTATCGCTTCCGGGCTTCGCCGGAACAGCGCCTCACACACAAGAACCGGGAAATGGAAAGTCTTGAGAACATTGACGTTCGGCTCGAAAATGCCCACAGAGCATCCTGCCTTCAGGCGTCGCTTATAAAAAAAATTGTGCTTGATCCGGCTGATGCCGTGGCGAAGAATCACCGGATCCCAAATCTGACTTACACAATGCGTGTTACGTGACTTGGTGTACCTGGCGTATGAGCGGTTCGTATGCCAATGCTGCGGCGTGATCCAGACCGCGTCAAATGTGAATGGTGGCAGGATTTCCGCCCGATCTTCGAGCCCACTTGCTATCGCTTCCAGGTTCATCACGAAACTGTTACCGGCAACATAAGAGACAATTTTCCCACCGCGCCTTTGAAACGTGGCTACCGATTCGTTTGGCACGCGCATCCCGACCTCGATAATCACGTCCAATTGTTCGATCGCCGTCGCCAATGACATTTGCTTAAAGCCGAAAACCTCACTGGGCTGATGCGGGCGGGCGTCGTCCGGCATGGGCACAACATACACCTCGTCAACATTGCGGACGCGCTGTAGTAACAGCGCCAGAAAAACCAGATTTTGTGTCATGCCGTTAGTCCAGAACGACCCCAGAACATCGTCCTGCACGGCAACAGCGGAAAGTCCAATCTTGAAACGCATAAGAGAGAGTCGCTATCGATTTCAACTGATCGCGTTGAGCAGTTGCTCGTGTGCCGCGATGTTGGCTGGTGCAACCGCATTTACTCGGGCAATCAGCCGCGCGCAGTCTTCTCGGTAGCCAGAAAGGTTTTCGTCGTGCATTGTCAGTGCGCGCAGCAGCGCCGCTGCCCCGGAGTCAGCGTCGAAGCTTTCGTAGTAGTAGCCGAACTCCGATAGAAATTCGGAGTTGTGTATGAGGGGATAGCCTCCATAAAGCACGTCGTAATAAAGGTAATTAAGACCATTTTCCCAATGATGCGTGACTACTCCGTCGGCATGATGCGCCAGGAAATCGGCTGTCACAAATCGTGGTTCCACAGTCGCAATTTTGTCTTTTACACAATGCAGGCGTCCGGCGAAACTACTGAAGTGTGCGTTCTGCATAAACTGCAACGCGTTCGTCACATAGATCGCCTCGAATAATTCCGGTCGTTGCAAATAGGCGGCCTCGCAAACAAGCATCGGCATATGGCTGGTCTTCATCACTGTGATGTTTGGATCAAGAATTCCGATACGTTTCTTTGCCCGACCCGGCTGATAGCCGAACGGTGCGCTTAACGTGGGCATCCTGCTTTCAAGGAAAATCGGCTGCCAGATTTGTTGGATTTCGAAAACGGGACATCGGTAAATGGTTTCGCAATAGGATTTGTACGTGCGGATATGCTGGGGGGTCATCCAGATTGCGTCATAAAACGCGCGATCAAAATAGCGTTCGGCGTCTCCGCGCGGGGGCTGCGCAATGATCGCCTCCATGGAGATGACAATACCGTTACCGCCTTTGTAGGCAATTATTTTTGTTCCTGCACGCTTGAGATTTTCGACAGTCTGCGCGTCCAGCGCCGAGCCGATGGCAATTACAAAATCCAGTTTTTCTGCAACTTTGTGCGTCCTGACAATGTCTTTGCCGTCAATCGAAATTCCTGACGGAATAATAGGTGCGTCCCCGTCGCCGTGATTGAGCAGATAGACACGTCGGCAATTTGGCGCAGCGCGAAACAAGTTATATAAAAACACCACGTTTTGCCGCAGACCGTTCTCAAATAGCCCCATATCGCCATTGGCGTGGACCCAGACGGAAATGCCGATGCAGTAGTTTTTCATTACTTGTGCGGGCAACAGCGCCGGTAGTGTGTGTGACGCGACGATGCATTCGCGCACCAGGATAGTTGAACAGTTTACTTCGGCGCAGCCTGGCCGATCACAGCGTCGTGCGTGGGTTTCATTGCGGTCTGTCCGTCGGTCGTAGCAGTCGCCGTCGCGACAGGTGCCGCGGCGGGTGTGCCTAGCTTGATCTTGAAGCCAATGCCGAGGCGAACGACCGCTGCGCCGCCGCCAGCGTAGCTTGCTCCTGCGCTGACGACGACACCTGACGGTGTGATGTACGAAATGCTGCTTGCGACGGCACCTTGGCCGCGGTATCCCGCTACGCCAACGTCAATTCCCATTTCGCCGGGCGCGCCGCCGCCTACGCCGACTGCGCCGATCGCTGCAACCGCAGCAATTCCCCGTCTACTTTCGCCTCGCAACTTGTCCACGTCGTTTGAGAGGTTTGATAATCCGCTACTGAGGTCAGAAATCGAACCAGCCATCTGCGTCAGCGACGATGAGACGATCGTCAAAGAGCTATCGAGGCGCGCTACTGAACCATCTAGTTTCGCCAGCGAAGTGCTCACGACGGTTGATTGCTCGGATTGTGTACGGCTAAGTGTTGTGAGCGAACTACTGAACGTTGCGATGGACGCATTGTTGATTGCATTCGCGGTCGTCAGAGAGGCGCTTACGTTTGTTAGCGTTGTACTCATACCGGCAACGGACGTCGCGAGGCCGCCAAGGCTGGTACTGACGTTGCCTAGGCTTGAGCTGACATTGCCCAAATTGGCGTTAGTGCTGGCGAGCGTAGAGCTCAGTGTGCTGATATTTGACGTTGCCGTATTCAGGGAGGTGGAAATTGCAACCGTCGAAGTACTCACGCCACTCAATGAGGTTCCGAGCGCAACTACTGAGGAACTGACCGTGCCCAGGCTCGAGCTGATTCCAGTTACGGAACTGCTCACACCGCCCAAGCTGCTACTGACATTGGTCACAGACGAACTGATATTGATAACCGTGGCATTGAGAATCACAACCGAAGAGCTCAAGCCGCTCAAGCTAGTGCCAAATCCAATCTGGCTGGTACTGACATTTGTCAGGCTGGAACTCAGCGCAGTCTGGCTTGTGCTGATATTTCCGACGTTGGTTGAGACATTGGTCAAGCTGGAAGATATATTGGCAACGGATGTCTGGGTATTGCCTGCTACGGTCGAAACCGAAGAAAGGTTCGAGTCAGTCGTTGACAAGGAACTGGAGACGTTTGTCAGGCTGACAGAAATGTTGCCCACGCTACTGCTGATGGCCACCTGACTGGTGCTGACGTTGCTCACGCTTGATGAGACGTTAATCAAGCTGTTTGAGACGTTTGCAACTGAACTTTGCGTATTGGACGCCGCAGTAGACACTGTTGAAAGATTAGAGTCTGTTGTTGATAGCGAGCTTGAGATATTGATGAGGCTGGTCGACACGTTCCCGAGGCTGGTTGATACATTGCCGACACTGGTGCTAACAGTATTCAAGCTGGTCGATACATTTCCCAGACTTGTAGAGACGTTGCCGACGCTTGTGGACACATCGGTCAAGCGGGTTATTGTAGAAACCAGACTTGTGCTGACGGTGCCAAGGCTGGTCGATACGTCACCCAGGCTGGTGCTGACAGCTCCAAGACTGGTCGACACATTAACGACGCTGGAACTCACGTTGGTGAGGCTGGTGGAAACACCCCCGAGGCTGGTCGATACATTTCCCAGACTTGTAGAGACATTGCCGACGCTTGTAGAAACATCGGTCAGGCGGGTTATTGTAGAAACCAGACTTGTGCTGACGGTGCCAAGGCTGGTCGATACGTCACCCAAGCTGGTACTGACCGCGCCCAGACTGGTCGACACGTTACCCAAGCTGGCGCTGACCGCACCAAGGCTGGCCGACACATTGCCAACGCTCGTGCTCACATTCGTAAGGCTGGTGGAAACGTTGCCCACGCTCGTACTGATATTGCCGACGCTAGTTGAAACATTGGTCAGGCGTGTGATCGTTGAGACGAGGCTTGTACTGACGGTGCCCAGACTGGTCGATACATTACCCAGGCTAGTGCTGACCGCACCAAGGCTGGTCGACACATTCCCTACGCTGGTCGAGACGTTGGTCAGGCGTGTGATCGTGGAGACGAGGCTTGTGCTGACGACACCAAGGCTGGTCGATACATTACCCAGGCTAGTGCTAACCGCACCAAGGCTGGTCGACACATTCCCTACGCTGGTCGAGACATTGGTCAGGCGTGTGATCGTGGAGACGAGGCTTGTACTGACGGTGCCCAGACTAGTCGATACATTACCCAAACTGGTGGAAACGTTGTTAAGGCTCGTCTTGATATTCGCGACTGACGAACTCAAGTTGGTTGTGGCACCAACTGCGCCATTGGCGACGTTGTTGTAGCACGCGTACAGTGCGGCCAGAGTTGGGGCGCCCCCACAGGGTGCCACCGCCTGCGCGTGCGCTCGTTGCCAGGGAATTACAGCTCCACCCAAGGAAATCGCAAGGGCGATTACCAGTGCGCTTATCTTTCGTCCGCCACGCTGGGCGCGCAGCCGACTCGCGTGTTTTTCCCGCATCCAGAGCGGGAAAATACGCTTGCTGATTAGAGCGTGGGTGCGATTGGGCGGCATTTTATGTAAAACGTATTTTGATCAAAGGTTTGGGGGGATTATTTAAAGTAATGTGTCAGTTCCGCATCTTATCGTATCCCAAGACTTTGTTTACAAAAGTGAATTTCTGCACGATTTGACAATTTGTCACAAAGTGTCCGATGGACGGCTCGCGCCGCCTGGTTCGTGTAAGCGCCGCAATATAATCGATACATGATCCCTCAAGATTTCCTTCAGCAGCTACTCGCGCGTGTCGATATTGTCGAAGTTATCGACAAACATGTGAAATTGAAGAAATCAGGGCAAAACTACTCGGCTTGTTGTCCATTCCACAACGAAAAATCGCCGTCCTTTTCCGTGTCGCCGACAAAGCAGTTTTATCACTGCTTTGGCTGTGGCGTTCATGGCACGGCGATTTCGTTTTTGATGGAGTACAACGGCATGGCGTTTCGTGAAGCCGTGCAAGAGCTCGCCGAGAGCGTTGGCATGATGCTCCCGGCTGAGGCCAACCGCGCAGAAACGCTGGAGCGTGTTCAGGAAGCCAGTTCGCTGGGCGAATTCATGGCGGCGGCGATGAATTTTTACCGGCGCGAACTGAAGAAAACGCCGAAGGCAATTGAGTATTTCAAGAGCCGTGGACTCACCGGTGAAATCGCGGCGAAATTCGGCTTGGGCTATTCGCCGGACGATTGGCAGGGGCTAAAGGGAGCCGTCGAGGACTATACATCTACTGCACTGGTCGAATGCGGGCTAGTCATCGATAACGACGAAGGCAAACGATACGATCGATTTCGGGATCGCGTCATGTTTCCCATCCTCGACCAACGCGGAAATGTGATCGGTTTTGGTGGGCGCGTGATTGGGCCAGGTGAGCCCAAGTACCTGAACTCGCCGGAAACACCGCTTTTTGAAAAAGGCCGCGAGCTTTACGGGCTCTTTCAGGCGCGCCGCGCGATTCGCGATTCCCAGACCGCCATCGTGGTTGAAGGGTACATGGATGTCGTCGCCCTGGCACAAAATGGCATTGAGAACGCAGTCGCGACGCTGGGGACAGCAACCACGCCCGTGCACGTGCAGAAATTATTACGCATGGTTGATAACCTGGTGTTTTGCTTTGACGGCGACAAGGCCGGGCAGCGCGCAGCATGGCGCGCGCTGGAACAATCATTGCCTGTGCTGGTCGACGGCAAGGACGTGCGTTTCCTTTTTCTCCCACAGGAAGATGACCCTGATACATTTGTGCGCCGAGTAGGGAGGGATGCGTTTCTTGCTGAAGTAGCGGACGCAAAACACCTTTCCACAGTTTTATTTGAGGAGCTTTCTGCGCAAGTAGACCTGGCAAACGAAGAGGGTCGTACTCGCCTGCTGGTGTTGGCAAAGCCCTTGTTGTCGCAAATAACGGCGCCGGCATTGAGCCTGATGCTGCAACGAAAACTTGCCGATATTGTTGGCTTGGGCGTGTTGGAAATTCAGCGGCTCATTCCGGTCGCGGTTGGCAAAGCTGCCTCTGATGTGAATTCGGCTCAAAATTCGGGACAACCATCGCGTAATAGCGATAGCGGCACGAAAGGCAAAAATGGTCGCAAAGGGGAATTCGGCAAATGGAAAGCGCGCGGTCCTGAGCCCGGTGCGCCAGCACCACGCCGCAAAATGCCACCCGCAGGTCCCGGTGCCCAATTGATCGCTCGCATGCTTCTAAAGCCGACCCTTGCGGGCCGGTTTGACGTTACGATTGATGACCACGAGGAATCGTCGGTTCGTAGCGCTTGTCGCGTTGCGGCTTATATTCGCGACCACGATTTTGAGGTGAATCAGGCACAACTCATTGAGCGCTTCCGCGGGACCGAGGACGAGGCTGAAATTGATCGAGCGGCGTTGCAACCATTACTGACAGACCTGGATTCCAGTAAGCCGGACTTTGATCTGGACGCAGAATTTGACGCTGCGCTGGCGACGCTGCGTGATGGCGCGATCGCCGCACAAAAAAAACGCGAGCAGAAGAAGCGGGCTAAAGAGATGGGGTTGGAGTAGCGCGAGATAGTTCGCCAGTTTCGGACCAGCCTTACAGAAAGTCGGCGTTAGTAAACGTTAGGCACTTGGAACTCTGCCGTGCGAGCATATATATTTGGTGCCGGACACCAGCTGAATTCCGTTACTGAACTAGCTGCCGGGCCAACTCCACACTAGGGTTACGCCTTCAAGGCAAAAAAGCTATCAAAAACAGACGGTTTTGGATATAATCGAGGGTTACCCCGCCTTACTCTCACGCAGCACTCCTTATTGATTCCCGTGGCGCTTTTCGGTCGCGGCAACGGACTATTTGATATGGCACGCAAAGCAAAAAGCGCACGCGACACTGACGATCCCGCCTTTCCTAATTTCAAGGCACTTAAAGCCGAGGCCAAAGTGGTGGACGTCGAGGTGCAACGCACCCGGCTGAAAACGCTGATTACGCTTGGAAAAGAACGTGGTTTCCTGACTTATGCGGAAATCAACGATCACCTGCCTGACATGGTCGACGCCGAACAAATTGAGGCGATCACGACGACCTTCAACGAAATGGGCATCCAGGTCTACGACGAGGCACCGGACGCTGAAACGTTGTTGATGAACGAGGCAACGCCGACTGTTGCGGATGACGAAGACGCCGCTGAAGAGGCCGCGCAGGCGCTCTCCACTGTCGACTCGGAATTTGGCCGCACGACCGATCCGGTTCGTATGTACATGCGTGAAATGGGCTCGGTCGAGTTGCTGACGCGTGAAGGCGAAATTGAAATCGCCAAACGTATCGAAGACGGCCTGAAGCACATGATCCACGCCATTTCGTCTTGCCCGACGACGATTCAGGACATCCTGAATCTGGCTGACATGGTCGAGAAAGATGAGCTACGCATCGACGAAGTGATCGATGGCCTGGTCGACCCGAACGAAGACGAAGTCGCCGAAGCCGAACTCTCCGACGATGACCTCGACGAAGAGGAAATCGAAGAGGAAGAGGATGAAGATGGCTCCATCGCAGCCGCAAATTTGGAGCAGCTGAAACAGGATTCGCTGGCGCGCTTCAACGCCATCCGCAAGCTATTCAAAAAAATGCGCAAGGCTCTGACCGAAAAAGGTCATCGTTCGCGCGCGTACAAGGATTTGCAGGAAGCGCTTTCTGCTGAACTCATGCAGATACGTTTCTCCGCGAAGCAGGTAGAGCGACTTTGTAACGGCCTGCGTTCACTGGTTGATTCGGTCCGCCAACGCGAACGCCACATTCAGGAATTGTGCGTAAAGAATTCCAGCATGCCGCGAGCGCACTTCATCAAATCGTTCCCCGGTAATGAAACAAACCTGAAGTGGATTACCGAAGAAATCGCCAACGGCAAGGGTTACTCCGCGGCGCTGGTGAAGTTCAAGCCGTCGATTATCGAAGAGCAGGAATTCCTGATCAATCTGCAGAAGGAAGTTGGCCTGCCGGTCAAAGACTTGAAGGAAATCGCACGCCAAATGAGTACCGGTGAGGCCAAAGCCCGCCGTGCAAAACGCGAAATGATCGAGGCTAACCTGCGTTTGGTGATTTCGATCGCGAAGAAATACACGAATCGCGGTTTACAGTTCCTCGACCTGATCCAGGAAGGCAATATCGGTTTGATGAAAGCCGTGGACAAGTTTGAATATCGCCGCGGCTACAAATTTTCTACCTACGCCACCTGGTGGATTCGTCAGGCTATTACACGTTCCATTGCCGATCAGGCGCGCACCATCCGTATACCGGTGCACATGATCGAGACGATCAACAAGATGAATCGCATTTCACGGCAGATTTTGCAGGAGACCGGTCTTGAACCCGATCCGGCGACGCTTGCCAAGAAAATGGAAATGCCGGAAGACAAAATCCGCAAGATTTTGAAAATCAGCAAAGAGCCGATCTCAATGGAGACGCCGATCGGTGACGACGACGATTCGCATCTGGGTGATTTTATCGAAGATACACAAACGCTGGCGCCGGACGACTCTGCGCAGTACACGTCTTTGCGTGATGTCACCAAGGATGTGCTTGATTCATTGACGCCGCGCGAAGCGAAAGTTTTGCGCATGCGCTTCGGTATCGAGATGAACACCGACCACACACTGGAAGAAGTGGGTAAGCAGTTCGATGTGACGCGTGAGCGCATTCGTCAGATCGAGGCGAAAGCGCTGCGTAAGCTGCGTCACCCGTCGCGTTCGGAGAAGCTGAAAAGCTTCCTGGAAACCGACACCTGATCGACGACCGAGAGCAAAAAAATGGCCGGCATTGTCGGCCATTTTTCATTACAGTTTTAGCTTGGGCTTCAACGCCAGAACGACTTTCACTGTGTGGTTGGGATCGTCACCCCGCTCGACGACAAAACCGAGTCGTTCGGCCAATGCCAGCATGCCGATATTTGTAGAAAGCACCGCTCCGTCCATGGAAGCATAACCTGCCGTTTGTGCGCAATCGATCAGTGCCGACATTAGCAAGCTGCCCACACCGCGCCCCTGCCATGCGTCGGCTACCACGCAGGCAAACTCAACGCTCGCGCGATCAGGGTTGGGGAAATAGCGCACGACGCCAACGATTTCCTGGGTGCCCGGTACCAGTGCCAGTAGCGCCATTTCGCGGTCGTAATCGAGTTGTGTGAAGCGCGCCATCATTTCTGGCGAAAGTGCCGAGAGTGGGTACTGAAATCGAGAATATCGCGAGGCGGGAGAGAGCTTGGCGACGAAGGCGTGCTCCCGCTCGGTATCGTCCTGACGAATCGGTCGCAGCAGGAGCGTGACACCGTTTTTCAGCTTTACATCCCGCTCGATCTCAATTGGGTAGGGAAATATCGCCATATGCCGATAACGCGCATCGGTGACCGGCATGGCGGCGTTGATGACGACACGTGCATCAACCACCGAGGCGCCGGCTGGATGCACCAATACCGGATTCAGATCCATTTCGTCAATCCACGGCAGCAGACACGCCATGGTTGAAACGCGTTGCAGTACATCGATGATAGCGTCGTCGTCGATGGCGGGTACGTCGCGGTAGGCGTTGAGGACGCGGCGAATTTGCGTGGACTGCATCAGCGTCATCGCGAGGCGGGGATTGAGCGGCGGCAACGCCAGCGCCAGATCGTGAAGTGCTTCTACTGCCACCCCTCCGGCGCCAAAGGCGATGACAGGTCCAAAAACCGCATCGCGCTTGAGCCCCACCAACACTTCGCGCTGATGGGCGAATCTCAGCATCGGCTGGATATTCACACCGACGAGCCTGGCTTTGGGCTTAACGAGTTTTACCTGTTCCATCATGTCGTCGAACGCATGCCCCACTTGCTTGGTGTTGATGAGACTCAGGCGCACGCCACCAACATCGCTTTTGTGCGTGATATCGGGCGAATGAATTTTCATCGCTACCGGATAGCCCATCGCCTTTGCCGCTGCCTGTGCTTCATCGCGCGTCGCAGCGTTCTTCCCGAGTTTTACAGGAATGCCGAACGCAGCCAGTAAAGTCTTCGCCTCCATTTCGCTGAGCAAGGTTCGCTTATCACGCAGTGCCAGCGCACGAATCTGCGTCGCTTCCGCCACTGCGCGCGCGGCTTCCTGAGAACTCATGCCTGCAAACGCGGGCACCGATTCAAGCAGCATCTCTTGATGCCGCTTGAAGCGAACCAGAAACGACATCGCCTCCACCGCATTTTCGGGCGTCATGAAATTGGCGATGTCGGCTTTTTCAAGCATTGTGCGTGCCTGCACGATCGAGGCCCCGCCGAGGAACGCGGTAAAGATCGGCTTATCGTGGTGCTGTGCTATCGGAATGAGCGCGGCGGCGCAAGCTTCCGCCGTCGTCGCCCGCTGTGGGCAGAACAGGACAAGCAGCGCATCCACGCCGGCGTCTTCCACAACGGCTTCCGCAGCGGCGGTAAACCGTGCCGGCGTTGCGTCGCCGATGATATCGACCGGATTTGCCTTTGACCAATGCGCGGGCAGAGCCGCGTTCAATTTTTCAATCGTAGCCTTGGAAAGCGTGGCAAGTTCAAGGTGATTGTCCACCGCAGCGTCTGCAGCCACCACGGCGGGGCCACCACCGTTTGTGACAACTCCCAGTCGCGGCCCTGCGGGGCGCTTTTTGCTCACGAGCACGCGTGCGGCGGCAAATAGCTGAACCGAGCTCGATACGCGTACCGCTCCCGATCTTGCAAGCGCCGCGTCGAACACCGCATCGCTGCCCGCCAGCGCACCCGTGTGGCTGGTCACGGCCTTGGTGCCCGCGCTGTGGCGCCCGGCCTTGTACACCACCACCGGCTTGACACGCGCGGCCGCACGCAATGACGAAATGAAACCACGCGCATCATGTATACCCTCGACGTACAACAAGATACTTCGCGTCTCGGCATCGTGTACGAGGAAATCCAGCACCTCACCAAAGTCGAGATCGAGCGCGCCTCCCAGCGATACCACGCTCGAAAATCCGATCTCAGTCGTCGCCGCCCAGTCCAGCAACGCTGTACATACGGCCCCGGACTGCGAAACAAGCGCAAGCGGCCCGGGCCTGCAAGTGGCGTTGGCAAAGGTTGCATTCAAGCCGATGGCCGCGCGCATGATGCCTACACAATTGGGGCCGATCATGCGCATGCCGTAGCGTGAGAGTTGTTCCTTGACCAGCTTGGTGCGGGCACGCCCCTCTTCGCCGATCTCATCAAAGCCCGCCGACAGCACCACGGCATTCTTGACACCCGTAGCGCCAGCCTCTTTCAGGACATCCGCCACGGTATTCGCCGGCGAAGCGATCACGATCAGATCGGGGGGGGAAGGCAAATCGCCAACGGACCGAAAGCATTTTTCGCCTAGCACGGTACGGTATTTGGGATTTACTGCGTATAGCGTCCGTTCGTGCGCACTCTGAAAGCCATTGGCCAGCATGTTCTCGAACACAAATCGCCCTAGGGCGCCGTCGCGCTCGGACGCGCCGATCACTGCCACGCTGCGCGGGGCCAAAAGTGGGAGGAGATAGTGGCTGGACATCACATGAGTATGCATGCAATTCACTGCGAGAGCCGTCGGGAACATGGAAGACTGATGCTGAATCCTTTGGCCTCACAATGTATGAAGGCGCACATACCGCATGCAGCAAGATTGGTATATTGCTGACGTCAGCCCAGATGGGGCTAAGCCGTATTTATTTAGGGTCCATTATCCTCGCGATGTCTTTGCCGCATCGGCTGCGATTGGCGCGTGGCTAGCATTCACTGCTAGTGCCAACACCACCTGTCGCTGGCGAGGGATGACGCAAAGTCTGGGAGACACACCGTGTCAGAACTCGCGCAAATAGCCGTAATCCTGAATGCCTCGGCTGGCAGCGGCCGTAACACCGACTTTGCAAAAAGTGTTACCGAGAAATTTCGGGCGCAAGGATTGTTCGTTACCGTTATGCTTGCTGCCAACGGCGGCGAGGTCGTCGCGGCAAGCAAGCGCGCAGTAGCCGGACGTGTTCGGACGGTTGTTGCAGGCGGCGGTGACGGTACCTTGAGTGCCGTTGCATCGACACTGATTGGAACCGATATTACCTTGGGGGTTCTACCCCTCGGGACGCTTAATCACTTTGCGAAAGACTTGCATATTCCACTGCATCTTGACGACGCAATTCGAACGATCGCTGAAGGACACAGCATCAGGATAGACGTCGGTGAAGTTAACGGCCGAACCTTTGTCAACAATTCGAGCCTGGGGCTTTACGCCGATACGGTCAGACACCGCCAACAACAACAGCATCGACTGGGACGCAGTAAATGGGTCGCATTCTTCTGGGCGGCCGTGAGCGCATTCCGCCGCTATCCGTTCCTGACCGTCACGCTTTATCTGGATAACGAAGAATACCGCCGCCGGACGCCGTTCATCTTTATTGGCAACAATGAATACTTGATGGAGGGCTTCAACATCGGCGCGCGAGAGCGGCTCGACGGCGCGAAACTTAGCTTATACATGACACAACATACCGGGCGCCTGGGCTCACTATGGCTGGCGGCGCGTGCGGTCTTCGGTCGGCTGCGGCAGGCGAAGGATTTCGATGCGCTTTCCGCAAAGGAAATCTTGATTGAAACGCGCCACAAACAGATCCGGGTAGCGACCGACGGCGAAGTCACCGTGATGAGCACACCATTGCACTATCGTACTTGCCCGGCAGCCCTGAAGGTGATCGTGCCGAAAGGCGCGGATATGAAAGAATGATCCATGCGGACATTGGTACATTTGTCGGACCTCCATTTTGATCACATCGACGAAGCGCTCATTGCGCCTTTGATGACGGTCATCGGCAACGCCAAGCCCGATGTGGTCGTGGTTTCAGGCGATCTGACGCAACGCGCGCGCACTGGGCAATTCAAAGCGGCGCGACTTTTTCTGGATGGCCTGCCGAGGCCACAAATCATCGTGCCGGGCAACCACGACATACCGCTGCACAACGTCGTTAGCCGTTTTTTTCGCCCACTCGAGAAGTACCGGCGCCACATCACGAATGACCTCGTGCCTTTTCATGTCGACGATGAAATTGCGGTACTTGGTATAAATACCGCCCGCTCGCTTACGATCAAAAATGGGCGAATCAATGCGGTGCAGATGGAGCACATTCGAGCGCGATTCTGCACGCTGGAAGATCGCGTCACCAGAATAATCGTGACGCACCATCCCTTTGATTTGCCTAGCGGCTTTGGCGATCGGAATCTTGTCGGCGGCGCGTCGATTGCCATGAAGGTTTTCGCGGGCTGCCGGATTGACCTTTTTCTGGCTGGCCACCTGCATGCGAGTCATGCACGCAGCATGTCCGAACGCTACGAAATCGCCGACTATGGCGCCATCGCCGTGCAGGCCGGCACCGCAACATCTACGCGCGGACGGGGAGAGTCGAATTCGTTCAATATTCTTCGCATCGTCCCTGGCCATGTCGCGATTGAACGAATGAGCTGGATGTCCGGTAGCGGCACTTTTGATTGCGTGTCGACTGAGGCATTCGAACTTTCCTCAAAGGGGTGGGCGAGTGTCAAATTGTGCAGCTAGTATTGGGCCGGTAGCTGGCAAGCTGTGGAAAGTTTGTCACTCTGTCGCTTTGCCCACGGCATGGGATAATGTGGCTGTGGGCCGTTAGCTCAGTTGGTTAGAGCAGAGGACTCATAATCCTTTGGTCGATGGTTCAAGTCCATCACGGCCCACCAATTCCCGTACATGGCTACATCCTTCACTTCGTCCAACCAATCGGCTGATCTGCATTTCAAGTCCATCACATTTACCGGGCTGAACGCCGGGCCGCGCCTCATTATCACCGGCGCGGTGCACGGCAATGAAACCTGCGGCACGCAGGCGATTCATCGCGTGCTCGACGATATCGAGCAGAAGCGCATCATTATCGTCAGCGGGACTGTCACTTTTGTGCCAATCACGAATCCACTGGCGTACTCGCGACGCGATCGCGCGGGCGACCGCAATTTGAACCGCAATCTATATCCAGTCACGCAGCCCGCCGATTTTGAAGATCACATCGCCAACTGGCTTTGCCCATTGCTGGCGAGCCATGAAGTGCTCCTCGATCTGCATTCGACGCGTGCGCAGAATCCTGCATTTGCTATGTTGGGGCCGGGGAACAATACGGCTGCGCTTCAACCCTTCAAGCATTTCGAAAAGGAACGCGCGCTTGCCAAACGGCTGGGCGTTCACCGGTTTGTCGATGGCTGGCTGAGCACTTACGCAAAGGGTGTCGAGCGGCGCGTCGGTCAGAAGGGCATTACCGCCGATTTCGCCAATCAGTTGAATACCGATCCGCGCTACGGCGTCGGTACCACGGAGTACATGCGCTCTGTCGGCGGCTACGCGATCACGCTCGAATGCGGCGCGCACGATGATCCGTCCTCACCGGAAGTCGGTTACTGCGCGATCCTCAATACCCTCGCGTTTCTCGGCATCACATCGTCGCCCACACCGGTAGTCGTTGAGAAATACGAAGCACTGCGCATGGTCGAGGTCTACGACAAGAATGAAGTTGGCGATACGTTCAGCCGCGCTTGGGCGAGTTTCGACCCCTTGCGCACAGGCGATCTGATCGCAACCCGGCAAGACGGCACGCGGCTGCTGGCTCTGGACGATGGTTGCATTTTGTTTCCGGATGCGAAAGCCGAACCCGGACACGAGTGGTTTTATCTGACGAAGACGATGCCGTCGATTTGACAAAACACCAGCATTGGCGGGCATTCCGGAGCCTTTTTTCTCGAAACTCCGCGCCAAATGGCGCTCTACGTTTTCTGATCAATGGAAAAACAGGTAAGCCACAAATATCGCTGCCACCACGCCGGCGAAGTCAGCAAGCAAACCATAGGTGATCGCGTAGCGCGTCCGCTTGATTCCGACCGAGCCGAAATACAACGCCACGATGTAGAACGTCGTGTCTGCGGAACCCTGAAATATACAAGCGAGCCGGCCAACGAACGAATCGACGCCGTAGGTCTGCATCGCATCGATCATCGTCGCGCGTGATCCCGATCCACTGATTGGTTTCATCAACGCCGTGGGCAACGCCGGCGTGAAATCGGTGTTGACGCCGAGAAGCGAAAAGAACCAGTTGAATCCGTTCACGACGAAGCCGAGAATGCCCGAGTTGCGCAACACGCTGATGGCGACCAGCATACCGACCAGATAAGGAATGATCTTGAGCGAGGTTTCAATGCCACCTTTCGCGCCCTCGATGAAGGCATCGTAAACGTCAACGCGTTTGCGCAATGCGGCAATGATGAAGCCGACGATGATCGAAAACAATATCAGGTTGCTGAACACTTTCGAGAAGACTTCGATTTCCGCTTTGGTGAGATACGTGGTCATGTACCAGATGGACGCCACGATGAAGGTGGTGAGGCCACCAAGCCAGCCGAGGATGACAGTGTTGAATATATTGATGCGTTGCTTGATGGCGACGGCCACCATTGAAACGACGGTGGCCACGTAAGTCGCGATCAGCGTCGGGATAAATATGTCCGACGCATCCTTGGCGCCCAGCACCGCGCGCTGCGCCATGATCGACAGCGGAATCAGCGTGAGTCCGGAGGTATGCAACACCAGAAACATGATCTGCGCGTTGCTGGCTTCTTCCTTGTTGGGGTTCAGCGTTTGCAAGCTCTCCATGGCTTTCAGGCCAAACGGCGTGGCGGCGTTGTCCAGGCCCAGGAAATTGGCGGAGAAATTCATCACCATGTGCCCGGTGGCCGGGTGGTCCTTGGGCACTTCCGGGAAGATGCGTGAGAAGAACGGAGAGATGATTCGCGCCAGCAGATTGATCGCACCGGCTTTTTCGCCAATGCTCAATATGCCAAGCCATAAAGTCATGATGCCGGCCTGCGGCAGCGCGATGTCCATCACCGCCACCTTGGCCGCCGTGAAGGTACCGTCGATGATGCGTTTGAAGACCTCTACATCGCCGAGGAACAGCCATTGCGCGAGTGCCGCCAGAAAGCCAACCAGAAAAAAGCCGGTCCAGATGTAGGTGAGGGTCATGTTATCCGTCGTTTCTTTTGGGTGCGGCGCAAGGCAAAATGTTTTGCGTACTTTACACGTCAGAATGCCGCTTGACGGTGTCAGAATGCGCTTTCCAGCCAACGCGCAATATGTCCCCGACACTTCTCTTCTGCTTCGTCATCGCCTATTTCACGCTTCTACTCGGCGTGGCGTGGTTCACCTCGCGCAAGTCCGACAACGAATCCTTCTTCATCGGCAATCGCAAAAGTAACTGGATGCTGGTCGCGTTCGGGATGATCGGCACCTCGCTCAGCGGTGTCACGTTTATCAGCGTTCCTGGTGCGGTCGGCGCTAACGCCTTCACTTACTTCCAGATTGTTATCGGCCAGTTGGTCGGCTACTTCGTGATCGCCTTTGTACTGTTGCCGGTCTACTACCGGCTGAATCTCACGTCGATTTACCACTATCTCGATACGCGCATGGGGCCGCGCGCGTACAAGACCGGCGCGGGATTTTTCGTGCTGTCTCGCACGCTGGGGGCAACGGCGCGCCTGTATTTGGTCGTCAAAATTCTTCAGGACACCATTCTCGATGGCTTGCAAGTGCCGTTCTGGCTGACGGCGCTGGTCATCCTGGTGATGATCCTGCTCTACACCTACGAAGGGGGCGTAAAAACGATCGTCTGGACTGACACTTTGCAGACTGCGTGCATGCTGGCGGGCCTGGTGATCTGCGTGAACTATGTGCTCGACGGTCTGCATCTTTCGGTTGCTGAGAGTCTTTCGCAACTGGATGCGCGCGGGCTGTCGACCATATTTTCGACCGACATTAATAGCGCGAAATTTTTCGCCAAGCAAATACTCGCTGGCGTCTTCATCGCCATTGCCATGACCGGGCTCGATCAGGAAATGATGCAAAAGAATATCTCGGTAAAGACACTGGCCGATTCGCAGAAGAATATCGTCACCCTGAGCATCATCATGCTGGGTGTGGTGTTGCTTTTCCTCTACCTTGGCGGTCTGCTGTCCATGTACGCATCGACCGTTGGCGTCACCGAAACGGGCGACAAGATTTTCCCAGCGGTTGTGTTGGGGCATCTGCCTGCGATGGTGCAGGTTATTTTTGTGATCGCGCTGATCTCTGCACTTTTTCCGAGCGCAGATGGGGCCATCACAGCGCTCACATCATCTTTTTGCATCGACCTTCTCGGCATCAACCGCCGCGATGATATGAACGAAGCGCAGAAGAAGCGCTTGCGCCACCAGGTCCACATCGGCTTTGCGGTGTTGTTTCTGCTATTGGTGATGGTGTTCAAGTGGGCCGACAACCCGAGCATGATCGGGCTGATCCTGAAGCTGGCCGGCTATACCTACGGCCCATTGCTGGGCCTGTTTGCGTTCGGAATTCTGATGCGGAGGATTGTCAAAGATCGCTACGTGCCCGCCATTGCCATCGCCGCACCGATCATCTGTTTCTTTATCGACAAATATCAGAGTGTGTTGTTCGGCAAGTACGAAATCGGGCTGGAGCTGTTGATCATCAATGGCGCGCTGACGTTTGGTGGCTTATGGTTGGCTTCCAGCCCTCGTGGGGCGCGCACCGCGCACGCGTAACCGGCGCACGTGCGCGGTGCGCACCCTACGAGGCGGAAAGACTGTTTACTTGATCGTCACCCAGATCGGCGCAAATTTGTTGTCGGAGCGATGAATCAGACTCACGTTCGCGCGCGACACCCAGGGGATCACCTGGCGGTGAATCGGAATGACGAAAACTTCGTTCTTCACCATTTCCACAGCCTGATTGATGAGCGTCTGGCGTTTGGCGGCATCCATTTCAAACTCGGCTTTATCGATCAAGTCATCGAGCGCCGCACTTTTGAAGTTGCCATAGTTGGTATCGCCAGCACCCTTGTCGTTGAGGCTGTGAAAGAGCGGCTTCAACGTAAACATGGCGTCGCGATTGTTGTCTCCCCAGCCCTGCATGCAGGCGCTGAATTCCTTCTTTGGGGTCCGCTGGAAATACTGTGCTTTCGGCATTGCCTCGACCTTGGTATTGACGCCGATACGCGCCCACATGCTGGCCAGGGCCACACAAATTTTTTCGTCGTTCACGTAACGGTCATTGGGGCAATGCAGCGTAAAGCCAAAGCCATTGGGGTAGCCCGCCTCGGACAATAGCTTTTTGGCGGCAACAGGGTCGAATGGAAAGCGCTTATCCATGGCATCGGGGATGCCTTCGGCCTTGGGGCTGGGTAGGGCGATTGCGGTTGGTGTCGCCAGGCCGCGCATGATCGAGGTCTTGATGGCATTGACGTCGATGGCCTGATACAGCGCCATGCGGACGCGTTTGTCCTTGAACGGATTCTTGCCTTTTACATCCGAGAACAACAACTCATCACGCGCCTGGTCGAAGGTGATCGAGATGATGCGCGTTTCATCGCCTTCCCAGACTTTCAGGTTGCGATCTTCTTTCAGCTTGGCGATGTCCTGCACGGCAGGGTCAATCACGAAATCGATTTCGCCTGACTGCAGGGCGGCCATGCGTGTCGCAGCGTTGCCGATGGGGCGGTATTCCATCGTTTCGATATTGCTTTCATAGCGACCATCCTTAATGCCCCACCAGTCGGCGTTTTTCGCCAGCACGGTCTTGATGCCCGGTTCATATGACACCAATTTGAACGGCCCGGAGCCCATCGCATTGCGCGAGGCAAAGGTCACCTCCTTGGTGCTGAAATCCTGCGGTATCGTGGCATTGTTTTTCTCCGCCCACTTCTTGCTCATGATCGGCACTTCACCCAGGTAAATATGTCCAACAGGGTTCGGCGCGGCGGTGGTGAATTCAACGGTGTAGTCGTCGATCTTTTTCGGCACGCCCGCTGGCACGGCGTAGGTTTTGTATTGATTGGACTTGGCGGCGCGCTCGAACGAGAACACCACGTCGTCTGCCGTCAATGGCGTGCCGTCCTGGAATTTCACATCGCGGCGCAACGACACCACACGCTTTGTAGGGCTTGTCACCTTCAAGCCGGTTGCCAGCCATGGCGTAGCGAGCATGTCCTTTCCCGGCTGGAAAAGGCGTTCGTAGATCATCATATTGATGGACTTGGTGAAGCTTTCGTCCTGCCCGTGGGGATCTTGCGTGGTCACATCACCCGAGGATGACCAGCGAAAATTCTTTGCCATTGCTGCGCTGGACAGCGTGACGCAGAGTGATAAAACAATACAGGTCAGCAGTATGCGAAATTTCATTACATCCTCGGCAGAAGTGGTTTGGTTTTGAAAACGCTGAAATAGTCTATTCGACTACAAAGGAAAGCGCCAACGGCGCATGTCGGGTTTGAATCGGATAGTCCATAGTTAGCTGTTATCGTCGGCGCAAAATCGGGCTATCCAAAATTTATGTGTAACCTTTGCCCAGTTTGACCGTTATTTTGCGAGTCACAACGGGTTTCCATCCGCGTGCTAACGCCGCAATTGAAATGCAACAAATTGAATTCCGTGCGATCCAATAGCCGGATTCTCGGGGATTGTCATGTACTTTCTGTGTCACTTGCAGCATTGGGTTAGGTTAATGGCAGTGCTGGCGCTCGCCTGCGTTACCACTTCCAGTTTGGCAACAGTGAAAAATCAGCGGATTGAAAAAGCCACGCATGGCCCGTTGACCGAGTTCCCAGCGGCGCGCAACCAGAGCGTGGAATTTCCGCCCTTGGCACCCGGCGCCTATCCGGTTGCCTGTTCCAATCTCGCGCATGACGTTGCTCGCTTGAATCAACTGGGCGGTTCAGTGGATGATTACTGGTCCGGATCGAATGACCACTATGTCGGCGACATCCTGCTGGAGCCGGCCAGCACGTTGAAAACCAGTCCGGTGGTGCCGGACAACGATCTGTATCCGGGCCGGCGAAACTCTGTCGTCGAGTTTGTCGTGATCACCTGCTATCCGACGGATGCGACCAACAATCGCCCGAACTATTCGCTACCCGATGGGCAGGTCATCCCGCATATGCAGCGCGGCGGGCAAGCCTCGGTTTTCGCCAGCCAGCCTTGCGCGGCTATTTTTCCGTTGCCCGCAGGTTGCGGACGCTGGCCGATGCTGGTGTTCTCGCACGGTCTTGCCGGTAGCCCGGTAGACGGCAAGTCGATCGACTTCCTGGTACGGCTGGCCAGTTACGGCTACGTCGTGTCCGCGCCATTCCACGGCGATGGTCGATTTTCCCGCCTGAGGTTAGAAGACCTAGGCGACCTCTTTTACATCATCCGTAATTTTGACCGCATCGTTGAGATGCAGGCGATGCGACCCTTCAGCGTAAAGGCCGTGATCGACTTGATGCTTGCACATCCGGATTTCGGCGCGCGCATTGATGCCGCACGCATCGGCGGCATTGGCGGCAGCATGGGTGGTGCGACGATGACCTGGCTGCTGGGGGCGCAACTGACCGACAATTATCCGCGGCTGACAGCCAAGCCGACGGTGCAGGATCCACGCATCAAGGCCGCAGTTGGTTATGTGCCCTACGCGGGCCAATCTTTCCTGCCGGCATTTGGCGACGACAATGCGACGGCGAAAAATGTCACCGCCCCCTACCTTTCCATCTCCGGCACCAGCGACACCACCGCGCCGATGTTCATGATGGAACAGGCGGTAAACAATTTTCGTGGCCCGCGCTATCAGGTTGCGTTGAGCGGTGTCGAACACACCTACCAAACAAGCTATGCAAACGATGTCTTCGGCTGGGCGGTGCCATTCTTTGCTGCGTACCTCAATGGCGACAAATCCGCGCTGGACCGGTTGTCCCGCCAAAGGAATGTCAGCGGTGGCCTAAACGACTATCTGCGTATCGATTACCTGGCGCCAACGGCGCTGGTCAGTGGCGAGGTACTGGTCGATGAGTTTTACAACACGATCGCCAAACGTCATTTCTACACCGCAAGCAGCGCCGACAAGGACGCGCTAGATCGTGGTAGTGCAGGTGCAGGCTGGATCCGGACGGGCTTTCAGTTCAAGGCGTATACGATTCCCGGACCTGCGGAACTTCGCGTGGCCACGCAGGCGCCGGTTTGTCGGCTATACGCCGCAGCGCAAAACACACACTTCTATTCAACCGATGTGCGTGAGTGCCAAATGCTTCGTGCAAGTCGGGCATGGATAGATGAGGGCGTTGCGTTCTGGATTAACACGGCGACGCAGGCCACATGCGGTCCCGGCACGCTGGCAGTAACCAGGTTATCGGATTCGCGCTGGCGGGAGAGTACCTCGAGCCACCGTTATGTCACCAGCAATTCCCAGATTGAGGATCAGAAAGCCAATGGTTGGGTTGTAGAGGGCGTGGTGATGTGCGCGCCGTTGTAGCCGGATCAGTCACCCTTCAGCATTGCATCGGCGCGAGCAAGAATTTCCGCGCTGACCGGAGCGGGTGTAGCAGTAGCCTTTCGGCGCCGGCCCATCATCCATAAAAGAATGGCGCCGCCGATCATCAAGCAAAACGGGCCAAACCACAGCAGATAGGTTTTGCCGTCCACCGGCGGACGATAGAGGACAAAATCTCCGTAGCGTGCGCGCAGGTGATCCTTGATTTCTTCGTCTGTTTTTTTCTGGTCGGCCAGCAAACGGATCTCGCGGCGCAGGTCGCCTGCAAGGCCGGCCGGTGACTCGGCCAACGTCTGGTTCTGGCAAACCAGGCAGCGCAACTCGGTTTCAAGTTTTTTCAACCGCACTTCCAGCTCGGGGGACATCGGCGACATTTCGGGCGTCGCTGTTTGCCCATGAGCTGCGAACGTCATGCCGAAGCACAGAAAGATGAAACTCAAGCACTGGCGCGCCTTACGGGGTAAAAATGCTCCAAACGCCGCGCCATTGCTAGAGTTTGCCCAGTGCGTTGCCATCATGATTTCTTCAGTTCACGAATCACCGGCAACAATTTCTCGCGCAGCACGGTGGCGTCAATCGGACCGGTGTGTTTGTAGCGGATCATCCCCATCGCGTCGATCACAAATGTTTCCGGCGCGCCATACACCCCGAAATCGATTGCGGTGCGGCCATCGAGATCGCTCACGGACACCTTGTAGGGATCACCGAACTTTGCCAGCCAGGCCTTCGCGTCCTCGGGCTTGTCCTTCCAGTTGAGGCCGATGATGGGGACTACTTGTTCCTTCGCCAATTCATTGAGGAAAGGGTGTTCGTAGCGACAGGAGACACACCAGGATCCCCAAACATTGAGTAGCCAAACCTTGCCTTTCATGTCCGCGTTGCCGAGCTTCTTGTCCGGCGAGTGCAACTGCGCCAGCTCGAAGCCTGGGGTCGGCTTATTGATCAGCGCCGACGGGATTTCGCGTGGGTTGAGCGACAGCCCGGTATAGAGGAACCAGAGCAGCCCGAAAAAAATGGCCAGCGGCAAAAAGTAACGCCAGGAGCGCAGCATTGTATTGTTTTCCAATCGCGTTTTATGCCGCGGTCTGCGGGCCAGCTTTAGCCGGTGTGCCTTTGTGTCCTTTGACCTTGGCTTGTTCGACAGCGGCAGGCGCCACGACTGCAGGTGTACGCACTTTTAACTTTAGCCGGTAACGCCCGTCCAGCAGCGCCAAAAGGCCGCCCAGCGCCATCAACAAACAACCGCCCCAAATCCAGTTGATGAACGGCTTCACGTAGATTCGCACGCCCCATGCGCCATCGGTGGCGCCTTCGACCGGTTCACCGAGTGCCACGTAAATGTCACGCGTGAAACCAGCGTTAATCGACGCCTCTGTCATTGTCTGGCCGGACGCAAAATAGCGGCGCTTTTCCGGCGTCAACAACGCGACTACTTTCCCGTCCTGACTGACCTCAAAGCGGCCCTCGATCGAAGCGTAATTCGGACCAGGTACATCACCTATCTTGTCGAATTTGAATTGGTAACCGCCTTCGCTGACGGTCTGGCCCGGCGCCATGCGTACATCACGTTCAGTTTCAAAGCCTTTGACCATCGTCACACCGATGACGAATACGGCGATACCGACGTGCGCCAGATGCATACCGTAGTAGCTGGAACGGTTGGCGACAATTTTGCCCATGAAGGTGCTGGCTGGTGTCGCGTGAAACCGATGCGCCAGTGCGGTCACACTGGCCGCGATGATCCAGGTGGCGAGCAACAGCCCCAGCGCAATCATGGGCGTCCACTTGCCCATGAGTAATGGGATGAAAATTCCCGAGGCAACCGATATGGCAAACGCCCACTTCAGCCGCGCTACCAGATCCGGCACAGTCGCGTTGCGCCAACGCGCGATTGGTCCTATCGCCATCAAGAACAGGGCAGGTGCCATGAGCGGGTAGAAAACCGCATCGAAATACGGCGGGCCGACGGAAATTTTTCCGAGCTTCAACGCATCGAGAAACAGCGGATACAAAGTACCCAGCACCACCGCAAGCAATGCCACGACCAGCAAGACATTGTTGGCGAGCAACAGCGATTCGCGTGAGGCCGGCGAGAAATCGCGCGGCACCTTGCCCAGACCCAATTGAGGAGCGCGCCAAGCGTAAAGCGCCAGCGAGCCACCGATCACGATGGTGAGGAAGGCGAGAATGAACACACCGCGCTTGGGGTCGGTCGCGAAGGCATGCACCGAGGTCAGCACACCCGAACGCACCAGGAAGGTTCCCAACAGTGAAAGCGAAAACGCGATGATGGCGAGGAGCACCGTCCAGCTTTTGAACACGCCACGCTTTTCAGTCACAGCAAGCGAGTGAATCAGCGCGGTACCCACTAGCCAGGGCATGAACGACGCATTTTCCACCGGATCCCAGAACCACCACCCGCCCCAGCCCAATTCGTAATACGCCCACGCTGAGCCAAGTGCGATGCCGATGGTCAGGAAGCACCAGGCCGCCGTGGTCCATGGACGTGACCAGCGCGCCCACGTGGCATCGAGTTTGCCGCCGATTAACGCCGCTACCGCGAAGGCAAACGCGACCGAGAACCCGACGTAGCCCATGTACAGCATGGGCGGGTGATAAATCATGCCTGGATCCTGCAATAGCGGGTTCAGGTCGCGTCCTTCGATGGCTGCAGGGAGCAGGCGATCAAACGGATTGGAGGTCAGCAGCATGAACAGTAGGAAGCCGACCATGATCAGACCCATCACGGCGAGTACGCGGGCAATGACCTCCTGCGGGAGGTTCCGGCTGAAAATCGATACCGCAAATGTCCAGCCGGCGAGCATCAACACCCACAGCAGCAAAGAGCCTTCGTGGGAGCCCCAAGAGGCAGTGATGCGATAATAGACCGGTAACTTGGTGTTGGAATTGGCCGCAACGTTCTGCACCGAAAAATCGCTGCTGATAAATGAATACACGAGGCAGGCAAAGGCGAACACGACAAAAACAAATTGGCCATGCGCGAGCGGCCGCGCCACTGACAGCAGCCGGGTGTCGCCGCGAAATGCGCCGATCAACGGCACAACGCCAAGCGCGACCGCCAGGCAAAGTGCAAGAATCAGCGAAAAATGGCCTAGTTCTGGAACCATGGTGAATGCCTCTGCGTGTAACTCAATTAGACTTCGGTACTTGCGTGGTGACGGCTTTTTGGCCCGCGAACATTGCCCCATCAATCGGCTTGCCCGCCCGTTTCAATGCTTCGGCAGCCTCCGGCGGCATGTAATTTTCATCGTGTTTGGCCAGCACTTCGGCGGCACGAAAAACGCCGTCCTGCCCAAGCTTTCCCTGTGCCACCACGCCTTTGCCCTCCTTGAACAGGTCGGGGAGGATGCCGATATACGTGACGGGAATGGTCTTAACCATATCGGTGACCGCAAATGTTACGCTCAGGCCATCACTTTGACGCTTGACGCTGCCGGCCGTGACCAGCCCACCAATGCGAAAAGTGCGATCCGCTGGCGCTTTGCTCTCCGCCACTTCACTTGGCGTAAAGAAAAACACCATGTTGGAGTTGAATGCCCGCAGCACCAGCGTGACAGCCACGCCAATCACACACAATCCGAGCGCGATCCAAATAAAACGCCGATGTCTGGCTTTCATTGCATATGTCCCTTTGCATTGTCAGGCAATAGCTTGCCTTCAACTGCGGCTAGCGCACGCTTGCCACGCAGGCGCACAAATATGATTTCCAAAATGATGGCAATTGCGAACGCGCCGAACGAGCCCCAGACATAGAAGCCGCGCCCGTCCATGGAAAAGAACGCCGCCCAGTTCATGCGCTTGCCCCCTCGCGGGTCAGCGTCGCGTCATCGTGGAAGCCGACTTTTTTTCCCGCCGCGCGGCCGCGTTCACGTTCGCAAATGATCGCACGTACCCTTACCAGCGAAACGGCAATGGCATACATCCAGCATGCAATCGCCATGGCAAGCATGGCCCATAACATGATCGCGGCCATTTTGGGCGACGCCGCGACCGATACCGATGAGCCTTGATGCAGCGTATTCCACCACTTAACGGAAAAATAGATGATCGGGACATTGACCGAGCCGACGATAACCAACAGCGCGCCCGCCTTGTCGGCCCGTTTCTTGTCCTCGATGGCGTTTATCAGGGCGAGGTAACCAACATACAAAAACAACAGAATCAGAGTCGATGTCATGCGGGCGTCCCACGCCCAATAGGTACCCCATGTCGGTCGGCCCCAAAGCGCGCCAGTCCACAAGGCAAGCACGGTGAAAATCGCACCGGTAGGCGCCAATGCTTCCATCATCATCGCTGACAAACGGGTATTGAGCGTCAGCGCCATTACGCCATACATTGCCATCACGAGGTAGATGAACATTGCCATCCAGGCCGTGGGGACGTGTATGAAGATGATGCGATAAACCTCGCCCTGCTGGAAATCTTCAGGTGCTACGATCAGACCAAGATAAAGGCCGATCGCACCGAAGACTACGGCAAGCGCCGAAAACCATGGCAGCATTTTCCCCGCGAGCGGAAAAAACATGACGGGGGACGAATATTTGAAGATGCTCATGTCAGTTGCAACGCATCAATCCAGAGATATTTTTACTGCTACCGCAACTGCAAACGGCACTGCCAAACCGCCAAGCAGCAGAATTGCCCCCAGCAGAGATAAATTCGCTGACACATCGACACCTGCCATCGATTGCTCCACTGCACCAGCACCAAAGATCAACACGGGAATGTACAGCGGCAATACCAGCAGTGCCAACAGTATCGACCCGCCGCGCACACCCAGCGTCAGTGCCGCGCCGATTGAACCGATCAGCGACAGTATCGGCGTACCCAAAATCAAACTCGCAAACATCACGCCAAGTTCTCGTGACTCAAGACCAAACTGCAAACCAAGCACCGGCGACAGCAACGCCAGGGGCAACCCAGTCATCAGCCAATGCGCACCTATTTTACCCGCCACGATGAGCGACAGTGGATATACCGACAATGCCAGTTGTTCGAGCGTGCCGTCGGCATGGTCGTTTGCCAAGATTCGCGGTAGCGTTAGCAGCACTGAAAGCAATGCTGCCACCCACACCACTCCGGGCGCGATACGCTTCAGCAGCGCCGACTCGGGACCAATGGCTAGCGGGAATAAGCTGACGACAATGACGAAAAATGCCAGCGCCTGTATGACTTCTCCCTTTGAGCGCACGGCCAGCTTGGCGTCACGCGCAAAGGCCACCAGAAATCCACGTTCGGCCGCAAATCCCGATTGCTCGTGCTGCTCCGCGGAGTGGGGTGCGGCGCTCATTGCGCGACTTCAGCCAAAGCGTCGAGATTCAATTCTTGTACCGGCGAGGCCAGATTCAAGACGAGATGTGTGGCAATGCAGGCAATGCCGCCACGATCCAGATGCTCCCTTACAAGGCGGGTAAATAGCGACACACCCTTCTCATCGAGGGCGTTGGTCGGTTCGTCCAACAGCCAAACAGGTTTGTATGGGCGGTGGGACAGCGCCATGACCAAGCGTGCCAGTCCAACACGCCGCTTCTGCCCTTGCGAAAGCCGCCGGGCCAACACATCGCGCCGATCAAGCAACCCAACCATTTCGAGTGCCGACATTCGTGCAGCCGGCGCAATGATCATGCCATCGATCAGAAGTGCATCGCGTAGATTTTCCTGTGCGCTGAAATCCTCCTTCAGCGCGTTGGTGTGGCCGAGATATAGCGCCACATTGCGCCACGCCGCCGAGAGCGCTTTCATGGTTTCGCCGCGCCAGGCAACGGCACCCTTATCCGGTAGCGTAAGCCCCGCCAGAATACGTAGCAGGCTGGTCTTGCCGGAACCATTCGACCCGCGAAGGATTAACGCCTGTCCGGATTCGACTCTGAAAGACAGTCCATCAATGATTGCGCGCGAGCCGCGCTCCAGCCGCAAGTCACGGGCAAGCAGGATGGGTGCGGTGCTTTTGTCCAAAGCCATCGCGCCCGCAGCCTGCATCAGGGGGCGACTTTCCCGATGGTGACGAGCACCCCGGAGGCACCTGGTTTTATCACCGGCGTCACGCCCGAAAGATCGCCGGGTTGGAGTTGGGCATTGCCGGATTTTGAAATGCGCGCCTCGATGACCACTTCAGAGAACTTGGACAAATTCATCCCGGGTGCCATCGCCATCGCATCGTTAAGCTCAAACGGCAAGGGGAATCCGTTGGCACCCGGTGCAGCGACTCGCATCACGGCAAGCGGCATACGTGGTCCTTCCTTGGCGCGGGCAAATACGAAAAGCGTGTCGCCCGCCGCCAATTTGCTGATGACCTCCGGGGCGATGGCGACCTTGCCTGTAACCTTGGCGCCAGCGCTGGCGTTCGATTTGCTGTCGGTGCTTGCCTTCCCGGCTGGCGCTGCGGCAGGCGCAGCGAACGTCGGCGGCGGCGCCATCGGCGCAGGGATATCGAGCTTGGTTGTCTTCACTTCTGCAATGATGGATTCGACTTCGCGATAGTCTGCGGAGTCTTTCTGTACCAGCGTTTTAAGCCTTTCCCACTGCGCGAGCGATGCCGCGCGGTTTCCCATACGTAGCTCCGCAGTGCCCGCCAGCGCGAGTGCTTTCATGTTGGTGGGTTCCAGCTTCAACGCCTGCATGATCAGCGCATAAGGCTTACCCTCGAATCTGCCTTGCTGCGTCATCACCGCAGCGTCAGCGAAGTCGGCCAGGAGCTGCGAATCATTCGGTGTCAGCGCGACCGCACGCTCAAACGCTGCCGACGCTTCAACAAAGCGCCCCAGGGCGTTTTGGGACCTCGCCAGCAGAATCCAGCCGCGCGGATCGTTGGGGTTTTGCTGCATCTTTTGCTTAAGGCTTTCGACCATTGCCAGGATTTGTTTATCAGACATTGGCGGTTCTTCACCGGGCTTCGCTTCCGGCTGACCGCCTGGTGTGGCAGCGCTCGCAGGGGGGATGCCGGCCATTTCGATTGCACGCGGCGCCCCAAGTGTGCCGTACAAGATCAGCGTGGCCATCGGCATGGCGATTGCAATAATCGCGACCAGCCACCACGGTCGCGCGCTTGTAGCAGTTATATTCGCCGCCACCGTTGATGATTCGGGCACTTCGTCAACGACGCGCGCTGAAAGTTCGGCAAGCGCCGCGCCATGCTCGGTTTCGCTGATTGCACCCCGCGCTAGTTCTTCATCCAGTTCGCCGCGCTGCGATTTGTAAATTGCGACATTGCTCCCCGCGTCCGACACGCGATCAGCGCTCACGTGCTCGCGTAACAATGGCACGACGACGAACGCCAACGCGACAATCAACATCAGCAAAGCAACAATCAGGAAAATGAGCACGGTCTGGGCAGCCAGGAAAGAAATAGGGGTGCGGCGCGCGGAGCACATGAGCGACATAAAACCGCCCCAGATTATAGCTTGCACCTGTGCTACTAGACCCGTAGAACAGGCCAGAACGCCTTATTTTTGCGCCCTTATCGACGATTACGATTCTTGGGTTTGACTAAATATCAAAAACGGTTAGACTCATTTCCTTGGTTTATCTGGGGTCATTTCGCCTAGATAGTCTGGAAATAGAGTTGCGTGGTTGCGGAGTTTTTTCGTACTCGTGGGCGGAATTGAGAGCGATAGCGATAAGCCAACAGGCTGGCGCTGTCAGTTTTTCAACCGCAAGGTCGACAGGTCGCAAGGGGCGGTCTGCTGAAAAATTGCCTTAGGGGGCCACAGTCATCATGCGTCATCGCACTATTCTCGAATATCGTGACTATCGATATTTAAAATTGGCAGCGCTCGTCGTTGTTGCAGTCATTTTTGCTTATGGCTGGTACAAATATCCGCTTGGGCACTATGGCGGCACACCGCTCGGATACACGCTCGGAACAATTGGCGCGTTGTTGATTTTCTGGCTGATGTGGCTGGGTGTACAAAAGCGCCGCTATCGAACCACGGGCGACATCAAAGGCTGGCTATCGGCGCACATCTACCTCGGCGCCTCGTTGATTGTTGTTGCGACACTCCACGCCGCTTTTCAGGTTGGCTGGAATGTGCACACACTCGCTTACGTATTGATGATGATCGTGATCCTGTCAGGTTTCTACGGTGTCTATACCTATTTACGGTTCCCCAGTCTGATGACCGAGAACCTCGCCGAAGATACATTGGAGAGTCTCACGCTCAAAATCGCTGACATCGATCGCGAAGCGCGCCGTCTGGCGCTGGGGATGTCTGACGAAATAAACAAAGCCGTGCTGGCGTCGATCCAGGAAACTCCTATTGGCGGTGGTGTCTACGCGCAATTGCGCGAACGTGTGCCCAATTGCCCGACGACGGCTGCCGTCCAACTGATCAAGGCGCGCGCTGGTACCGTGAAGGGCGATGCGGCCCGCAAGCATCAGGATCTCTACGGCATGTTGCTACGCAAACAGCGCCTTGTCGGGCGTGCGCGCACCGATATCCGCTACAAAGCGATCATGGACATTTGGTTGTACTTTCATGTTCCTTTGTCCGTCGCGCTGCTCGCGGCACTGGTGGCGCATATTGTCGCCGTTTTCTTCTATTGGTAGGCCGCGATGAAAACCAAACTGGCAACCATTGCGCGTAACAAGAAGGGCCAACCCGCAAGTACCGAGCAGACGGTCGTCGCTGAAACACTACGCATTGGGCGCGGCGCCGATTGCAAACTGCATTTGTCCGATCCCCGTATAGCCCTGTTTCATGCCGAAGTCATTTCCGGCGTTGATGGCGTCTCGTTTATCGAATCGCGTGGCGGCGTCGTCAGCGTTGATGGAAGTTTCGAAACTGCCGCAACGCTAAAAACTGGTCAACGGCTGCTCATCGGGCCGTTTGAGATCATCGTTTTGCCGCCACAATCAGACGTCGACCTTGCATTGAGCGTGGAACTCATTGATCCCCTCAAAGACGATCTTGAAGAAGTAAAAAGCCATGTGAAAGCCGGCATTAAATCCACATGGCTGTCCAAGCGTTTGTTTAGCTGGGTCGCGTTTGCGGCAGTCTTGTTAGTGTTTCTCATCTGGCCAGTGCTGAACGCAATGGAGCGCGGTCACGGAAAAGAAGTCACGAAATCGGCCGGGCTGAAGGCCGATGCGTCGTGGGATGTGGGTCCGCTCTCTAGTGCGCATGCCAGTTTTGGAAGCAACTGTAGTTCGTGTCATCAACAGCCATTTGTACATGTGACGAATGGTGCATGCGAAGACTGTCACAAGAGTATAGGCTGGCATTTTGCGTTAGATACGAAGGAGGCGAAGGCTGTTCATACTGGCGTATTCGGTGAAACCAGGTGTTCGTCTTGTCACCGCGATCACAAAGGCCCGAATGGCTTAATCAGATCTGATGCGACTCTATGTACCGATTGCCACAAGAATCTCAAATCCCAACATCCCAAAACCGGCGTTGCCGACGTGGCGGAATTTACCAAGGACCACCCACCTTTCAAAGTATCGATGCTGTTACCTGGTAAGACCGGGTCCGAAGCAATTGTTCGCATTCAGCAGGACGATAAGGAGCGCTATGTAGAAGCATCCGGCCTGAAATTTCCCCACGATGTCCATATGAGCGCCAAAGGTCTGCGCGGTCAAAATGGCAAAGTGCAAATGGAGTGCAAGAATTGCCATACCCCGGATGAATCAGGCACACGATTCAAGCCTGTGACGATGGGCGAGCATTGTCAATCGTGCCATTCGCTCGAATTTGAACCGAAGGCAACCACTCGCCAGGTGCCACACGGGAAAGTCGCCGACGTCATCGCGACTCTGCAAGAATATTACGCGCAGGCCGCGCTCACCGATGCGCCGATCGATGTCGTGCTTGAAGATGGCATCAAGCGTCCTGGCGCGCGCGTTGGCGAATCCAAGCGGCAGGCGGCCTTGTCCTGGGCCAGCGCCAAGGCTGAAAAGATCACGCAGGAGCTGTTCGAAGTCCGCGTCTGTTTTGAGTGCCACCAAATCAAGCGCGGCGAGGCAAACGCCGAACCAGCTGCCCGTTGGCAAATTGCGCCGATTGCCATTACGCAACATTGGTTGCCCAAAGCACGTTTTCCGCACAGCCGGCACGACACCAATAAATGCGACTCCTGCCATGCGGTCGCAAAATCAAAGTTGAGTTCGGATATTGCAATACCGGACATCAAGAATTGTCGTGAATGTCACGGCGGGAATGTGACGACCAAAGACAAAGCGCCAGGTACTTGCGAGACGTGTCATGGATTTCACACTGGTAGCCCTAGGTCCGGCGTACCGCCAATCGTCCCTGGCAGCAATCAGCCCAAGCTCATGCAGAAAGCTGCAGCTCACACATATCACGTCGCGCAATCACCAACGGCAGGCTCAAACGGGACTGGCGGAGCGTCGCAATGATTCGGCGCTTGCTAACGCTCAGTACGGTCACCATGATCGCACTGCTGGGCTCATGTGGCGGCGGCAGCGGCAACGTTGGAACGCCCGTATGCACTGGAAGCTGTACACCGCCCGCAACAGTGACCGATTTCCTCACCGTGGAAGATGTGCAACGAGTCATCGCCCAAGCAGCGAATGAAGCGCTGGCTCGGAAGCTGCCTGCAACGATCGCTGTCGTCGATCGTGTTGGAAACGTACTGGCTGTTTTCCGCATGAGCGGCGCCAAAACCACATTTCGTATCAGTAGCGACAAAGGTGTCAGCGGCGGACTCGAAAACATCGACATACTTCCGGATACATTTGCGGCGATAACCAAAGCGATTACCGGTGCTTATCTGTCGTCGAACGGCAACGCGTTTTCAAGCAGGACAGCCAGCCAAATCATCCAGGAGAATTTCAATCCGCGGGAATTCAACCAGCCGGGCGGGCCGCTCTACGGCGTGCAATTCTCGCAATTGTCATGCTCCGATCTGATGCGCCGCACGGAGCACGGTACTGTCGGGCCGAAGCGCTCGCCGCTAGGACTCTCTGCGGATCCTGGTGGCCTTCCTCTCTACAAAAACAATCGCCTGGTGGGCGGAGTCGGCGTCATTGCCGATGGCCTTTATAGCCTCGACCCGGACATTACCGATATTGACCAGGATTCCGACGAACTGATTGCCGTCGCCGGTACGATTGGTTTTTCTGCCCCAGAGGATATTCGCGGTGAACGTATCACCGCCGGCGGACACGCATTTCGCTACATTGATTCGGAGGCAATACTGTCAAACCCTTCAACGTCGCCGGCCTTCGCAACACTTGCTGGCGCCGTTGTTCCTGTTTCAGGGTACTTCGACGGTACGATGCGGTCGGGCGTCTCATTCGGCAATGCGGCGTCAGGCTATCGCGCCGACACCGGGCCTTTCGCAGCGCAGGGTGCATTCGTGCTTGTCGACAGCAACAACCAAAATCGGTATCCAGTGCGCGACGGCACGGATGGACTGCTTAAAGTCGCGGACGTCACGACGATCATCCAGGAGGCCTTGAAGATCGCCAATCGTGCGCGCGCGCAGATTCGCCGTCCGCTTGGCGCATCCGCACAGGTCAGCGTATCGGTTGTTGATACCCAGGGCGAGTTGCTCGGTCTGGCACGCACCACGGACGGGCCGATATTTGGCACAGACGTAGCCGTACAAAAAGCGCGCACGGCATTATTGTTCAGCCTACCGAGTGCGGCTGCCGATATTTCAGCACTGCCGACCGCCAACTATTTGGGAGCAGGCGGCAATCCTGTTGCTTCATACAAAACCTTCGCGGCTTACATGGCGGGCGCACGGCAGTTTTTTAGCGATCCCACCATGTTTGCGAATGGCATCGCATTTTCCAATCGCGCCATCGGCAATATCGCACGACCGTATTTTCCGGATGGCATCAGCGGCACCGATCCGGGGCCGTTCAGCACTCCGCATAGCAATTGGAGCCCATTTCATCTTGGACTTCAGCTCGACCTGAGTTACAACGCCATCATTGCCTCGGCGAAGGCGACGCTGTTGGGGCTCGACTCGCCCCCGCCCGGCTGCACCGGCCTTGCACGCGCCAAGAACGGCATTCAGATTTTCCCAGGCTCTGTGCCAATTTACAAAAATAGCCAGTTGATCGGTGCAGTTGGTGTTTCGGGCGACGGCGTCGACCAGGATGACATGGTGTCCTTCCTTGGCCTTGCGAACGCCGGTAAAATCCTCGGCAATGGCATCGGCAACGCGCCCAAGGCAATTCGAGCCGACAACCTCGCGCCGCGCGGAGAAGGGACCCGTCTGCGCTACGTGAATTGCCCGCAGACACCGTTCAATGATTCGACAGAGCAAAACGTTTGCGAGGGGTTATGAAAATATCTCCCGCAGAGCAAACGCGAAATCGCCCGATGCCCAAGTTGATTGTCGTTGCCCTGATGTGGGCGACGGTCACTAGCACTTTTGGGCAGACCCCGCCACCAGCGGAGCCGGACAAAAGTACCGAAAACAATCCGACAATGATTGAGCGGGCGCGCCCGGCGAGCACGCCGCTCAAATATGAATTACCACCTATCGATCCCAAACAGGTCCCCCCACCAACGCCATTGATGCCACGTGAATCGTTGTCGGTTCCTGACCGTTGGCGCATCGTCGATGCGATCGTTCCCCTGAAGCCCTGGTACGACCCGTACAACCACAACGTGCTGAAGGGTGACAAACCGTTCGAACCGTTTGCAAAATGGGGACCAGACTGGTTCCTGTCGCTTTCTGGAATCTCTGACACGCTCATCGAGACGCGTCGTCTTCCCACGCCTCCCGGTGGGCAGACTTCGTTGCGGCCAGGCTCCAATGACCAGTTCGCGCGGCCAAAGCAAACCGTGCTTGTCGAGACACTGATTCTTTCCATCGGCGTGGTCAAGGGAAATACAACTTTCCGACCGCCGGACTACGAATTTCGCTTTGTTCCAGTCTTCCAGGTAAACCAGGCGCTGATTGGTGAGGTGGGCGGTTTGCGCGTGGACCCGCGCGAAGGCAAGAAGCGTACAGACACGCATTTGGGTATTCAGGAATTGTTCGCCGATGTGCACTTGCGCAATGTTTCAGATCGCTTCGATTTTGATTCGTTGCGGGTGGGCATTCAGCCATTTATTTCTGATTTTCGTGGATTCATTTTCCAAGATGTACCTATTGGAATTCGTCTGTTTGGCATCCGCGATAACAATCAGATTCAATACAATTTCGGCCTTTTCCGTCGCATGGAAAAGGACACAAACAGCGGCTTGAACGATGTAAAACAGGTGCCGCGACGCGACTACGTTTTAGCAGCCAATGTCTACAAGCAGGACTTTCCGGTGATGGGCCACACGACCCAAGCCACCATCATTCACAATATCAACCGTGAGTCTGGCCCTGATTATTACGACAACAATGGTTTTCTGATTCGTCCCGCTGTGGTCGGCGATGTTCGTCCGCGCAACTACCGTGTGACGTATCTTGGTTTGAACGGTGATGGCCACTTTGGCGTATGGAATCTGACGTCCTCCCTGTACGCAGCGCTCGGTGTAGATGATCGCAACCCGATCGCGCAACGACGGCAAACGATCCGCGCCGGATTTGCGGCGGCAGAGTTGTCACGTGATTTTTCGTGGCTACGGGTACGCGTCAATGCCTTGGTCGCAAGCGGCGACAAGGACCCATTTGACGGCAAAGCCACCGGCTTTGATGCAATTTTGGAGAACCCGCAATTCGCCGGTGCAGACACCAGTTTTTTCATTCGCCAAGCCGTGCCGCTCATTGGCGGGGGCGGGGTTGCACTGTCGGGCCGCAATGGCATCCTGCCTTCGCTTCGTTCGTCCAAAGATCAGGGCCAGTCGAATTTCGTCAACCCCGGACTCACCCTGTTTGGAATCGGCGCCGATGCAGACCTCCTGCCCGAGGTCAGATTGCTGGGGAATATTTCAAAGCTGAATTTCGTGAACACCTCCGTCCTCGGCGTGTTGCGCAATCAGGCGCCGCCATCGAAAGATCTTGGCGTCGATGTCTCTGTGGGCATTCAATACCGGCCTTTCATGTCACAGAATGTCGTGTTCAATGCCTCGGCCGCGGCGCTGCTCCCGGGAAAAGGATTGAAGCAGCTTTACGACGAAGACAAACGCGGTCCACAGTATTCGATACTCATGAATTTGTTGCTGACATATTGACATGACCCCAACCATAAAAACCAAAAACTCCAGCATCAGAGCGGCTTTCAGCGGCATTTTGCCCGGAGTGGCGCGCCTGTGGCTGACCTCGACTTTTGTATGCTGCGTGTTAGGGGTGACAGGTAGCGCCTCGGCGGCGGAACATGCAAAGGCGCTGGATATCAAATACACGAGCCATCCGCCTGCGCCCGAACGGCAGACGGTAAAGGATGCGGACAAGAAGTCACTTGGTTGCGTGTCCTGCCATACCGGTACCGACCGTCACACCATGCATGCCAACCCAGGCGTCGTTCTGGGCTGCACCGATTGCCACGGCGGTGATGTCGCGGTTTTGAAGCCCAAGGACGCTGAATACAAAGGCCGTGACGACGCGCTGTACGGGATGGCCATGGCTCGCGCGCACATCAGCCCGCGCTTCCCGAAAGTCTGGCATACCCCGAGTTCTGCCAATCCCAAAGGTTCCTATGCAAAGCTGAATCAGGAGTCGAAGGAATTCATCCGCTTTATCAATCCCGGCGATTTGCGTGTAGCGCGTGATGCCTGCGGCGCCTGCCATCTGGAAACTGTTCAGCGCGTTGAGCGTAGCCTCATGGCCACCAGTGCCATGCTCTGGGGTGGCGCGTCATATAACAACGGCATTCTTCCGTTCAAGCGATACATTCTCGGCGAAGCCTACACCGCCGAAAGCATCGGCGCGCTGATCAAAAATCCAGTGCCTGTCAATGAGCACATGACGCAGATGGGCATATTGCCTTCGCTTGCCCCGTTGCCGGCTTGGGAGACTGTTCCACCCGGAGATATCTTCCGCGTGTTTGAACGCGGTGGCCGAGTCATCAGCAGCGGCTTCCCAGAAGTTGGCGTCCCCAACAGTAGTGGTGCCCTGCAGAAGCTTGATGAGCCCGGCAGACCCGATATCAAGCAGTCCAATCGCGGGCCAGCCACAGGGCAGCGAATCGCGGTGCCGGTCATCAACATCACCAAAACTCGTCTGAACGACCCGCACCTGTGGTTCCTGGGAACGAACGAACAGCCGGGAGATTATCGATCCTCGGGTTGTACCGCGTGTCACACGGTGTATGCCAATGACCGTGACCCATCCCGGTCCGGCGTGTATGCGAAATTCGGGCACGAAGGCAAAACTCAAACCGTCGATCCAACAATTCCAAAGGACGAGTCCGGCCATCCCATCAAACACGAGTTTACGCGGGCCATTCCCTCGTCTCAGTGTATGGTCTGCCACATGCATCAGCCGAATATTTTCGTGAACAGCTTCTACGGCGCCACCATGTGGGACTATGAGTCCGACGCGCCGTCGATGTGGCCGAAGAAGCAAAAATATCCGACCGCCGCCGAAATTCGCGAAATACAGAGCCGCAATCCAGAAGAAGCAGCAACGCGCGGCCTGTGGGGCGATCCCGAGTTTTCGAAGAAGGTCTCGGAACTCAACCCAACTCTCAAAGACACGCAGTTCGCCGACTACCACGGCCACGGATGGAATTTCCGTTACATTTTCAAGCGCGACCGCAAAGGTACCTTGCTGGACAAGGACAACAAACCGGTTGAAGACACGGATCCGAAGAAATTCGATAAGGCCGTGCACCTCACATCGATACATCTGGATCTTGGCATGCATTGTGTCGATTGCCATTTCGTACAGGACGCACACGGCAACGGCCACATTTACGGTGAAGTTGCGGCAGCGGTCGAAATCGATTGCGCAGACTGTCACGGCACCGCCAACAAGTACCCGACCCTGCAAACCAGCGGGCCCGCGGCGCAACCGGGCGGACGCGATTTGCTGACACTTCGCACGCAGGATGGACGGAAACGATTCGAATGGAAAGAGGGCAAGCTCTATCAGCGTTCAGCACTTGACCCGAAACTTGAATGGGAAATGAGTCTTGTGAAGGACAGCGTGACCCCTGGTCATCCGAAGTACAACGAAAAAGCGGCGCGCGCCAAGCTGATGCACGCGGGCCAGGATGGGCGCGACGGTAAATGGGGCCCGCCGGATCCGAACAGCAAGACGGAATACGCGCACTCCAACGACAAGATGACTTGCTACACCTGTCACCTCTCGTGGACAACTTCCTGCGCGGGTTGCCACTTGCCGATTCAGGCGAACTGGAAAACGGAACGCCTGCACTACGAAGGCGGAGAGACACGTAACTATGCCAGCTACAATCCGCAGGTCGCCCGCGACGACATGTTCCAGCTAGGCAAGCACGGGCCCGTCAAAGGTGCCCGCGTTGCGCCGATTCGATCCAGTTCAGCGCTGATCCTCAGTTCAACCAATTCAAACCGCGAAAAGATTTACATTCAGCAGCCACCAATTGCCGCGAGCGGTTTTTCGTCCCAGGCATTCGCGCCTCACTATCCGCACACCGAGCGCAAGACTGAAACCAAAACATGCACAGACTGCCACCTGAGCCAGGCCAACGACAACAACGCGATCATGGCGCAGTTGCTATTGCAGGGAACAAACTTCGTCAATTTCGTCGGCTATAACGCGTGGGTGGGCTCGGCCAAAAACGTCGAGGCAGTTCAGGTTACAGAATGGGATGAACCACAGGCGGTGATCGGCAGCTACCTGCAAAAATATGCCTATCCGGACTGGTTCGCCGATCATCAAAAGCGCGGCATGGAATTGCCGGAAGCACACAACCATACGACGGTGGGCGCCGCACGATGCCTGACGCTGCGCGGCGAATACTTGTTTGTCGCTGAAGGTGCCGGCGGCTTCCGTGTATACGACGTGGCCAATATCGCCAACAAAGGCGTATCCCAACGCATTATCACCGCGCCGTTTTCGCCCCTCGGTCACGATGCCCATATCCCAAGCAAGAACGCAACTTGCATGGCGATACCCACGAACCAGCCGATCGCACCGACGCGAAACGTAGGCGACCTGATGCGGGTGACGAACGAGGAGCAGTCATTTCATCCGATCTACAACTACGCCTTCGTGGTCGACGCCGAGGAAGGTCTGATCGTTACCAACGTAAATACCTTTGCCGATGGTGAGCCGCGTAACAATTTCCTCACCCGCGCAATTACTTGGAACGAGGGCAATGTATTAAAAGGCGCAAGGCACATCGCGTTGGGTGGTCACTATGCCTATATCGCAACCGATGCCGGCCTGGTTATCCTCAACATAAATGATCCGCTCAAGCCAACGGTCGCCGCCAAGCTTCCGATCAGGGACATGCGCGCCTCTGCATTGCAGTTCCGCTATCTGTTCGCGACGTCAGCCGAGGGCATGCAGGTCATCGATGTAACCTCGCCGGAAAAACCAATGCTGGTAGGTTCCGCCAATGTGCCGCTCGCCGATGCGCGTGGCATTTACGTCGCACGCACCTACGCCTATGTCGCGGCAGGCAAGGACGGCTTGGTCATCGTCGACATTGAAAAGCCGCATGCGCCGAAGGAATTGATGCGTTTCACGGCAGACGGCAAGCTCAACGACGCGCATGATGTGATTGTCGGCTCGACCAACGCTTCCCTGTTTGCCTATGTCGCAGACGGGGTAAATGGACTGAAAGTTATTCAACTGACATCGCCAGATTCACAGCCAAAATTCTATGGATTTTCTCCCGAGCCGAAGCCGCAACTGATTGCATGGCGGAAGACCGTTTCGGCCGCTCTGGCTGTGGCCAAGGGATTGGATCGCGACCGGGCCGTCGATGAGACCGGCGGGCAAATCGCCGTGTTTGGCCGCATTGGTGCCAGACCATTCAATAGTGAAGAAATGGCGCGGTTCTATCGAAATCCCAATGGAACTTTATGGACGGTGAAGGACGCGATTGACCGGGCCAGCTTTGTTGACACCAGACCCTCAGGAGCAAAAAAATGAAGCGATGGATGATGTGGTGTTCAACACTACGGGCCGCGTCAAAATCCGCTGCGTGGGGACTTTTGCTGACAGCACCTTTGGCCGCAATGCAGCCTCAGGCCCAAACGTTGCCGTACCAGTCGCAGCATCAGACGCTGGGCACCGTCACCTGCGCGTCCAGCTTGTGCCACGGCTCGGTAAAGCTCTGGAAGGATTCGAACGTTTTGCAGAACGAATATTTGACATGGTCGCGAATCGACAAGCATGCCCGCGCCTATAACATCCTGTTGAATGAGCGTTCGCAGCGAATTGCCAAAAATCTCGGCCTGCCGCAGCCGGCACACGAATCCAAGATCTGTCTCGACTGCCACGCGCACATCGTTGCTGACAATCACAAGGGAGAGCGCTTCAAGATTACCGACGGTGTAACCTGTGAAAGTTGTCACGGGCCGGCAGAGAAATGGGTCAAGACGCATGTCGAACCAGACAATGCTCCTGCTGCGCAGCACGCCAAGAATCTCGAAGATGGCATGTATCCGACTTCTGATCCCGCAGCGCGGGCCAAGCTTTGCATGTCGTGCCATTACGGCAACAAGGACAAGCTCGTTACGCATCGCATCATGGGGGCAGGGCACCCGCGCATGAGTTTTGAACTCGACACGTTCACCGAAATAGCGCCCAAGCACTTTGTCATTGACAAGGACTACAGCGAACGCAAAAAAGTGTGGGACGGCGCAAAAACCTGGGCGATTGGCCAGGCGCTGGCGGTATCCGAGACCATGTCGATCCTCGCTGACCCGAAACGCGGACGCGACGGCGTGTTCCCGGAACTGGTGCTGTTTGACTGTCACGCCTGCCATCATCCGATGTCGGATAATCGCTGGAAACCAAAGACTGCGTTTGGCCCAAGCATTTCCCCCGGTCTGGTTCGCCTCAACGATTCAAGCATGCTGATGCTGCGTGCAGTGACACGCGCTATCGATCAGCAACTGGGAGACCGCGTGGTTGCGCAGACGCAAAAGCTGCACCGGGCAATTGCCGGCGAGGGCGATGCCTTTGCCGAGGCCGCCGCGTTGAAAAAACTCGCACTTGAAACCGTACCAGTTATATCCGCCGCAACATTCTCGAATCAAACTATGTCCAGTGTACTGTTGCGGCTCATCGACGATGGCTTGCAGGGAACATACTACGATTACTCTGCAGCGGAACAAGTGACACTTGCCATCGGCAGCATCGGCGCCTACCTGGCAAAACATGGCGCGCTGTCGGAGCCGAAGAAATTTAACGCAACCCTCAAGAAGCTGACCTTATCACTGGCCAAGGATGAGCAATACAAGCCACGCGAATTTGAAGCGCTGCTCAAGGAGTTACGCAATCAATCAGGCACTGTTGTGGGAGCCGCAAAAACGGCCGCCGTTACCGCGCCGACAGTACCAGCAGGAGTAAAGCAATGAGTGACCAATTCGATATCGCCATCATCGGCTCCGGACCCGCCGGCATTTCTGCCGCCGGACACGCCGCCGAACTAAAGCTCTCACATATCCTGCTTGAGGCGCAAAAAGACCACTTCGCCGATACAATTTACAAGTACCAGAAGGGCAAGCATGTGATGGCGGAGCCGGGCATTCTGCCGTTGCGCAGCCCGTTCGATTTCGCAGAAGGTACGCGCGAGAACATTCTCGGTATCTGGGACACGCAACTGAAGAAACACGCGGTAAACATACGCTATGGCGCAGAAGTTGCCGGCATCAAAGGCGCCAAGGGCGATTTCAGTATTGTGCTGAACAACGGCGACATCGTGCGCGCAAAGCACATCGTGTTGTCCATTGGTTTACAGGGCAATCTGCGCAAACTTGGTGTCCCCGGGGAAGATCTGCCAGCCGTCCAATATCAATTGGATGATCCAGCGGCCTATGAGGACGAGACCATTATCGTCGTCGGCGCAGGCGACGCCGGTATCGAGAATGCACTGGCACTGGCCAAACAGAATCGGGTTATTCTCATCAACCGTATCGCAGAATTCGTGCGCGTGAAAGATGGCAACATCGCGCTTGTTCTCGCCGCCGACAAGGAAGACAAAGTCGCTATCCGCTACAACACCAGTGTTGAACGAGTGGATGCAACTCCAATCACGGCTGACAACAAATTTCCGATGATGTTTATCGCGAATACCGCAACCGGTCAGGAGTCGATCCCCTGTCATCGCATCATCGCCCGGCTGGGTGCCATTCCACCACGCAAATTGGTGGAGAGTTTTGGCATCACATTCCCCAATGCCAACATGGATGCGGTACCAGCCTTGTCGTCGCATTACGAATCCAATGTGCCTGGTGTCTATGTGGTCGGTGCTTTGGGGGGGTATCCGCTGATCAAACAAGCGATGAATCAGGGATACGAGGCGATCGAGTACATTCTTGGGAACGATGTCGAGCCTGCCGATGAGCCGATTCTGAAAGCCAAATTCAAGAACGTCAAGATCACCACGGTCGCCGAAGCAGTGCTACACATCCAGAAGAGCGTGCCGCTGCTATCCAGCCTGACGCAGTTGCAGTTGCGCGAAGTGCTCATGGAAAGCGAAATTCATCGCCCCGAAGAAGGCGCGGTCGTTTTCAAACAGAACGATTACACCAACTCCTTCTTCTCGATCGTCGAGGGCAACGTTACAGTTGAGTTGCTCGATCAGAAGGGGCAGCTGATCAAGCTCGAACTTCAGAAGGGCGACTTCTTTGGCGAAATGGGCTTGCTGTCCGGGCGCCGTCGCACTGCAACCATCCGCGCGGGCTTGCGTACCCTGTTGCTCGAAACGCCGCGTCGCAGCATGCTGAAATTGCTCGCGTCGGTGGAATCGGTTCGGAAGACCCTGGACTCTGTGCAGATGAAGCGCGCCGTGCGCCAGTATTTGTCACATACGTTGCCGGAAAGCGAAGTTGACTATCTTGTCGAAAGCGCGACCCTCAAGCGCTATGTGGCTAACGACGTGTTGTTCGCCGATGGGGACAAAGCCGACGGACTGTACTTAATTCGACGCGGATCGGTCACGGTATCGAAGCAGATCGCCGGTAAGGAAATCGTGCTCGCCTATGTCGCCGCTGGCAACTACGTCGGTGAAATGGCGCTGCTATCGGATGCACCGCGTTCCGCTACGGTGCGCGCGGCTGTACCGACCGAAGTCATCATGCTCGAAGCAAAACGCTTCACCGAAGTGATGTCGTCGCACTCGACCATCCAGGCACGCATGAGCGCGCTGTCGATGGAGCACGTCAAAATGAATCAAGCGATGGAGTCGAAATCCGATTCCGGCAACCTCATTTCATTCCTGATGCAGCAGGGGCTTGGCGAGGCGACCGACGTATTGCTGATCGACGAAGCGTTGTGCGTGCGCTGCAACAACTGTGAAAAGGCGTGTGCCGAAACACACGACGGTACGTCGCGGCTAAATCGCGAGGCTGGCCCCACATTCGCACAAATTCATGTGCCAACCTCTTGCCGTCATTGCGAACATCCGCACTGCATGAAGGATTGTCCGCCTGATGCCATCAAGCGCTCACCCAATGGCGAAGTGTTCATTTCCAGCACCTGCATCGGCTGCGGCAACTGCGAACGCAATTGCCCATACGGCGTGATTCAGTTGGCGCCACTGGAACCGAAGAAGAGCAAACCGTCACTGATATCATGGCTGATGTTCGGTCTCGGTGAAGAGCCTGGCGTGCACAAGAAGAGCAAGGACAAAACATTGCTCAAGAAGGCGGTGAAGTGCGATATGTGCAAGGACCAATCCGGCGGTCCCGCTTGCGTGCGCTCTTGCCCGACGGGCGCCGCCATCCGTGTAGCGCCAGAAAAGTTCCTCGAATATACCGGCGGCTCGGAAGCCTAGACACCAACATTGGTGAGCTTCGCGGGGGCGTAAATGTACTTTGAGGCGTGCCACTGCTGCTTTTAGCCTCCGTGATCTTTTCGGTTTGTTCGGCGAAGATGCGCCTGATGACCCTAAAAACGGCAGCTGGGTTTCCAGTGAAAAATAGCCGAGACCCAATACTGGCGCGAGTTTTCGGGCAAATGCGGCAACTGGTCCGCATTTGGACAAAATCACTTGAACACAAACTCTGGCGCGGCTTCCAAGCAAAATCCCCTATGAAGTCAAAACTCACCCAATCGGAGAGGTGCTCGATATCCTCGAGCGTGGCTCTGCACAGGCCCGCAGCGGGATTTCGACCCGTCAACTGCCGTTTCTAGGCTCAAGGAAAGCTTGCCAGTATCAGTTAGAGCCGAGGATAGACATGCGGAGTAAGGTCAAATCACTGTTTTCGGAGGGGCACGTAGATCGGTGAGTGGCAGAGCGCGAGCCGCATTACCCGGTCTGCCCGAAATTCAGCAACGATGTCAGTCAAAACGTTCACCAAGTCCAATCGCACTGGCAGTGATTGTTCTGAGTCGGGGCCACATCGCGCGCCGTGAGTCATCCGGCTCGCGCACAGACAACATGTACTTCGAAGTGGATCCATGCAGGCTTAGTGTTTGGAGGGTTTTGAGGTTCGTGCTGTTTTCGGCACCGTTAAATGAGGCCATAGGTCCGCGAGTGGCATTGTTGGCGCGCGTCGGTCATTGTGCTTTACGTGCGTAAGGAGCGTTTCCAGTTCATTTTGTAAGGCCATCAAGCGATTTCCAGGCAGGTCGAGCAACGCGCGTTGCAACAAGCCGATTGCCGGGACCGGCGCGCGTTTGAGAGCGGTTAGACCTGCTTTTGTCGCGCGCAGCCGGACAACTCGCTGATCTTCTTCGGTCCTCTGACGTATGACAACGCCAGCCTCCTCCATCTTCCGAACAAGGTTGCTGGCTGTCGAGAGATGAATTGCCAATCGTTTGGCAAGGTCACCTACGCTGATATCAGGGTTCGTTGCTATTTCCGACAAAGCCCAAACTTGTGCGCCAGTGAGCTTTACTTGTTCCTCCACGTTCTGATAGTGGCGCTTCATCGCCTGCAGCAAGATTCGGAATTGCTGCAATACTACGTGGATACGCTCTGGGTTCTCTTGCTCATTGGAAGACAAAGGCATTTTGAACTTCGCTTATTTAAACGATTAAAAAAATGTTTCAGTCGGGCGACGTACCCAAGTCTAATTGCTCCTGACCCGGTTCCGTATGATCTCGTTTGAAATAAACTATTGCCCAATATATGTTTGAACAATACTATTTCTGACGTATGATTCACATATCGAACTAGTTCCGCAACGCCATCGCTAATCCCCGCAGTAAATCAAGTCTCGCTCACCAGCAGACTGAAGATTTTATTTTTAGTTTCAAAAAACATAAATTCGGAGGCCTAACATGAGAAACCTTGCCAGTCTTGCAATAATCGTCATTGCCGCCGCTGCGTGCAGTACAACGCAACAAAAACAGGCTGACGTCACAGGGTCAACAAAAAATGCTGTGCCGTTCACGTCGGCTTCAGTTCAGCCGCCGGGTCGCTCAGCGACCGCAGCCAATGCGCCCTATGCGGGCACCCCATGGAAGGACCCCAATAACATCCTCTCCCAGCGCAGTGTTTACTTTGATTTTGACAACAGTGCCGTAGGTAAGGATTACCAAGCACCACTGCAAGCTCAGGAAAAATTCCTTGAGCAGAATCGCGACCTCAAGATTCGCGTTGAAGGCAACTGCGACGAACGCGGTAGTCGCGAATACAACATGGCCCTCGGTCAACGCCGCGCCAAAGAAGTTAAAAAGGTGCTTGAAGTTTACGGATTGAAGGGAAATCGCGCGGAAACCGTCAGCTACGGCGAAGACAAGCCGGCAACAGTCGGGCATGACGAGGCGTCTTGGGCGAAGAACAGGCGCGCTGATATTAAGTACCCCGGCGAATAGTCGGCAACCTTCAGGAGCCAACTCAGCGAGAAAATGTGTACCAGACTTAAGCCGATGCTGGTTCCATGAACGTGGATATGTAGGCAAAGGCGGGCAATAGACCCGCCAACTATAGTTCGTTCAAGGGAGTCAATTGGAGTTTGACTCATGCGGCTTTCACTTCGCTTTATCATCCCGCTCATGATCACGCTCGGCGGCATTGCATATGCAGTCGTGCCGTTGGTCGATGACTTGACGCTAAAGTGGTTCGTTCGCGATCTCGACATCCGCACCAAGTTGATTGCGACAGCGGTGCAGGAGCCCCTAGCTGAGGTCTTGACCGATCCAGTCAAGGACAAGGTGCGGTTGCAGCGTATGGAAGCGTTCTTCGGCCGCATCATTCAGGACGAGCGGCTTTTTGCAATCGCCTTTTGCGATGCAAAAGGGAATTTTGCCTATAGAACGGTAACTCTGCCCAAAGAAATAGGATGCCGCACACCCGGCACGCCGCCCGACGTTGGCGGGCATGTACATCATTTCTCGGGCGGGGCGCTTCACGTTGCCAATCGACCGGTATTTATAGATGGCAAGTCTGTGGGGGAGCTCGTCATCATCCACGACATGAGTTTTGTCGAAAAGCGTAGCGCGGACACACGAAAATATATCGTGTATCTGTTTGCCGCCATCGGCGCGGTAATCGCGCTGATCACGGTAATTATCGCGGAGCTATCTTGGCGCGGCTGGTTGGCCAGCATCTCCACACTAATTCGTGGCCGCAGCATGGCTCAATGGTCGGAACCGGGTTCAAAAGATCTCAAGCCGATCGCCCGCGACCTCGAAGCATTGGTGCGTGATTTGGAGACTGAGCGCCGCATGCGCGACGAGTCGCAGATGACCTGGGTGCCTGAGACTTTGCGCACCATTCTGCGTCAGGACCTCAAGGGGGACGAAATCCTCATCGTCTCCAATCGTGAACCCTATATGCACGTGCGCCAGGGTGATCGCATTGAAGTGTTACGTCCGGCAAGTGGGCTGGTCACCGCCATGGAGCCGGTTATGCGGGCGTGCTCCGGTACCTGGATTGCTCATGGCTCCGGCAGTGCCGATCGAGATGTGGTCGATAAGCATGACCACGTAAACGTCCCGCCAGAAAACCCTTCATATCAAATCCGCAGGGTCTGGCTGAGCAAGGAGGAAGAAAACGGGTACTACTATGGATTTGCAAATGAAGGGCTTTGGCCTCTTTGCCACATTGCTCACACCCGACCAGTATTTCGCGCCTCCGACTGGGAGCAGTACAAGATAGTCAATCGCCGATTTGCGGACACTGTGGTTGCCGAGTCACGCACGAAAAATCCAATCGTGTTGGTCCAGGACTATCACTTCGCGTTGCTGCCAAGAATGATCCGACAACAACTGCCGGAAGCCACCATCATTACGTTTTGGCATATCCCATGGCCCAATCCGGAGGCTTTCAGTATCTGCCCATGGCGAATGGAGTTGCTCGATGGTCTACTGGGTTCATCTATCCTCGGCTTTCACACACAATTTCACTGCAACAACTTCTTCGAAACAGTAGACCGCCATTTAGAGGCACGTATAGACCGGGAGAGTTTTTCAATATCCTATGGCGGGGCGCTGACGGAAGTACACCGCTATCCGATCTCGATCGAGTGGCCAATGGCTGGCCTCGCGAGTGTGCCGCCTGTTTCAGATTGCCGGCGAGCCGTCCGTGAAGAACTTGGTCTCCCTGTGGACGTAAGAATGGGTGTGGGTGTAGACCGCCTCGATTACACGAAGGGAATTCTCGAGCGCTTTGCCGCCATCGAGCGTTTGCTGGAACTTGAGCCGCAATGGATCGGAAAGCTTGCATTTGTGCAAATTGCCGCACCAAGCCGTGCCAGTATCGACGAGTACCAAAACTTCGATGCACGCGTCAGGGCGGCTGCACAACGAATCAACAGTCGCTTCCCTTCTGCTGCTTGCGCGCCAATTGTTTTGAAGATCGAACACCATGAGGCCGAGCGGGTCTACGCCCACTATCGTGCGGCCGACTTCTGCTTCGTATCGAGTTTGCACGATGGCATGAATCTCGTCGCCAAAGAGTTTGTCGCGTCTCGCGAAGACGAACGTGGCGTGTTGGTCCTTTCGCAATTTGCCGGTGCGGCACGCGAAATGCCGGAGGCACTAGTCGTCAATCCGTATGACACCGAAGAGTGCGCTCAAGCCGTTCGCAGTGCACTGACAATGTCAGCCGAGGAGCAGCGCGCGCGGATGCGCAGCATGCGCGCGATGTTGCAGGAGTTCAACGTCTACCGCTGGGCAGGCCGGATGCTGCTGGACGCCGCCCGAATGCGAAATCGGCGCCGTCTTGCCGTTGACTCACGTCCAATCGTAGGCGTAACTGCGCTGCGTCGAGCGTAAGGGGAATTTAATTCAAATGCATAGCAACAATAACGGTGTGTCGAATGCGGACCATGCGGTGGAGCCGGAATGGACGAAGCCGCGGCCCGAACTGTGTTCAAAAAGTGCGATTTTTCTGGATATTGACGGAACACTTGTCAGCCATGCGAGTCACCCCTCGGCGACGCAAATCGATACGCCGGTTCGTGAATTACTTGAGTCATTGACATTGGCAACAGGTGGCGCGCTTGCGCTCATTAGCGGTCGATCCATCGCGGATATCGATACGTTGTTCTCACACACAATTCTTGCTGTCGCAGGGCAGCATGGCATCGAGCGCCGTACTGCGGATGGCGTGTTGCATATTCAGCAACTTCCGACCGATCTGTTTCGCGGGGCGACGCACGAATTGCAAAACCTTTGCAGTGAGTATCCTAAGTTCCTACTTGAAGAAAAAGGCTCAAGTCTTGCACTTCATTATCGTGCCGATCCGAGTCTCGCCGACTTGGCCCAGCGAACGATGTCGGCGTTAGCGGTTTCGCTCGGCGACAAATTCGAGACTCTTATTGGAAAATGTGTGGTCGAGCTGAAACTTAGTGGCAAGAACAAGGGGACCGCGATCGCAGAATTCATGGCCGAGAAGCCGTTCAAGAATCGTGTTCCTGTTTTCTTTGGAGACGATCTTACCGATGAATTCGGATTTGATCTGGTCAATCGTCTTGGTGGCCTCTCGGTCAAGGTCGGGGATGGTCCAACTTGCGCTGGCTTGCGGCTTCGCGATACTGACGCGGTCATTCGATGGCTTCTCGCTTCTGTGAGACGGCAAACAGTACCGAATTGAGACGACAACAATGAATAATCTTCAGCTCGGTATCGTCGGAAACTCCAGCATCTGCGCCCTGATCGACGCAAAAAGTGAAATCAAGTGGTGCTGCCTCCCGCGCTTCGACGCTGACCCGGTGTTTTGTTCCTTATTGCAGAACGAGCCCGCCGACCCTGCTGGCCACGGTTTCATGCGGATAGAACTCAGCGGGCTAGCAGGTACCGAGCAGCACTATCTGGAACACTCGGCGATTCTGATCACAAGACTTTTTGATGACCAAGGGGGTGCGGTCGAGATTATCGACTTTGCGCCTAGATTTCGCCAGTACGGGCGACTCTTTTGCCCGGCCCAGCTGGTTCGAATTGTGCGGCCACTTTCGGGCAGCCCAAGGATTCGTGTTCTCGTTCGGCCATCCGAGGATTATGGCGCTCGGCGCCCGGCTGTGACTTTTGGCTCGAATCACATTCGATTCGTCGCCGAGACGAATGTTATGCGCCTGACGACGGATTGCTCGATCACCGCAGTCCTGGAAGAGACGTCTTTCATCTTGACTGAGGGGCTCAACTTCCTGATGGGGCCGGACGAGACATTCCGTGGCTCGCCGGCTGAGACTGCGCGGCATTTTCAGGAGAGCACTGCAGATTACTGGCGCACCTGGATTCGTGGACTATCAATCCCCTTCGAGTGGCAGGACGATGTCTTCCGGGCGGCAATCACTCTCAAACTTGCTTCTTGCGACGATACCGGTGCAATCATTGCTGCACCTACAACTTCAATTCCGGAGCATGCGAATAGCGGCCGAAACTGGGATTACCGTTTTTGCTGGCTGCGCGATGCCTATTTTGTCGTGCATGCGCTCAACAACCTCAACGCGACCAGGACCATGGAACGCTTTCTCGGCTACGTTATCAACGTCGCCGCGCATGCAGAAGCAAGGTTGCAGCCAGTTTACCGGATCAGCGGAAATCCTGATCTGGAGGAAAGGATTGTCGACACTTTGCAGGGCTATCTTGGCATGGGGCCCGTCCGCGTCGGAAATCAGGCTTACTTGCAGGAGCAACATGATGTGTACGGGTCCGTTATCGTCGCGGCCACCCATGCATTTTTTGACCGTCGCCTCGACTCCGTGGGAACCGAAGGATTGTTCCGGCGACTGGAGTCTCTTGGCAGACTTGCGATTCAATTGCATGCCACACCCGATGCCGGGCCATGGGAGTTGCGCGGCTCCGCTCACGTCCATACCTATTCAAGCATCATGTGTTGGGCCGCTTGTGATCGACTCGCCAAGATTGCGAATCGTCTGCAGATTTCCGATTGTGCTCACACCTGGAAAGAAGAAGCGGAAAAGATCCACAACGTAATCAGCAGGCGGGCGTGGTCAAGCGATCGAAACAGCTTTGTGTCCACGTTTGAAGGCCAAGCGCTAGACGCAAGTTTGTTGCTTCTTGTCGAGCTTGGATTTCTAAAGGCGGATGACCCTCGGTTTGCCAGCACGGTCTTAGCAATTGAGAGCGATCTGCGACGCGGCGATTTCATACTTCGTTATAAGGAACGAGATGATTTCGGCGTCCCGGCGAACGCATTTACCGTCTGCACCTTCTGGTATGTCGATGCTTTGGTCACGCTTGGCAGGCGTGAGGAAGCGCGAGCACTTTTTGAAAAGCTTCTGGCTATGAGGAATCACCTTGGTTTGCTGTCCGAAGATATTGATCCGGAGCTCCGCGAACTCTGGGGGAATTTTCCGCAGACTTACAGCATGGTTGGCTTGATCAATAGTGCCATCAAGCTCAGTGTGTCGTGGGACGATGCATTTTGAGACGGCGAAGACTCCCCGCGGCTCGGTGTTTGCCAGACATATCCGCGTAGGTTTTCATATTCGACCTTAACAAAGCGGTTTCCCGCAAATTTGCTGGTTTATTCTTTTTACGAAACTCAGCGCGGCAAAATTTTGTGCCAGCGCTCAACAAACTCAGGCAGTTCGGCGGGTCCATTGACAAACTCGAGTGGCGAACGAGCACGCAGGGGCGTGAAAAGCGGGATTTGGAGCGAAGGCTTGATTGCGGTGCTGTCGGACTGGGTAGGCACTGAAATGACCCGAGAACGCCGATACTCCGTGCGGCTAGTGTCCATGTCCTTTGCCGCGTCGATACAGATTTCATTGTTGGTTATTCTGCGCAATTTTCAAACGTGAAAACACTAGTACCGGTGCGGCTTGCAGTCCCTTTATGCTCGAAAAGGCAAGCTGGATAAGGACTTTTGCTTTTACCCGTGCAACGCCGAAATCCGCATGCATTGAAAGCAATACACTTGCGAGAACGTCCGCCCGATAAATGTCACAATGCGCGTTCCTACTTTGCCTGTTTCAGCCAAACCCATGCTTAGCAAGATTTTCAAGAAGAACGAACCCGCAACCCCGCCCACACCCGCACCGAAGCAGCCGTCGGTGCCGTCGGCAGCGCAAGTAGCCGCACAATTAGCCGACAAGGCCGCGTGGGAAAGTAAATTGCAAACCGCAATCGGCGATGACGCCGCGTTGCTCGCCATCGCGAAAGAATCACCACTCATCGATATCAAACACGCGGCGGTCGAAGCGCTGGTGAGCGAGGATGCCCTCAAACGTGCCGAACGCGAATTCCGCGATCACGACCGGCGCGTTCACCGCATTGCCAAGCAGCGCCACGAATCGTTGGTCAATCGGCGGCTGGCTGCAGTGACGGCGGCGAAACTGATCGAAACGGCCTCCGTGCTCATGCATGATGCTTCGATCCCGGCCAATCGTCTCGTCGAACTTGATCGCGCCTGGGGCGCGTTGGACAAGAGTTTATTGGAACAGAAACAGATCGACAGCTATCAAGCGCTGTGGACAAGACTTTCCGCGCTCACCCGCGAGCGTGGTGAGCAGCAGCTACAGGCCAAGCGCTGGCTGGCGGAGGCCGAGCCTGCGCTGGCACTCCTGCTGGCGCTTTGCGGCGACATCGCCAAGGGGTCGCAGGAGCGCTCGCAGTTCGCCTATACGCGTGCCATCGTCGATGCAGTCATTGCGAGTGCGCCGATTGCTCCGTCGATCGCGACCGCACCGCAAATCGAGGCCAAATCGGTAGAGCTGCAGCAAGCATTGCAACTGGCTAACGTCGTCGACATCCGACTCGCATTGCTTGAAGAGCTTCAACAACCGGCCGCGCCCGCAGCAACGGAAAAACCCAGCGCAGACTCCACGTCGCCGAACGAGTCCGCCCCGTCCCCCGCGCTGACCGAATCGACCGCAAACACCCCGGCGGCTGAATCGGTTGCATCGCCAAAGCCACCGTCGCCATCCGCCCGCTGGCGCGCGCTGCCACCAGTGGCAGATGCGCAAATTGCATCAATCCTCGATGCGCGATTTACCCAATGGCAGTCAGAAAAATTAGAAGCACGGCAGGCGCGCAGCGTCGAGGCCAGGCAACACGCCAAAGTAGAAAGCAATGCAGCCAAGCAGGCACGCAACGACGCCTTGTCGGCAGTCGTCGGCGGACTCGTTGAGCGTGCAGAGGCCGCACTTGTCGGCGGTCATCTCGCCGAAGCGACAAAAATTCTCACCGCCATAGATGAAGCCTTCAACAGCGCGAAAGGCGCCGCCCTGACCACTTCACTGCAGACCCGACTTGAAACGTTGCAAGCGGAGACGGCGCGACTCAAGGGTTGGCAGCACTGGGGCGGTGGAAGGGTACGCGACGATCTCGTCGCTGAAGCTGAAGCGTTGGCCAAAGCCAGCACTGCTGAGAAAGTTGCAATCAAGCAGCATGCCGATGCCATTGAGAGCCTGCGCAATCGCTGGAAAGAGCTGGACAAGCTGGCTGCTGCCACCAGCCGCCCGTTATGGCAGCGCTTTGATACAGCGCTGAAGTCGGCATATGTGCCGGTGGCAGTGCACCTGGCGAAGCTAAAAGCAGTACGGCAGGAAAATCTTGCTACACGCAATGCCTTGCTCGATGGGTTGGACGCAGTTTCCCTCGCTGATGTGAACACACCGGTCGATTCGACCGCAGTCCCCGCTCCCGCAATCGACTTGCGCCTGCTCGCCAAGACGATAGAGAATTTTCAAACCGAGTGGCGCAAATGCGGGCCGGTGGAACACACGGTTCCCCACAAAGCACAGACAGCACTCGCTGCACGCATGAAAGCCAGCTTGGCGCGTCTGGAGGCGCCGTTGACGGAAGCACGGCGTGTGGCACAACTCGAACGCGAAAAGTTGATATCGCGCGCCAAGGCACTGGCAGCAGATACAAAGAACCGCGAGGTCATCACCAAGGTGCGCGAATTGCAGACCGAATGGCAGGCACACGCCAAGTCACTTCCACTAATGCGCCAGGTCGAGAATGCGCTGTGGACGGAATTCAAAGCTGCCACCGATGCCGTCTTCACACAGCGCGACGCGGCGCATGCTGCTCGCGATGCGGAGTTCAAAGGCAATCAAACCGCGCGAGAAGAGCTGATCGCCAAACTTGCGACGTTGAATGCGCAAACGCCGCCGGCAGAAATCAAGCGAACCGTATCGGATGTGGATTCGGCATGGCGAAAATGTGGTGACGCGCCACGCGCTGAAGCCGCCAAGCTGGAGGCAAAATTCCGTGCTGCCCGAGACGCCGCGCAACAATTCATCGCGGGGAGCGCCAAACGCGGTTGGCACGGCATCTGTGATGCGCTGGATGCCAAGCGCGCCATCTGCGTCGAGATTGAGACTGCCACAGTGCCTGACGACGTGACGGCGCGCTGGGCGGCAATCGCGCCGCTCCCACCGGTGTGGGAAAAAGCCCTGAGCGCCCGTCTGGCAGCAGCCCAAAACAAGGACGATGCGGAAGTTGATGAGGAGCTGGAAGAAGAACGACAGGAAGCTGCTGCAGCGCAAATCCTGCAACTGGAAGCGGCACTGGATCTTGAGTCTCCATCCGCATTTCAAGCGGCACGGCGCGACCTCAAACTGCGCGCCATGAAGGCGGCCATCGAGGCGCGCCAATCAGTGACGGTGACCAATGCGGACATTGAGCGAATCGTCGGTGAAGTGGCAGCCGAACCGAGATTGGACGCGACCAGTGCCGGTCGGATCAACAATATTTTGGCCGCACTTCGCAACAAACCGTTACGCTGAATCGTCTGTCGTCGTGAGTCGAACCCAGTCGATTGAATCCATCGAGGGCAATCCGGATTTCCGGCCGCTCAAGACGATCACCGGCATCAGTGTCGAGCTTCGATACGCCAGCGCCAATAATTTTGTCGGTCGCGATCTATATTCACCCATCGATTGCGCGTGGCTACATCGGCACGCCGCCGAGGGGCTGGAAAGGTCCGTGGCGTGGCTCGCGGCGAAGCGACGCGATCTGGGATTACTGGTGCTGGATGCGTTGCGGCCGCAACGCGTGCAGGAACAGCTCTGGGAAACCCTGCAGGGCACCGACCTGCTGGCTTATCTTGCCAATCCTGTGCGCGGTTCAATTCATTCGTTTGGCATGGCGGTGGACATCACGCTCGTGGACAGGGAAGGCCTGGAGCTTGACATGGGCACACCGTTCGACGATTTGACCGAACGCTCTCATCCGGCGCTCGAAGCCACCTTGCTAGCCCAGAGCGAATTGACGGAAGCGCAACTCGCAAACCGCCAATTGCTGCGCGATGCGATGACGCATGGCGGCTTCAAGGGAATCAGCAGCGAATGGTGGCATTTTGATCACGGTGACCGAGACAAGGTGCGTGCCGAGTACATCCGCATACTCTGACCAAGACGAAACCGCCACCAACGATGCGCTGAGTCTGACCGGTATAGGGTAAAAACCCCAGCATCGGCGAGCCTTTCCAGGTGAAAGTGCTCGCAAAGTCCCGCCAATAGGCGATCTGCAATTATTTTGCTCGTGCATCCAAAGCAGGATTGCGCGCCACCCAATCGAGCAGCGAATCCAGAATCGGTCGCGTCACCGCGCCTGTCGCCAGCGGATGGTTAATCATTACCACGACGATACAAATCTCATTGTTAGCGTCAGGCACAAAGCCCGCCACGGCGGCGACATCGCGCAACGACCCAGTCTTGATGCGCGCGTGTCCCGCTGCGGGGCTGTCGCGCAGGCGATTGCGCATCCCACCGTCGATGGCGACGATCGGCAGGCTCGCCATGAACTCCGGCGACCAATCGCTTTGGTATGCGGCCTTGAGCACGGCGGCCAGTTGCGCAGGGCGAATGCGCTCGCTTCTGGATAGTCCCGAGCCGTTGTCCAGTACCAGCCCGGCGTCATCGATGCCGTGTTGATTAAGCCACAGCCGCACCGCCATATCTGCACGCGCGGCAGTCGTGATTGCGTTTTTAGCCGGCGATTGCGCGCCAAGGCTCAGGTAAAGGAGCCGCGTCATCGGATTGTCGCTGCGCTTGTTGATGTCGCGCGTGACTTCGGCCAGCGTGCGTGACTGATGTTGTGCAAGTAAACGCATGCCGATTGGCGAGGCATCGCCCACCATGCTCTCCCGCACCTTGCCGTTAAACGTTCCGCCCAGATTTCGCCATAGCGAGCGAAACAGGCGGTCGGCAAAATCGACGCGATCAAGCACGTTGATGCTGGTCGAAGCCGAACATTTTTTCGGAAACTCTCCGTGCAACTCGACGCGAATGCTGCCATCGTCACTACGGCTGACGGTGGGCAGTATCCAGCCATCCTCCCATTTGTCGCAGGCGCGTTCGATAAACTTCATGTTCGAGACCACACTGACGTTTTCGAGTTTTGGCGTCACGCCGACGCGCATCCCCAAGGTCTTTTCCTGGTCGCCGGACTCGAAATCCAGCTGCAACAGGTTGGAATTGAGCAGGAGTGCATCCGGAATCACGTTGTAACGAAACTCGGGTGTTTCGTCGAACGGCGGCACACCTAAATCAGGACGCGAAGGTTGAAACCACTGCCGATCCAATACAAGGTCACCCGTGATTTCAGAAATTCCTTTGTGCCGTAACGTTTGCAGCATCCGCTGGAAAGCCTCCCAATCGAAATCAGGGTTGCCCAGTCCGCGCAGCACCAGATCGCCGCGCAGGGTCAAATCGCCATTACCTCCCACACTGACAAGTTCACCGCCGCTGCGCAGCTCGGTGCGGCCGCGATAAGTCGGCCCGAGCTTTTCCAGGCCGACGATGGAGGTCAAGGTCTTGAGTGTCGATGCCGGTTGCATGCTCGCTTCGGGCCGGTGCGCGAGGATGGTCGCCCCATCGGCGGCACGTATCACCACGGCGCCAACCGCGTCGGTCGGGATATTGGCGGTGGCCAGCATGCTGAGGACAGACGCTGGTAAGCCGACAGCAACCGGTCTGACTGACTGGACGGTGGCTGGTGAAGCGCATGCGCCAAGAAGCAGCAATGAACTGGCGAGGAGAGAAAGTCGGAACATGTCGAAGCCTGCAGAAAGTGGAAGGAAATCGGATGCGCGTTAGTTGCCTGGTTCAAATTCGCGCGGATTCTGTTGTAAACATACCAATAACTGCCACGAGTTATTGCATTTATCCGAAACCGGTAGCAAAGTAGCACAGTGGTAGTTTATTGGTATTAACGTCCCTTGGCTAACTGGTGGCAAGCGATGTTGGGGAGAGCCCCGTTGTTGCATGACTTGCGCGGGATATCGGCGCAGGTGAAGCGACACTCCGGTATGCGCTCCTCGTGCTGGGAAAATCATTCAACGTATAGACAGGGAGAACGCGCCATGAAATTAAGAAAGCTAGCTCAGGTTATCTCACTCATCTGCATTGCGGCTCCAGCTGCTGCGCAGCAAACGAGCCCACCGTCAACGCCAGAGACTCAAAAATTACAAAAAGTCGAAGTCACTGGCAGCAGCATCAAACGCGTTCAGGATGAAGGCGCACTTCCCATTCAGGTTATTACCCGACAAGACATTGAGCGTGCCGGTATCACCAGCGCCGAACAATTGCTGGCGTCGATCTCAGCTAACGGTACCGGCGCCGATAATCTTTCTTCCAATACCGGCATCCAGCTGGGTACTACTGACCGCAACAACAACGGCAATACCAGCGCCAACCTGCGCGGCCTCGGCGCATCCAGCACGCTCGTGCTGCTGAACGGCCGGCGTGTTTCGACTCATGGTGCCAAAGGCAATGCGGTCGATTTGAACTCCATTCCCTTGGCGGCAGTCGAGCGGGTCGAGGTGCTTAAGGATGGTGCCTCTGCTATTTACGGGACAGACGCGATCGGCGGCGTCATCAATTTTATTTTGCGTAAGGACTACGGCGGCGTTGAGTTGACGGCCTTTACTGATATTACCAACGACGGCGGCGGCAATATCAATCGCGGGTCAATCCTTGCCGGCTGGGGAGACCTTGCGAAGAATCGTTTCAACGTCATGGCGAGCGTCACCTTTGACAAGCAGGAAAAACTTGCCGGTAGTCAGCGGCGATTTAGCAATGGTTTCCAGCCTGATCGCGGGCTGTCGCCGGATACGACTGGTACGCCTTTTGCAACCCAGACTGGCGGCGCAGGTACGGCCATTGGTTCGACTTACACGACGCCAAATCTTGGCACCGGCACGCAGACTTACAATCGCGCCAACTTGCTGAGCTTTCAGGGCAAATGCGATACGGGATCGCAAATGTCGCAATACCAGTTTCTGTTGTGGGGCAGTCCCGGATTCCGCAACGCTTGCGCATTTGACTACACCGGCCAGGCAATTCTCATTCAGCCCGTCGAGCGCACCAATCTGGTGTCGAGGGCAACTTTTCAAGTTGCACCACAGCACACGGCTTTTTTTGAAGTCGTCGCCTCGCGCAGCAAATCGGAAAAGCAGTACGAACAAAGCCAGGTGACCACCAGTATCGCGGCGGGAAACGCTTATCCAGTTGGCGGGCCTTTCTATCAAGACCTGAGTGCCTTCATTCCGAAGTTTGACCCCACCAAGCCGATTGCTTACCGTTGGCGCTGCACAGATTGCGGAAGGCGGACCATTGACTCCGTTTCTGATGCATATCGTTATTTGCTTGGCATGGAGGGGCTGATTGGGACATGGGACTACAAGCTCGGTATTTCGTCAGCAGGCAACAAGGCAAATTCTGTACTGGGTGACGGTTACATGCGCAATACGGACCGCAACGGCGTAGCAGGCTTCAATACGGCGCTGGCGACCGGGCTGATCAATCCCTGGTTGCTGCCTGGCCAGTCCCAAACGGCGGCGGCGCAGGCGCTGATTAATGGCGCCAAGGCGAGCGGCACATCTCTGTTTGGCGGTGAGGCGACGCTCACGCAGTTCGACGGCGCAGTCTCGGGTGAGTTGATGGCGTTGCCCGCAGGCCCGCTGGCGGTCGCTGCCGGTTTTGATGTGCGCAAAGAGAGCTATAAATTCCGCAACGATCAGGTGACCACGGAAGTCATCCGCGACGCGCCATTTGATGCTGAATTTCCGAAAGTCTCGCGGGACATCAGGGCCATCTTCGCGGAGGCTGCGGTACCCATATTTAAGGAGCTTGAGATGTCATTCGCGGTTCGTCACGACCGCTACAGCGATTTTGGCGGCACGACGAATCCGAAAGTGTCATTCAAGTTCACGCCGACGAAAGACCTTCTATTCCGCGGTTCCTACAACACCGGTTTCCGCGCGCCCAGCTTCTTTCAACTCTTCGGCGCGACCGGGGAGGGACCCGTACCCGGCAACATTGCCGACCCGATCCTGTGTCCACTCGCGCCAACCGACCTTTCCGTTTGCGCGATTAGACCGAATGCGCGTTCCGGCGGAAACACAAGCCTGACCCCGGAGAAATCCAAGCAGTACACGGTTGGCATGGTTCTAGCACCGCTCGATTGGATGACAGCGAGCGTAGACGTCTGGGAAATCAAGCGCAACGACCGTATTTACGAATTGACGCCCCAACAGGTCATCGCCAACTTCAATACCTTCCCTGAGAACCTGGTGCGTGGGTCCGACGGTCGCCTTGATGGCCCCGGTGGTTATATTCGTGCCGGCTTCGTCAACGCAGAAGGGGATATCACCCATGGCGTCGACGTGAATTGGCAAGCCAACGGCAAGCTGGGATCAGGCAAATGGAATGCCAGCATTGATGGCACCTATATCGATAGTTTTCGTTCGAGAATTTTTGCCAATCAGGTCTTTACTGAGACCGTAGGCCGCTACAATTCACGCGACTTGTTTGTGCGCTGGAAACATCAAGCGCGGTTCACATACACCGAAGGTCCATGGAGCGGCACGTTTTCCCAGAGCTACACCGCTGGCTATCTGGACGAAATTCCAGCAGGTGTTGTGCCACCGGGATTTAATCCGTACGTCAAGGCCTATATCGTCTACAACGCGTCAGCAACCTACACGGGGTTCAAGAACCTGACCATCTCGGGCGGCATAAAAAATCTGCTGAACACCTATCCGCCGTTTACAGCGCATAACGTCGATTTTGCGGCGGGCGCTGGCTGGGATCCGCGTGTCGCCGATCCACGTGGCCGCGCCTTTACAGCGCGCGTCACCTATCGCTTCTAACTGTAGCCAACGTACTCCATCCAGCCAGCAAGGGGGATGGCAGAAAAATGCAGGGCGCTTCCAATCGCCCTGCATTTTTTTATCGCGAAGCTCAACGCAAACAGTAAACAGAAAATGAACCGGCGACATTTTGGCAAGTGGCTTGCGCTGACAGTTGCGTCTGCTAACACATTTGCGCACGCGGGTCGCGCGCAATCGGCCCTCTCATCCTCAGTGCCCCGCCAACTTATCAAGCCCGCCATGCTCAAGCAAGGCGATCTGGTTGGGTTGATCGCGCCAAGCGGCGTCATGGAAGACGCGCTGATCGAAAAGGGTGTGAAGAATCTGGAGTCCTACGGATTCAAAGTGAAAGTCGGCGCCAACATTCACGCCACACGTGGCGGATATGCGGGCACCGTCGCACAACGCATTGATGACCTCCATGGCATGTTTCTCGATAAGGACGTGAAAGCCATTTGGGCGGCACGAGGCGGCTCCGGCTGCAGCGCGCTCTTACCCTCACTTCGCTACGACCTAATTCGTGCGAATCCGAAAGTTCTCGTTGGCTACTCCGACATCACCGCGCTGCATTTGGCCATTTATCGCAAGACCAGACTGGTAACGTTTCACGGACCGGTCGCGCCATCGACGCCGACCGATTACACGGTCGCACAAATGCAGGCCGTGCTGATGTCGCCGCGGCCACAGACCGAAATCAATATGTCGATCGAGAACGAACGCAAGACCGAGGCACAAACAGAATTCAAATTGCGGACGTTCAAACACGGCGTTGCCGAAGGCCCGTTGGTCGGAGGCAATTTGAGCGTGCTCAGCGCCTTGATTGGCACGCCGTATGCAGCGGAGATTGAAAAACACCTCGTCTTTTTGGAAGATGTTCGTGAGCCCCCCTACCGCATCGACCGCATGCTCACCCAGCTACAGCAAAGCGTTGGCAATCGCGGCGAGCGCGATGGACTCAAACACGCCGCAGGCATCATGCTCGGCGTATTCACACGAAGCCGCGCCACCGACAACGATGCTTCACTGACGCTTGAAGAGGTGCTCGACGATCATTTCGCCTCGTTGCCCATTCCCGCCGTCAGCGGCTATTCGTTCGGACATATTCCGCATCAGTTCACCATTCCAATCGGTATCAATGCACGGCTGGATACGCAAAGTCAGACGCTGACGTTGCTTGAGGCGGCGGTGCGGGGATAAGTGGTTCGTGGAACCGGTGCAGCGGTAGCCTAAAATGGCTAGGCCGCACATGGCGCAACGCGTTGGCAATAACAGAATTCCAACGGGCACCGTCCGCATTTCCTCCCTCTCCCCTCGTGGGAGAGGGATAGAGGGAGAGGGGGTAGCTGTCGGGACTTTCCCAACTCCCCAACCACCTACCCCTCATCCCAACCCTTCTCCCCAGGGAGAAGAACTAAAACGCGAAACCCAAACACCGCAACCGGCCAACCCCCCCTCCATGTTCGAACAAGCCTTTAAAAATATCGACAACATCGTCTGGAAAGAAGCCGGCTGCACCACCGAGCTCGATTACACCGAGCAGACCTCGTGGGTGCTGTTCCTGAAATATCTGGACGCGCTCGAAACCGAAAAGGCGATAGAGGCCGAGCTCGAAAGCAAGAAATACAAACCCATCATCGAGGGCGAATATCGCTGGGAAAAATGGGCTGTGCCGAAAACGGCAGACGGCAAGATTGACCACCACACCGCGCGCACCGGCAACGACCTGACCGAATTCGTCGACGCCAAACTATTCCCCTATCTGCGCAGCTTCAAGCAGCGCGCCTCCGGCCCGGATACCATCGAATACAAGATCGGCGAAATTTTCGGCGAGATCAAAAGCAAATTCCAGAGCGGCTATTCCTTGCGCGAAGTGCTGGAGATCGTCGATACACTCAGATTCAATTCGCAAGCCGAGAAGCACGAGCTTTCGCATCTGTACGAAGCCAAGATCAAGAACATGGGCAACGCGGGCCGTAACGGTGGAGAATACTACACGCCGCGCCCGCTGATCCGCGCCATGATTCAGGTCGTGAAGCCGAAGATCGGTGAGAAGGTCTATGACGGCGCCGTCGGCTCGGCGGGCTTCCTGTGCGAGGCCTACGATTACCTGAAGGACAACAAGAACCTCACGACCAAGGACCTGAAAACCCTGCAGGAGCGCACCTTCTACGGCAAGGAAAAGAAAAGCCTCGCCTACGTGATCGCCATCATGAACATGATCCTGCATGGCATCGAAGCGCCCAACATCATCCACACCAACACGCTGGGCGAAAACGTCAACGACATACAGGAAAAAGACCGCGTCGATGTCATCCTCGCCAACCCGCCCTTCGGCGGCAAGGAACGCAAGGAAGTGCAGCAGAACTTCCCCATCAAGACGGGCGAGACCGCGTTCCTGTTCCTGCAGCACTTCATCAAGATGCTGAAAGCTGGCGGGCGCGCGGGCATCGTCATTAAGAACACGTTTCTGTCCAACACCGACAACGCCTCGGTGAGTTTGCGCAAGCTGCTATTGGAAAGCTGCAACCTGCACACCGTGCTCGATTGCCCCGGCGGCACGTTTCAGGGCGCGGGCGTGAAGACGGTGGTGCTGTTTTTCGACAAAGGCAGCAAGACGAGGAAGGTTTGGTACTACCAGTTGAAGCCGGGACGTAATTTGGGTAAGACTAACCCGCTGAACGATGAAGATTTAGGTGATTTCGTGGTAACCGGTAACCCACCGACGTTATTGCGTTACCGGCCGACGCCGTATAGATCGGAGCGCAGCGGATTCGCCGCAAACAGCTGCTTCCACCGCCGTGGTGTCAGTTCATCGACCTTCGACGCAGGATGTTGACCAACACG
>JBBQFL010000024.1:0-66869 GCA_038321965.1 Burkholderiales bacterium | reverse complement strand
GCCCACCAGCATGCCTTCATCACTCCAGTCAAACTGGAACGCCTCGCCGTTCTCAAAATAAAGCGGCACAAACGCCTTGATGCCCTTGCCAGACGTCTCACGCCAGGCACGAACAAAGTCGGTCACTCCGGTATACCCACCGCGATAGCCCTGTGCCGTTATCTGCTGAAACAGCGCGCGTGCTGTGCGCCGCGAGTCCTTGTGCCGCAACCGATCCGCCTTGAGCGCCATCGCAAGGCTCTCCTCAAAGGCCGACAGCTTGTGCACATCCCGCCGTCGCTCGTACTTCGGTATCGCCTCTCCAGGCGCCAGAAGCCAAACCCGTATCGTGTTCCGCGCCAATCCCGTTCGCTTTGCAATCTCACTGATCGAAAGCTTGTCGCGCATCTTCATGCGCCTGACCTTGCCCAACATGTCCATGGTGATCACCTCGACTCCTGCCTAATGAATAAGCAGGTGATTGAACACCCTGGTCAATTTTCGTCCGGCACAACCCTCAAAAACTGCTCAATTTTCATCCGGCGTCAACACCAACAGGAAAGGATTGCATTGACTCGGAATTAAGGCGGGCATAGCGAGCTGTAATCGCCATGGAAGCATCCGCGTGCCCAAGAATTTGCTGTACTTCAAACAGGCTTCTACCGCTGTTCATAAGAAACGTCGCGTACTGGTGCCGCAAATCATGAATCCGAAAATGCGGCATTGATGCGTTCTTGCGCAACCGTTCCCATACCTTGTGAATAGCGACGTAAGGCTTGCCCGTCTACGTGTGCTAGCTCAATGGCCGCTGTGCTGAGTGTCTTGCACAAGCCAGTACCAATGCATTGTGAATCGGTCACCAAGCAACATCACTTTTTTACTCGAAAGTATTTATGAAAATTCTCCCGAACCGATCTGCATCTAAACATCCACTACTAAAGGGGCCACCATGCCTGTAATAAGTCTGAGTCAAGAATTCGTAAGTAAGCACTTACACTGTCCGGAAGGGAAAACCCGCATCGAGTATTGCAGCGATGACATCAAAGGTCTTTACATCGAGGTACGCGCCTCGAATCAAGGGACCGGTACCGCGTACTTCCGATATACCGATCCAAATGGCATCACCCGGCACCATCACATTGGCAAGATGTCGGACATCGATTTGAACACCGCAAGAAAGCTGGCAAAGAAGGTGAAGGCTGAAATTTCACTGGGCGCTGATCCACGTGGTGCCGAACGTGCCCGTCAGGAAATACCCACCCTCCAACAGTTCTGGGATGGCACATTCTTGAATTTCATCAAGCACCGCAAACGCAGTTGGACCCGCGACGTTGAACTCAGTCGTCGGTTACTTGAGGCGTTCGGCAATAAGCGTCTGAATGAAATTACACGCGAACAACTAATCAGGTTTCATACAAGCTTGCTGGACGAAGAGTTATCACCGGCGAGTGCAAATCATCATATGAAACTGATTCGCGCTTTGCTGTTTTATGCCCTTTCGCTTGGCATCATCGACAAGAACGTAGCAGCTCGCTTCCCAATGTTCGCTGAAGAAAATAAGATTGAAAATTACCTTAACCCGGAGGAATTACAACGCTTGATGAAAGTGTTGACCACGCATGACAATCTAACCGTAGCGCGCATATGCATCTGGCTGCTAAGTACTGGGGCCAGGTGTGGCGAAGCGCTGAAGGCTGAGTGGAAGGACATTGACCGGACTAACCGTATTTGGCGAATTCCGGCTAGCAATAGCAAATCTCGGCGTGTGCGCGCAGTGCCCATTCCTGATACGGGCTTGGAGATCCTGGAGCAGCTAAATCAGAATGCAGAGTCTCGGTATCTTTTTCCGAGTCCCAAAACGGAGGGCTTACCGTACACGACTATTGCAAAATCGTGGGCACGCATTCGCAAGCTGGCTGGGCTGGAACACCTACGCATTCACGACCTCAGGCACCAATACGCGAGCTTCTTGGTAAATTCTGGCAGGACGCTCTATGAGGTGCAAACGATACTTGGCCACAGTGACGCAAAAGTGACCCAGCGGTACGCACATTTGTCTACTAGGAGTCTGCAGGACGCAGCAAACAGCGCATCGATAATACTGAAAGGAGCGATGCCGGTGCAACAAGCAGTGCCGCAGTAGAAGTTCGCGAGTGGCGGTTCGGCGGCGGGTGCGTTTTGGCCCGCTGCTGGCCCAGGAGGCACCGACTCGGCGTCGTTTGGGTGCGGGTGTCACTACCCCATGTCGGCGGGGCGGTCGGTGCGTAGCGGGGGCGATTTTGGTCCGGGGTCGGTTTTGTCGAGGGGCCAGACTGGCCACTTGGCGCGCAGGCTGGCGCACTTCGTGATCCGCTCGGTGCCCAAACCAGGAGGCCGTTGTTTTGTTTCAAGTTATTTGTGATCGGTTGTAAACCAGAAAGAAAAAACTTCGGGTTTACATCGGTATAAAACGAGAACCAAAGTGCGGAGAAAAAAAGACGTTACATTTCTTCAAATTGGAAAGCATCGGGCGTCAACTGGCTTGGACTTTTAATCCGTTGGTCGCAGGTTCGAATCCCGCACGGCCTACCAGTTTCATCAAGAAGGGCTCAGGAGAAATCTTGGGCCCTTTTCTATTTTGCAACCCTGCCAACTACCTGTTAAGCATTTGAGTTGACATGGTTCGCGCGACAGTCATGCGGCAGACAGAACCGCATGAGTCTCATGTAGACGCCACTACCGCACTCTCGTCACACAGCGAATCCTTTTGTGCGCTGGCGCACTGACGATGAAAATCTTTGCTACCATCATTTGCTTCAGGAGGTGGCGACAATGTCAGCATTTTACGCGTTGAATAACTTTAGCAAAGCCGTCGGCGCGCTCGCGAATGAGAATATCGGGGAACGAAAATGGCTATGCAGCAAGCACGTGGCACACCTCGCGCAGCTTGAGCTGACCGACATGCCGGATTCACTGCGCAAACACTTTCTGCAATTCCGAATCGACATGAAACAGGTTCAAGATGCGTGCAAAGCAGAAAGTCTCGAACTCGCCGTTATGGCGATGGACGACGACCAAGTGCACAATATGGTGGCCCAAATCCTCGCCATGCACGAGGTTGTTGTACATGAAGCGGCATTACAGCTTTTGAACACTAAAGCCAACACCTGACTGCCGCTCGACCTAAATCGATAAGCCAGCGTGTGCAGCAGCTGAGTGCGAGTGGCATCCATCTTCCGCCGAGCTCGCAGCTTCCATGAAGTAGTCCGCCACACTCATTTCTTTTCTTCCTCGGGTTCCGGCTCCGGCTCAGCGTGCATCGTGAGCGCCAATCCGCCCGCAGCGGCAGGCTCGCCACGCGGACTCTTCAGCTTGATATTCAGGCGTAACTCGTTGGCGGAGTCGGCATTGCGAATCGCCTCTTCGTAGCCGATGTGTCCTTCGCTATACAGGTCAAACAGGGCCCAATCAAAAGTTCGCATACCGAGTTCGCGCGATTTCGCCATGATGGCCTTAATCTCCTGAAACTCACCTTTGAAAATTCTCTCGGCGATCGTCGGTGTGTTAATCAGTATCTCAATCGCAGCTTTGCGTCCTTTGCCATCCTGCATGCGCACCAGTCGCTGGGAAACGATGGCACGTAGGTTGGCGGAGAGATCCATCAACAACTGATTGCGCCGCTCCTCTGGAAAGAAATTGATGATGCGGTCAATGGTTTGATTCGCGCTGTTGGCGTGTAATGTGCCGAGACATAAATGTCCGGTTTCAGCGAACGCGATCGCATGTTCCATGGTTTCGGCATCGCGAATTTCGCCGATCAAAATAACGTCTGGCGCCTGGCGCAATGTGTTCTTGAGTGCGTGATGCCAGCTATGCGTGTCGATACCGACTTCGCGGTGCGTTATCAGCGACATCTTTGACTGATGGACGTATTCGACGGGGTCTTCAACCGTGATGATGTGGCCGGCAGAGGTGCGATTGCGCTGATCGATCATCGCCGCAAGGGTGGTCGATTTTCCCGAGCCGGTTCCCCCCACGACCAGCACCAGCCCACGCTTGTTCATGATCACTTCCTTGAGGATCACCGGCAAGCCAAGCTTTTCGAAATTCGGAATCTCCGCCGCAATCGTACGAATCACCATACTCACGCTGCGCTGTTGCACGAAGACGTTTACGCGAAAGCGCGAAAGTCCAGGAATGGAAATGGCGAAATTACATTCCATCTCCTTGGCAAACTCCTCGCGCTGTTCTTCATTCATCAGCGAGTGCGCAAGTACTTTGGTGACGTCACTCGTGAGCTTTTGTGCGCCCAGTGGCTGCATCGTGCCGTGCGCCTTCATACTGGGCGGAAAATCATTGGCGATAAAAAGATCTGATCCTTGCTGCTGACTCATGGCCCCCAACAGCTTGTGCATATAGGCGCGCGCCTGCTCCTCGGTCAACACTGACATGAATTTACCCTCACTGATTAGCAAGCCCACTCGCTAGATTGGTCTCAACCCCTTGTCTGCGCCGCTATCAGCCTGTCGGCAGCTACGGCTGGGGATCTTCGATGCAGGATTTTGGCATCAATGAATGATAATTGCATCTGCCTTCCGGCCAATCTTGCCGGTCGTGCCAAGCTCGGACAGTTAGTATTCAGGGATGGTCGATTGTAGATGGCTCCACTAAGCGTCGTTTGCCCCGCACAGGTTGCTTCACCCGCGCAAATGATGGGCTTGTTATCCGCACCATAGTCGAGGAACGTCGACTCCTAAATGGCTCTGGGGCCTACAGTAGCAATGACGTCGCCAGTCTGCCGAGAACGGCGCCATCTCACCTCCCTTCCTTTAACCCGGCGATTTTCCGCCCGTACCCTTGGCGCCATCTGGTGGAGGCCCCTTGCCATCGGCGCCGGGTCCCCCTCGATCCGGCCGACAAGCCAGCGACATCTCGCTCTGACCCGCGGGCTTGCCTTGACCACCGGCTGGCGGCTTGAAACAGGTACCGGACAGCTTTTGGCCCTGACGGCCGACAAAGCTGCAGGTGGCCGCACTGGCCAATCCCTTGCAAGCCGCAATGGCTTCAGGCGGCGGCCCGTGAGGCCGTTCGCCGCCACTTTGACCGCAAACGCTGGTTGCAAAGCCTATCAACACTGTTGCCAAATAAACCCCTCGTACTCGCATGACGTTCTCCTTTGGTTGGTTTTTCGCAGACTGATGCCCTAGAAGCATCGAACACGTGGAAAGCATAAGCTGTCAATGTGAAGACAATAAGGAGAGAGAGTGGAGAATCAACGCAGTTTCAGTCTGCATTGCGCACTACATACTCAACTCGCCAATGTGCCAAAATGCGGAGCGACAAGACAACAAGACAAGCCAATGGGGGCGTTATGAAACGTGTGGTTTTCAATCAAAAGGGCGGCGTTGGCAAATCCACCATCGCCTGTAATCTGGCCGCCATCAGTGCCGCCCACGGGAAGCGAACCCTTGTCGTTGATCTTGATTCACAGGGAAACTCGACGCAGTACTTGCTTGGGTCAGAGGCGATCGAAGGCAAGACGCTGGCGGAACTGTTCGAGCAAATGCTGCAGTTCAAGCTGGTGACGGAAAAGGCCGCAGCGTTCGTTCAGGAAACCCAATTTGAAAACCTGAGCGTGCTGGCGTCGCACCCCTCACTCGTCGAGTTGGCGGTAAAACTGGAATCGCGTCACAAGATATATAAATTGCGCGAAGCCCTGAACGAGTTGTGCGAGTCGTTCGACGAAATTTACATTGACACGCCGCCCGCACTGAATTTTTTCACCCTGTCGGCGCTGATCGCGGCAGACACCTGCCTGATTCCATTCGATTGCGATGAGTTCGCGCGGCGCGCACTCTACACATTGATGGAAAACGTTGCAGAAATCCGTGGCGATCACAATCCGGATCTTTTCGTCGAAGGCATCGTGATCAACCAGTTCCAGCCGCGTGCCAACCTGCCACAAAAGCTGGTCAATGAACTGATCGAAGAGGGCCTGCCGGTCCTCTCGACGTTCCTGTCTTCATCGGTGAAGATCAAGGAGTCTCACGAGCAGTGCATGCCGCTGATTCATCTGGCGCCAAGCCATAAGCTGACCCAGGAATATGAGGCGCTGCATGGCGAACTGGAGAGAGCGATGAAGAAATCCAGAGGCGGGGTGACGGGGCGCAGCAAAAAGAAATGGTCGCCAACTTGATCATTGCGCCATCCACGCTTTCGCGCTAAGTATCCACGAGGCGTGAAATAGCGGCGCCGCTTTCGGCGAGCTGTCCCTACACCCTTAAGGCGCACCATTGGATATGAAGTTCAGCACGCTACGCCGCATCCCGCCCGCCATCTGGGCACTGGGTTTCGTCAGTCTGCTGATGGATATTTCTTCAGAGCTGATTCACAGCCTGTTGCCGGTGTTCATGGTCACAACACTGGGTGCCAGTGTGTTTGCGGTAGGACTCATTGAAGGTGCGGCCGAGGCAACTGCACTGATCGTGAAAGTATTCTCCGGCGCGCTAAGCGACTATTGGGGAAAGCGTAAGCCCTTGGCGGTCATGGGATACGGGCTCGGTGCGATTGCAAAGCCGCTGTTTGCGCTGGCGGCATCGCTGGATGTCCTGGTGACGGCGCGTTTGCTGGATCGCGTCGGCAAAGGCATTCGCGGTGCGCCGCGCGACGCACTGGTAGCAGACATTGCGCCACCAAATTTGCGGGGCGCCGCGTTTGGTTTGCGCCAGTCGCTCGATACCGTGGGCGCATTTCTCGGCCCGCTGCTCGCCATGGGGCTGATGGTGCTGTGGGCCAATGATTTCCGCATGGTGTTTTGGATCGCCGTCATTCCGGCGGTGCTGGCAGTCGCATTACTGTTTTTCGGCGTCCAGGAACCTGATCGACCAAACACTGCCAAGCGCGTTAACCCGATCAAACGTGAAAATTTGCGGCGGCTCGGCAAGGCTTACTGGTGGGTGGTCGCTATTGGCGGCGTATTCACCATGGCGCGGTTCAGCGAAGCGTTTCTGGTACTGCGAGCGCACGAAGGTGGCCTACCGCTTGCCTTTACGCCCCTGGTACTAATCGCCATGAATATCGTCTATGCGATTAGCGCCTATCCGTTCGGTAAGCTCGCAGACACCACCCGCCATACTTCACTCCTGGTGGCCGGCCTCGTCACACTCGCCGCCGCCGATTGCGCGCTCGCCTATAGCAACCACTGGTCGTGGATGCTGGTGGGAATCGTGCTCTGGGGTCTGCATCTGGGCCTGACCCAAGGGCTACTCGCCACCATGGTCGCCGACACTGCGCCAGAAGATTTGCGCGGCACCGCGTTCGGTTTCTTTAACCTCGCCAGCGGCGTGGCGCTGCTAGCCGCCAGCGGATTGGCTGGTTTGATTTGGGATCAAATAGGGGCGCCCTTTACCTTTCTTGCGGGCTCAGTCTTTTGCCTACTTGCCTTGGCGATCATCTTCGCGGCGCCAACGGCTCCATATGAACCTTAACGCCAGAAGGGGTATTCTCAAAACTGTAGATCGTCATTTGGCGCGCCTCTCGGCGGCATTCATGCCTGAAAGGCGCGCCATTGCTGGAGTTTTGTGCCAAGTTTCGCATTGCGCGGCAGATGGGTGCAACCGCGCTACACGCAAATCTTGGCGTGATTTTTGATCGTGAAGCTGACGGCGACACGCAGCGGACCAAGCCGACGTGTGCGATCGCGGTCGAACATGAAGTTTCGCCCCGTTGGATGGTCGTGGCCGCATTGTTCGGGCAGCGCGGTGATCGTCAAAGTGTGCAGTGCGGATTGCGCTGGTGGGCGGTTCCGAAGTATCTTCAGTTGACTACTTCGCTGGGCACACAACGCAGCATGGGCAGCGACGGCTGCCGGATGAGCAGCGGCATGCGATTCGAATTCCCTGACTTGGCTCACTAACGAACTGGATCAAATGCGAATCCTTCTGGTTGAAGACAACATTCCCTTGGCAGATGCGCTGGCACGTGCGTTGCGGCAATCCGGCTATGCAGTGGATATCGCGCACACCGGCAAGGAGGCCGATCACTGGTTGGGCTCTCAACTCTATGAACTCATGATTCTTGATCTCGGCCTGCCCGACGATGACGGCACCGATGTATTGCGACGTTGTCGTGCGCGCAAACAGAAAATGCCGGTGCTGGTACTTTCTGCAAGAGAGGCCGTCGACGAACGCGTACGGTTGCTGAATCTGGGAGCCGATGATTACCTGGTGAAATCCGGTGCAATCGAAGAGCTGGAGGCACGGGTGCGCGCACTGATCCGGCGAAGCCAGGGGATCACGGACCCGGAAATCGTACTGGGGAAACTGCGGCTGGATCTGAACGGACAGCGCGCCTTTGTCGGCAACGCGGCGCTCGACCTGAATGCGCGCGAATGGGCGGCGTTGGCCTATCTCGCGGCACGCAGTGGTCGGATTGTTACCAAGGAGCACCTGATGGACGCGTTGTATGGGTGGGACGAACCCAATTCGGTCAACGCGCTTGAAAAAGTAATTTCACGTCTGCGCAGCAAGCTCAATGACTCGGGCGTCACCGTACGTTCTGTGCGTGGTCTGGGCTATTCGGTGGAAGCCATCGATGGCCCGTAGTCTCGCCGGGCAACTGCTGACATGGCTGTTACCGACCTCACTCGCGCTGGTTGGTGTCGGCGGCGTAATCGCCTATGAGGTCGCCCATCGCGCTGCCAGTCTCGCCTACGACCGTGCGTTACTGGATGCTGCACAATCGGTTGCAACGCAAGTAAGACACGTCGATGGACGCATCGATTTGCAGCTTTCACTGAGCACCGAGCAGGTATTGCTCTATGACAATCTGGATCGATTGTTCTATGCTGTTATCGGCCCCAACGGCGCCAAAATCGCAGGCACTGCAGGGCTGCCTGCAGCGCCGGATGTTGCGCGCAAAGACCAGGCGCATTACTACGATGCCGAGTTTTCCGGTCAGGGCGTGCGCGCCGTGTCGGTGATGGCCGATCGAGAAGGTGTCAGCTTCACGGTCATCGTGATCGAGACACTCGTCAAGCGCGACAAACTCATCCGGGAAATTCTGCTGGCGATGTTGTTGCCCGAGCTGCTTCTGGTCATCATGACCATTCTTGTGATGCGCTATGCGATTGGCCACGGTTTGGGGGGTATCGGCGTGGTACGCGAGGAGCTGGTCAAGCGCTCGCAAGCTGACATGCGCCCCATTCCACTCAATACCGTGCCCCTAGAGTTGCGCCCGCTGATTGCGGATACGAATGATTTGCTGGAACGGCTTTCATCGACATTGGACCGGCAGCGGCATCTCATCGCCGACGCCTCACATCAGTTGCGCACGCCGATTGCGGCATTGCGGGCCGAGGCCGAATCTGCGTTGCGTTCCAATGACCCGCAGGGCGCACTGAAGCGCATCGCGGCCAGCGCTCGGCATTTGTCGAAACTGGCTCACAACGTGTTGATGCTGAACCGCCTCGAATCCGGTCCCGCACAAAACCCACAGCAGGTCGAATTGCAGGGACTCATCAGCCATGCGGCTGAGCGATGGCTGCCGAACGCGCGCGCGCGCGACATCGATTTGGGATTCGCACTCCAGCCGGCGCTGACCCGGGGAGAGCCAGTGTGGCTGGAGGAGATGATCAGCAACCTCGTCGATAATGCGCTGCGATATACGCCGCTGCACGGTACCGTGACCGTCAAATGCGGCCAACTTCAAGATACCGCCTGGCTGTCTGTGGAAGACAGCGGGCCCGGTATTGCGCAAGCGGAACGAGGACGTATTTTCGAGCGCTTTTATCGGTCGCGCCCCGAGCAAGGTGAGGGCAGCGGATTGGGACTCGCCATTGTCAGAGAGGTGGCCAATGCCCACGGAGCACAGATCGAAGTTGGCGACAGCGCGGAACTTGGCGGTACACTCATTAGTGTGCTGTTCCCGCGAAACTAGTTTGAACCACTAAGGCCGCGTTGTTTTCGCGTTCAAGCCAGCGGGAAATTCGTTCGTATCGACGTCTCAGGATTCACCATCAAGGAGAAGGAAATGTCAGCAAGAGTCATTGCCCTGTATAGCCCGCCCAAAGACGTTGCCGCATTCGACAAGTACTATTACGCCAATCATGTTCCCCTCGCCAAGACGCTTCCCGGCTTGCGTCGATATGAAGTCAGCAGCGGGAAAGTCAGCGATATTTCCGGCGCGACGCCCTACCATCTTGCTGCTACCCTTACGTTTGATTCCATGCAGGCTATTCAGGCAGCACTGGCTTCTCCACAAGGCGCCGCGACAGCGGGAGACTTGCAGAATTTCGCCACGGGGGGCGTGAGCTTGCTCATGTTCGATTCAAAGGAAATCTAACGCTGGGCGGCTGGATCGCCTTCTCGTGCGGCAGAGTGGGCTAGCGCCGCTACACCTCCTGCATCATTTTCCAGTACTGATACTTCAACGTCGCGCCACACCCAACGATCATTGCCGCGAGCGCAAGGAAAGACCCCACCGCCAGCGTCGACAAACCGCTGACACCCTGACCGATCGTGCAGCCCATCGCGGTGACACCACCCGCGCCCATCAACATTGCGCCGATGATGTGGTTACGGGTGTCGTCGATGCTGGCGAAGCCTTCCAAGCGGAAACGCTTCGTCAACAGTGAATAGGCGAGCGAACCCAGAATCATGCCTAGCGTGGTTGCGATGCCAAACGTGACTGCCAGTGACTTGTCGCTCCATAGCATCAGCAGCTCCAAGCTGTAACCATAAGGCGCGACAAAGGTGAGCGACTCGGCGACGCGGCTGTTGGTACCAAAAAACATATTCTCCAGTGTGTCGGCGTTTTCGCCGAAGCCGATGTGTGCAGTGATGAACCAGCCGACGACAACGGCGAGGCCGTATCCCAAGCCGCCAAGCCAGGCGTCAAGGCTGGCGCGAAAGTCACGGTTGAACACCACGAAGCCCAGCATCGGCACGGCGATCAAACAGGCGATGAGAATCTGTGCGGCTTTCTTGCTTACACCAAATATCGGCGAAAGCAGCGCGCCGATCTCTTGCGTCGCAACGCCATGCTGCGATAAATCGATGGCCACCGCATCCACCGTATTGACCCGCCACACGCCAAACAGGCCCTTCATGGTCATGTAGGCGGCAATCGCCAGAAACGCAAACACGACGATGGATTTCAGGTTGCCGCCGCCGATGCGCACCAGCGTACGGCTTCCGCAGCCGCTTGCCAACGTCATGCCGACGCCGAACATCAGGCCGCCCACCACATATGACAGCCAGGTGAGACTGGAGCGCGTATAGAACGACTTCGAAAGATCGATCAGATCGGCCGCATACAGTGCCTGAGAGCCCAACATCGCCACCGCCATGGCCAACACCCACATGCGCATGCGTGTGAAGTCATTCATGTTGACGATGTCCGATACCGCCCCCAGTGTGCAGAACTGGGTGCGCGCGGAAATTGCACCAAGAATGAAAGCGATGGTGAAACCCATCCAGGCGACGGTTGAGGCGAGATTGGGTGTAGTCATTGGATTGTGTCTGGTGTGAAGTTGTGGGCCATCTAAAGGCTGCCGACGGCCCGTCGATTGGATCAACTCATTTTACAGTCGAGCCAACTTCTACAGAAACAGACGCCGCGAATGTTTGATTGCATAAACCTCGAAAGGCTTCAGGCGTAACGCGTCGCATCCGCCACGCCGGCGGCGACAAATCCATCCTTGCGCAGCCGGCAGGAATCACAAACCGAGCACGCACGCCCCTCTGCGTCGGCTTGGTAACACGACACCGTCAACGCGTAATCTACGCCCAACCGCGTGCCTTCGCGCACGATATCGGCCTTACCCATGTGAATGATCGGTGTATGGATGACGAGTTGCTCGCCCTCAACGCCCGCGCGAGTCGCAAGCCGCGCCATCGTTTGGAACGCAGCGATGTAATCCGGCCGACAATCGGGATAGCCCGAATAGTCCACCGCGTTCATGCCGGCGAAAATATTGGGCGCGCCAAGTGTTTCCGCCCAGGCGAGTGCCAGAGACAAGAAAATAGTGTTGCGTGCGGGCACATACGTTACTGGAATGCCGGGCATCGGTGTGGTGGGTACGGCGATAGCGTTATCGGTCAACGCCGAGCCGCCCCAGCCGGTGAGATCAAGCCGGACCACTCGATGCTCCTTCGCCCCAAGCGCCGCGGCAACACGTGCCGCCGCCTGCAATTCCGAGCGGTGACGCTGTCCATAATCGAACGACAGGGCGTAGGATTCATAGCCCTGCTCCCGCGCCATCGCCAGAACGGTAGCCGAATCAAGGCCGCCGGAAAGCAGCACCACAGCACGTGCCATTTTCGCTTCTGTCATCGTCACACGCCGCGCTTCTCGCCCCAGATAATCTTGTGGAGCTGGATTTGCATGCGCACATTGAGGCCATCGCGCAGAATCCATTCGGCGAGCTGGGCAGTGCTCACGTCATGGAAAGAAGGTGAGAACAGCACCGGTGCGCGTGCGGCCAATTTTTCCTTCGCGAGTAACGCTGCTGCCCATCGATAGTCGTCCTCGGTGGTGATGACAAATTTGATTTCGTCGCGCTGGTTCAGCAGCGGCAGATTTTCCCAACGGTTTTTGTCGACCTCCCCGGAGCCCGGCGTCTTGATATCGACGATGCGCGAGACGCGGCGATCAACGGCGGCGATGTCGATGGCACCGCTGGTTTCCAGGGATACCGAAAAGCCCAGGTCGCACAATTTTTCAAGCAGCGTGAGGCAGTTTTTTTGCGCAAGCGGTTCACCGCCGGTGACGCAGACAGTCTTTGTCGGATGACTGGCTACTTCAGCGATCACCTCGTCAATGTCGCGCGTTTTGCCGTCGTGGAATGCATAGGCGGTATCGCAATAGCCACAGCGTAGCGGGCATCCGGTGAGCCGCACAAACACGGTCGGTACGCCGACGCGGCTCGATTCACCTTGCAGCGAAAAGAATATCTCATTAATCCGCACAGTATTGGCGCGTGCGCGCGGCGGGCTGGCCTTCCTCCCTTCGGCTTTGCGAATCATCGCAGCAGGAATCTTTGTAAGCATGTTCACGACTTGACTGCGGGCGGGCTAGCGTCTCAGCACGGGAAGGCGGGTTCGCGCCTTGGTGGCAGCTTCCGAGCCAGGGTACTTGGCGATAACGTCTTCCAACGCATTGCGCGCAGAGCCGGTGTCGCCGATTTCGCTATAGATGCTCGCCATTGCCAATAACGCATCCGGGGCCTTGGCCGAATCCGGATATTGCCTCAGCAACTGCTCCTGCGTGCTGCGCGCGTTGCCGTAATCGCGCATGTTGAAATAGCTGATGCCCATCCAGTAGTGAGCGTTCGACACTAATTGCCCATTCGGATAGTCCTTGATAAAAGTCTGGAACGCGCGGATGGCTGCTGCGTAATCGCCACGTTTGAATGCATTTGAGCCGACGTCATAAGCGCCATCTTCCTTGGCACGTAGCGCGGTGAGTTGCGAAGCCGACAGCGGCGGCGCAGCGACGGCCGTCACAGGCGCCACCACGCCAGGCGCTGCTGAAATCGGTGAGACCGCAGCCGCATCGCTCGTCGCCCCTTCGAGTTTGCGCAAACGGGTATCGATGTCGAGGTAGAAATCACGCTGACGTTTATTCAATTGCTCATCCGAATTCGACAGGACTTCCACTTGCCCGCGCAATTTTGCGATCTCCGCATTCAACTGCTCAATCTGGTTTAGCAATTGAATGATGCCCAGATTCTTGATCGAGTCGTCAAGCTTTTGCAGGCGCGAATCGTTGTCGCGATTCTGCTGCTCGATTTGCGCTCGCAAGTTGCGAAGGTCTTTGCGCGCCTCTTCATCGTCGAACAGGCCCGCGACCGCGTTCAGGCTGAATGCGCTGAGGGCGATCAACACTGTGACGCGCATGAGGTGGAATGGATTGCGGGAGGTCATGGTTCGATTGGTTCGAAAGTAATAAGTGAAGGTGCAAGCCTGTTTGTGGCGCGCATGGCAAATTGCAATCGCTCTTTCGCCACAGTAGATTGATTCGCGCTCTCATGCGTGTTTGCGTTGGAGCATTAACTGCACAACTGCCCCGCCGACGATCTACGCCTGCAGCGGAGATAAAATACCACATCCAGCATTGGTGCGGCTTGGCAGCGCTTTTTGCCGCGAACGCCGCACCAAATAACGATCTAGAGAAACTTACTCGCCGTCATAGACGATTTCAACGCGCCGATTCTGCGCCCAGGAAGCTTCGTCGTGACCTGTTGCCTTGGGCTTGTCTTCGCCGAAGCTGATGGTTTCAATACGCTCGTTGCCGACACCCAATGCACTGGCCGCTTTGCGCACGGCGTTGGAGCGACGCTGACCGAGCGCCATGTTGTACTCGCGTGAACCGCGTTCGTCGGCATGTCCTTCAAGGCGCACTTTACGATTGCGGTTTTGCGCAAGGTAGTTGGCGTGTGCCTGAATCAGAGCCGCGTATTCCGACTTGACGGCATCGGTGTCGTAGTCGAAGTAAATGACGCGCTTGGAGAGAATATTGTTTTTGTCTTTCAGTTCATCACCAGGCCTACCGGTGGGCGGCGGTATTTGATTTGTACCACTAGTATTCGGCGGCGTGGTCGTGTTGCCGCTGGCTCCTGTCGCTGGATCGCGGGTTTCCACCTTGGTAACAGCAGGGTCTTTGCTCGCGCACGCTGCCAGCAGAGCCATCATTGCGATTCCAATCAGCATTCTTTTCATGTTTTTATCCCTTCAGTAGGTAACGAGTTAATTCAATGTGCAGCGGTTAGTTTATTCTTTTGCGTTGGGAATGTGTACGCTTGCGCACGTTAGCCCACGCTCATCGTGCACCGGACGAACCGAACGGCCCCCAGGCGGGTTCTCGCACGTCGCCTGACTGCGATGATAGCTTCAACTTGAAGCGACCATCTGCGGAAACCTCGCCCAGCTTGCCGCGCCCACCGGATTTGTCTTCGTACAGAATGGTACGGCCATTGGGCGAAAAACTCGGGCTGTCGTCGAGCGGGCCATCGGTGAGGATGGTACGCTGTCCAGTCGCGAGTTCAAGCACGGCGATACGCAGCCTGCTGCCTTCGCGATTGACGAAGGCAACCAATTTGCCATCCGGGCTCAGGCGCGGCGTGGTGTTGTACGACCCCTCGAAGGTCAGTCTCTTCGCCTCTCCTCCCGTGGCTGGCACGCGATACAGTTGCGGGCCACCGGAGCGATCGGAGAAAAAAATGATGTCTTTTCCATCCGGCGTAAAGGTTGCACCAGAATCTATCGAGTTGCTTTGCATCAGCCGCGTGGCTTCTCCGCCACCGGCGGGGATGACGTAAATCTGCGAGATATCGTCCTTGGACAGCGAAATGACCAGTTTGCTGCCGTCCGGCGACCAGTTCGGTGCGGTATTGTCACCACGAAAATTGGCTACGACTCTGCGCTGTCCAGTTACCAAGTCTTGAACGATCACGGTCGACTTGCGGCTTTCAAAAGAAACGTAGGCGATCTTGTTTCCATCGGGCGACCATTTCGGGGCACCAATCGGCTCGAGTGACGACAACACCGCCTGGGGATTGAAGCCGTCCGCGTCCGCGACCTGCAGCTCGAATCGCGACCCACGCTTCAGGACATAGGCGATGCGCGTCGAAAACACACCGCGCTCACCGATCAGTTTCTCGTAGATTTCGTCGGAAATCTTGTGCGCAGTGGCGCGCAATTGCGATGCCCCCACCGTGTATGAAGTCGTCGCCAACTGGTTCTGCTTGGCAACGTCGAAAAGCCGGTAATTTACTTCATATCGCCCATCGGGTAACGGCTTGATGCCACCGATGACCAACGCTTCGGTGGCGCGACTGGACCAATCGACGAAATTCACCTGAGACGGTTCGGTTGGCAGGTTGCTGATTCCCACCGTATTGACGATGCGAAACATGCCGGAACGCGCAAGATTGTCTGCGATCAGTGGCGTGATGTTCTGTGGCGCGCCAGCCTCGAGCGCAAACGGCGCGATGGCGATGGGCACCTGGCGACCAGAGCTGGTCTCTACGTTGATGGTCAACTGCGCCCGCGCAGGTGCGGTGATCAGCATCAGGCCGACCACGACGTTGGCCATCAAAGCAGAAATATTGATTCGCTTAAGCATATATGTGTTTGGCGTTGTGTATGTAATTGACTCTAGCGTTCGTGTCGGATGTTCAGATTTAGTTCACGACGGCCACCGAACAAATCGGCATTTTCCGGCTGAGGCCAATTGCGAATACCATTGATGGCGCGCTCGACAGCATCATCATAAACTTTATCGCCAGACGACTTCACAACTTGCGCATCCAGAATCACACCATTGACCAGCAGCCGAAGACGCACTGACACTTCCGGTCGGCCGGTGACCGAGTCAGGGATGTTGGCACGGTCCCGTATCAACCTGGCAATCTTGTTGGCGTAATCCGCTTGTGCGGCGTTACGTGCGCTCGCAGCCGCAGTGCCTTTGGCAGCCTGTTCAGCCCGCAGACGATCCTCCGCAACTTTCTGTGCGGCTTTCAGTTTCGCTTCATCTTCTTTGCGTTTCTTTTCAATGTCAGCCAGTTTTTGTTTGTCCTGCTGCGCCTTTTCCTCGCGCAGCTTCTTTTCACGTTCGAGCTTTTCAAGCTTTTCCCGCTTGGCCTGCAGTTGAATGTCTGCCTGGCTGGGCTGCGGCGGTGCCTTTTCTATCTTCGGCACAATCTTCGGCTCTACAATTTTCTCTACCTTCGGAGGATCCGGTTTGACTGGTTCCGGCTCAGGCTCGACAACCGGCGCAGGCGGTTCTGGCACGGCAACGGCATTTTGAATTGGCGGCAACTGGTCCCAAAGTTCAGCGACGGCCGGTTCCGGTAGCTTTACCTGCCACGACACGCCGAATACGATCAACGCGAAAAAGCCCCCGTGCACAATCACCGCCAACAGCGCAGCCGGCCATTTACCAGGTTCAGACCGGGTGATTAACGGCGATCTGCGATGCCTGCTCGATGCGGGCGGTGGATAGGTCATGCTATTTGTCTGGTTTGACCAGGAGCCCGACGCGCTTGATCTTGCCTGCCTGCAAGCTGTCCATGACGCGCAGTACGTCGTCATACTTCAGATTCTTGTCAGCGTTGATCACAACCGCCTGATCGGCGTGATTGGATTGAATGGCTTTGACTGCCTGCAAGAGATTGTCGCGCGCCACGGTCTGTTCCTGTCCACCTTTTTGCCGGTCGACCAGCGAGATGGTGCCGTCCCGCTTGATGCGAATCTCCAACGGTGCAACCGTCGGATTCACCGCCTGCCCGACACTGGGCAGATCAATCTGCCCGGGCTGAATCGACGGCGCCACCACCATGAAGATGATCAGCAACACCAGCATCACGTCGATGTAGGGGACAACGTTTATTTCTGCCATGGCGCGACGGCGTCGGCGCATATTAATGCACCGCCTGGCGCTGCAGAATATTGGTGAACTCTTCCATGAAGCTCTCGTAGCGGTTGGCCAAACGATCAATTTCGGCCGTGTATTTGTTATAGGCAATCACCGCAGGAATCGCCGCGAACAAACCAATGGCAGTTGCAATCAATGCTTCGGCCATGCCGGGCGCAACCTGCGCAAGTGTGGCTTGCGCCATATTGGTCAGACTGCGAAAAGAATTCATGATTCCCCAGACTGTGCCGAACAGGCCGATATAGGGGCTAACCGAGCCGACGGTGGCGAGAAAAGATAAATGCGCCTCCAGATAATCTAGTTCGCGCTGAAACGTCGCTTTCATCGCCCGGCGCGTGCCATCCATCAGTGCGCCAATGTCGGAGCCACTGCGACTTTTGAGTTTTAAATATTCCTTGAAGCCCGCCTCGAAAATCTTCTCCATCCCGGCTGGTTCATATTGCCCTGAGCTGGCGCGCTGGTAGAGGCCAACAAGATCAGTGCCGCCCCAGAACTCGCGCTCGAACTCCTCTGCCTGGGCCTTGGCGGTGCGGACAGAGAACATTTTCACGAAGATATACCACCACGACATCATCGAGGCCAGCAACAATATCCCCATCACAATCTTGACGATGATCGATGCATGCGCGACCAGCGACAAAATCGCCATGTCATTTGAGAGATTCAGCACGAAGCCTCCATTTTCTTTCTCACGTCCGTTGGAATCTCAATCGGCTTGAAGGTTTCAGCCGCGACTGTCGCCACGGTTACCCGGGCTTTCACCAGCGACTCTTCACCGCGGCGGATTTCCTGGTGAAACGTCACCCGTACGCGCCCGAGGTTTTCAATTGAAACGCTGATGTTGATGGAATCGTCGAGTTTGGCGGGTTTGATGAATTCAACCGCGATCTCGCTGACGACGAACAGCATCTTGTATTTGCGCTCAAGTTCGCTGTTGGTAAATCCAAGATATCGCAGCCACTCAGTGCGTGCGCGTTCGAGGAATTTTATGTACTGTGCGTGATAGACAACGCCACCGGCGTCGGTATCTTCGAAGTAGACGCGCTGCGGGAAGTCGAAGCTGAATAGCGGCGATTGCTGGGCATTCTTCAGGGATAACTTGGCCACTAAAAGAGCTCCGGCACGGGATTACTAGCGGGCGCAGTAATGCCAAAGTGCTGAAAACTAAGAAGCGTCGCCATGCGTCCGCGAGGCGTCCTTTGCAGGTAGCCCTGCTGAATCAGATATGGCTCAAGTACATCCTCGATCGTGTCTCGTTCTTCGCCGATGGCAGCAGCCAGATTCTCCACACCGACCGGCCCCCCGGCAAATTTCTCGATGATGCATAACAACATCTTGCGATCCATCATGTCGAGGCCGACTTGATCGACATCGAGCATTTTCAATGCGTCATCAGCCACCGACTTATCGACGAATCCGCTTGCCTTCACTTGCGCGAAATCGCGCACGCGGCGCAACAGGCGATTGGCGATACGCGGCGTCCCGCGCGCGCGCAAAGCGATTTCCTGGGCGCCGTCGTCGTCCACGGGGACGTTAAGCAAATTGGCAGATCGCGCAACGATCAGCTTCAACTCCGCCGGCGAATAAAATTCCAGCCTGGCAACGATGCCGAAGCGATCACGCAGCGGATTGGTCAGCATACCGGCGCGGGTGGTCGCACCTACCAGAGTGAACGGCGGGAGATCGAGTTTCACTGAGCGCGCGGCCGGCCCCTCGCCAATCATGATGTCGATCTGATAGTCCTCCAACGCCGGATAGAGAATTTCTTCCACGACGGGATTTAGGCGGTGAATCTCGTCGATAAACAAGACATCATTTGGTTCGAGGTTGGTCAGCATGGCTGCCAAGTCGCCGGCGCGCTCCAGGACCGGGCCCGAAGTGTGCTTCAGATTCACGCCCATCTCACGCGCGATGATGTGCGCCAGCGTGGTCTTTCCCAGACCAGGCGGGCCGAACAGCAACGTGTGATCCAGCGGCTCTTTGCGGGTGCGCGCTGCTTCGATGAAAATGGAAAGTTGATCGCGGATCTTTTGCTGTCCGACATACTCCTGCAGCAGCTTCGGGCGGAGAGCGCGCTCTTGCGCTTCTTCATGCACAGAGGCTTTACCACCGGAGATAAGTCGGTCTTCTTCGATCATTAGCGCATTTTACGTGACGGATGCAGCAATTCAGGATTTTGAGAGCAACTTCAGCGCCTGGCGAATGCCGTCCGACACCGTTACATCTTTAGGCAACTGCTTGATGGCGTACAACGCCTCTTTTTCGTTGTAACCCAGCGACATCAGCGCATTCAGGATATCGGATGCTGAGGAGGCAATTGCCGGTGCGCCACCAATCGCGATGCGCACATCGACTGTCAGCTTGTCTTTTAGCTCAAGGAGCAGACGCTCTGCCGTTTTCTTGCCGATGCCCGGCACCTTGGTGAGCCGCCCGCTCTCTTGCGTTGCCACCGCTTCCGCGAGGTCATTCACGCTCATGCCGGACAATACAGCCAATCCGACTTTGGGGCCGACACCGCTGACCTTGAGCAGCTGTTTGAACGTGGCGCGTTCCGATTCAGTGCCGAAACCATAGAGTAGATGGGCGTCTTCACGGACGATCAGCTGTGTGAACAGCGCGACTTTCTCGCCGATTTTTGGCAGGTTGTAGAAGGTGCTCATTGGCACGTCGATTTCATAGCCGACGCCGCTCACGTCGAGCAGGACTTGGGGGGGATTTTTTTCGAGCAGCGTGCCGGATAGGCGACCGATCATTTCTTGTCCTTTTCGGCTTTTTTGTTTCCTGCGTGCTTCTGCCGCACCCCCATCCCAACCTTCCCCCGCTGGGCGAGGGAAGGAGTCCCTGCGGCGATCTCCCCGTTCGCGCGATCAGTTCCCTCCCCTGCCAAGGTGAGGGTTAGGGTGGGGTTAGCGCGAGAACGAAGCAAGTTCTCCTGCAGCCGCTGCAACACGCCATCCATATTCTCAATCACCTCATTATTCCAAAACCGCAACACCCGATAACCCAGAGACTCAAGAAATGCGGTTCTCTTTTGATCATATGCAGCATCCTCAGCATGCTGTCCCCCGTCCAACTCAACAATCAGCATCGCATCCAGACAAACAAAATCAACAATATATTTTCCAATCGGTCGCTGACGCCGGAAGCGAAACTCGTCAATTTGTTTGTCGCGAATTCGATGCCAGAGTTTCCGCTCTACGTCCGTTGAACTGCGTCTCAACTTGCGAGCCTTCGCGACAACTCTCCGCACGTTCTGCAGTTCAGAGGTTGGGCGCTCGATCGCCTTTTCGTCGCTCATTTCACCAGTCTCCCGCCCTTCACCCGGTACCCTCGGGTGCTCATACCCGCAAGTGCACCTCCATGTGCGTGGCAGATGGCGCAGGCGAGCGCATCTGCCGCGTCCGCGCTGGGATAGCCCGACAATTTCAACAATCGCTTGACCATTTCCTGTACCTGCTCTTTCGTTGCGTGGCCATTGCCGACTACCGCCTGTTTGACCTGGAGTGCAGTGTATTCGGAAACTGGCAGATTCTGTGCCACTGCCGCACAGATGGCTGCTCCGCGCGCCTGGCCGAGCAACAGGGTCGATTGCGGATTCACGTTGACGAACACTTTTTCGACGGCCACTTCACCCGGCACGTAACGCGAAATGACCTCCTGCACGGAATTGAGTATGTTTTTTAGACGGTCCGGCAGCTCACCGGTCGGCGATTTGATGCAACCGCTGGATATGTAGGTGAGCGATGAGCCGGTTTTTTCGATCACGCCATAACCGGTCACACGCAGACCGGGGTCGAGGCCGAGGATTCTCACTCGGGGACCCTTGCATACATGCACGAGTCGCGCAGGCCGCCGTAGGGGTCGCGCATATTGCGCCGGTGTATGCCCTCCAATGAGAAACCGCATCGCTCTGCGATACGCCGGCTTCGCGCATTGCGCGGATCGCTGCATATATCCAGCCGATTTGCGCCCAAATGCTCTGTCGAAAACGCCACGAGCGCGTTGACTGCTTCGGTGCAATAGCCACGACCGGACATCGACGTCCTCACCCAATAGCCGATTTCAAATTTTGGGACTTCCCAATTGATGGTGTGGAAGCCACCTTTACCGATCAGCTCACCTGTGACCCTGTCGATCCACTGGAAATCGAGCATCTCGCGTGTCGTCCATTTGATTTGCGCCTGCTGATTAAACTCTTCAGACCCTGCGAGTTTGGGCTCCGGGTGCACCCATGGCATCCAAGGCGCAAGTTCATTGACCGATTCGAGTACTGCCGCAAACGTCGCCGGTCCATCACCCACCCGTGCGGCGCGCAAAATCATCCGCTCTGTATCAATTTGCTCTGGTATGGTCAGCAAACGCGCTTGCGCGAGTGCATCCATCAAAGATCCTCGGTCACCACCGCTGTGCCGGAGACTGAGACCATGACCATGCCCCGGCCGCTGCCGTGAATGATGTAGTCGATGCGCGCGCCGACAATGGCGTTGGCCCCAACCTGTTCCGCGCCCTGCATCGCCCCGCGCAAGGCGTTGTCACGCACTCCCGGAACCGCCTTGTGATAGGTATCGGCAAAACTCGTCACTGGCTTTTCAGATACCAGCTGTACCTCAGCGCTGGCCTCACCCGTGACCAGCCCCAGGTAGCGCACGATGCGCTTACCTTCGATGTTCGATGTGGTGGTAATCAGGATAGACACTCAGGCCTCATCCATGACGGCGGAAGTGTAAACATCCTGTACGTCATCAAGCGCTTCTATGGCATCAAGCAGCTTCTGCATTTTCACCGCGTCGTCACCAGTCAACATGGCTTCGGTAGTTGCTTTCATGGTGACCTCGCCGAACTCTGCCTTGAACCCGGCTTTTTCCAGTGCCGCTTTTACGGTCGAGAATTCATAAGGGCCGGTGACCACCTCGAACGAACCATCGTCGTTTGTAACCACATCCTCGGCGCCGGACTCAAGGGCCGCTTCCATGAGCTTTTCTTCACTGGTGCCTGGCGCAAACAGCAATGTGCCGCAATGCTTGAACAGGAAGGCGACCGAACCGTCGGTACCCATATTGCCACCGTACTTGGAAAACGCGTGCCGCACTTCGGCAACGGTACGCACCCGGTTGTCGGTCATGCAGTCGACCATCACCGCCGCGCCGCCAATCCCGTACCCCTCGTAACGAATTTCTTCGTAGTTGACTCCCTCAAGCTCACCCGCGCCGCGCTTGATCGCACGCTCGACAGTGTCTTTGGGCATATTGTTTTCGAAGGCTTTATCCATCGCGAGGCGCAGGCGCGGATTGGCGCCAGACTCGGCCCCGCCCATGCGCGAGGCAACGGTAATTTCCTTGATAAGGCGCGTGAAAATCTTGCCGCGCTTGGCATCCTGGCGACCTTTGCGGTGCTGGATATTTGCCCATTTACTATGTCCGGCCATATTGCTTTCTACTTTCCACAGGTCACTTGCGAATACCGCAATGCCAACTAATTTCAATTCGTAATGTTAACATTCACTTACGTTCCCACAACATCGCTGAGTCATCTCCGAGCCCATGCCTGACCCACTCCTGATCGGCAAAACTGTCGACATCTCGTTGACCGACTTGGTGATCTTGCCGAACATGGCAAACCGCCACGGACTCATTGCCGGCGCCACAGGTACGGGCAAGACGATCACATTGCAGGTAATGGCTGAGCATTTTTCGGCGATCGGTGTGCCCGTATTTATGGCTGATGTCAAAGGCGACCTTACCGGCATTTCGCAGCCGGGTAAGCCCAACCCCAAAGTTGAGGAGCGTGTAAAGCTGCTCAAGCTCGAGTACACCGCCACCGCCTGTCCGGTGACTCTGTGGGACGTATTTGGCGAACAAGGCCACCCGGTACGCGCGACGATTTCTGAAATGGGGCCGGTGCTGTTGGCGCGCATTTTCAATTTGAATGACACCCAGACGGGGGTGCTGTCCATCGCCTTCAAAATCGCGGACGACAATGGACTGCTGCTACTTGATCTCAAGGATTTGCGCGCCCTGCTCGCATGGATGGGCGAGAACGCCAGCCAGTTCACCACCACTTACGGCAATATTTCGGCGGCGAGTGTTGGCGCGATACAGCGCGGTTTGCTGGCACTTGAACAGCAAGGCGGCGATAAATTCTTCGGCGAGCCTGCGCTGTCACTGGATGACCTGCTGCAGACTGACAATGGCCGCGGCATCATCAATATTCTGGCTGCCGACAAATTACTGTCCAGCCCTCGTCTGTATGCGACTTTCCTGTTGTGGATGCTTTCGGAGATTTTCGAAACATTGCCTGAAGTCGGTGACCTCGCGAAACCGAAGCTGGTGTTTTTTTTCGACGAGGCGCACCTGCTGTTCAATGAAGCCCCCAAAGACTTGTTGGAGAAAATCGAGCAGGTGGTGCGGCTGGTGCGCTCGAAAGGCGTGGGCGTGTATTTTGTGACGCAAAACCCGCTCGATATTCCCGATACTGTTTTGGGACAATTGGGAAATCGCGTGCAACACGCCTTGCGTGCGTACACGCCGCGCGACCAGAAAGCCGTACAAGCTGCAGCCGAGACCTTTCGTGAAAATCCGAAATTGAAGGTGGCGGATGTCATTACCGAGCTTGGTGTCGGCGAGGCGCTGGTGTCATTTCTGGATGAGAAGGGCCGGCCGAGCATCGTCGAACGCGCGTGGATTTACCCGCCGCAGTCGCAGATTGGCCCGATCACGCCCGAACAAAGACAGGCGTTGCTCACAAACTCCCTGGTCGCGGGGCAGTATGAAAAAGTGGTGGATCGCGAATCGGCGTTCGAGAAACTGAAAGCGCGCCATGGTACCGAGGCAACGCCGACACCGACAACGGAAAGTGGCGGCCTCGGCGGCATCCTCGGCAAACTCGGGCTGCCTGGACAGAGTGCTGGCGCATCAAAACGCGAAGGCGTTGTCGAAGCGGCAATGAAAAGTGCCGCCCGAGCGATGGCGTCGGAAGCGGGGCGGCGCATTATTCGCGGTGTGTTGGGATCAATTTTCGGCGGTCGCAAGTAGCATTTATAAGCAGCAAGCAAAAATATTAGGGGGATGCATGGCCAAAAGAGTACCCGGCGAACGCCGCAAGGAAATTCTGCAGACGCTCGCGCATATGCTTGAAAACCCGAAAGGCGAAAAGATCACTACAGCGTTGCTCGCTTCCAAGCTGGACGTCTCCGAAGCCGCGCTTTACCGTCACTTTGCAAGCAAGGCGCAAATGTTCGAGGGTCTCATCGAGTTTATCGAGGAGACGGTTTTCTCTCTCGTCAACAAGATTCAAACCGAAGAGCCCAACGGCATGAAGCAGGTCGAGGCAACGGTATCGATGCTGCTCAGTTTTGCGCAAAAAAATCCGGGCATGACCCGGGTATTGATCGGCGATGCGCTGGTCAACGAAGATGATCGCTTGCAGCTACGCATGAACCAGTTGCATGATCGTCTGGAAGCGAGCCTACGGCAAAGTGCGCGCACCGCGGCGACCGATGGCGCGTTGCATACGTCGCTGGACGCCAATGTCTATGCCAACGCGGTGATGGCGTTTATCGTTGGCCGTTGGCACCAGTTTGCCAAGTCGGGTTTCAAACGCTTGCCGCTTGATAATTTTGCGCAAGGCTGGAGTGTGTTCGCTGGATAAAAGAAGAGTATTCGTATGTCAAATCAAAACATCACACCAGTCGACGCCCAGCTCGCCGCCTACAACGCCCACGATGTGGAGGCCTTCATGGTCTGCTATACGCCCAATTGCGTGATTGAAGACGGTGCAGGTGCGCGCCTGTTGACCGGCCACGCTGAAATGCGCCCACGCTATCAAACGCTATTTGCAAGCTCCCCAAACTTGCATTGCGAAATCGCCTCGCGCATGTGTATCGGCGACTACGTCATTGACGAAGAGCACATTACCGGGCGCGTCCCGGACCTGCGCCATGCGGTGGTCATCTATCGCATCGACAAGGCCTCCGGGCTGATCTCGCACGTTCGATTTCTGCGCGAATCAGACTGACTTTCTGCTTGGCCGCGTGAATACGTTAGCGCTTTCTACCGAGCGATTGGCGATTACGCTGCCCCGGTTGGATCAGGCGGCTGCCATGCTCGACTTTGTCGAGCTTAATCGCGATCATTTAAAACCGTGGAACCCTCCCGAGCCAGATGGCCTGTACACGCTGGCGCATTGGCAGGAGGTCGTTGTCAATTGCGCGCTGGCATTCGAAGCCTGTAGCGCGGTGCGGTTCTGGATCGCAACGCGCGAACGCCCCGAGCGGATCATCGGCAGTATCGGTTACTCGCAAATGTCGCGCGGCCCATTCTGCGCCTGCGTGCTGGGCTACCAGATCGATCAAGCATACGAAGGTCAGGGACTGATGGCAGAAGCGCTACGAGCGACCAATCGCTACATGTTCGAAGAACAGAAATTGCATCGGATTGCCGCCAACTACCGGCCCGAAAACACGCGCAGCGGGCGGCTGCTGGCCAAGCTTGGATTTGGCATCGAAGGGGTTGCGCGCGATTATCTGTTTATCGACGGTGCGTGGCGGGATCATGTCCTGACTTCGCTCACCAATCACGCATTCGATCCAAACTGGTTAAAACCTACGCCGAAACTATAGCATTGGCGCGGCTTTCGGCGGCTTTTCTGCCTACACGCCACGCCAGCGCTAGAGTCTTACCTGAAAACGCGGGCTAGCCGCATTGCCTAGGCCAGCGTATCCGCCCAGATGTTCTTCGCCCAGGACATCGCGTACTGCCCCTCCAGCTCATTGGCCTGTGTGGACACGCCACCCGCGCCCGGTACTGGTTTCATCGTCTTGGCGACCTCGTCGTATTTGTGCACCGACGCAACGTGGATCACCTTGTCTGCGGAGACAAAGCTGTAGCAGGTGTTGGTCAGCGTGGGGCTGGCGTTCGGCACCTCGCCCGTGAGCAGCGCAACAACGGCCGCAGCACACGCCTTGCCGTGTCCATTTGCCATATGGCCCGACTTCGGCATGGCTGGCGCAATCTGCAACGCGTCGCCGAGCAGGTGCACACCCGGCACGTCCTTGGCTTCGTAGGTAATCCAGTTTATTTCGCACCAGCGTTTGTTCGCGGTGATAAACGAATTGGCAATCGCACCGGCTTTCATCGGTGGCAGCACATTCAATACATCGGCTTTGACATCACCAAACTCCAGCTTGGCCGTATTTCCAGCGACGTCCACGTCCATCAACTTGGAACTGCCGCGATACTCGACCATGCCGAGATACATTTCCGCCCACGCCTTCTTGAACAACCCCGGCTTGGAAGTGACGTCCATATTCGCGTCGAGAATGAGCACCTTCGATTTTGGCTTGGCGGCTTTGAAGTAAGCTGCGACCTGGCAGGCGCGTTCATACGGGCCGGGCGGGCAGCGATACGGGGCTTCAGGAATTGAGATCGCAAATACCCCGCCATCTTTCATCGCCTCAAGTTGTTTGCGCAGTGCAAGTGTCTGCGGTCCGGCTTTCCAGGCGTGCAGGATTTTTTCCTGCGCGGCCGCATTGTTCAGCGCCGGCACCAGCTCAAACTGAAAGTCGACGCCGGGCGACAGAATCACGCGATCAAATGGAAATGCGTCGCCGTTGGCCATCCGAACCATTTTCTTTTCAACATCGACAGCACTCGCTTCGCCCCGCACGACTTTCACGCCGTATTTCTTCCGCAGCGCGTCGTAGCTGACGGTAATGTCCTGCATGGTCTTGGAGCCGCCCAACACCAGATTGGAAATCGGACAGGAAATGAAATCCGTGTTTCGCTCAATAAGTGTGACGTCAATATTCGGGCCCCACATGCGGATGTACTTGGCCGCGGTCGCGCCGCCGTAGCCGCCGCCGACGATAACCACTTTGGGGCCGCTAGCCCCGGTCACGGTCGCACAGCCGCTGATCGCGGCAATGCTCACGGCGGCACCTGATGCGCCGGACGTTTTCAAGAAACCCCTGCGATTGATGCTCATATCGTTCTCCTCAATTCGTCGGCACAACTATTTCTTTTGCGCGGCAAAAAAATCGGCCAGCGCGGCGACCTCGGCATCGGAATAGCCTTTCGAAATCTGGTGCATGAGAGTTGCTTCGCGCTTGCCTTCCTTGAAGGCTTTCATTTGCGCGATGAAGTAATCCTTGTTGGTACCAGCCAATCCTGGCACCGCGCCACCAGCACTGTTGCCATTGGTGCCGTGGCAAGCAGCGCAGTTTGCGGCTAATGCACGCACACCGAGTGGCGTGAGATTCGCCGCCGCGAACGGTATCGGAGCGGCGGCAGCCGGAGGCGGTGGCGCTGCTTGGGCGACAGCCTCAAAACTGATTGAGGCGACCATAGCCAGAAGTAACGGCGACAAGATGTTGCACTTGGATGATTTCATCAAACTCTCCTCGGGACCTTGCTGCAAGCGTTCGTGGCAAATCGCAGTATGGCCGAAAGCATAGCGCAAGTGATGGCATTGTGCTCGTTAGTCGGCTGCAACGAGGCTGACGTGTCTCTGCAAGAAAAAAGCCACACCCTTGCGAATGTGGCTTCTATCTAATCGATGCCGAAATCTGATGTGGTGGTCAGGTTTCCTGTACGGCCGCCGCTTCTTTTTCCTGACTGATATCGAGCTTCACCTTACCATCAGCGTCCACATCAATCGTTACCTTTCCGCCAGTGGCTAAGCGACCGAACAACAACTCGTCGGCAAGCGCGCGACGAATCGTATCCTGGATGAGGCGCGCCATCGGTCGTGCGCCCATCAGCGGATCAAAACCGTTCTTGGCAAGGTATTTCTTCAGCGCCTCGGTGTAAGTGACATCGACTTTCTTTTCAGTGAGTTGTGCCTCCAGTTGCATGAGGAACTTGTCTACCACCTGCAAGATGATTTTTTCATCCAATGGCGCAAAGGAAATGGTTGCGTCCAGACGATTGCGGAACTCGGGCGTGAACATGCGTTTGATCTCAGCCATTTCGTCGCCGGGACGCTTGTCGTTGGTGAAGCCTATAGCGGATTTGGAAAGCTCGGAAGCCCCCGCATTGGTCGTCATCACGATCACAACATTGCGGAAATCCGCCTTTCGCCCGTTGTTGTCCGTCAACGTGCCGTGGTCCATGACCTGCAACAGCACATTGAAAATATCCGGATGCGCTTTTTCGATTTCATCGAGCAGCAGCACCGAATACGGGTGTTTGCTGATCGCCTCGGTCATCAAACCGCCCTGATCGAAACCCACATAGCCGGGCGGCGCACCGATCAGACGTGATACGGCATGCCGCTCCATGTACTCGGACATGTCAAAGCGAATGAGCTCAACGCCAAGAATGAAGGCGAGTTGCTTGGCGACCTCAGTCTTGCCAACGCCAGTAGGACCGGAAAATAGGAAAGAGCCGATTGGCTTAGCCGAATTGCCAATACCGGAACGCGCCATTTTGATGGCTGACGCCAACGCATCGATGGCTTTGTCCTGGCCAAATACCACTGATCGCAGGTCGCGATCAAGCGTTTTCAGTGCGCTGCGGTCGTCGCTGGAAACATTGCGGGCGGGAATTCGCGCAATCTTGGCGACGATCTCTTCAATCTCAGGCTTGCCGATGGTTTTCTTTTGTTTTGACTTCGGTGCGATGCGTTGGGCTGCACCTGCTTCATCGATCACATCGATTGCCTTGTCGGGCAAATGACGGTCGTTGATGTACTTCGCGGAAAGCTCAGCAGCTGTCGTCAGTGCAGTCGCCGTGTATTTGACGCCGTGGTGGGATTCAAATCGCGATTTCAGCCCCTTGAGTATTTCGATTGTTTCCGCGATTGACGGCTCGCTGACGTCGATTTTCTGAAACCGGCGCGACAGGGCGTGGTCTTTTTCGAACACGCCGCGGTATTCGATATAGGTGGTAGCGCCTATGCATTTCAATTGCCCCGACGACAGCGCTGGCTTAAGCAGGTTAGAGGCATCCAAAGTACCGCCTGACGCGGAACCTGCACCGATGAGCGTGTGAATTTCGTCGATGAACAAAACCGCGTTCGGGTTATCCATCAACTGCTTCAATACCGCTTTCAAACGCTGTTCGAAATCACCGCGGTATTTGGTGCCCGCTAACAGCGAGCCCATATCCAGCGAATAGACTTGCGCCTTGGCGAGAATTTCGGGCACCTGACCATCGACGATGCGCTTGGCCAACCCCTCTGCGATGGCGGTCTTGCCTACACCTGCCTCGCCGACCAACAGGGGATTGTTTTTGCGGCGGCGGCAAAGAATCTGGATGACACGCTCGACTTCGTTTTCGCGTCCGATCAGCGGATCGATCTTGCCGTCAATCGCCATTTGATTGAGATTCAGCGTGAAACTCTCAAGCGCACCACCGGCCTGTTCGCCTTCCGCGCCTTCGGCTTCAGGCTCTTCCTTCGCTGCGCCCGCGGGCGTGGCTTTGGAAATACCGTGCGAGATGAAATTGACGACGTCGAGCCGCGATACGCCCTGTTGATGCAGAAAATAGACGGCGTGGGAGTCTTTCTCGCCGTAAATTGCCACCAGAACGTTGGCGCCTGTCACTTCCTTTTTGCCCGACGACTGGACGTGCAAGATCGCTCGCTGAATGACACGTTGAAAACCCAGCGTGGGCTGCGTATTCACCTCGCCATCACCCGCCACGATAGGCGTGTGCTGCTCGATAAATTCGGAGAGTGCTTTTTTGAGTTCGTCGATTTTGGCCGCGCATGCTTTCAGCACTTCCTGCGCCGAAGGGTTTTCCAGAAGCGCGAGCAGCAAATGCTCGACAGTAATGAACTCGTGGCGCTTTTGGCGGGCTTCGACAAATGCCATATGCAGACTGACTTCGAGTTCTTGCGCGATCATGATGTGCCTTTCAAAAATACTGCGAAACAAACTGACTACAGCTTACTACCACTTAGAACATGCAACGCGACAGCGGGACACGCGGCATACATTGCGAAAAATTCAAACTTCTTCCATGCCGCAACGGAGCGGATGCTGGTGCTGACGCGCATAGTCCACCACCTGCTCCATCTTCATGCTGGCAACATCGCGGGGATAAACACCGCAAACGCCCCGTCCTTCGGTGTGAACCTTGAGCATGATTTGCGTCGCACGCTCGTGCGTATGCGCAAACACCATCTGGAGAGCATCTATGACGAATTCCATCGGCGTGTAGTCATCGTTGTACATCACAACCTGCCACATGGAAGGCGGCTTGGTCTTGGCCGGTGTTTCCTGCAGAACGGTATCGCCCGGGCCGGATGGTTTTGGTTGCTTTGTCGCCATTTTGTAGGTTTGCGTGGATGCAACTAATAATAGGGGCAGCGACCGTGACATTCAAGCCCTTCAAATATCGTGTAGCGCAAGTCCGCATTGTTGCGCCTTGGCACTGACATTTGCGTGCTTACAACCGCCTAACGTGAAAATCGAGCCAAAGTATTGACTTGACTGAATATAGCCGGTAAAAGGCGGGTTGGAGTTTGGCTTCAGGTTTACTGCATTTGCCTTGGCGGTTGCGGGCCTTGATAGCAAAACGATTCCGGGGCTCTCCAACCCGATTTTTCGTAAAAGGATGCAACTGCAATGGCAACAGGAACAGTAAAGTGGTTTAACGATGCAAAAGGTTTTGGCTTTATCACACCCGATGACGGTAGCGAAGATCTGTTCGCGCACTTCTCGGCGATTCAAATGAATGGCTTCAAGACCCTCAAAGAAGGTCAAAAAGTCAGCTTTGAAGTTACCCAGGGTCCTAAGGGCAAGCAAGCTTCAAACATCGGCAACCCGTAAGCATTTCGGTTACCAGTAAAGCCCCTTGTGGCGCAGGCCGCAAGGGGCTTTTTCATATGCTGATCCAATTCAACAAACCCTATGGTGTCATCAGCCAGTTCAGCCCGTCAGGCGACAAGCCAACGCTGAAAAATTTCATCGCCATTCCGGGTGTCTATCCTGCAGGCAGGCTCGACACCGACAGCGAAGGGCTACTGCTCCTCACCGATGACGGTCGGCTGCAAACCAGTATTGCCGATCCGCGCCATAAGCTACCTAAAACATACTGGGTTGAGGTCGAAGGTGCTGCAGATGATGCTGTCCTGAAACCACTGCGTGACGGCGTTGACTTGGGTGACTTTGTCACCAAGTCAGCAATGGCGACAGTGATCGCGACCCCTCTACACCTATGGCCGCGTAATCCGCCGGTACGTTTTCGCAAGCACGTGCCGACCACTTGGTTGGAGATTACGATTGCTGAAGGAAAAAATCGTCAAGTGCGGCGCATGACTGCCAAAATCGGTTTGCCAACCCTGCGCCTGATCCGTGCAGCAATCGGCAATTGGCATCTGGACGACTTGGCACCTGGCCAATGGCGAGAGGCTGCAGTACCGGGAAAAGGCGTTCGGCGTATTGAAAACGAAAAAAAGACCTGAGAAGTGAAGAGCTTGCGCGCATTCGATGCGAACAAACTGGTTCACAGCAGGTTGTCAACCGGCTATAATTCCGCGCGTTAATCGCCCTGACAGGGACGGAACTTAACCAATCTGTCTGAATAGATTCTCGATACTCACTCACTCTCAAAGGAATTACGAATGAAAACCATCTCCACCCTCGTCGCTTCGTTGTTCGCGGCTGTTGCTTTGAACGCTGCTGCTCAGGCACCGGCGGCTACTCCTGCAGTACCGGCTAAAGCTACGCCAGCTCCTGTCGCTGCACCGGCTGCCAAAGTCGAAGCTGCAAAACCAGCAACACCGGCAATGCCAGCCAAGGTCGAAGCTGCTAAACCTGCTCCTGCTGCAGCGACTGCCGCTTCCAAAGCCGAAGCCAAAGCTAAAGCTGATGCACTGAAAGCCGAAAAGAAAGCGAAGAAAGAACAAGCCAAGAAAGAGAAAGCTGAAAGGAAAGCTGCTGCGAAAGCTGCAGCAGACGCCAAGAAAGCTGACGCACCAAAGAAGTAAAAGCTCAGTTCCGGAACCCGCCCTTTGGCGGGTTCGCAGTAACATGAAGGGCGAAACTCGGGTTTCGCCCTTTTTGCTTTATCAGTGTCGATTCCACCCACCGTTGTCGTTGGAATTGTCACAACCGCCTGCAGAATCCAATGAACAACAAAATAGTCGTCGGTTTATCCGGCGGCGTTGACTCCGCAGTCTCCGCCTTTCTGTTGAAACAACAGGGCTTTGACGTGGTCGGCCTCTTCATGAAAAACTGGGAAGACGATGACGACGACGAGTACTGTTCGACGCGCCAGGACTTTATCGACGCCGCCGCAGCAGCAGACGTAATCGGTATCGATTTTGATGCTGTAAATTTCGCAGCCGAATACAAGGACCGGGTGTTCGCCGATTTTCTGCGCGAATATTCGGCCGGTCGTACACCTAATCCCGACGTGCTGTGCAATGCCGAAATCAAATTCAAGGCGTTCCTGGATCATGCGATGAAGCTTGGCGCAGCGCAGATCGCAACCGGCCACTACGCGAGGGTGCGTGAGATCGATGGGCGCCACGAATTACTTAAGGGCCTGGACGCCGGCAAGGACCAAAGCTACTTCCTGCATCGCCTCAACCAGCATCAATTATCCAAAGCCGTGTTCCCTATCGGGCATCTGAAAAAGAGCGACGTTCGGAAGCTGGCGTTGACGGCTGGACTGCCGAATCATGCCAAGAAGGATTCCACCGGTATCTGCTTTATCGGTGAGCGACCGTTTCGCCAATTTCTGGAACGCTATCTGCCGCGCGAGCCAGGTGAAATAGTTACACCGGAGGGGAAGCAAATTGGCCGACATCAGGGCTTGATGTATTACACGATTGGACAACGTCAGGGCCTGGGCATCGGCGGCACCCGCGACGGCGCAGGGGAGCCTTGGTTCGTCGCCGACAAACACATGGACCGCAATGAGCTTGTCGTCGTCCAGGGACATGGTCACCCCGCCCTGCTCAAGCATACGCTCCGCGCGCAGGATGCATCGTGGATCAGCGGAGAGCCGCCGGCCACAGTGTCGCTGGCGGCGAAAACACGCTACCGGCAAGCTGATTCCATCTGCCGGCTACTGCAAACCGAAAACTCATCACCTAAGGCTTTCTCGCTCAACTTTGACCGGGCGCAATGGGCGGTGACGCCGGGCCAATCAGCCGTGGTGTATGACCGCGATATTTGCCTGGGTGGCGGCGTCATCTCGCGATAATGCCTCGGATTGCGCTGGTCTGCCCTGTATCCCGCCCCCTGCTGGCGCGTGGCGTCGCTTGGCGCCGTGGCTAAATTCTGAGCCAAGCTCGAGTTAGCTTTGAAACACCAATAAACACGGACCTCGCAGGCTAAAAACGTCTGGAACGCCCCACCACTGCTTGACGTAGGCCGCCAGCCCCCCTGCGTTACCGATATTGCGTCATTGAACGCCTGAGAGCCAGTGTTCGCAAAAAGCGTCAATTCAATGTGTTGCGGGGATGCAACGCCTATGCGGCTATGCTTTTTGTCCAACGGCACACGAATGTTGTGGCCGTCGCTAAATGCACCCTGGTCGCGACAGCAATTGCAATTTTTCCCATCGGATTCTGGCCAATTGTCACGGATTGGCACACATCTAGGCTAGCCGTTGCGAATGTACATCTATCGGTGCAATGCGTCGCTATGCGTCCGCTGATGATGCGGTCTTGCCAAAATCCGGGGCCGCGTTGTATTGCAGCGCTTCGGCTGACCGTCCATCGACCGACCTCACTGCGGAGAGTTTCATGCGCGAGAAAAACCAGTTAGCCCAAGCACGTGTAAACAAACACAGCATCATCGCGACCAGCATAGCCATTTCACTGATGGCTGCACAAACCGTACTCGCCCAGCAGGCTCCCGCGCAAAAAGTAGACAAAATAGAGGTAACCGGCTCGAACATCAAGCGCGTCGACGCAGAAGGCCCCGCACCGGTACAAATCATCACTCGCCAGGATATCGAGCGCAGCGGCCAGACGACGGTCGGCGAAGTGTTGCGCAACCTGCCAATCAACAGCGCAGCGTCTTACGACGACAATTTCACGGGCAGTTTTGCGCGCGGATCGTCGGGCGTGTCGCTCCGCGGCCTCGGCCAGAAATCGACACTCACGCTGATCAACGGCCGCCGCATGGCAAACAATGCGTTTGCCCAAAACTTGCAGGATACGTTCGTCGATCTCAACAGCATTCCACTCGCCGCTATCGAGCGCATCGAGGTGTTGAAAGATGGCGCGTCCGCGATTTATGGGTCGGATGCCATCGCGGGCGTCGTAAACATCATCTTGCGCAAAGACTTTACCGGTTTTGAATTGAGTACCGGCTACGGTAGAACCTCGCACAGCGACGGTGCGGAAAAACGCGCAAGCATTGCGGATGGCTGGGGCGACCCAGGCAAGGACAAATACAACATCATCGGCGTGCTCGATTATTTTGATCGCGACACGATCTGGGCCCGTGACCGTGATTTCAGCAGCACCTCAGATCAGAGACGTTTTCAGGGCGGCACCGATGCAAGAAGCACACTGTCCAATCCGGGAAACTACGCACGTGTTTCTGGCTTTCCTGCGCCGTTTGGACCGACCCGCATTCCGTTCGCGACCTGCCCTGCGGACCGCGTCGTACCGATCAATGGGGTCACCCAGTGTGTAGAGAATACCAACGTATTCAACACCCTGATACCCGAAACGAAACGGCTGGGCTTATTCTCGCGACTCACTTATGAGTTCGGCAACACGCTGTCCGGTTTTTTCGAGCTAGGACTAAATAAGACGCAGACCTTTACGCAGGCCGTGCCATTCTCAACACCCGCCAATCAAATTGGACCGGGCATCGCGCGGCAAATAAATGCCCGCTTGCCAGTGGGTAATCCCAACAACCCGTATAGCGTCCCAGTCGACGTCCGCTATCGCTTCGACGATGTCGGGCCGCGTCAGATTTTCAACGACACCGAGGCCAAGCGTTTTGTTGCTGGGTTAAAAGGCACTGTTGGTACATGGGATTGGGAAAGCGGTGTCCTCTATGCCAATAGTTACTCCACGCAAGACGACAAGAACGGCATCAGTGTATCGGGGCTGCTGTCGGTCATTGCCGATGGCTCTTACAATTTCCTCAATCCTTCCGCCAACACCGCTGCCACCTACAATCGCCTGAAGGCCGAATACCAGCGTCGCGGTGATTCCACTATCAAGCAATGGGACGCTAAAGCCTCCAGCGAACTGATGCAGCTTCCGGCCGGCCCGCTGGCCGTCGCACTCGGCGTAGAAGCGCGTAAGGAGTCTCTCAATGATATTGCCGACGACATCCTGATCAAGGGCGACGTGCTGGGCCGTGGTAGCAGCCGGGCGAAAGGCAGCCGGACGCTGACATCGGGCTATGCTGAATTCAATGTTCCTATCGTTAAAAATCTCGAACTGCAAATCGCAGGACGCATGGATCACTACAGTGATTACGGCTCATCATCGACGCCAAAAGTGGCATTCCGCTGGACGCCTTCGCGCGAATGGTTGTTACGTGGTTCCTATGCCAGAGGTTTCCGCGCGCCTAATCTGGTCGAAGCTGGTGACTCCGCCGCGTTCGCATTTAATACCCTTGTAGATACCAGGCGCTGCGCGATCAACACGGCTTATTGCGTTGCAGCTGGTGTGCCCGCGATTATCTCTGCTGGTCAAGGATTGAAGCCGGAAAAATCAGATAGCCGCTCGCTCGGCTTCGTGTGGGATATCAATTCAGGTACGAGTATCGCGGTTGATGGTTTTGATATCTCCCAGAAAAGACTGATCAGCACCGAGGGAGCCCAAACTATCCTCAGCCTTGAAAGCACTGACCCTGCCTATGCTGCGCGCGTGTTGCGTGCGCCGCCGGATGCAACCGATATTGGACGCGGGGCACCGGGCAATATCGTCGGCGTGCTGAATCAGTTTGTGAACTTGACGGAACTTCGCACCAAGGGCTTCGACCTCGATTTACGGTGGCAGATTTTTCGCAACGAACATGGCATCTGGAGTTTTAACAGCAACAATACTTACGTGCATAGTTTCAAGGGGCAAAACGTCAAAACCGATCCTCTGATTGAATTTGCCGGCACCTATTCGTTGCCACGCTGGCGCAACGTGAATACCGTTAGCTGGGAGCGGGGGCCCTGGTTTGGCAGTGCGACGTTCAGCCATATCCACCATTACGGTGCGTCGACATCGGCCCCAGCCGGCGCAGCGAGTGTCGTCGGTCACTTCGACACGGTCGATCTACAGGGGTCTTACAGCGGATTCAAGAACTTCAAGTTCACGCTCGGCGCACGCAACCTCACCGACCGTGAGCCACCCATCGATTTGTCGTCGGGCAATATTCCCTATGACATCACCCAGCAAAATCCGAGAGGTGCCTTTTATTACGGGACGATTAACTACAAGTTCAAGTAGGCAGCGCTGGGGGGCGGGTGAAAGCGCCACTAACTGGCACGAGGCATCCATCTTCAATTCTTTTGTGCACTGTCAGGAACACGCGCAATGCATTTGCACATGACAACACTTTTTTAGAGGAAATCAAAATGCAGTTGAGAGAAAAAGTACTGAATCGCATGATCGCTGCCACGCTGGGTGTTTCCGCATTTGCTGCAATGGCACAGTCGTCCGCCCCACAAAAAGTCGAGAAGGTAGAAGTAACCGGCTCGAACATCAAACGTGTCGACGCCGAAACAGCGTCGCCGATCACTGTGATCACGTCGGAAGATATCCGTCGCAGCGGTGCGACCACGGTGCAGGAGCTGCTGAATAATCTCTCGTTCGCCGCCGGCGGGGCACTCACCGATATTAGCGCCGGGACCGGATTTTCAAGCGGCTCGGCGACGGTCGCGTTACGTGGTCTCGGCTCGGCGGCAACGCTCACCCTGATCAATGGTCGGCGGATCAGTCCAGCGGCGTTTAATGATCCGAACAACGGCCAAACGGTGATTGCCAACCTCAACTCGATCCCCGCCTCAGCTATCGAGCGTATTGAGGTGCTACGAGACGGCGCCTCGGCGATCTATGGTTCTGATGCGATTGCAGGTGTGGTGAATGTCATTTTGCGTAAGGATTTCACTGGTGGCCTCGCCACGGTCACGGTTTCGCAAAGCCCGCGCAATGAATTCTTGGTCAAGCAAGCCAACATTGCATTTGGTTTTGGCGACATCGCCAAAGACCGCTACAACGTATTTGGCACGTATGAGCGTTTCGAGCGAACCCCGGTGCTCATCAAAAGCGAAGACAACGTCGATGCGTTTCTGCGTGATCCAACCTTCATTCAGCGGCAATCGGTGCTGAGCACGCTTTCGTTTCCAGGCAACTACTACCGCGAGGCCGTCCGCGGCAGCGGTGTGTTCAATACATTCCAGGCGGCACGAGCAGGCTGCACGCTGGTCATCGGCGGTCTTTGTCGCTATAACCAGTGGGATGATTTTGAGCAATCCGCAAAGTCGATTCGCGATACGGGATACCTCCGTGGAGCAATTGATTTCAATTCAAAATTATCTGGATTCGCAGAAGCCGGCTACTCGCAAACCACCAACACCTTTACTGCCGCGCCAATTAGCAGTAATCCCCAGCGGCCGACCTTCTGGCGAAACACTACCGGGCAACTGCTGAGTTTTCAGTTGGTGCTGCCGGTCGGGCATCGCGAAAACCCCTATGCATTCCCGATTGGCCTGCGTTACCGCTGGATTGATCTTGGACGCAGCCAAACGATTAGCAAAACCGAAGACACACGCATCCTGACAGGTCTCAAGGGCACCGCGGGAACCTGGGATTGGGAGTCATCGTTCCTCTACAACACAAGTAAATCCAACATCTCCAGCGGTCGGCAGTTGGTATATCCAGCGGTACAGACGGCGATCAACGATGGCTCCTGGCACTTCGACGGTCAAAACAGCCAAGAGCTGATCGATCGCATCAGCACGCGCACAACGTCGACTGGGCAGAGCACCGCCAAGATCGCTGACCTCAAGGGTACAACGGAATTTGGCAATTTACCCGGTGGGCCGATCGGCATTGCCATCGGCGGTGAGTTCCGCAAAGACGAAATGGTCGTCACCCCGGATCAGCGCATTGTGAGTGCGCAGATTGTCGGCCTGGGCGCTTCGTTTGCAAATGGGACGCGCAACGTCGCGTCAGGCTACGTCGAAGCGGTATTTCCGCTATTGAAGAACTTCGAAGCGACCATCGCCGGGCGCTATGATCGCTATTCCGATTTCGGCAACACCACAAATCCAAAGATCGGATTGAAGTGGAAAGTACTACCTAACCTGGTGTTACGTTCGAGCTACTCGACCGGTTTTAGGGCGCCGTCGCTCGCGCAGACCAATCCGTCATCGATCCGATCTTTTCAGGCGGTCAACGATCCTGTGCGCTGCCCGACGACGAACGCCGACGAAGACTGCGGTCGTATCGCCTCGATATCCGCTCAGATCGTGTTCAACCCCAATCTGCAACCTGAAACGTCGAGTAGTCGAAGCCTTGGCCTTGTTTGGGATGCGACCAAAGACTTCAACATGTCGTTGGATTACTTCGACATCCGCCGCGAAAACGAAATTGACCGGTTCTCATCGAATTTCGAAGTCAACCAGCTATTTCTGGGCGACCAGCGATTTGCGTCGGTCGTGTTTCGGGATGCCAATCCCTTGTCGTGGATACCAGGCAAGCCGAACTCAGGCCCCATCACCGGTGTTGACCGCAAGTGGCTCAACCTGGGTAAGAGTCAGGTTTCCGGCCTCGATCTCGATGTGAGTCATCGCCTGAATCTGGGCGCGATGGGCAAACTGACGACCACCGCGTCGGGCACCTACAACCTGACCAACAAACAGTCGCGGGAGAAAGGGGACCCACTAACTAACTTCGTTGGCGGGCTCAACGACAGCGTTTCTGGTGCGCCTGTCCCACGCGTCCGCGGTAACGTTGCTGTAACCTGGGACTACGCCGACTGGTCATATGGCACGCGCATCAATTACGTTGGCGGATGGAATAACTTCAGCAGCAACTTCGACTGCGCCAACACGATTGGCGGTGGCCAGGCGGCAATCGACACGATCCCGGGCGTTTGCAAAGTCAAAGCGTGGCGCACTGTCGACGTGAATGTCACTTACACCGGCATCAAGAATCTGACGCTGCGAATGGTCATACGCAATATCACCGATGAGAAGCCGCCATTTGACTTTGTCAACGGAGATGTAACGCTGGGCTACAACACTGGCTTCCACAATGCACTGGGGATTTACCCATCGTTAAGTGCGACTTACAGGTTCAAATAGCTACAGATCAGCGCGAAAAACCGAAATGGGGGCATCGCCCCCATTTCGGTTTCAATTCTCCAGAATGAAACACTTAATGGCATTATTGACGTATGGCTAAGTTATTCCTCAAGTTGTGGGTGCTCGTGTTACTGACGTCACTAACGTCCTATCAAATCCAGAGGTTTGTTTTCAGCTGGTCGATGGACGAAACCGCAGATTCCAATATTAACGAGCGTTTCCGTCGTACCTACGTAATGATTGAAGAGGTGCTGGCACCTTTTCCGGTGTCGGAATGGCCGGCACGGTTTGAGAGACTCAAAACAAGGGTGGGATCTCCGGAGGTATTGCTTGGACCTTCACAAATTTTGACGCTTGAGGAACTCGCCAGGCGCCCGGAATTTTCGCCAGAAGTTCTGAAATTGATTCAATCCCCAAAACCGTATTCGCGCGACTTGCCCGGTGGTTTCGGCTATGAAGTTTTTCGTACAATTCTGGGAACTGACAACGTTGTCGTGCTGAAGGCGCCATTCGCCAGGTCGCGCCCGATACTTATCCTCGGTGTGTTCACGCCCACCCAATTCACCTGGCTTGTCGAGTCTTCCATGTACGCCCTCGCTATTCTCTTTTGGCTGCGTCTTTTTCGGCGCGACATGTTGACGCTGGACAAGGCGGCCGGTATGGTCGGCGAGGGTAATTTCGATTTTGAGATCGAAATGGGCAAAGGCGCGGCACTTTATCCCCTCGCCGACTCTTTCAATAAGATGAAGCATCGAATAGGCGCGCTGTTGAATTCGCATCGCAATCTTACCAACGCTGTGTCGCACGAATTTCGTACCCCGATCACGCGCCTGAGATTTCGGCACGAACTGGCGGTAGACGCAAAGTCGACAGAAGAAAAAGACGAGCAGTTGCGCGCAATGAACTCGGCCATCGATCAGCTTGACGATCTATCGACAGAACTTCTCGAATATGCGCGGCTGGATCGTGAAACCCCGACGCTTGATGTTGCGCCAATCGACACCGTCGCCTGGCTCAACGAACTGGTGGACGAGGCTCGCGATCTCTCTGTCGCAGAGAGCCGCGCGGTGGACATTCAGGTGCATGTCGAGGCCGAAAGTGCCGATGGCGACTATCGATATCTGTCGCGTGCAGCAGCCAACTTGCTGAAGAACGCGGTTCGCCACGCCACCGGCCTGGTACGTGTGCATTTTGAATCAACCGGCGGAAAGCACAGTTTGCACGTCGATGATGACGGTCCCGGCATTCCGGCTGCCGAGCGCGAGCACCTGTTCGAACCATTTACGCGTGTCGACAAAAGCCGTGACCGGCAGTCCGGCGGATTTGGTATGGGCCTGGCAATTGTGAAACAGATCGCACGCTGGCATGGTGGATCGGTCGCTATTACCGAATCCGAATTGGGTGGTGCACGCGTCTCATTGTTTTGGTAGTCAGGCGATTGTTGCGACGGTTTTGCTCAGGAGGTTACGATGAACGCAATGAATGAAACGCTGTCCCTTGAAGAATCGGCGACAGAAGCCATCCGTGTGCTGCTGGTAGAAGATGACGTAGACCTTTCAAACGCCATCACCGAATATCTGGCCAAACAAGGTATCGCCGTTTTTGTCGAGGGCCGTGGTGACCGCGCGCTTGCCCGCATCAGTGAAATGAAACCTGATCTGGTGATCCTAGACGTCATGCTTCCCGGGAAAGACGGGTTCGACGTTTGCCGTGAACTTCGCGGCAGTGGATCGAATGTGCCTGTGATTATCCTGACGGCCAAAGAGGAAGACTTCGATCAGGTACTTGGGCTCGAATTGGGAGCAGATGATTATCTTGCCAAGCCCGTGCAGCCGCGAGTACTGCTTGCGCGCATCAAGGCGATCACGCGGCGAATGCGCACCAACGCCGCATCGACCTCCGAGGGTGAGTTATTGCAATTCGGGCGCCTGCGCATTCATGGTACCAATCGCGAAGTCACACTCAGCGAGCGCCGCATCGAACTCTCTCCCGCTGAATTTGACCTTCTTTGGCTGTTGGCGACCAATGCGGGCAAGGTGATGCAAAGAAATGAAATCCTCAAATCGTTACGTGGTCTGCATTACAGCGGTGCTGACCGCTCCGTCGACGCGCGACTTTATCGACTGCGGCGGCGTTTTGGCGTGGATAAAGAAGCATCATGGAAAATCAAGACCGTGCGGCCGCATGGGTACATGTTTTGCCAGGAGCCGTGGTAATGCAAGTTGATGTCGGCTCTCTCCCAGTGGCGTTAGCACCGCAGTCCCGCACCAGCGGCGCTATTTGCGCTAACACCGAATCGATTCTGAAACACTAGCATCCATGAGCCTCACGGAGCGAAAATTTCCGGAAACGCTCGTGGATGCTGGTGTTTAATAAAGCGCCGTCACCCTACGACCATTAAAACGAGGACGACAATATGAAACAAAATAGCAAGAATCTGCTGGCAGGCGCTTCCGCCGTACTGTTGCTGGGTGCTATTTCAGCCAGCAACGCCCAGACAGCGAGCACCGCACCATCCACGTCCGCCCCCGCCACCGTCACTGTACCAATGCCAGTGCCAGGCCCTGGTCCCCGCCCCTGCCGATCAGAAGCGCATCGACAGTTTGATTTCTGGATCGGCGACTGGGATGTCACCACACCGGACGGCAAACCGGCCGGAACCAATCTTATCAAGCTGATCCTGGCCAATTGCGTCATGCACGAGAGCTGGAAGACTGGTACCGGCTTCGCGGGTGAAAGCTACAACGTCTACGATGCAGTGCGCAAGGTCTGGCACCAGACCTGGGTGGATGTTGGTGGCACCTTGCTGGTCCTCGAAGGAAAGTTTGAGGGCGGTGCAATGACCATGAGTGATCGCAGCCTTGCCGGCAAGAACCCGAACGCAATCAATGAAATCGTTTGGACGCCAAACGCAGATGGCTCGGTGTCACAGCGATGGTCGGTGTCCAACGACGGTGGCAAGACCTGGAAGCTCAGTTTTGACGGCAGGTACGTGCGTGCAGCGCGTCCGCAGCCCGCCGTGCCAGTCACCGCCGCGCAATTCGATCAGACCATCAACACGGTCGAGCGTCTCGGCGGCAGAGTTACCACGCGTACCGAAGGCGGTCGAACGTTCATTTCGAAGCTCGACCTCAGCCGCAGCACCGTCACCGACGCGGGTATCAAACTGCTGCTCGACACGCCGGATCTACCCGAGCTCGATCTGCGCCAGACCAGCGTCAGCGACGCCGGACTGGTCAAATTAGGTCAGCTAGAACATTTGTAGGCCCTGAATCTGTTCCGCACTCGCAACAGTGGTGTCGACCTCGCATTTGAACTACTCGTTGAAAGTAATGTTGCCGAGCGGAAATTCGTTGGAGCGCAGGGTATTTCCTTTGACGCTGCCTTGAATCGGTACCTGTGCGATCGCGGGCACAATCGTGCAGAACACCGCGGTGATGATCCAACAGAAACAGCCGACAAGTTTTGTGCGCATAGTGATTCCTCCTAATCGTTAGTTGCGTCAAAACTGCGTCTGGATGTGGTGGTTACCCATGGGTGCAGCGCGTTGTGAATCATCGGATCGCGCTGTTGCCACGCCGCTCAGCGAACGAACGGATCAGCCGGACACCAGGCACGGGCAGAGATCGCGACCATACTTTCCGTTGCAACCTGGTTGAGGCTACGTTGCGTAGCGCCATCCACACCTGCCTGTGCCAACGTCGGCAGCGTGTTCGGCGACACGCCTGTGATCGTGGAGAACAGCACCGCCGCGCCGAGAAACGCCCCGGCGGGTGCTGAGTGGTTGCCATCTGCGTCCAGCAGTGCAATCGTTGAATAACGACTCGCCGCGAGATCGAATGCCTGCGGAATCGGCGGGACGCAGGCGGGTTCATTCCTGGCGATGTTTACGTACGTGGCAAAAATCAATTGCGTTTCGTCGATACCGCGACGTGGCCACTCGGGGAACAGGATCGGCACGGCACCCTGCTGCCGCGCCAGGCGCACCAGGCTCTCCGCCCCCGAAGTTGGATAGACCGTTTGGCCACTCAGGCTGTAGTTCTGTGCTTGCAGAATCACCGCGCTCCAGCGACGGCTTTGCAGTAGCGCCAGGGTCGATGGATCGGTGGAATGCTCTTGCAGATGCGTCGAACTCGGTGCGACGGCCACCGCGACACTTTTTTGCAGATTGTTCGCCCGCATCATCGAGGCCAATGTTCCCGACACGTCGTTCACTACTGAGTGGCTGTTGCCGATGAAAAGCAGGTTGATGTCAGCAACGCTGCCAGGAACCGTCGGCGCTATTGCCGTGCTGCCTGCAGCGCGATTGTCGCCGCCGCCGGAGCTGCAGCCGACCATGCTGATGACGGCAACCAACAGTACAAGCGCTGCGCGCATCGGGTTCATTGCAAGGCCTTGAGCGTGTTGGCGATTAGCTTGCTGATCGCCATCGAGGTGGGCGTGGCCGGCAGCGTAGCCATTATCGCGGCCACATTGGTCAACAGCGACACCTGCGTGCGCACGCGACGGTACTGCGTGACGTCGAACGCCACACTCCACAATGTTTTGTTTTCCTTCTGCAAGCTCGAGAGCCAGCGCTCGAACGGCTCGACGGCCGCGTCCGTGCGAAACGCCAGCATCGCCAGTGCATTGCCGAGCCTCTCGTCTTCGCCCCACGCGAACGCCGCAGGTACGGTACGCGCGCGCTCGACGATGGCGGCAACGATGGTCGCCGCTTGCGATGCATGCAGTCGGGGATTCTTCGCCAGCGCTTTGAGCAAATCGGCGGTGTGCCCGGTGGCATGTGCCCAGCCTTTGCCCGGCACATAGCCGCGCAAATCCTTTTCCTTCGCAAGCGCGTCGCAAGCCAGCGTCAGTAGCTCGGCAAATGTTGCATCGCTGAGGAAAGGTGTCTTGATGTCGGCGTTGGCGAGTTCGCTCAGAAAGAGAATCGAAAACGAACGGGTGAACACGCGGTCCGATTCGGTCTCACCGAGGCCGACGGACGTCGTTGGCAATAGCGCCGCACGCAACGCGTCGAGATCAACGGCGTCGAGTCGACCACTGCGTCGAACCCAGCGCCAAAAAATTTCGTAGCCGATATCGTCACGCCATTGGGGATCGGTAGATGAAACCAGCGCCACCAGCGCTCGCATGTGTGCCATGGTGTCGGCACCCTCGGGTACCCGATAGTCGTTCCTGGTGATCGATTGCCAGTAGGCTTTCGACGAGAAATCGACCGGGGCGTTCTGTGCGCTGGCTGGATTGCTGGCGAAAAGCGCTGACAGTAGCCAAATCACAAGTACTTCTCGCATGCGATCGAATCGCAAAGATAAAACACCAGCGCTGGAGCGGCGTTTCAGCCAAAAATGTCTGGAAGTGCCGGCCAATACTGGTGTTTCAAATTTATCCCAACTGTCTGGTCGCACCCGCATTAGTCCGGCCATTAGCTTGTCTCCCGGTTTGTCATCGGTACTGCAGCACAGTGAGCGTGCGTGCGGCGATTCTAAGTCGGGTGATTGCAACAGAGTGTGACAACGCGGGCGACGTCCTGTATTCGATTCGTCGATGCCTGTGATCTTTCTCAGCACCAAAACGGCGTTGATTTAGAAAGGGCAAACATAGGCAAATCCAGTGCCAGTTTGCAGTTGTTATAGGCGGACTCAGGGCGACCCGTTTTTCGCCACTGCATCAGCCCGATATTCAAGAATATCCCCTGGCTGACAATCGAGCCGCTGGCAAATATTCTCCAGCGTCGAGAAACGAATACCCTTGACCTTGCCCGACTTCAGTAGCGACAAGTTCTGCTCCGTGATGCCTATATATGCCGCAAGTTCTTTGGATTTCATCTTGTGACGTGCAAGCATGACATCGAGATTGATGACAATTGCCACTATACGAACTCCCGGTTTTCTTCTGCAAGACGGCGGCCCTCTTCCATCATTCTGGCGACCAGAAAAAACAAGGCACACATCAGCAATACTGCCATGTCGTCGCTAGATAAATTCACCGACGTATGCGAATTTCCGCGGCCAATCATGTGCCCCATTAACGCCACGCGTGCATGCATAGCGAGTAACGAAAGCGCCTTCGCGAGCAACAGATAGCCAGCAAACGCGCGCAGGTGCCCCACAGTTGCGCGCTCGAAAAACTCCGCGCGTTCAAAACCGCTCAACATCTTGCCCAAGCGGAAAAATGCCCATGCCAATGCTGCGAGATACGGCAGGCTAATCGCGGCAAAGATCATTCGTTCGCCAACGGACAATTTCCCCAGCGCTGTTGCCGACAAGCCGGCGATTCGCAGAACAGGCAACGCCGGATGCCCGAAATCCGTTGCGCCGGGCCAGCACCAAGTAATTACGTAGAGCGCGAGTACGCCTCCAACGAAGGCGATGCTCCCGAAGCGAATGAGTTTGCACAATCGCTTGATCGCAGAAAAGTCTTGACTAATATTCATTTTCGATAAATAGTTACTGTTATACAGTAACTAATAGTTGTAATACAAACATCTTACCGTTTCTACATCAGAACGCAACTGCGCGAATTATCTGTATTGCGCAACTATGGCAATCAGCGCACGCACATCATTGAACGGGACCTAAATCCATGAATACCGCAACTCACATCATTTTTCTCATAGCTACACTGGCCGTCGCCTGCCCTGTCGCGGCATGGTCGCCATCGCAAGCGGCAGTTATGCGCAACGTTGATTTGCGCAGCTTTTTTCACGGCGATCCTCCCGCGCCGCCAAAAGCGCCACCGCCCAAACAGCTCGCTACGGTAACAAGCGCACCGGGTATCGTTGCTGACGCTCAGATTGAGAGCTTCATGCGGGCATTCGCCGAAGCGATCAAGGCGCGCGAAGGCAAGCCCCTGCTGGCGCGCCTGTCCGACAAATACGCGATTGACGATCTGCCCGAAGGCAGGAAAGCCGGCGACCTGCTCTTGCAAGCAGTCGATACGATTCCGGGCGCCACCGAAATCATCATCAAATCTATTGAGAGGAAAAATGACATGCGTGACATACGCGAGGCAAAAGTGGAGTTCAGATACAACGCCGACAACATCAAGCTGAAAACCTTCCGGTTCGACGCGGCGGGCAAGCTCCTTTGGTCAGACATGTTTGTGCTGAAGCGCCAAGCGGTTGGCGCATGAGCATGCTTACCTCTACCGAATCCACCGCGATCACAACAGCGTCAGCATCGACCGCCATCATCGCCCTCAACGCGACCGCCAAATCCTATGATGTGCGTGGCGGCCAAACCTGTCACGCGCTGCGTGCCGTGTCGCTAGGCATTGCGGCGGGCGAGTACGTCGCCGTTCTCGGCAAATCGGGGAGTGGCAAGTCCACATTGCTCAATCTCATCGCCGGGCTGGACCGGCCGAGTGCGGGGAGCCTGCGTGTGGCAGGATTGGATTTGTCTGGTGCTAGCGAAAACGCGCTGGCGTTGTGGCGCGGCAAAAATATTGGCGTTGTCTTCCAGTTCTTCCAGCTACTACCAACGCTGACCATCGTTGAGAACATCATTCTGGCGATGGAATTCGTGGGCAAGATTGCTAAATCCGTGCGCCAGGCACGCGCGCTTGAATTATTACAATTGGTCGGCCTGAGCGATCAAGCGCACAAGCTGCCGTCGATGCTATCCGGCGGACAACAGCAGCGCGCTGCCATCGCGCGTTCGCTGGCCAACGACCCGCCGATCATATTGGCCGACGAACCCACAGGTAATCTCGATAGCGAAACGGCCGCTGACATCAATGTGTTGTTTGAACAACTTGTCAAACAGGGCAAAACGCTGGTGGTGGTGACACATGACGCCAATCTCGCCCAGGCTGCGGAGCGCGTGATTAAGCTGAGAGACGGCACTGTGATTTCTGATCGCGCACGAGAGTTGCGCACATGAGTATGAGCATTCAATTGCGAAAAGTATTTGGAGATTTTCGCCAGTATCGGGTACAAACTTGCGTGCTCACCTTGATATTGGCGCTAGGTACGGCAAGCGTCGTGGCCGCATTGAACGCGCGTGCCATCCTCACCCGCGAAATTGCCAGCAGCATCGATACTGCCAAGGTGCCGGACCTTTCACTCTGGTTCGAGCGCGTAACGCCTGAACTGCTCACCGCGGTTACCGCAATGGACGATGTCGTTGCCGTGGATGCGCGCCGCATTGCCTATACGCGTGTCAAGGCCAAAGACGGCACCTGGCTACCGATGCGGCTAACCGTTGTGCGCGATTTTTCCGCGCAGAAGCTCGGCCAGGTCCATTTGGACGGCGGAGCCTGGCCGACCAGCGATGGCACAATCCTGATCGAACAATCCGGGCAATCATTGCTCGAAGCGGGACTAGGCGGATCGCTGCAGATACGCACACCGAGCGGTGATATCGCCACGCTGCCCGTCGGCGCGTTTGTCCACGACACCGCTGTCGCACCCAGCACACAGGAACGAATGCTCTATGCCTTCGCCACGCCCGGCACTGCGGCGTTGCTCGGTCAGCAGGCAAGGTTGGATCAGTTGCTGGTCAAAATGGCCTATCGCGCATCGTTTGCAAACGCGATCGAATTCGGCAACGGGTTGAACGCCGCGCTAAAACGCCGGGACCAGGCGGCCATCCGCGTTGAAGCCTTGTCGATCAGCCATCCACATGCCGCACTTATGCGGGCGATGCTGAGCGTCTTAGGTGTGCTGTCGGCGATGGCGCTGATCTGCTGCAGCGCGCTGGCCGGCTATATGGTCGCCGCCACCATGCGCCGCGAGGTTGCCCAAGTTGGTGTCATGAAAACGCTGGGTGCGCGGTCACATCAGATCGCGTGGCAATATCTGGCGCTGATCACGCCGATGGTGCTGTTGGCCAACGCGGTCGGCTTTGCGGCGGGCGTGTTGCTTGGTCGAGCAATCGTCGCAAACTATCTGGTGACCTTGAATATCGACGTAGCACTCTGGCATGTGCCAGCGTCACTGGTGCTGCAGGAAATCGCGTTTGCGCTTGGCGTACCATTGCTGGCGATGGCAATTCCCATCTTGCGCGCCGCGAGAATGACGCCACGCGCGGCGATCCAGAATGCGGGTATCACCATCCCGTCGGCGGCCGTCAGCCGCATGGCTTCGGTATTGATCAAGTTTCCCGGCAGCATGGCCTGGACCTTGTCGATCAGAAACACCTGGCGACGTCCATGGCGGATGCTGGTGATGGTACTGGCGCTATCCATCGGCGGCGCCTTGCTGCTGACGACTCGCACCATCTACGAGAGCAAGATGGTCGTGATCGACGCCAGCTTGCAAAATCAGGGCCATGATATCGAGGTGCTGATGCAACGCGCCGTGCCCGGCGCCCTACTCGAAGCCATTGCTGCGGCCCTGCCTGAGGTGCAGCTTGCGGAAGCGTGGCGCCGCGCGACCGTGAGCATGGCGAAGAGCGATGCAGGTGCAGCTCCTGTCAGTGAAAACAGCCGACTCACGTTGAGCGGTTATCCCCAATCCACGCAATTATTCAGGTTGCCCGTCGTGCAAGGTCGCGCGCCACGCGCCGGGAGTACCGACGAAGTCATGATCACACGAAGCCTGCGAGAGGCGATCCCGGAATTGCAGGTTGGCAAGGTTGTGGACCTGCAATTTCGCGAGCGGCGGGCAAAGGTCAGTATCGTGGGCGAGGTCGAGCAGATCGGCTCGCCGGTGATGTATGCCAATCTCAGCACATTTGATGCGGTGACGGCGCTGGGTGACTTGTCGCAGGCGCTGCGCATCAAATCGCGCATCGCGGATATCGATAGCGTGGTCAATACCCTGGATCAGGCCTTGTTAACTGCGCGCCAGGTGCCCAGCCAGCTCATTTCACGCGCCATGCTTCGGGATTCACTGGAGGAGCATTTCGCGGTCGTCGGCGATGTCGTTCGAATGGTGGCACTGGCGGTCGCACTGGTCGGCGCCATTATCCTCGCCGCAACCACGGGTTTGAATGTACTGGAGCGCACGCGCGAAACCGGCATCATCCGTACGCTGGGCGCAACACCGCGCCGAGTCACCGCGATTTTTCTCGCCGAGGCCGCAGGCATCACGATCCTGAGCACCCTGCTGGCGATCGCCATCGCTTGGCCCTTATCGCGCGTGATACTGGATGTGAGCGAGCGAACGTTGCTTCACGTGACGGTGCCGATGCGGATTTCGATGAGCGGTTTGGCGCAGCTAGGCTGCGGCGCGCTTATCGTCGTGGTGACAGTTTGGCTGGTGACCAAATACTCGCTGCGGAAGTCGGTAAGGGATGCGATTTCTTACGAGTAGTGCGCGTGTCACAAAGCCGCGAAAGCACCAAACACAAGCATGGGCGAGGATTTCCAGCCATTTTTGCTCCGAATGGCGCGCCCGTGGCTGTGTTTGGCTGGGACTCTGCACAGCACCATCTCAACGTAGATGCCACAGCGTAGACGTTGCCTTCAAGTGGCGCCATACCGTATCAGCGCTATTTCTTTGCGTTATCGCGTTCAGATTGTTCGAGCCGCTTTTTTTGTGCTGACTGACGCTCTTCCGCCAGCTTGGCAATCGTTTTGCCGCTCGCACCAATCGCCTGCCGCAGCATGGCGACCTCTCCGATGCGCGCTGCCTCACTCAGCCAGGCTTCGAACTTCTCGTAGCTTTGGCAATTGGTGCGTGATGTGGGGAAAATATCTGCGGTAACGCTCGTGTGAATCATCGCGTTATTTTCATCGTTCAATTCGGCAATTTTTTCTGCCGACCAACGGGCCTTCACGGCGATCTCTGTGGCCACACGATGGCCGAGTTGGTTTTGATCTTGTTGCATTAGTTTTTCGGCTAACTGGCCACATGCTTTCACTCTTCCGGGCGTTTCGACTGCCTGAGGCGAGCAGAAACCGAGAATTTGGAGATAAGGCGAAAAAAAGTCCGGGCTAGTCAGACTGAGCAGATCCTGGCTAATCGCAAGCCGCACGGGTACCAGTTGGGCGAGCACCAGATCGGTCTGCATTAGCCGTAGCGTTCCCGGATAGCGCGTGTCATATATCGGCAATGCTGATGCCCGTGCCACCGCCTCATCGCGGGCCGCCGGGTCGCCGCGAGCGGCGGCAGCATTCGCCACATGTAGCCAGGGAACGGCATTGGTAGGGTCCATTGCAGCCCAATGCTCCGCCGTGATCGCAACACAAGCAGGCTCTCGCTGGCTACCACACTGATAGAAAGCCGTTGCATACGACGCGGGATCGACCGCAGTAGCGGCCAGTTGTGCGAGAGCCGCCAGTCGTGGTTGCGCCGCTTGCTGGCGTACTTCCATCGCCCGCGCGCGACAATCCACATCCTTATCGCAATCAGGCAGTGTTCGTTTGTACCGGTCTCGCGCTGCTTCGCCTCGAACGTTTGCCTGCACGTGCAAGGCAAGCGCGCGCTCCTGCTCGATGCTACTCATTTCCAGTTGACTGGCTACTTTTTCGATTGTCTGCCGGGCAGCGGCAACGACGTGAGGCGGCAGCTTGCCGGAGTCAATTGTCGATTTGATTTGATCGAGCCCGCAGGCGGTCCCGTCGTCGATCACCGGAACAGCAGCTACGTCGGGCAATTTACTGATATTGGCGGCGGCGAGATGCGTCAATTTATTGCTTACGTTAGTGCTGCCTGCCCTGACAGCGGCAGTTACCTCTTGAATGGGTGCCGACGTAAATGGATGAACCTGCGTTACAGGCTGCGGCAAGACAGCGTCACGGTCGAACCAGAATGCCAAACCAATGAAGCCAGCGACGGCAATCAGGCAGGCAACAAGTACGACTCTGGTAGGACGCTGCATCGACACGAGCGCGAAATGCTAGGCTGGCGGTTTGGTATCCACAAACGAGGGCATAGCTTCGAGATTTGCCAACCATTTTTTCAGGTTGGGATGCGCGGCGCGCCAGGACACTTCCGGCAGCCGAAACTCCATCCACAGCAACGCGCATGCAAGTGAAATATCCCCCAACGTGAGGGAAAGGCCGTGGCAGTATTCGCGTTCACCAAGTTCTCGCGCGGCAGCGGCAATGCCGGACTCGACTTTGCCTAACTGGCGCGCCATCCAGTCTTTACTTTGCAATGCCGATTCGCGTTTGCGCTCAAGAAACAGTGCGATACCGGCGTCGGCGATACCGTCGCCTAACGCTTCCCAACGTTTCACCAGCGCGCGCTCGCGTCCGCTGTCGGGAATCAGGCGGGAGACCGGCGTGACGCCATCGAGATACTCGGCGATCACGCGGGAATCGTATAGCTGCATACCGTCGTCAAGCACCAGCACCGGGATCTTGGTCAGCGGGTTGTGCAATGTCACTGCGGTGTCGGCGTTCCAGACATTTTCCTCGATGAAATCGCATTCGATGCGTTTCTCGATCATCACAATACGAACTTTGCGTACGTACGGGCTCGTACGGGATCCATACAAATTCATTGTGATTCTCGCTCTGTGGCCGGGGCCGAATTATAGCATCGCGATAATCGGCTTCCGCCGCTCTCCGCCTGCCGCGACGCCCCATTTGAGTGCGCCATCGCCAGGGGTGCAAATCAACGAATGGTAAAATCTCATCAATCAATTTTCGGGTTTCAACATGACCGCACCCTTGGCCCTCTCCGCACTTACCGCCCTTTCGCCTCTGGACGGCCGCTATGAGCGAAAGGTCGCGGGACTGCGCGAGTACTTCAGCGAATTCGCCCTGATTAAATACCGCGTTCACGTTGAAATCGAATGGCTGATCGCGCTGTCACTTGAGCCGCAGATTGAAGAATGCCCATCGTTCTCCCAATCGTCGATGGATGAGTTACGCCGCGTCGCTGCCGAGTTTGCACTTAAAGACGCAGAGCGCGTCAAAGCCATTGAAGCCACGACCAACCATGACGTCAAGGCGGTCGAATACTGGCTGCGTGAGCGATTCGCCAACAATGCAGAAGTGACAGCCTCCCGGGCCTTCATTCACTTTGCCTGTACATCCGAAGACATCAACAATCTTTCGCATGCGCTGATGCTGAAGGCCGCGCGTGAGGCGGTCCTTCTGCCGGCACTTGAGCGCATTGAAATCAAGCTCAAGGCGCTCGCGCATACGCTAGCACCCGTCGCCATGCTCGCGCATACGCATGGGCAGGCTGCATCGCCAACGACGTTGGGTAAAGAAATGGCCAACGTCGCCTATCGTTTGCAACGCGGACAAGCAACACTTGCCGGCATCAAGATGCTAGGCAAAATCAACGGCGCGGTTGGAAATTACAACGCACATCTCTCAGCGTATCCCGGACTTGACTGGCCCGCATTCTGTAAGCGATTCGTCGAGCGTCTGGGGTTGGCATTCAACCCGTACACGATTCAGATCGAGCCGCACGACTACATGGCAGAGTTGTTCGATGCCATCGCTCGTATCAATACGATCTTCATCGACCTCAACCGCGATATCTGGGGCTACATTTCGCTCGGCTATTTCAAGCAGATCACCAAAGCGGGCGAGATCGGCTCCTCGACCATGCCGCACAAAGTGAACCCGATCGACTTCGAAAACTCGGAAGGCAATCTCGGGCTTGCCAACGCGCTTCTGCGGCATCTGGCAGAAAAATTACCGCTCTCGCGCTGGCAGCGCGACCTCACGGACTCCACCGTACTGCGCAACATGGGTGTGGCTTTTGGTTATTGTGCCCTCGCCTACGACTCACTTTCGCGTGGCCTCGACAAACTCGAAGTCAACGAAGCGAAGATTGCCTCACATTTGGATGCGAGTTGGGATGTCCTGGCTGAGCCGATTCAAACGGTGATGCGCAAATACGGCATCGATGACGCTTACGAGCAGTTAAAAGAACTCACGCGCGGCAAAGGCGGCATTGAGCGCGACTCGTTACATGCATTCATCGAGAAATTACTGATTCCCGATGCAGACAAGCAGGTGCTATTGGCACTCACACCCGCGACTTATATTGGACTGGCGTGTCAGATTGCCTCAGAAATTTAAGAAACTCCAGCATTGACGCGTCTTTTGAGACGGAATGTTCTGAAACGGCAAGGTGGACGCGGGGTCAGCCACTACGCTTATCCCGCGTCCATCGCAAAGTGCCTTTTGAGAGCAGCGCCTCAGGCGCGCCATAACCTCAAATAGTTACGAGCCGCTTTTCATCAGTTCTCGCAGCAGGGCTTCCGACTGCTTTTTGCTCAGCATCCCCTTTTTCTCTGCGTCCTGCTTGTCGAATGCAGTTCCAATTTTTTTCAGCATGTCCGCCTTGGATATCATATAGCCACTCGGTCCGCCATCGCCCTTCTGTAATTCCAACAAGAAAGCCATGGCTTTTTTATCGTCGAGCATGCCCTTCTTGTCAGTGTCCATTTTGTCGAACATGTCGCCAGCCCGCTTCATGACCTCAACTCTGGACAGCATGCCGTCCTTATTGACACCGTAACGTGTGACGAACCGATCAAAATCTGCTTGGGTCATGTCGTCGGCGAATGATGGCATCGCCAAACCCAGTATGGAAACAGCGATGGAGCCCATCAAAATTTTGAGAAATGATTTTTTCATTGGTAATTCATCCTTGGGTTGAATGGTGAGTTGAGCTGATTAAGGAAAAGGGGTGTTCCCCTTATCTTTATAGGCTACCTATTCAGTCGAAGGCGAGAAAAAATCCTTACAGTGGTCGCTTCGGGCCAAAACACGGATCAAACATCGAACTTGATCCCCTGCGCCAACGGCAGCTCACGCGAGTAATTGATGGTGTTGGTGGCGCGGCGCATATAGGCCTTCCAGCTATCGGAGCCGGACTCGCGTCCGCCGCCGGTTTCTTTTTCGCCACCGAATGCGCCACCGATTTCGGCACCGGACGTACCAATGTTGACGTTTGCAATGCCGCAATCGCTCCCGGAGGCTGATAGAAACATCTCTGCTTCGCGCATGTCACTGGTAAATATCGACGACGACAATCCCTGCGGTACGGCGTTTTGCAAGGCGATGGCTTCAGCGAGATTTTCGTATCGCAATACATACAGAATGGGCGCAAACGTTTCGTGACACACCGTTGGCGTCTGCGAGGCGACTTCAACGATGGCGGGTCTCACGTAATATGCGTTGGAATTTTCCTTACCGAGCACGCGCTCCCCTCCGACCACCAAAGCACCGTCGCTGACGGCGGCCTGCAATGCCGATTGCATGGCGTCGAACGCGGCGCTGTCGATGAGCGGGCCGACCAGCGTCGTCGCCTCCAGCGGGTTGCCAATGCGGATCGACGCATACGCGGATTTGAGACGCGGCAATAATTCATCGTAAATGCTGCTATGAACGATCAATCTCCTCAGGGAAGTGCAACGCTGTCCCGCAGTGCCGACGGCTGAGAACAAGGCTGCCGTTTGCACCATTTTCAGGTCAGCCGTGGGCGTCACAATCATGGCGTTATTGCCGCCCAGTTCGAGAATGGTCTTGGCGAAACGTGAAGCCGCCTTGGCCGCCACGGCACGCCCCATGCGCGTAGATCCCGTCGCGGAAATTAATGCCACACGTGGGTCATCGACCATCGCTTCGCCGACGTCCGCGCGACCGATAAGCACCTGCGAAAGTCCATCGGGCACGCTGCCACCTGCAGCCCGATAGCGCGCGATGGCACGCTCCAGAAGTGCCGCTGATGCCAGGGCCACTAGCGGTGTCTTCTCGGATGGCTTCCACACCAGCGCATTGCCGCAAACCAGTGCGAGCGCGGCATTCCATGCCCATACCGCGACCGGAAAATTGAACGCACTGATGATGCCGACGACGCCGAGTGGATGCCACTGCTCCATCATGCGGTGTTCGGGCCGCTCCGAGGCAATCGTCAATCCGTAAAGTTGCCGTGACAGTCCAACGGCGAAATCGCAGATATCGATCATCTCCTGTACTTCGCCAAGTCCTTCCTGCAGGATTTTTCCGGATTCGATCGCGACTAGTTGTCCCAGCGCCTCCTTGTCAGCGCGCAGTTCTTCGCCGAGCAGGCGTACGAGTTCACCGCGTTTGGGTGCTGGAATATTTCGCCAGGTCAAGAACGCGGCGTGGGCATCAGCAACTTTCTTGGTCACGGTCGCGGCTGAATCGCAACGAAGCGATGCAATCGTTGCACCGTCTATGGGCGAGCGAGTGGCGAGGCCGTCGCCTTCAACGGCATTCAGGTCAACGCCCAATTGAGCAAGCAGGTTTTTTGCAGTCATAGCGCCATCCAGAATCAATAAGGCCCGTATGTTACAGGCAAGGCGGCGCGCAATGCGCTAACCTTGCCCGCCTAGCGATCACCACCAACCATCCGCCCGACGTGCACTTCGCGAAGCTATTGATCGCAATGGGGCCGAGGGATCAATTACTCATTTGCGGATTCATCCGCTCGCCGTGTGCCATCTTGTTCAGCGCATTCAGATACGCCTTGGCGCTGGCGATCACGATATCAGTATCCGAGCCAATGCCATTCACGACGCGCCCGGCGCGCGACAGTCGCACGGTCACTTCTCCCTGAGAATCGGTGCCTTCGGTGACATTGTTGACCGAGTACAACTGTAATTCAGCACCGCTGTTGACGATTGTCTCCAGCGCGCGGAATGTGGCGTCCACCGGGCCAGCTCCCTTGGCTTCGCTGATTTTCTCTTTGCCATGGTCTGCGATCACGATCCGTGCAAACGGCTTCTCTCCGGTCTCTGTGTGCGCGGTCAGCGCGACCAGACTGAATTGCTCGACTTCCGGCGTGACCGCCTCATCTGAGACCAGCGCCTGTATGTCTTCATCGAAAATTTCCTGCTTCTTGTCGGCGAGTTCCTTGAATCTCTGGAAGGCGGCGTTGAGCGCAACTTCAGATTCGAGTTCGATGCCCAACGTTTTCAGACGATCCCGGAACGCCGAGCGGCCCGACAGTTTTCCTAGAGAAAGCCGGTTATTGTGCCAGCCCACGTCTTGCGCCCGCATGATCTCGTAAGTCTCCCGATGTTTGAGCACGCCATCCTGATGAATGCCCGACTCATGCGCAAACGCGTTGGCGCCAACCACCGCTTTGTTGGGCTGTACTGGATAGCCGGTAATCGTGGAGACCAGTTTTGAAGCCGACACGATCTGGGTTGCGTCAATGCGGGTTTCAACATTGAAGTAGTCCTTGCGAGTGCGCAACGCCATCACGATCTCTTCCAGCGCCGCATTACCCGCGCGTTCACCCAGTCCGTTTATCGTGCACTCGACTTGCCGGGCGCCGGCCTTAACCGCGGCGAGCGAATTGGCCACCGCCATGCCGAGATCATTGTGGCAGTGTGTGGACCACACTACCTTGTCCGCATTTGGTACGCGCTCGATTAGCGTGCGGAATTGTTCCGCCCATAATTCCGGCGTACTGTAACCAACCGTGTCGGGGACATTTATCGTTCTGGCACCGGCATTGATAACCGCTTCGAAAACCCGACAGAGAAAATCCATCTCGCTGCGAACGGCATCTTCGGCGGAGAATTCCACATCGTCACACAGGCTCCTCGCGAACTTCACGGCGTCGACCGCGGCGACCAGCACTTGATCTGGCGTCATGCGTAATTTGTGTTGCATATGAATTGGCGAGGTCGCGATGAAGGTGTGGATGCGACCACGCGCCGCTGGCTTGATGGCATCGCCCGCCTTCTGAATGTCACCGGGTTGCGCGCGCGCCAGCGAGCATATTGTGGAATCCTTGATGGCGCTTGCCACGGCGTGAATGGCTTCGAAATCGCCAGGACTTGCCGCCGCAAAACCAGCCTCAATCACGTCGACCCGCATCTTCTCAAGCTGCTTGCCGATGCGGACCTTTTCGTCCTTGGTCATGGATGCGCCGGGGCTCTGCTCGCCGTCGCGCATGGTGGTGTCAAAAATGATCAAACTGTCCATTGAATGCTCCAAACTTTGAAATGGTGATGATTGCGTCGGGTTAGCCCGAACGTGGCAATCTGAATTCGCTCTGTCTTGCTAGCGCAGGGTCTACGGCAGGGAGGGGGAAAGTTATGTGCGCGCGGCGCGCAGCAGCAGGCCTAGCGACAAAATCGCAATCAGGCGTGCTGTGGTGTAACGAGTCAAGTTTGAACGGGAGTTCATACCTGCAATATAGCGTGCGGCGGATTCACGCGCAATAGCCGGACGCACCGTGCGGCGCAGTCAAGCCTTGTCAATGGGCTTATGCGCTTCGGGCGACGGTACAGCGTCAGCGCGAAACAGATTCACGATTGCCAATACATAACCGGACAGGGCGTACACCACAAACAGTCCCCAGAGTACATGCGAGGGTTCAATGGTGACCACCAGGTACACGACGAAAATTACCGGTACTACCCAGAATGGCACACTGCGCCGGAGGTTGAAATCCTTGCCGCTGAAGTAGCGAATATTGGTCACCATGGTAATGCCCGCAAACACCGTCAGGCCCCAAGCAATCCAGCGTACGTCACCCCCGTGAATTTGATAGTCATTCAGCACCCAGATCAGACCAGCAACGAGCGCGGCGGCGGCCGGACTTGGCAATCCCTGAAAGTACTTCTTGTCGACAACGCCGATGTTAGTATTGAATCGCGCCAGCCTCATTGCGGCACAGGCGCAGTAGATGAATGCGGCCGCCCAACCCATTTTGCCCATCGGCTGCAACGCCCATGCATACATGACCAAAGCCGGCGCGGCACCAAAAGACACCATGTCCGAGAGGCTGTCGAGCTGCGCACCAAATTCGCTCTGTGTGCGCGTCATGCGTGCGACGCGACCATCGAGGCCATCGAGAATCATCGCGCAAAAAATGGCAACGCAGGCAATTTCAAACTTGCCGTTCATGCCTTGTACGATTGCGTAGAAGCCGGCAAAAAGCGCAGCACAGGTAAACAAATTAGGCAGTATGTAAATGCCTTTCCGGCGGCGCTCCGGATCCAGTAGCCCCTTCTTGAGCCGGGGTATCGGCGAATTCATCATCCTAGAAACGGCCGTTGGACGGCTGTGAGTGTGCGTTTTTGCGGTTTTCTAGCCAGGCGCGACGACGACGCAGACCGCACTCTGCTAGGAGAAGCAACGCAGCCAGGGAGCCGCAAAAGCGTGCAATTCCGCCCGCAGCGGTCTCACCAACAAGTTGAACGCTTAGGACATCACTAATTTCAAACATTTCGAGTCCTTATTGACACAGGCGAGCGATCAACTGTCGTTTCTAGGATTGCCTGCTTGCCGCCTGCGGTTCGCCTGTGGAAGTGTTGCTTTGCATGCCGCTATTCTATCGGAACGTCGATCTGGACAAGCGGACAGATCGCGTCACGCGGGTTTGCTGCCCATCGCTTCGCCCATGCGAACAGAAGCGTTAGGCAACCACTGTGAATTGAACCGCATTTGCCCTTTGGCAAATAACATGACGACGGTCGAGCCGAGCAGGAAGCGGCCCATCTCGTTACCTTTTTTCAACGTTACCTTTTGATCGTTGTAGTCCCAATCACGGACTACACCAGTCCGTGGCGGGTTCACAACGCCATGCCAAACGGTAGCCATGCTTCCGACAATTGTCGCGCCTACCAGCACCAGAACAAATGGCCCATCGGCCGACTCAAAAACGCAGACCACACGTTCGTTGCGCGCAAATAGGCCAGGCACACCGCGTGCTGTTGTCGGGTTGACGGAAAACAACGCTCCGGGAACGTAGATCATGCGCTGCAAAGTCGCGTCACAAGGCATGTGGATTCGATGGTAATCCTTGGGACTTAGATACAAGCTGGCGAACTCGCCGTCCTGAAATTTTGCAGCGAGCGCGGAATTGCCTCCCACCAGGGCGGTCGTCGTGTAGTGATGGCCCTTAGCCTGGAAAATCTGGTCACCTTTGATCGCGCCAAATTGACTGATGGCGCCGTCCACTGGACAAACGTAGTCTGTTGAGGCCAGCGGGCGCGCATCGGCTCGTAACGACCGTGTGAAAAACTCGTTGAAACTCTTGTAACTGCTTATATCCGGGTTCGCGGCCTCCGCCATGTTGACTGCGTAGTGTTCGACGAACCAGCGGATCAAGCGCGTTGTCCGCGTCCCTTTTTTGCCGTTCGCAATGACGCCTGCAAACGCAGTAAGCGCCTTCTTGGGAAGAAGGTATTGGGGTAGAACTTTGAGTTGGTCGGACACTATGGGCGGTGATTGACTGGACGAACGTCAGTTTAACGTATGGGTTACGCTCGCCTGCTGATACCCATAAAAGTAGAACATAGCACCGGCGCGGCGTTTCAGGCACTCTTGGCCCGGCGCCCGCCTGGATGCTGGCATTTGAAATGCTTCGTCTTTCGGCACGTCAGATAGGACGCGTCGAAAGAAATCCGAGCAGCGGGCGAAGAGTCGCGTTAGTTGCGACTCTGGTCGACTAGCTTGTTTTTCTTGATCCACGGCATCATGGATCTCAACTTTTCGCCTACCTCTTCGATCGCGTGCTCTGCGAGCAAACGCCGCTTGGCGGTCAAAGTCGGGGCTCCTGCTTTGTTTTCGAGGATAAAGCTCTTGGCATATTCACCCGTCTGAATGTCTTTCAGCACGAGGCGCATCGCCTGCTTGGTTTCATCGGTGATGATCCTCGGGCCGCTAACGTATTCGCCGTATTCGGCGTTATTGGAGATCGAATAATTCATGTTGGCGATGCCGCCTTCGTAAATCAGGTCAACAATCAGCTTGGTCTCGTGCAGGCATTCGAAGTACGCCATCTCAGGCGCGTAACCAGCTTCGACCAGGGTCTCGTAGCCCGCCTTGATCAGCTCCACGATGCCACCACATAGGACTGCCTGTTCGCCAAAAAGATCTGTCTCTGTTTCCTCGCGGAAATTAGTTTCGATCACGCCACCGCGAGAGCCACCGATCGCCTTCGCGTACGAAAGCGCCAAGTGCCGCGCCTTGCCTGAATTGTCTTTGTGTACCGCAATCAACGCCGGTACGCCACCGCCAGCGACATAGGTTGAACGCACCAGATGGCCGGGGCCTTTGGGGGCGATCATGATCACGTCGAGGTCAGCTCGCGGTGTCACCACACCGTAGTGAATATTGAAGCCGTGCGCAAAGGCGAGTACCGCGCCCTTCTTGATATTGTCGTGAATCTCGCTCTTGTAAACGTCACCGATATTCTCGTCGGGCAACAACATCATAACCATGTCAGCCGACTTGACTGCGTCGGCAACTTCCGCCACTTTGAGTCCAGCTTTCTTCACCTTGTCCCAGGATGCGCCGCCTTTACGCAGTCCAACTGTAACTTTCACACCGGATTCGTTAAGGTTTTGTGCGTGGGCATGGCCCTGTGAACCATACCCCACGATCGTGACTTTCTTGCCCTTGATGAGCGAGAGGTCACAGTCTTTGTCGTAATACACTTTCATTTCGTTCTCCGAGTTGCTCTTAACTAAACATTCAAGCTTTGATAATCCATTCGCCGCGGCCGAGACCGCAGGCGCCGGTGCGGACTGTTTCCAGAATCAGCGAGCGATCCAGAGCTTCGAGGAAAGCGTCGAGTTTGTTGCCGGTGCCGGTCAATTCGATGACGTAGGTCTTTTCGGTCAAGTCGATCACGCGCGCGCGAAAGATATCCGCCGTTCGCTTCAACTCTTCACGATCTTTGCCGACCGCCCGCACCTTCACCAGCATCAGTTCGCGCTCGACATGCTTGCCTTCATTGAGATCGACAATCTTGACGATATCGACAAGCTTGTTAACCTGCTTGGTGATCTGTTCGATTACTTCGTCCGAGCCAGACGTGACGATGGTCATTCGCGACAGCGTCGCGTCTTCGGTAGGTGCGACCGTGAGTGATTCGATGTTGTAGCCGCGTGCCGAAAACAACCCGGCAACACGCGATAGTGCGCCTGCTTCGTTTTCAACTAGGATGGAGAGGATGTGTCGCATCGCTTACAGATCCTCTGCCAGAATCATTTCGCTGATGCCCTTGCCGCCGGGCACCATGGGAAACACGTTTTCTTTCTGGTCAGTGATGAAGTTCATGAATACCAGGCGGTCTTTCATGGCGAAGGCCTCTTTGAGGGCGCCTTCGACATCCGCAGGTTTTTCGATGTCCATGCCGACATGGCCATAGGATTCGGCAAGCATTTTGAAATTAGGCAGTGCGTCCATGTACGACTCAGAGTGGCGGTCGCCATGGAAGAATTGCTGCCACTGGCGCACCATGCCAAGGTAGCGGTTATTTAGCAGAATAATCTTGATCGGCAGGTGATATTGCTTGCAGGTGGAAAGCTCCTGAATATTCATCTGGATTGAACCTTCACCGGTGATGCACGCTACGTCCGCCTCGGGAAAGGCAAACTTGCAGCCCATTGCATAGGGCAGGCCAACACCCATCGTGCCTAACCCGCCTGAGTTAATCCAGCGACGCGGCTTGTCAAAACGATAGTATTGCGCGGCCCACATCTGGTGCTGGCCCACGTCAGATGTCACGTACGCGTCGCCTTTAGTAACTTCCCAGAGTTTTTCCACCACGTACTGCGGCTTGATGATGTCGCCGCCAGACTTATATTTCAGACAATCTTTGCTGCGCCATTCTTCAATCTGTTTCCACCAGACAGCAACGGCTTTTACATCCGGCTTGTGTTCGGCCGCTTTTAGCTGGGAGATCAGTTCGGTTAAAACATCCTTGATATCACCGACGATGGGCACATCCACTTTCACCCGCTTGGAAATAGATGAGGGGTCGATATCGATATGCACGATTTTGCGTGTCGGGTTGCCCGCAGCGAAATGGGTCGGATTGCCGATCACGCGATCATCAAATCTTGCACCGATCGCTAGCAGAACATCGGAGTTCTGCATCGCCATATTGGCTTCAACAGTGCCGTGCATCCCGAGCATGCCCACGAACTGCTTATCCGATGCCGGGTAAGCACCTAGACCCATGAGTGTGTTGGTACACGGAAAACCCAGCATCCGCACCAGCTCGGTTACCTGTTCGGCGGCATTCCCCAGCACGGCACCGCCACCAACGTAGATCATGGGGCGCGAGGCACCTAGCAACATCTGCATCGCTTTCTTGATCTGACCGGCGTGGCCCTTGGTGACGGGCCGGTATGAACGCATCTCGACCGTTGCAGGGTAATGGAACAGCGTTTTCGCTGCCGACACGTCCTTGGGAATATCAACGAGCACCGGGCCGGGCCTGCCGGTGGTCGCGATGTAAAACGCTTTCTTGATGGTCTCGGCGAGGTCGGCGACGTCTTTGACCAGAAAATTGTGCTTTACGCATGGACGAGTGATGCCGACCGTGTCGCACTCCTGAAACGCGTCCTGGCCGATGGCGTGTGTGGGCACCTGCCCAGTGATGACAACCATCGGGATGGAATCCATATAGGCGGTGGCGATACCGGTCACGGCGTTGGTGACGCCCGGACCAGAGGTCACCAGTGCAACCCCGGGCTTGCCTGTGGCGCGAGCATATGCATCGGCCGCATGCAGTGCCGCCTGTTCGTGGCGCACCAGAATATGCGAGAACGACTTTTGCTTGTAAATTTCATCGTATATGACAAGCACAGCACCGCCGGGATAGCCGAACAGGAATTCGACACCTTCGGCTTTGAGTGCGCGACAAACGATTTCAGCGCCGCTCAACATTTCAGTTGATTCTGCGGTCGCGAGAGATTGGGGGGCGTCTGAGAGTTTCATGGTCGGCTAGCGGAATATGATGAGTTGGTTATTTGAAACGTCACAGTGGCAAGTTCGCGCGCGCCCACATTTGCGGCGCGCGTCGCAACTTGCAACGTGCTGTAACGGGTACTGCGCGCTTGTTCATGCAATTGCGACCGTTGTGCGGCCATTTACGAAGCGCCCGACTCACCGCGCCAACCACATCGCTTGCCTGACTGAAAATTGGCAAATCGCGACAAACCGGGGGTCTCCCGGTGGATTGTGCAGCGCGCAAAAATAACACCTTACCTATTGGTCGGCGAATGGTCAAGGACAAGTCGCTTGTAAATAGCTCATTAACGCTAAACTTGATAGACTTCGTCCACAACCAGCGGGACGTTTTGCCCGTAAAGAACAATTCAACCGTACACCCCGAGGCAAAACTGGCCACTAGACAAGAAATGTCAGATTTTCTGGCTTCCGTCGAAAAACGCGCCTTCAAACAGGCTGTTTATGCCGTTCGCCAGGATGAGTCCGCGCTGGATATCGTGCAGGATGCGATGTTGAAGATCGCGGAGAAGTATTCTGATCGTCCCACGGGCGAGCTGCCCATGCTATTTCAGCGGATCCTGCAAAACACGATCCGCGACTGGTTTCGCCGTTCAAAGGTGCGGTCAACCTGGACGACGCTATTCTCGTCATTTGGCAGCAAAGACGATGACGACGATTTTGATATCCTCGAATCTATCCAGGCCGACGAAGGCGCAAATGTACCCGTCTCGCCTTCAGCGCAACTGGAACAATCGCAACTGTTGAAAATAATTGAAAGTGCCGTTGAACGACTTCCCGCGCGTCAACGCGAGGCGTTTATGTTGCGTTATTGGGAGGAACTGGATGTAGCGGAAACCGCCGAGGCGATGGGGTGTTCCCAAGGCAGCGTCAAGACCCATTGCTCGCGCGCTGTGGCTTCACTCTCTACCTTGTTGAAAGCAAAAGGGATTTCTCTCGAGTCGGCCTTCAGAACTGTTTGATTACCGAGCAACGACTATGAATGATAAGAACGAAAAGGATTTCGCACGCGGCATTGTGCAGTCTCTCAATTGGGGGCTTTCCCAGGTTGAAGAAGACAAGCTCGCCCGCATTCGCAAAAGTCGTCAACAGGCGATGGCTGCCTATCGAGAACCGGTTACGATTCTTGGCATGGTCACGGTTTCCGGCCAAACGCTTGATATGTCGAACTGGATTCGTAAACCGTTGTTCTGGCTGCCAATTTTAGCGATTGCCGTGACGATTGGTGGCTACTCGCTTGCCGTTCCGGATGATAATTTTGATGAGACAGGCGGCGAGTTAGACGCACAGTTGCTGACTGGTGAATTGCCCATCAACGCGTTTTTGGACAAGGACTTCGGCTCGTGGGTGCAAGAATCTTCGCAATAGTTGGCGTGGTTTTGGTCGCGCTGGTCCTCACTTCGCCTTCTGCAACAGCACAAGCCAAGCCGGACCGCAAGACAGAAACCATACCGTCTCCGCCAGTACCGTGGAACAAAGTGCCGGCAGGCGAGCGCAAAGTCTTGTCGTCACTTGAGAAAGACTGGACCCAGCTACCTGGCGTCCAACAACGGCGACTGATCGGGGCCGCGAAGAAATACCCCCAACTCGCACCAATTCAACAGGAAAGATTTCAGGACAGACTCAAGGAGTGGTCGGCGCTGACACCGGAACAACGTCATGCCGCCCGCGACAAATACCAGAATCTGTCCAGCCTGCCGCCGGCCAAGCAAAACGAACTGCGTGAAAAGTGGCAGGAGAAATCGTCACGCCCGAACGAGGCCCCAAACTCCCCACCTCTGGTCGCGCCCGGCCGGTAACCGAGGTGCCGTCAGCGCCGACGATGCCGCCCGGAGCGCATCTCGATACACCGACTATTTTTCGTCGCGTAGCTGCGCTTCCATACGAAGCAATGCTGCTGCTCGCGCTAATCGTTATCGCCTCATTCCCTGCGGCGGGCCTTAAGGGCGCAACACTTTACGGCATTCCCCACCTGCTCTTCCAGGCCTATTTGCTATTAGTGAGTGCAAGCTATTTCACTTGGTTTTGGCGGCATGGCGGGCAGACGCTGGCGATGAAGACCTGGCGCTTTCGGGTGGTTGATCTCCACGGAAGTAAATTAAATCTGGCACGAGCACTGGCGCGCTTTGTTTTTGCGTCGTTTTTCTATGGTCCGGCTTGTGTCGGCGTGATGTTGCTATTTTTCCCGGATCGTATAAGCCGCGTGATCGCAATGTGGACATTTCTGCCAATGGTGGCCACATTGCTCTGGGCGCGTTTTGACGCCGATGGCCAGTTCCTGCACGACCGAATGGCCGGTACACGGCTGGTGGGTGTACCTGGCTAGGCGCGCAGGTTTCGCAGCCGCGACGGATACTCTTTCCACGCAAGCAATAGGACTGCGACGGCCAGAAACAATAGCGACGGGACGGTGACGGTAAGCAAGGGCGGCCAATCATTGAGCACGGCGAGGTGTGAGGCAAGCTGGTTCAGAAAATAAAAACCCAGCCCAATGGTGATGCCCAGCAGTAACTTGCCACCGACACTGGTCGAGCGCTGCGCCTGAATGGCGAATGGAATCGCCGCCAGCATCATGATGATCACAGCCAGCGGCTGAAATACTTTAGACCAGTAGGCCAGTTGGTACCTGGTACTGTTTTGCTTGTTATCGCGCAAATGTTCGATGTACGAATTCAAGTTCAGGAGTGACATGTCGTCTGGCTTGACTCTTAACACTGCGAGCAGGTCCGGTGTCATTGCGGAGTCCCAGTACGCGACCGGCAGGTGATCCATGCGCGCACGTGACCCGTCGAAGGTGGTTTTTTCAACTTCACGCAAAACCCAGCGGCTTGTTGCCGCATCAAACCCGGCACTTTTGGCAAGACTGATGGACGCCAGACGATAAGCGCCGTCGAATGCATAGATACGCATATTCAACAACGTGGTATCCGGCGTGACGATCTGAATATTCACAAATGACTGACCATCCTTCACCCAAAAACCGGAGCGAAACTCCTGCGCCACAACGCTACTCGTCGCCGCCAGCCGCATGCGCCTCGCGGCTTCTTCGGCCGCCGGCGAAACAAACTCGCCAAAGAAAAACGTAAGTACGGAGAACGCGAGGCCGATCATTGCCGTGTATCCCGCCAGCTTGGACAGTGATAGTCCCGACGCCCGCATCACGGTCAATTCAGACTGCATGGACAATCGGGTCACGGCAAATAGCGTTCCCATCAACGCCGCGACTGGAACGATTACCACGACGTGGGAAGGTTGCTTAAGTGCGACGTACAAGAGCACGGTCAGCAGTGGGTAGCTACCCCTACCCAGGCTATCGAACTCTTTGATGAGATCAAACAACGCGAACAGCGCGAGCAGCGCGAGTAACAGCAGAAGGGTGGCCCAGAAGACTTCTTTTGCAAGATAGCGAAACAGGATGGTCACGTGGAAAGGTGTCTTGATCTAGCCGCGAATACGGCTTCAATCGACATTCTAACGACTCAAACGGCCTTTATTGCATGTCAGTAGTGTCCCAACGTTTTTCATAGCAGAACACCCTGAAATGACGATTGAGACGCGGTTGAATTATTTGCATCAGGTTCAAGCAATTGATTTATTGGGGTTGTTTCAAACATCGTCAAACTCAGGATTTGTAGAATT
>JBBQFL010000023.1:0-68625 GCA_038321965.1 Burkholderiales bacterium | reverse complement strand
CTCATCCTCAATCGCACTATTGGAATAGGCGTGTAGTGACAAGTGTTGATGGCGTGACAAATGCGCCAACACCGGTTCGATAAAGCTTGCCATGGCATGGTTGTGCAGGTCACCTGAGACAAAACCTACTTGCAGGCGACGTTCCGGGTCGCGTGAATTGCTGAGCTGTGGCCACTGGGCGCGCAGCGGTGCTTCGAACTGTTCGCCGAAGCGAATGTGCTCGGCAAACAGTGATTGCGCATCGACTGATTCACTGTGACTGAGACAGAAAAGCAGGTTGCTTTGGGCGACGGTGAAATCAGGTTTGATCGCCAGTGCCCGACGAAAACTTGCTGCGGCTTCGTCGTGCTGACCTAGCACTTGCAAGGCGGCGCCGAGGTTGCTGTGTGCGTCTACGAATTCAGCATTGATTTCCAGTGCGCTCTTTAAGCTCACCAACGCATCGTCATAGTGTCCTTGCGCAAGCAGTACGGTACCCAGGTTGCTACATGCAATAACCAAGTTCGGATTGATTGCCAGCGCTTGGCGATAGCACGCGGTCGCGCGATCAAGCTCTCCAATGTCTTGGAAAGCATTTCCCAAATTGCAATGCGCTTCAGCATCGTTAGGTTTAAGGTCTATCGCCTTGCGACCGCTCGCAATTGCTTCATTCATTCGTCCAAGAAGTCGAAGGACATTGCATAGATTGCTTTGCACGCCGGCAATTCCGGGCTTGATACTAAGCGCGCGGAAATAACTTTCCGACGCACTTTGGAACTCTCCTTGGTCTTGCAGTATTACTCCTAGATTGCAGTGAGCTTCAGCAAAGTTTGGGTTTATTTCAAGCGCCTTGCGGCAGCTGACAATCGCTTCACTCAGTTGTCCCAGGCCTCGCAGGGCATTGCCGAGATTGCTGTACGCCTCGGCAAAATCGGGCTTGATCTGCAGCGCCGTGCGACAACTGGCTACTGCCTCATCGAATTTCCCGAGGGATAGCAGGACGTTGCCTAAATTACTATGCGCTTCAGCAAAATCCGGTTTGAGAGTCAGCGCACGGCGACAGTTCACCAATGCTTCGTCAAGTCTTCCAATGTCTTTTAGCGCAGCCCCCAAATTGTGCTGAGTGTCTGCATCATTTGGCAATAACTTGGCGGTCATTTGCAAGGACGCCAGGGCGTCCTTGCCTTGTAGCAAAAGGGCAATTCCAAGCACTTTCCACGCAAACCCGGACCCTTGATATTTTGCTTTCAACAAGTTGGCCAGGCTCTCCATTTCATCGAAGCGCCCAGCATTGAACAAAGCAAATGCCTGGTTCATTTCGACTTGTGAGGGCGCAAAAGTGTCAGTCTCGGTTTTTTGCGTCGCTAATGCTACTGGTCGCCGAATTTGCGGGGTTCCTGTGGCGGCTTCAACACCGCAACATTTTTTGAACTTTCTTCCGCTGCCGCAAGAGCATGGATCATTTCTCGCAGGTCTCACTTGCACTTTCATTGGTCATCAAGATTTCGATTGTAGTGCGATCTGCAATAGACGACTTACTTTGTACTGCCGTTCTCTAATGTAGATGAGTGAAGACAGTTCACACGCGCACCGGCTCACTTACATGATTGGAGAGGCGCGCTTTGACCTTTCGGCAATCCCCTGAGGCAGGCGCTCCGACAAAGTTGCAAAAACCTCGAAATTCCGCGTGGATGGCCAGAGGCCAAGCGAGGTTGCAGACCTAAGAGCACTGTAGGCGATCCATCACGCCCATATTTGTCAGTAGCAACCAATTTGCGCATGCGCACTCCATTCCAACGGGCTGGGGCAAACATGAAATCGACCATAATATTTTAGCAGCAACGAAGTAAGCGCTCCATAATCAGCAGTCTTTCAAGGGTGGCGTTTAGATGTTTGATCATGGCATTTGCGCCGCCGCAAACAACGTGCATGCATTCCTATCGGTACACATGTTCATGATTTTAAGGTGCAGCCGCTTGGCTGAGCCAGCCAATCGTGCCACATGCCGCGCAAAGTGCGTTCAAAGTTTCGAGCAAACACGTCCGTCTGCCACTGAGGTGAAGCGCACATTGTGCGGCTGATTGTTTGGCGATAGCGTTGCATTCTAGCCCGATCATTCGCGAGGCTAACAGCCTTTTCAATGTAATCGTCTACGTCGCTTGCTATTAACTCAACTAGACCGGCACCCGCCAAAATCGATGCCGAATTCCGCTCCCGCCATGAGGCTCCTGAAATTGCAATTACCGGCACGCCCTGCCAGAGCGCATTTCCCGTTGTTGACCCGGCGCTGTAAGGGAAAGAATCCAGAGCGATATCAACAGTCCCATAACGTTTTTTCATAAGTTCGTAATCGGAGGTGCCTTCTAGTAGCACGCGGTCGCTGGTAACCCCCAATGTTTGGTAGAAATCGGTTATTCGCTTTCGATTCTCCGCAAATTGCAGATAGTTCCCCTTCAAGTAAAGTCGCGAATTAGGGACGCGATTGAGCAATTTTCCCCAAGTCTCGAGTACACGTTCGTTTACTTTGAAAAAGTCGCCAAAAGAACCGAAGGTTACGAACCCTCGCTCTTCACAGGGCAGAGGGGAAGGCTCAGGCGGGGCTTCGTGCATGTCACAAGAAGTGATTGTGCCAGTAGGCATCTTGAAAATCTTTTCAACATAAAGACCTTCCTCTCCCGGCAATATGGAGTACTCATCCGCGATAAGATAGTTGTAGGCTCGATGGCCGACTGTCGCAGTCAGGTTGTACCAATTCACCTGTATGGGCGCGGGTTGCCTAAGCATCGTTTGGAAGAAGAGTGGATTCTTTAATCGTCCGTTGATGTCTAGCATGATGTCAATCCTGTCAGACTGCACCAAATCAAAAAACTGTGTGCCGCTGTGTTGATGAATGTTTTGCCAACGGTCGACTAATCCCGCTAGACCTTCCATGGAATCACCATAGTTATAACAATAGACTTCTAGCTGCCCTCGATCATAACGCTTGAAAAATGGGATCAATGTATTGAGGCAGATTTTGTTCGTGAAGTAATCGCCGAGAATGCCTACTTTCAAGCGCCGGTTGGGCTCCTGATCATTGCGAAATGCAGGCTGTTTAAGCAGCAAATCCTCTTTTCCGTGAAGACTGGCCCATTTCCGAGCCTCCTCGAAGTAGTCCTGAGCAGAACGTTCGGGATTTGCATGCATACACATCAACAAAAAATTATGATTTTCTACGCTTGGGTCGTTTTCAAAGTCTTCGCGTGCGCGCGCTTCTGCTTTCTCGGTCATCCCGGCGTAAAAGAGCTTTTCTTTGATTGATCGCCCGTCTCGATTTAAATGTTCTAAGGTAGCAATTGGCAAAGCCTTTTGCCAGTCTGGGCAAATTGTCAACGCCCTTTTGAAATGATCAAGTGCCTCGTCGCAATGGCCGATAGCCATGCTCACGCGGCCAAGAGCGACATATGATTCAGCGCTCAAGGGATGAAATTTCTCCAGCAAGTCAGCCTGTTCCCGCGCGCGCTCAATTTTGCCGTTCACAATGTATTGCGTGCAAATCCCCAGTTGAGCAGAGACTAGCTGTGCGTCGATTGTTACGGCTGTGCGGTAGCTCGCCATCGCCTCAACAGATTTTCCGAATTGTGCTAGGGCCTCTCCATACCTGAAATGCGCGTCCGCATCGTTCGGCCCAAACCGCGCCGCATTTCTATAAGCTTCCAGAGCCGGTTTGCCTTGAGCGCGAAGTGTTTGGCCAAAGACTAGCCACGCGTCTACCGATTGAGGAAATCGCGTTAGCAATTCTCGAACGCACGCCTCTGACTCCGCTAGTTTGCCGCCCTTAAAGAGGGCTAATGCAGGCGTAAACGCTGACAGTGGAGGCCCGCAACCAGTCAACGCGGTTTCACGAGCCAGCGGGCGCGAGTTCGGGCTTGGGACTAAGGCCTTTCCGGAAGCACAGCATTTTTTGTATTTTCGGCCGCTGCCACAGGAGCACGGATCATTTCTTCCTGGTTTCAAGTACTTATCCTCTCAAGGTCTCGGAAAGCGATCTACTCAGTGGCGACGCCAACATGCTATTCTATCGGAGGCCTTTGCGTGAAAGCCACACCTTGACATAGCGCGTTTGGTGTTCGGAGACTGGGGGGCAGGGAGGGAATTGAAGGAAATGAATTGCTATTCATTCGAGTATTTGTAATTAGCGTACCCAGCGCAATTTTTTGTATACTATTTTTCCGCTTTCCGATCTGGATCCTTGTATAACGACTGCTTGTTACCTGATTTAGATTAATTGTTTATGGTACGCACCTACAGGTCGTCTCAGCGGTGCCTTCGTGTCATGACAGTTATTCTCTAATGGCCAATAGGCGCCCCGAATTGTAAAGGCAAGTAACGCATTTGTGCATCTGAGAACGCGCATGGCTGGTTCGAAGCGGAGCACGCCGCAAATGATGGTCCCGTATTGTGGTGGGTTGCGGTCTGACAAGTTGCCGGCGCTACTTGCTCATAGTACTAAGCCGCCTAACTACGGGACGTTTTTCGGAGGCTCAAAGGGATTGCGCCTGGCGCACTCGTTAACCCTCTATATAAAATGTCAAAGAGTCATTTCGATCAAAATATGCCTGTTTACGTAACCCAACCTAGTCTGCCTCCCTTGGCAGACTTTATCCCCCTGTTGGAACAGATTTGGGAAAGCCGAATTCTCACCAACGGCGGGCCGTTTCATGAACAGCTCGAAAAGGCCTTGTGTGAGCACCTTGGTGTTCAACATATATCGTTGTTTTCAAACGGAACTATCGCACTCATTACTGCCCTTCAGGCTCTGAAGATCTCAGGCGAGGTCATAACCACGCCCTTTTCATTTGTGGCGACAGCGCACTCTCTCTTGTGGAATGGGATTTCGCCAGTCTTTGTAGACATCGACCCAATTACGCTGAACATGAATCCGGCCAAAATAGCCGCGGCTATCACCGCGCGCACGACAGCGATCATGCCGGTGCATTGTTACGGGCATCCCTGCGATGTCGATGCCATCGAAAAAATAGCTGCTCAGCACAAGCTAAAAGTCATTTATGACGCAGCTCATGCCTTCGGAGTCAACTGTCATTGTGGAACTGTCTTAAACCATGGGGACCTCTCCGTATTGAGCTTCCATGCCACTAAGGTTTTCAATACGTTTGAAGGGGGGGCGATCGTCTCTCGAGATGCAGAAACAAAAAACCATATTGACAACCTGAAGAACTTCGGGTTTGTTAACGAGACAACAGTTGTTGCTGCGGGCATCAACGGAAAACTAAACGAGGTCTCGTCAGCGCTAGGCCTATTGCAACTTAAGGGTCTAGCCGGCAATATCAAGCGACGTGGTGCCATCGATGCAATGTATCGAGAGGGCTTGGTCGCTGTACCAGGCATTCGGTGCCTTCCGCAAGGGCTAGAGAGCCAACCAAACTACTCGTATTTTCCCGTTTTGGTTGGCCCAGAATATTCTCTTCGTCGAGATGAGCTCTATACGGTCCTGCTAAGTCACGACATTTTCACCAGACGTTACTTCTACCCGCTAATCAGCACATTCCCTATGTACTGCGACTTGCCGTCATCCGCACCGTCCAACTTGCCGGTGGCCACGGCAGCCGCAAGCCAGATTCTGTGCCTCCCGATTTACCCGGCGCTTTCCGACGAATCAGTGAATGGGATAATCCAGATCGTACGCGCGGGCAACTAGACGGTGAGTTCAATAGCCGTAATGCAGCCGTACTTTTTGCCTTACATCGGTTACTTCCAGCTATTGTCGTCAGTAGATAAGTTTGTCGTGTTCGATGATGTGAATTTCATTAACCGCGGTTGGATCAATCGAAATCGTATCTTGCTCAACGGCAAAGCTCATTTATTTACCGTGCCGCTTCGTAGGGCCAGCCAAAACAAGCGCATTTGCGACTTGGATATTGTCGCAGACTCGGATTGGTCAGAGAAGTTAATGCGCACCATCCAACAGGCCTACTTGAAGGCACCGTACTATCTGGAAGTACTGTCGACGGTCGAAGACATTGTTTACTTTGATACTCTAAAGCTCGATGAGTATTTGCTCCACAGCATCACGTCGATTGCTAGGCTCCTACCAATCGAGACCGAGATTGTCCCAACGTCGAGAGTCTATGCAAATGCGACGTTACATGGGCAGGATCGTATATTGGATATTTGCAGGCGCGAAAGTGCCTTGGTCTATATCAATCCGATTGGCGGCACAGAGTTATATGATCGAAACAGGTTTTCTCGTGCTGGAATCGAGCTCAAGTTCCTCCGCCCCATGCAGACCAGCTACCGTCAAAGCTCAAACGAACACTTACCTTTTCTTTCGACGTTAGATGTTCTCATGCATAACGGTGTGGAAGGGACTCGCAAGTTGCTTAAGGCGTTCCACTATGAATAGCGCTGCTGTATGCGATAAATCACGCCTGGCAATACCCCACTAGGCAATCCCGCAGTTATACTTCTTCCCCATTCTCCAGCGACGAATCCGCATGAAGCGCACAACGAAACAACAGATGGCCTCTTTCCAGACGGAAACGACGGCAACCAAGGCCCAAATCAGCAACCGGGACAAACTTGAGGAACTCTTTAGAAGCAGTCCCCTGCCGCTGGAGGATCTTCTTTTTAATCTCGGCATGTACACGCGGGGTTCACTGCTTGTCAAGTACCTTGTAATGAACCAGCTTTACGAGCGGATTAAATCAATTCCAGGTGCATTGATGGAGTTCGGCACGTGGTGGGGACAGAATCTTGTACTCCTGGAAAATCTGCGCGCGATTCATGAACCTTTCAACAAGCAGCGAGTAATCGTCGGGTTTGATACGTTTTCTGGGTACACAAAACCGTCTACCGAGGATAAAGACAGCGAAGTGTGGGTGGAGCATTCCTACTCCACATCGTCTGGCTACAAGGATTATCTAGCAGAGTTGCTTGCAGTACACGAGGGCAATAATGTTCTAGGTCACATCAGCGGCACACACCAATTGGTAGAGGGTGATGTGGTCAAAACTGCGCCCAAGTATTTCGCGGATCATCCAGAAACAATTGTGGCACTCGCATACTTTGATATGGGGCTGTATAAGCCAACCGCTGCAGCACTTACCGCAATCAAGCCCCACCTTGTTCCGGGTAGCGTGATTTTGCTCGACGAATTGACCTGGAAAGAGTCGCCCGGTGAGGCGATCGCATTTAAAGAGGTGTTCACTCGCGGTGAATACACGATAGAAAAGTGCGAACTCTATCCCTCAAAGGCCATCGTGACGATCAAGGGCTAGTAGCATGAATTCTGCCGCAAGCAACGAACCGCGAGTACCCACTATGAGCTTGGAAGAGTTCGACGCTTTGATGATATCGCGGGGGTGGGTGATATTCGAAGAGGCAATCAAACAAGACCTCCTCGATCGAATGATCGATGATATCCAAACGGCGTACCACATTTGCAGAGAAATTCAGCTTAAGAACGGAATTGGCGTCAATACTGAATTCACAGTGCATCATTTGATTGGAATTGGTGAGAGTTTCATGGATTACCTTGAAGTGATGCCAATCAAGCCATATATCGAGCGGTATTTCGGAGGGCAGTACATTCTGAATTCGTTTGGAGGGGCGATCAATTCAGCACACAGTAGATCCTACGCGCATGAAATCCACCGCGATATCCGTTCCTACTCCGGAGGGTTGCCGTTACTTCTCAACACGTTGGTCATGTTTGATGAATTTACAGAGCAGAACGGCGCGACATTTCTGATGCCCGGCGCGCACAATCTGGAGAACAAGCCAACCAAAGAAGAGTTCTATGCCACTGCACAACGAGCGCTTGGACCTCCGGGAAGTATCTTGATGTTCAATTCGAATCTTTGGCACGCTGGCGGGGACAACGATACAAATAAACCGCGCAGATCGGTGACGCCAATGTTCTGCCGCCCATTTGTCAAACAACAATTTGACTACCCGCGCGCCCTTGGCTATGGCAAGGGAGAGGATTTTTCACCATTCTTGCGGCAGGTACTTGGCTATAACGCTAGAACACCTGCCACACTTGACGAATGGTACCAGCCTCCGGAGAAGCGTATGTACAGGTCAGGACAGGGTTAGCAGCGAAATGGGACAGGCAACTACGCCGCGCGATTTAAACAGCGAGTTTCAAGACACCGACGAACGAAAGTACGCCTACGACTTTGACTACATCCTTCGCGACTACATGGTTAAGTCGTTCTCGCCCCTTTTTCGCGGCGGCCGCGCATTGGAGCTCGGCTGCTACAAGGGAGAGTTCACAAAGAAAATTGTTCCCCACTTCGATCACGTTACGGTCGTCGAGGGGTCAAGCGAGCTGCTAGAGGAAGCAAAGCAAAACGTCGGTGGAAACGTGCAATTTATTCAGGGCTATTTTGAAACTGTGACTTTGGAGGAGAGCTTCGACGCAATTTTTCTGATGCATACGCTGGAACATCTCGATGACCCGGTTCTTGTTCTGCGTCGAGTGAAGGGTTGGCTTGCCAAGGGAGGCAGCCTCTTTTTGGTGACACCAAATGCAAACGCGCCCTCTCGACAGATTGCCGTGAAAATGGGGCTCATTCCCCATAATGCTGCCGTCACCGAAGGCGAGAAAGACCACGGCCACCGTTGCACGTACTCACTGGACACACTAGAGCGTGAAGCCCGCATCGCCGGCTTGGAGATCACGCAGCGCGGTGGGGTGTTTTTTAAGCCGTTCGCTAATTTCCAGTTCGACAAATTACTCGCCACAGGAATCATTGGCAATGATTATCTAGACGGCTGTTATCAGTTGGGTATGATCTATCCGGACCTCTGCGCCAGCATTTATCTGGTATGTTCCAGAAAAGTTGTAGAGGCGAACGACTAACGTATCATTCAGATTCCTCGTAGCCGGTTACTCGGCACCTTGGAGGGCTCGTCGCCGCTGGCGATGAAAACGTTCAAGTCGAATGTGTCTTTCAGTATCAGGCAGCCTGCACCGATCACGTTAGATTTACCGACCCTAACGTTGTCGCGAATCGTGGCATTAACGCCGATGAAGGTGAAATCACCGATCGTTACCGAACCGGAGATGACGACATGCGAAGCGATGAAACAGTTGCTACCAATGTTGGTGTGGTGACCGATGTGATTGCCGCTCCACATAAACACATTATCTCCAATCGAAACGAACGGCTGAATCGTGTTGTCTTCCAGAATCAAACAGTTTTCACCGACCTTTAAGTCCGGAAAAGTTGTCGCTCTGCTCGACACATAGGTTGCGAGACGATAACCAAGCGACCTCAGCAGCGTGGTTTTGGCGTACCGAAGTTGGTTTACTTTTGTATAGCTCACCGCGACAAACGCATCACATTCATCAGGCGGAAACCGGTTGATTAGTTCATCAGTTGGAACCACTGGCAACCCTAAAATTTCGGGTGCAGAAATATACTCGCGGTCGACCGCAAACGCGACCGGTTCACGATTGCCGTCATAACGGAACATTGCACACACAAGCTCCGCAGTTTGTCCGTTGCCGAAAATAACGAGTTTTTTCATTTCACATTACTCTCAAAATCACAAGTCGCTTTCGAAGCCGAACCACAAGTCGGTGGACCGGAAGGAGTATGCCGCACAATGTGGGACCGAACCGGCCCACTATTCCCAGCGCTCTAGCACCGCCAAGCCAATTCCCGATTGCCCGAATCCGTTCCCGTTGTAGAACATGTAGATCTGATGATCTATCTGGATCACAGAAGGATAGCATTGCATAGTCGAATCCCAGCCTGATTCTGTCGGCAATATCCCCGCTTCTGCGTCCTTTCTCGACCACGTAGTGCCGTCGTCCGACACACCGTACCCGATTTGGTAGCTACCCTCTCCGTCGCGATAATCCCTGCTATGACGGTAGCAGTACCACATATGGAATTTCCCCCCGTACCGAATGACAGTAGGGTGGGAAAACGCCTCAAGCGGGTGGGCCTGCGGAATGCAAGTCGCATTCAGTCGTACCCAATCGATTCCGTTTTTTGACGTGGCATATTTGATGACGTACACAGGCTCAAACCTGTCGCCAATTTTCTCCCATCTCAATCCCGAGATGTACCAACAACGCCATGTATCGTTGTCGCGAATAATCGAAGGCGTGACTGCGATATACGGCTCGGACGGTGTTCGATCCAGAATCGGCCCCTCAAACATCCTACTGAATGAGTTTCCGCCGTCACGACTTACCGCCAAGCCGGTCGAGTTGTGATATGGAACCGTAACGCGCTGATTCCACCCGCTGTAATACATCCAAATTTCTTCGCCATGCGTGATCGCGCATGCAGGCATAATGCCCTCGTCATCGAACGTTCCCGGCTTACCGAGACAGATTATCGGCTGTTCGTGAACATTCACGATTTTGGTTAGGTCCTCGCGGGCCAAGTCTACGTACGCTGGATAGCTTTTGCCGTCGGTGCCGCGTGCGGCAAAATAAACCCGCACAACATCTTCTTTAACAAATACCGTTGGCACCTGTGCATGAGTAGTCGATCGCTGCAAAGATGGCTCTAGATGAAATATTCGGCCTAACTTTCTAAACTGGGGCATGGCGCGTTCCGGTTGTGGCTGGAGTCAATCGAGTTGTTGGAATTTGAAGTTCCTTTGACGCCGCCCTTTACGGCGGCAGTACAACCCGTAAAGCGTTCCCGTGCATCAACTAGAACGCGCCCCGCACTTGCTCTACAGTGGGGAAATCCGGCGTAATTAGTTCGGAGACTACGGTGCGCCTCTGTGCAAACGGGTATGCTCTCGCGACAAAATGGGGCTCGGCACCATTTTCATAGCGCCAACTTGTCGCCACGCGGAGCCTGTCATCTCCACTGGTGCTCGTTCGATGTAACGTAAAACTGGACATGAAAACAATGTCACCAGGAGCCGCCTCCACATGAATGAACTTGGCGGCATCGTAATCGCCCGGGTCCACCTCAAATATGTGATTAGATCTTGAGTAGGGATACAGCCCCGCCAAATGGGATCCCGGTAACAGTTCCAGCGGAAACAAATTGCGGTCGACATCAACGAACGGCATCCACAATGTCACAGTGTCCAATCCGCCCTGTAATGTCGGCCAATCCTGATGAACACCCAGCCCGTGATAACCGCCCGGAACCTTGAGTGATTCAGACATCATATGCATGACTGGCGCCGTCTGAAATACCGGCAGCCCGATACCGATCGAAGCGACAAACTGCCTGACTCGATTATCCATGTACAAATCGTAAAGGGACGCCAGCTTTGCACATAACGTCAGCGTCGCAAGGTAGGCGTTGAGGTTACCCGTGAAGAGAGTCTGAAGGTCGGTATGTAGTTTACCTCCGCCCTTTTGTCCGCTCGCCGGTAGCCGCAAATGATTCAATTGCTGGAAAACCAACTGGTGCATCTCTGACAATACCTGCTCGACTCGATCTCGTTCAAGGATACCTCGAGCAACGAAATATCCGTCATGCTTATATTGTATCGCCTCGGCGATCGACTCAGTCCTATTGGAGTGTGATACCTTCATGCCGTTTGCCTCAGGAAGTAAATCGATACCGCGCACGGGGCACGCAACAGCCCTGAATTTTACCTGCAAAGAGCGGCAAAGCCGTCAAACTGCCACTCAATTCCGCCTGGCCCAGCCGAACACTTAGTTTACTTCTGTCTATGCAAGAAAAATTTGCACGCATAACACTTGTTCGGCCAATTGGAAAGCAAGTGGCAAATTATCGCGCCTTGACGAACGTAGTCCGCGAAAGCCGAAAATTCGCTAATCAATGGATAGAAGTAGCGACGCGCAATGACGTAGCCAGCGCTCCCCAGCTCCGGGCGACACGCGTGGGTGCCCGAGGTGGCGAGCTCGCATAGTCTAAAGCTGCGCGCCGCGTCTCAATCGCTCAGGGTGTCGTCTGACTGTGGGCGACCATTGCTGCAGGGCCTACTTCCGGGACCTCGGTACACATACGAGGAGCCGCTTCCGGGCGAGCCTGCGCACACGGTTTTGATCCTTACGAACCATCTGCAATTGCCTTTGTAGAGTGCCAATTTTCGATCCGAGTTCGCAGTTCAAGCCAATCCGGGGCATGTGCAAGGGCGCGCTCAGCTGTGCACAAGGCGTCCTCGAACTGGCCAGCAGCCCACGACAACTCGGCTTGCTGTTGTAGCAGCCATGGATCGTTGGGCATCGTGGCCAAGCCGCGATGAACTGCGTCCTGGACACTGTTCGGATCACCCTTTGAGTGAGCCAACGAGACCAGACGCAGCCAAAGATCGGATCGCTCAGGGTGTGCAACCACCATTTCGTTGCAAAGAACGTAAGCCCCATGGGCGTCACCGTGCGCCAAGAGATGGTCAAGTCCAATCAGCCTCGCGACTACGGATTCCGAATCCGCAGCCGCACGATCTACTTCCGCGATCGGATTTCTATTCATATCCGCGATTTCCAGCAACGCCTTGCAAACACTTTCGGTGCGCCGCAGGAGAAGCTCATCAACTCCCGCTACCGAGCGAATCAGTCTGAGCGATTGGGTCATATCGATCTGACTGTGATTCAGTGATGGGTCTACGAATATGCCGAGGCCTTCTAGATCGATCTCGCCAGCTTCGATCCAATCCGGAAAAACCGACGCGAGCGCCTTTGCTACCGCACTGATGAAGTCGTCTCGCTGAACGTCGAAGCACACGACAGGAAACGGCGAACGCTCATGTTCACGAATCAGAGCTTCGTTATAGGTTGTCCATAGCTCGATACCTCGCGCGAGCGGCATGTCATCACGCACGGCCAGCGATTGTGCGACTGACAGCGCATTCCGGATAATGCCAATGCGCAGCAGTGGCAAATCGGACTCTCGCCAGAAGGGAAGCGTCAACAGATTCCGGGGATCCTTGAAAACCCAGGGACGACCCTCGGCGCGCAGGCGATCGAGTATCTGGTCACGCACTGCGCCATGTTCAGCGGTCCAGCGTAGCGTTTGTGGTGGACGATCCCAGCTACCGCCGGACGTTACAAGAATGCATTCTGATAGAAGGTTAATTCGCGGGTCTTCACGATTTCCCTTGGCATTATTGAAGTTCCATGTCGTCACCTTTCCAGCTTGGAAACCGGCACGTTCGAGCATGCCTGCAAGGCAACTGGTCCCGCTGCGATGCATGCCCAATATCATCAGCCCAGGCGCACGGTATCTGACACGGGACCGTTTGAAGTTCCCGATAGTCGATTTGATTCGTGGTTCGTCGAACCACATCCGGTCAGGCAGCGCGCTGACATGGTCGAACAACTTCCGATCTTCGCAATTGTAAGCCTCGATCACCCGAATTGATTCCCCATCAAGGCCGACCGTAGAAGCATCCAGATCTGATTCGACGGACGCAGATGGCCCCTCCCATTCCCAACCCAGTTTATCGCCTATGGTGTTTAACTGCCGTTGCATATCCTCCTGAATTCCGACAAAGCCAAATTTGGCTCGCATCTCCGCCAGTGCCCGATCGCACAAGTCTGCGCTAGCCACTGGGAGTTGATCGTCGGCGCTGAGAATAACTGAGTCATTTCCATCCCAGATTTCTGACGGTAGAGAGAAACCGCAGAAGTGACTTGAATACGCGCGGCAGCCTGCATCGATCTGCTGCCATGTCGCGGCTTCGGCTCGCTCGCCGAGAAATCTTCGGCACATTAGGTTTGCCGGGATGATGCCCTTGCGTAGCATTTCCACAATTGACAGTTTGCGCAAAGGGGAATTGTCCCCCAGCGGACTATCCGGTGACTCGATGAGTGCAAAGTAGTGAGCAATGACGCGGCGGACCGGATCGCGGATGAACGTGGCTTGAATACAATCGATACCCAACAGATCACCGATACCTGATTCGAATGCGCCGAACCATACGTCGGCGCGGATAGCGCGGTTGCGCATAAACCGACTCGAAGGGGTATCAACTCCGTCACTGGCCTCGACGATCTCTTGGCCGTTCGCGAACATCACCGTCCGCAAGGAATTCTCCCGCAACAATCTTTGCTGCACCTGACTTATTAGGTCCGGTTGCAAGAATCTTTGCGGCACGCGGCGTGCATCAACTCCCGGAATGGCACAGAAAGCGAGTTTCGGCGCGCCTGCGCAGCCGTAGTGTCGCAAGGACTTGCGCAGCGCTACTCGCGGCGGGTCTGCAGGTTCCAAAGTAGAAGTAGGTGTCAGTGCCAGAGTCAGTGCCAGATTTGGATTGAAGAAAGGGTCGTCAGCGATTTGGGTGGACCAACGATTGAGCGTATATCGTATTTCGCGCTCCGCGCGCCGGACTTCGACAAGTGTGGAGGGTATTCCACGTGACGCGCTTTCGTAGTGGTAAAGTTCTGAAAATGGCGTCCACAAGATTCGTAATTGTTGCCGCTGAGCCACGGACAGGCAGAAATCGATATCTCCATAGCCGATCGGCAGGTGCTCCTCATGGAATCCGTTTTCAGCATCGAAAACCGCGCGCCTAAGGACAATGCATGCCCCGGTAACTGCACTGTAGTTCTGCGCGAGCAGATTTCGCGGATGTAGTCCTTGGCCACGGCGGAGGCGATGGAAAGGGTACCAGGCAACCCCCCCGATGCCGAGCACGATTCCGCGATGCTGTGAATGATTGTCAGGGTACCAAAGGGCAGGGCCCACGATGCCGATTTCGGGGCGCAGTGCGTTACTCACTAACTCTGACAACCAGGATTCCGTTATTACCTCGGTATCGTTGTTCAGGAAACACAAAACGTCGCCCTTGGCATGACGCGCGCCGACATTGTTCAAAAGTGACCAATTGAACGGTGTATCGCAGACAATGATTCGGGCGAATCCAGACGACTCCAGATATTTAAAATACGATTTTGTCTCAGGTTCAGACGATCCATTGTCGATGATCAGGATCTCGAAATTGGAGTAATCGGTCCGCTCTAAGATGCTGGCGATACAAGGCCGGAGCAGTTCGCTGCGGTCGCGCGTCGGGATGATGATCGACACCAGCGGTAACTCATCTGGAAGCGCATACCGTATACGCAGGCCGGGCCCATCATGCAGCATCGTAACGCGCGCGCGATGGCCGAGGCGCTCGAGATGCTCCGTGACGGATCGCTCGTGCGCAGCAGTTGCGACAATGTCGAGTCCGGATACCCCTTCCCACGGATCGCCTTTAACATGATGCAACACATGTGGGACATGGCAGATGTGCGACTCCTCGATGTATTCATACAGTCGCAATCCGAGATCATGGTGTCGTGCACCCTCAAACCCGTCTCGCCAACCGCCTATTTCCCGCAGGCGGGAAGTGCGGTAGCTAGCCTGCTTGGCCATGAAATCAAGTGCGAGAAACAAGTCCTTGTTAGGCCCAGACCGGAAATCAGGAGCATGCCGCATGCCACTTTCATCGAGATAGTCGATGTCGTAGTAAATCCAATCGAGGCTTGCGTTGCGGACGATCTCCCCGGCGACGAACAGCAGAGCATGCGGAGCCAATCGATCTCCGGCATCAAGCAACACGACAAACTCGCCCGAGGCCCCGGCCAGCGCATCGTTTAATGCCGCACACACTTTTCCTGATTGACTTTGCACGAGCGGAAGAATTCGCGGATCACGGTTGCTGATGGCAGCAAGCGCTTCAATCGCATTTGATGAGGCCAAACCATCGGCGATTACGCACAATTCCCAGTGCGGATAGATCTGGGTGTCAATCGACTCGATCGAACTCGTCAACGTTTGCTCGTCGAGGTCGGCGCCAGCAATGATAATCGTGAACTGCACTTTCTTTGTCCAACTGCTTACAAGGTTTTCCGCGTCGGAACAGTCGTGCACGTCCAGCGTAGCGTGTCGCCCAATCCAGTCTTGATAAAGCCATTTTTGCGATCTAGCGTTGTCAGATCTGGCAATGGACGGCCCAGCCTCAAGAACCTCCACTTCAACACGATGGCTGCTAAATTCATCCGATCGTTCGAACCAACCGGCTTGTGCCTGGACTGCCGTCCATTCAAGGACATAATTTCCTAAACGTTCCGGCAGTTTTACGGCAGCAGCCACAGTAACTTGTTCACCCGGGGCAAGATCGTGCGGCAGTGGCGTTCTCAGGCCCTCCCAGTCGCCGACAGCGTCGCTGAAATGCCAATGGCTGGCGATCGCCACCCAATCAGCGCCATCAGCCAGCCAAGTCGAATCACTCTCGTTTCTGAGCCGAACCGCTACGGTTCGAAGCTCGCCCGGTCGCGGCTGTTCGATGGAATTCAGCGCGTAGGCACCGCCGCGGACAAACTTGCGCTCGTCCAGGACCTCAACGGTTCGCTCGGCCATTTCGAAACCGTGATCCTCGAACCAGAATCGACCTTCATTTACCAACGTCAACTGCAATCGAAAAAACCCCGAGGTTGAGGGACTTTCGATGTCGATGTCCAATTGGATCTCGCCATTTGGGTCGAGATCACGAGGAAGAAAGGTGCGTCGGCCATCAAATGTCTCAAACTGGCCGTCCGAACGCAACCAGTGATAGGAGATTGTGACCGGGTGATCTCCGGAACAAGGCCAGATCAATCCACTACGGTTCGATACTACAACTGACACCCTGTGGGAGCGGCTACGAAAAAATGGGGCCCGGCGATCCCAAAAAGGCAGGATCCTGGCTCGACAAAGAGATTCCGTCTTCGCTTCTGTGGATCCGCCATAGTCTATCGGTGAGGTGTCCGGCCAGTTCAGCAAGGGATGCCCATATCACTTCTCATAAAACCGTTGCAAGTTCAAATCGACCTTGGCTCGAAGTTCGTCTTGGCAAAGGAAATCTTTTGTCGTTCCGTTTTCCTCATGTAGCAAGGAGACGGGGACTTGATAGATCTTTAGACCATGCCTTCGAATTTCCAGCGAATAGTCTACATCCATGGCATAAGCCTATTCATATCGCGCATCAATAGCACCGCAGATTTCAAGCGCATGCCGGCGAATATACCCCCCAAAAAAATGTCGCTCAGGCCACTCCTCTGACCGTCCTAAAGCTGTTGCTATAAGATAAACGGCAGATCCCTCCCCGCTCTTAAGCTAGCCCAAACGCGGCTCGTACTTTTTTCACGTCTTGAAAATGAAGATATGGGCAAATGCTGATTGGAGACATGCAAGACGTTTTTATTCGGGCCCCGATTTTAACCCACTTATCGCTTGATGGTGGCCAAGCAAAATTCATTGCACGTCGTTCAGTCGCGCTGGGCGAGGGTGATTTCCTCGCGACCGTACGCACAGCGGCGGGTGGAGTCGGACTATTCGTCTAAAGCGCTACAAAGCTAACTGCGCCGCTCGGGCCTTCGCGGAGGGAAGCACATTGTAAAACGGTTTCCACTTGGCATAAAATCGTTCCGAATTTTTTTCGGCGTTCTTCCAGAGTTCCGGGGCTTCAAGTGTCACGAAGCGCGTTGTTCTGCTTTCTTCGTGCACAAGTGTAACGGGAACGTGTACCAGAAGAAATCCGCGTAGCCGCGCTTCGAAGCAGTAGTCTACGTCCATGATGTAGGCCCACTCGTAGCGACTATCGAACGACCCGCAAGCGTTGATCAGTTCACGCCTGATCAAGACGCCGCCAAATGTGACCCAGTCAACAACTCTTATCTGATCGAGCAGAAATTTCGCAACTCCCGGTTTGCCTGCGCTGCTGACTAGGTCGCCGTGCAAGTGCGAAATTGCCGCGTCGTCAAAAATTCCGCCTGCGCACTGGACACGGATGGGTTCATTCGGCGAAGTCTGCGGGTAAAGAAGATTGCATGCAATCATGCCTGCCGCGGGAATCTGTGTTCGAAAGCGGCAGAGCTCGTCATACCAGTGACTTGGGCGCTGGCTTTCCAAAGGCGACATATCAGAGTGGATGATGATGACATCCCTGTCCGGAAAAGCATTCCAGCAGTGCTCGTATGCGCGCTCTGGACCGATCCTGTTTGTGTCTTGCCAGAAGAAAATTTCCATGTGCTGGCATTCATCGCTATCCAGACAGAATTTTTTCCTGATTTCTTCGGGTTCGTGATCGAAAAGGTGTGGACAAATGATGATGGGGGGGCGTTCTATCTGGGCCTTTCTCAGTTTCGCGTGATCAGACAATTTGCGTGGTTCGTCGTGAAATTCCGGCCAGAAAAGGTGCCGCAGCGAATCGCGATGATCAAGCAGCCAGGCGGGCAAACCATTCAAATCTGAAATTGCCCAACTATAGCCCGGGCGACTGAGCGGATCTGCACCATTATTGATGAGATTGTGTATATGCGATTCGCCACTGAGCGCGTCGCTGAACGAGCCTCTCGGCAAACTCGGCGGTGACCAGGATCGCGACCGTGAGTCATTCAAGAGGTGCAGGAAATGCCAGCCGCCTGAACTGATTGTCGTGGCGTGAATTCTGTTGCTTTGAATGGCGCCGTCCACACCGTCAGGTGCCATTTCCTCAAGTGTCCCGCGCGTTGCCGCAGCAGTCCAGGACGGCTCGGCCCATTCTATAATTTCATAATTTACATAGTAACAACGTGCCGAAAGCTCGATGTGAAATAAGGAATGGGCGTGATCGCGCGCCATTCTATGCACTGTCGCCGCAGTCGGTATTTCGCCAACGTCGGAAAGCAAGATGAGGTCATCTGGTCGCGCGTCGGGTGTACTCCGAAGTGCGGCAGCACGGCGAGCCAAAGGCTGCTTCCACTCACCGACCATCGGAAGCGATGAAGTATGTGCGTGATCGGCCAGTACCACGTGCCTGATCTTTCGTGAGAACTGATCGATCCCGCCCATTAGTGGGTTGAACTCTATGCGGTTTGGCGAACCGTCGGGTCGTGCGAGCGATTCAATGATGACAAACTGATCGACAGCCTCGTTCAGTTCATGCAGGCGAATCAGAAGGACGTCGTATTCGCCGTCAAATAAAAAACAATCGAAGACTTTGCGAACGGTATGGAGTTCAGTGTTCACGAGCACCACTATCGCGAAATAGTGAAGAGACGCTTTTGCCGGTCATTTTATCAACGTTTGACGAGTACAAGAGACCACTTTTCGTTAATCCTATTTACTAGCAACACGCCAATGCCGTCGATCCGTTTGGCAGCGGATCTATGTGCATCGGGGGAAAAGAAAGAGATCCAACGCGACATTTTTCTTTGGACCCTGAAAAGCAGGGAATTATAGCGGGCTGGGGCACTGTCGTCGCCACTGAGGCGGCGGAATTTGTCCGCCCGGCCGGCTTCATCACACGCTCATCATTTGCTTCGTGACGAGCCAACATCCAACAGTCCGCAACAGTGTCGGAATCCATGAGTTCGTCTAATTTTGTTATTTCTGTGACAGCGACAACACGGCGCCTATTAAATACGTGTATTTCTAGCCTGCCAGGTAGTTGTACCTGAACGACCACTGAAACGCCGGACTCAAACTTTTGAGCGGGCCGCAATTTTCGCCACGGGCAACTGTATAATCACACGCTCAATTTAGGTGGGCAGCTTACTAGTGTATGAAAACGTCCACCTGCCAGGGCTAGAAGTTCCTTTTTCGACCCGTCACCACTGCGTATGGATTCTACTCAGCTGTCTCGCAGACTTGGTCGTGAGCGCGAATGCGGGTTTCAGATGCGAAAGTTTTTCATTTAATGGTCCAACTTAAACAACATCAGACTTTGGTCCGGCGGCGGCGCCACCTAGCCAACGCCATGGGACGTGCCAGTCGTGTCGTTAACAGCGTTTGTGATATGAAGAAATGCGTATAGGTTTCGATTCATGTCCTCCATTATTTCGTACGCCCAGAATTTCGAAGATGTCATGTTGTGGCGTGCGCTCAAGCACGTTGAAAACGGCTTTTATATTGATCTGGGCGCGCAGGATCCGGTAATCGATTCGGTGAGCCTTGCGTTCCATGAGCACGGGTGGAAGGGGGTTCACGTTGAGCCCACTCCGCACTATGCGCAGATGCTGCGTGCGCAGCGGCCCGGCGATACGGTGATTGAGGCCGCTGTAGCCGATGAAACAGGCTTGATCACATTCTTCGAGATACCCGAGACCGGTATTTCGACCGGTGATCCACAAATTGCCCAGCAACACCGTGAGCAAGGTTTTGAGATTCGAGAAATAACCGTGCCTTGCGTCCGACTCGCCTCCATTTTCAAGTCCTGTGGCGCGCGGGATATTCACTGGTTGAAAATCGATGTCGAGGGTTTCGAGCTGAGTGCACTTGCCAGTTGGGGTAAGTCAGCAGTGCGCCCGTGGATCGTGGTAGTTGAGAGCACCCTGCCAATGTCGCAAATTGACTCCCACAAGCAGTGGGAATCTTTGCTCCTGAAAAAGGGATACACGCACGCATATTTTGACGGCTTGAACCGTTATTACGTCTCGAGGGACAAGGCCGAGCTAAAGCACGCGTTTTGCGCGCCGCCAAATGTGTTTGACGGTTTCTGGTTAAGTGGGACGGCTAGCGCAGTGTTCCATCTTGAAATAAATAATCGTCACAATGCTGAAATGGCTGCAATTGGTGTGCAAATGGCGCATGCCACTACTGAAATTGCGGATCTTACTCACACACTGAAGGCGCGCGAGGCCGCGCATATCGAGCTCGAGCGCGCACACCAGGCACGGTTTGACGCTGAAATGGCCGAATGGAACCAACGCGAACAAGCGCATCGCACGGAAATTTCATCGCTGCAAACTGAGGTGCTTCGCGGGGCTTCGTCGCTAGTGGCTGCAAAAGATGAGTTTTCCGACTTGCTTCACAACGCTCATCAGGATGCACTCAGGTCTGCACATTATCTGGCTGGAAGGGAACGGGAATTTTCAGTGGACGTTGCCGCGCGCGAGCAGATTCACAGCAACGAAATTTCGGCATTGCGGGCTGAGATCGCGCGAGCAAGCACGCTGCTATCCACTGCGTGGGACGATTTTGCTGGGCAGCTTCAGGTTGCGCGCCAAGATGCCCTCAAGTCAGCCCACTATCTTGCTGCGAGGGAGCAGGAATTTTCCGCACAAGTAGCCGCTCTTGAGCAGACTCGAAGTAGCGAGAGTTCGGCATTTCAAGCGGAACTTACTCGAACGAACAGTTTGCTCGTAAGCGCAAAAGACGAAATCGCCGGCGTACTACAAGTTATGCACCGTGAAGCGCTGAAGTATGCACAGGCGCTTGCCGAGCATGAGAGCGAAGCAGGTGCCAGGCTTGTCGCGCAACAAAAAGAATTCCGTGATTCTTTAGCAGCAGCCCAGCAGGAATCCGCGCGGCAACTTCAAGCTGTGCAGCGAGAGGCCGAAAGCGAAAGGCAGCAGTTATCCGAATCCGTCAATAAGCTGAATGCGGAGCATCATCAACGTTTGTCGATGCAGTCAGAGGCACATGCCGAGGAGCTGCGTTTCCTGCGCTCAGAAACGCAAATGCGTGAGCTGAACGCCCAAACGCAGGCGCAAGTTGAACTTGATAATTATCGCCAGCAATTAGCAGTGTGTTATCAGAGCCTCGAACGGCTGCGAGTGGAAGCGAATGCAATGCGGTCGTCCCTATCATGGCGCATCACCGCACCAGCACGGAAGATCGCGTCCCTCCTCGGTTCCGCCAAGACTGAGGATACAGTCGCATCAATTGATGTGATTGCCGCCCCTTCGCAGTTTCCTCACAACACGGATTTGATTGCAGCGTCTCCTCAATTGCCATCCCCTCCAATTTTCATTGAAAACAACATGCAACCCACTCCAAACACTGGCGATCCTGGGGCCGTCGCAAGTCGGCCTGTCGGCCGAGGCATACAGTCTATTGATGATCTAGAGTTCGTACAAAGCGCGTACGAGTTAGTTCTTGGCCGGAGCGCCGACCCCGGCGGCAAAGCGCATTGTCTTGAACGATTGCGTGACGGGTGTTCAAGACTGTATGTACTTGCGCAGTTACGATTGTCGCCCGAGGGGGAAGTCTGCGTCGCGAACCTTCCCCAAATCGATGCACAACTCGCAATGGTGACAAATGCGAAAGCGGTCGTGACAACAATCGAAGAACTTCTCGACCTACAAGGACGGACGTTTGTGCGAGCCGCTTACTTGTCTTTATTGGGAAGAGAGCCGGACGCTGGCGGCATGGAAAACTGTGTCGCGCAGTTACTCAAGGGCGCTACGAAAACGGAAATCCTGGAGCAACTTTGGTTGTCGGAAGAAGCGCAGTTATTGAACGCTAAAATCCAGAAAATTCGGGATGCGATTCATGCACATATAGTGGCTCAGGAATCCACGTCAGAAAGCATCGAAGGATTGTCGAAAAACAACGATGTGCCGCAAGTGAGTACCAGCACGGAAATGGAAGATCTTTTCGACTGTCCGGTTCAGGATTTTTTGTGCCGTGCTTTCGCACTTTTGCTGGGGAGAATGCCGGACCCCAAAGCGTTTGGAACTTATGCGGGTCATCTTGATGCAGGCGTGTCGCGAATACAGTTGCTCGCGGCAATTCAAGCGTCCCCCGAAGCAGCAAACAGAGCGTCGTTCCTGAATCAAATTGAGCTCGCTATTCGCCAACCTAAGTCGGCGAGAACCCCTTTCCTCGACGCAGTTGCGCGGATATTTTCTGGTGACAATCAAAAGCATGATGCTATACCCCGTAAATTCCATGCGTTGGAATTTGAAAATGCACTGGCACTCGAGACCGCTTCGCAGCGTTTCGCGCAGGTGGATCTAGAAATCGATTCCCTTAAGGAGCAGTTTCGCGAGCTTGCGAACCAAACGTCCAAAATGCTCGACAACATTGAGCTTTCAATAAATGAAACGCCACAGCAAGCAGTTGCGTTAAAGCAATCTTCGTTGCGAGACCAGTTGGTCCATCAGACTCTTGCTTGGAAGTCCGGAGCAAGACGATGAGCTTCAATGTCAATAGAACTGCGCGAGTGGTATTTGATCTGCAAGCTTGTCAGACGGGAGGTTCGGCAACGCGTGGTGTCGGTCGCTACTCTAAAGCGTTGTTTGACGCTGTAGTTTTGTCGGATTGCGGGTTTAACATTCATGCCGCTGTTTCTGGGGCACTTCCTTTCGAGGTTGCCTTCAACGGGATCTCGCAGGACAAAGTAATACGCTTGCCTCCCTTGCCACCCTGGGGTGCGACACGCCAGTACGCTGGGGGCACAGAGGACAAGCTCGATGGACTCGCTATGGCGGCCCGGCTTGCCCCATTGAAGGCAGATGTCACCCATGTGTCGCACGTATTCGAAGGCTTCGGCGAGCGAGTCGGACTGCCGGCACCATGTAGAAAGGGGAGAGGGCAGATCCTTTCCGCCACGCTATACGACCTGATTCCCATGATTTACCCGGAGCATTATTTTCAGAACGATGAATTTCGCAAGTGGTATCTGTCACGTGTCGCCTGGCTTCGACAAGCGGATTTGCTTTTGGCAATTTCTGAGTCATCGAGGCAGGATGCAATCAACCTGTTAGACATAGAGCCTCGACGAATAGTAACAATTCACGGCGGCATTTCAGGTCACTTCACCCCGCCCAACGACCGGAACGCGCTTTATGCGGACTTAAAGAGCAAGTATCACCTGAATGAGAAATTTGTCTTGTACACGGGTGGGGATGACCATCGTAAAAATATCAATGGAGCAATTCAAGGCTACGCGGCAGTGTCGGCCGATGTGCGCAAAGGATGTCAATTAGTCATCGTTTGCATAATCGAAGATCACCGTAAGAGGATGTATCTTGAGGCGGCACGCAAGGCAGGGCTTTCTGAATCTGACATATTGATTACGGGATACGTACCAGAAGCCGACCTTGTGGCGTTTTATCAATGTTGCGATGTCTTTATTTTTCCGTCCCTTTACGAAGGTTTGGGATTACCGGTTTTGGAGGCAATGGCTTGCGGTGCTCCTGCCATCGGTGGAAATAACTCAAGTATTCGTGAAATCATCGCGCGTACCGAAGCGATGTTCGATGCCAGTTCGTCTAGTTCGATCGCGGCAGCGATCTCAAAGGTCTTGATCGACCCCAAGCATTCCCAGAACCTGCGCAAAGAAGGTTTGGAGCGCGCTAAAAATTTCACGTGGGCGCGTACTGCGAAATTGGCAACAGATGCGTTTGAGGACGCAATGGACCGCGCGCAGGCAGCCGGAGTGCAGTGCGCTGTAAGCGGCTGGCTCCCAAAAAAGCGGCTCGCAGTGCTGTCGCCATTACCACCGGCGAGATCAGGTGTTGCGAACTACAATGCCAAATTTCTACCTTACCTCGCAACACACTTCGAAATCGACCTTTATGTCGATGGCTATGCTGTAAACGATGAAGCACTTACATCTTCATATGCGGTCCATGATGCCAAACGATTTGCGCGGGTTGCGAACAATTATGACGCGATCCTGTATGAGTTCGGCAATTCTGAGTTTCATATTTACATGCTGCAATTCCTTGAAAGGTTCCCCGGCGTCGTAGTACTCCACGACGCGTACTTGAGCGGAACGATTGGCTATATGGATTTCCAATTGGGTGACTCGGGCAGTTATCCTATGGCGATGTTAGAGGCACACGGGCCGAGGGCGCGGCGCTACTTTGCCCCGATTCAAGCACACCCCGAGCCTAACGGCGCGACGATGGTGGAATTGCCATGCACAAAGCGTGTGATGGACCTCGCAACCGGCGTAATTTCGCATTCGCCATACAATCTGGAGCTCGCGAACGCAAATTACCCAGAAGGCTGGCAGGCACCGTATCGCATTATTCCCCAGATGATTCCTGTGCCTCAAGCGTGGAGCGATGAACGACGATTGAGTGAACGGAAGGCATTCGGTTTTGGTCTCAATGACATTGTCATCGCTACGTTTGGACACATCGCCTGGACTAAGTGGGGTGACCGGTTACTCGAAGCTTTCCTGTCGTCTGCATTAAAAACAGATGAACGCGTGAGGCTCGTTTTTGCCGGGGAACTTGCCAAGGACGATTTCGGCGCAAGGCTTAATCAGGCGATTGTGAGTGCAAATCTGGGTGATCGAATCCAGATTACTCGATTCTTGTCTGATGAAGACTATGAAAAGTATCTGCGCATAGCTGATATTGCGGTGCAATTGCGGACAAAAAGTCGCGGGGGAACTCCCAAAGGGGTCTTGGATTGTCTGGCGCATGGATTGCCGGTCATCGTAAATAATGAAGCGAGCTACCGGGATTACCCCGACCACATTGTCAGCAAGCTAAGTCCAGACCCGACTACTTCGGAAATTGCGGACAAACTACTCGGTCTAATCCAGAATCCTCAGGCACGGCGGACGCTGGCAGGGGAGGGTATCGCGTATGTAAAGGCTAATCACGATCCTGGTTTATGTGCGTCCATGTATGCCGCAGCCATAGAGGAGTTCGGAGAACGCGCAAGACTGGCGAAACCGGACAATTTGGTTGCCGACTTGGCACCTTTGGTAGCACGGTGTCCAGATCCTTCAATCGTCACCGATCTCGCGGTCGACTGGATAGAATCGGCCGCTACGCCTACATTTTCGCGAAGAAAATTGATTATCGATGTGAGTTTTATCGCTCAATTCGACCACAATACGGGCATACAGCGAGTGGTAAAGGAGATTGTGCACGCCTTTTACTGTTCGACCCGAGCTGGATTTGAGCCTTCAGCCGTGGAATTGGTTGATGGGGAAATAGTCGAGGCGTCCGAATGGCTCCATAGGCAAGGCCTCTTGGTTGGACGTGAAACGCTGGCGATGGGTGCAGAACGAAAACCGGTGATGATCCGGCCAGGCGACGTGCTGCTAATGCTCGACTCTTCTTGGGCGCGCTACACTGAGTTTTATCCAATTTTTGTACGAGCCCGTGATGTACACGTTCCTGTATACAGCGTGGTGTACGATCTGTTGCCAATCATTTTGCCGGCAGGAAATTTCTTGCCAGGCGGGAACGAGGGGTTTGAAGGATGGCTAAATGCTGCTATTCAAAATAGCGATGGCCTGGTTTGTATTTCTCGCGCTACTGCCGACGAAGTTGTGAAATATATGGGTCGTCAAACCGTCGCGGAGCCACGAAGCTTACCCCGAGTCGGTTACTGGCATCTTGGGGCAGATTTCGCATCGTCGACGCGGGTTGAAACAGGAGGGCATCTCCTCGAACCAATCCTGACAAAGCCTTACCTGCTCATCGTTGGGACGATTGAGCCGAGGAAGTCTCATGGCCTCGCGCTTGACGCCATGGAGCATTTGTGGGCTGACGGAAACGAACTTAACCTTTGCATTGTCGGAAAGGCGGGGTGGTTAGTCGAGGAGCTGATGGCGAGGCTTAGAACGCACCCTCTTGCTGGGAAAAGGCTATTTCTATTGGAAAAAACGGCAGACGGTGATGTTTCGACGCTATACGCTAACGCCAAAGGACTACTTTTGTTATCCAAAGGAGAGGGATTTGGTCTCCCCTTGGTGGAAGCGGCGCATCACGGCGTGCCAATCGTTTGTTCGAACATTCCAGTGTTCAAGGAGCTTGCAGGCGAGTTCGCCACGTATGTTGAGCTAGGTGAGTCAAACTTACTCGCACAAGAATTGGCCTCTTGGTGGGAAAAATGTAAAGCAGGCCACTTGCCAGATACAAAACAGATGCCACGATTAACGTGGGAAGAGAGTGCATCATCGCTACTGAAGGTGGTGTTGGATGAAGTATGGATGGCTTAGGGGTAATTAATGAGTTCATATAAGGAATTGTCGCGCTGCCGTGTTGCGGACAGTACACATCTCGTATCGGTCCTGAACCTGGGGCATCAGTCCCTGACAGGCGTCTTCCCGCAGGATGCCAGTGAGAAGGTAACAGTTGGGCCGCTCGAGCTGGTTTGGTGTCCCGGCAGCGGCTTACTACAACTTAAACACTCGTACGAAGCGTCGGAAATGTATGGTGACAATTATGGCTATCGATCAGGTCTAAACCAATCGATGGTGAATCACCTTACCGACAAGGTCGCCTATTTGGAACGGCTGACAGGACTGAGACACGGTGATGTCGTGGTAGACATTGGCAGCAACGACGCGACAACGTTAAAGGCCTATACAGTTGATGGCATACGGCGAATTGGTATAGATCCGACGGGCAAAAAATTTGCCCAATACTATCCGCCGGAGATCGAGCTTGTACCGGATTTTTTTTCTGCTGAGGCCTTCCGGTCCACTGGAAGCAAACCAGCAAAAATCGTCACTTCCATTGCCATGTTTTATGACCTTGACTCACCAATTGCCTTTGCGCAACAAATAGAGTCATCCTTGGCCGATGATGGTATTTGGCACTTTGAACAGAGTTACATGCCTTCAATGCTGCGCATGAACTCGTATGACACTATTTGTCACGAACATCTTGAGTATTACTCGCTCGCGGTCGTTAAGACGATTCTCGAAAAATCCGGACTTCGCCTGGTCGATGTCGTCATGAATGCCGTAAACGGGGGAAGTTTTGCGGTCACAGCTGCCAAAGCGACAAACAAGACCATTCGCACGAATCACGCAGTAATTGATTGGCTTCTCGAGCAAGAAGATCGCATGGGACTGAGTACGCCACGTCCCTACCGGGAATTCGAGGAACGTGTGTTTCGCCACCGTGACGACTTGACCCGACTTATTCGCGCCTTGAATGCAGATGGCAAGAAAATCCTCGGCTACGGCGCGTCAACGAAGGGTAATGTCGTCCTGCAGTTTTGCGGCCTGAACGCAACAGACATTCCGGCCATCGCCGAGGTCAATCAGGAGAAATTTGGCAAGGTTACGCCAGGAAGCCACATTCCGATCATTTCGGAAGCGGAAGCCAAGGCGATGAAGCCTGACTATTTCCTCGTGCTGCCGTGGCACTTCAAGGATGGCATCTTGCGTCGCGAAAAAGATTACCTCGCGGCGGGTGGAAAATTCATTTTCCCGTTTCCGGAAATTGAGATCGTCTAGTCGCACGCCTGTTTGACACCGTAGATACGGTGACATTTTTCAACTAATTTTGTGGTGAATATGCCTACAGCATTGATAACTGGAACAACCGGCCAAGATGGCGCGTACTTGACGCAACTTCTCCTGGAAAAAGGCTACACCGTCTATGGAACATACCGACGCACGAGTTCGGTAAACTTCTGGCGTATTGAAGAGTTAGGGATCGCAAATGATCCGAATCTTAATTTGGTGGAATATGACCTGACCGATTTAGGCGCGACGACCCGTTTGCTACAAAAAATTGAGGCCAGCGAAATTTATAATCTGGCTGCACAAAGTTTTGTGGGCGTATCGTTTGATCAGCCTGTAACCACGGGACAAATTACCGGCCTTGGCGTCGTTAATCTATTGGAAGCGATAAGGCTGGTCAATTCGAAGATACGGTTTTATCAAGCAAGTACTTCCGAAATGTTCGGCAAAGTTCAAGCAATTCCGCAGGACGAAACGACCGCGTTTTACCCACGGAGTCCTTACGGGGTCGCGAAACTGTATGCACACTGGATGACGATTAACTATCGCGAGTCATATGACATATTTGCCGCCAGTGGAATACTGTTTAACCACGAATCTCCATTGCGTGGCAGAGAGTTCGTTACAAGGAAGATCACAGATAGCTTTGCAAAAATCAAGCTAGACAAACTTGATGTCCTGGAGCTTGGCAATATGGATGCAAAACGAGACTGGGGCTTCGCAAAAGAGTATGTCGAAGGCATGTGGCGAATGCTGCAGACGGATGTTCCTGACACATACGTTCTCGCGACCAATCGGACCGAGACAGTGAGGGATTTTGTTTCCATGGCGGCAAAGGCTGCAGGCTTTGAATTGCTGTGGCAGGGCACAGGGGCTGATGAGATAGCCAAAGACCGATCAAATGGCAAGACATTAGTGCGCGTTAATCCAAAATTCTACCGGCCAGCTGAGGTCGAGTTGCTAATTGGAAATCCAGAGAAGGCCATGAAGAAATTGGGCTGGATACCAAAAACAACACTTGAGGAGTTGTGCCAAATGATGGTGGAAGCCGATATTCGGAGAAACGAAACCGGCTTTTCATTTTAAGATGCCTACTGCTCTCGTAACAGGTGTCAATGGGTTTACTGGCAGGTATCTCGTCCCGGAACTTCAACTGAGCGGATTAACCGTAGTCGGGGTAGGTCAAGAGTTATCAACCGCTTCTGGCACTAACGTCGTCAAATGTGACCTTACAGATCGCAAATCGGTAATGGACGTAGTGGGCTACGTGTGTCCAGATGTGGTTGTCCATCTGGCAGGGATAGCATTTGCCGCACATGACGACGTCGAAGCGCTTTATGCTACAAACGTTCTCGGCACCCGCAACCTTTTGGAAGCACTTTCCCGCTGTAAACGCACGCCCAAAGCAGTCTTGTTGGCAAGTAGCGCAAATATTTACGGCAACGCGGATATCATGCCTATTTCGGAGACGACGACGCCCGCGCCAGCAAATGATTATGCTGTAAGCAAACTTGCCATGGAATATATGGCACGGTTGTGGCTGGACAGGTTGCCCATTTTCATTGCTCGTCCATTCAATTACACGGGGCGAGGCCAATCACTACAGTTCTTGCTTCCCAAGATTGTCAATCATTTTAAGCGGCGTTCTCCGTCAATTGAGCTGGGAAATCTTGACGTTATTCGCGATTTCTCTGATGTGAGAACAATTGTCCACACCTATCGAAGGCTCATTGAATCAGCTTCAAGTGGCGACGTATACAACGTATGCTCAGGCGTTGGTCATTCTCTGCAGGAAGTGATTTCGATCATGCGCGATCTCTCTGGACATGACCTAGAAGTAATTGTTAACCCAGCATTCGTGCGAAAAAATGAGGTACACACACTAATTGGCTCGCGAGAGAAACTTGACGTTGCTATCGGTTCCATTGAGTCAATTCCCATTCGACAGACTTTGAGCTGGATGCTGGAAGCACCCGGGTAGCAAATCCACAATGCGGACAGGAAGGCGAATTCTTTATCGTCCGAATTCGAGCGTGCCTGCGAAGTGGCGCTAGTCATAGGCCGTCAATTAGAGGGCGTCAATTTTTCAAATACCGGAAGTGACATTTCCCAAATTTGATTGCTTTGTGAAACTCTAACCCTAGCTTCAACTCTGCGAGTAGTACGTTGCAATTCAAACTCTATATTTACTAATCGCAACACGTCGTCGGGATTTACTGCAAGAAGTTCAGCGTAGTGCGATTCTTGGTCGTCACCACTAATAACATCAAATAAAACCGACGTCGCGGCATCAGCATTTTGATTCGCTGCAGCAATAAACCTGAGAACAAAAGAAACTCTGTAGCGCCCAGGCGGGAGCGAAATGTAAGGGCCGTAACACAGATACCCACCGCCATGGTTTTCGTTTGTGCGGAATGTAGTGCCTAAGGCATTTCTTGATAATTTTCCAATTTGGCTGTGATAATTTTGGGCCGAGTTTTCTATTTCGTGCTCAAACAAGGGCGTAAATCCGAGCGAGACTGCGTTTTCGACAATTTGTGAAAGTTTTTCAAGTGACTTGCAAGCCACGCCAATTTGCCCCCCCTTCAGTCCATTGTCAAACAATACTAGTTTCAGCCCATTACGCTTGAAACACTGAGTAATAAATTCTCTGGACCATCCCGACTCAAACCATCCGAACTTGCGTGCTACATACAATGACTCCTGATCTAGGCGAATTCCCCAATGTTTCCACCATAAGTCTTGGATCGGTTCGCCGCCAAATGCGATTACGCCGTCTGGTGAGAGTTTGTTCATCAGTTCTGCTATCAACTCCCAAGGGCGCAGACAATGATGAAGAGATTGAAAGAAAAACGCTGCCTGATACGCATCATTTTCAATCGAACTGAGCGAGTCAAAATTCATTATTGATCGTTTTATTCTGAATGATCGCTTGGCAGCACGCTTGGTAGCCAACTCTGAGAGGTCTGGATCTATATCAATCGCGTGAACGTTGCATCCGCAAAACGCATAAACTTCAGAACTTAGGCCATGCCCCGCACCCATATCCAGTACATTCGCAGCCGACCCTAAACAGGACAATGCAAGCATTGACGAGAGTGCTCTTACGTGTCCGGAGATAAAGTCCACCTTATCGATGCCTAATGGGTTGGGGCTACTTAATAGTGTAGGAATATTCACCGGGTGTAGTTCACCTGACCATTGGTCGAGTTTTTTTCCAGCTATCTCTTCGTACAAGTCAATTTGCGAGCGAAAATAATCTTCACTAAATGGATCTAAGGATTCGTCAATGGTGGTTTTGTATTGAAGTTCTATTGGAAGGTATTTCTCAGCCGCTTGCGGATTCTGTAAGTCACCGTTGCATTCGGTATCAACGAACATGATGTATGCGTCGAGGTCGCTTGTTGAGAGTTTCGTCATTCTGAAAAATCCAGTTACTGAGACATTGGTCAATGATTCGAAAAAAAACCGAACGTTTTAATTGCATTTTTGCGATGGGTTCATTCGGTGGTGCTTGTAAGATGCGTATTGGTCCTCTTCGAGTGCATCACAATCATTATAGTTAACCCAGCGTTAGTTCAAAAAACAAAATACACCAACTAATTGGCTCATGCGGAAAGCTCGAAGCATCGATCGACCCGTTCAAATCATTTCCATTTCGACAAACAGTGTGTTGGAGGCTCATCGCGGATGTACAGTAATTGACGAAGTAAACCATCGGTGAAGCCCATAAGAGCTAACCTAGTAATGCGGTTTTCCGCCATTTGTCCGAATTCGACGCTCTGGCGGCACAGTAAGGACGGCATGGCACACGCGGGAAATTCTCGTCAATTGCGTGACTGACGTTACTAACGGCCGTCGGATGCGAATATCATTGCGCAATGCCGGTGGCGTTAATCGTTAAATGGGGACTCAAACTTTGCGCAATCTTGAATCAAAAAGTGAGCTTGATGGGCAATTGCAGGCGCTGCTACTCGAAGATGACGAAGAGTTTGTAGAAGCTGCTTATCTGGCATTGTTGCAACGACGACCGGACGCAACCGGCGGTCGGGCGTATTTGCGTCAGCTGCGTAATGGAGCGAACAAAATACAAGTACTGTTTGAGCTGGCGAACTCGAACGAAAGTCGGCGTCTCGGGGCGACGCTGCCCGGACTTGGCGAAGCATGCGCACGTGAAGGCATTGGTGTGCAGGTTGAAGCGCCAGAAATTGGCCCGCCGGAAGAGGTAGTAAACATTTCGCGCGGCGAGCAGCTATTGGTACACGATGATTTCGGCAAATTGATTGAAGCTGCCTATTGGGTGCTGCTTAAGCGTGCGCCTGATCCCGAAGGAGTCGCGATTTATCTGGAGAAACTGCAGGGAAAGACGAGCAAGACCAAGTTCCTGCACGACATTTTCACGTCCCCCGAGTGCCGAAAACTGAGGGTTGAACTTCCGGGATTGCGAGAAATGTTTGCGCGAGAGAATCTGCCCGTGCCGGAGGCCGCCGCGCTGTCTACCGAAAGTAGCGCGCAGGACGCAATGTCCAACACTGAGAATGCGGCAACCGAGTTAAAGGTGCTAATGAGTTTGCATGGCATGGATTTCGTCACCTGTGCTTACCAAGCCTTGCTTGATTTGCCGGTAGAACCGTCAGACGTGCAACTTCATACGAACCAGCTTATGGCAGGAACATCGAAAATTCAGATACTGAGCGAAATGGTGGCGGCTGCAGGCCTGCACAGTAAGCGCGATCTTCCTGGTTTGTCGCAAGCGTTAAAGCAATTCAAGTTGTCTCGCCTGCCGATATTGGGAATATTTTTTACAAGGTTACTCAACGTCGAAGGCGACTCACTCTTGGAACGTCGCAGCCGGGCGGTGGAGCAGCGGCAGATCATGTTTGAGTCCGGCTGCGTCGTGAAACTCGCTGAGTTGGGAGCAGAGATTGACGGACTCAAAGCCGCTGACGAAAAAGCCGCCGCTGCCTCCAAATTGATTGCTGAGCGCATTGCGAGTCTTGAAAGTAGTGCGGTTATTCTGAGGCAATTTGTGCAGGAAGCTGATCGCCGGCGTGCCCCAACTTACGACGGGCCAACGGATTCGCCGCCAAAATCGGTAGGAGGTTTCGTCGTTGAATTGCGCGCACTTGAGATTGCACGCGATCTCAAGCGCAAGCGGCAATAGTCTGTTATTGAAGGTGTACGCGTGCCATAGAGTTTCGCGCACGTGGATCGGCATTTGGTGCGGCGTTTGATGCCAAAATGCCTGAAGTCGCCCGTAAATACTAGACTTTTGGTTCATCAGTGATCTTCCAATTGCGGACTATCAATATTGCAACCTCACACTAGAACCTTTACTTCATGCGAATTCTGATTGACCTCCAATGTTGCCAGTCGGGCAGTCGCGTCGGCGGCATCGGACGCTATTCGATGTCGCTCGCCAAAGCGATGCTGCGTCTCAACTCGCCACACGAAATTTCATTGCTGCTCAATAGTCGACTTCCGAACGAGAACGCGGTCAGAGCTGAGTTTGCCGATCTGATACCACAACAAAACATCCTCACCTTTGAGGTGCCACCATACGTCGCGGCAGACAACCAATTGCCTGGCCATACGCGCATGGCGGAATTGATCCGCGAAAAGCGCATCGCCGAAATCAACCCTGACGTGTTGCATATTGCCAGTCTGTTTGAAGGGGCGGGTGAAGATGTTGTTACATCGGTCGGCTTGATTTTTCCTGCGTCGCGCACCGCCGTGACGCTATACGACCTGATTCCGTATCTTGAACAGGAGACCTACCTGATTAACGACATGCTTAGGGATCACTATCTTCGCAAGTTCGATGGGCTCAAGCGTGCCGGTATGATTGTATCCATCTCCGATTTTTCCAGGGCAGAGGCGCTGCAACACACTGATATTCCTGCGACGAGAATTGTAAATATCTCATCGGCCGTTGATGATCAATTTGCACCCATGCTGGTCGATGCCGGCATGAAGTCGGCTCTGTTGAAAAAAGCTGGCATTACCAAGCCATTCCTGATGTTTACGGGCAGTTTTGATATCCGCAAAAATCATCCACGCTTAGTCGAGGCTTTTGCAATGGTATCGCCTACGATACGAAACCAATACCAACTGGTCATTGTGGGAAAAGGCGACGCTAGTCAGATAAACAAGCTTAGAGACATTGCAGCCGAGCATGGTCTCGGATTTTCTGATCTTGTGTTTGTCGGGCATGTGACCGACGCAGAATTGGTCGCTTTATACAATCTCTGTTCGCTGTTCGTATTTCCTTCGCTGCGGGAAGGCTTCGGCCTTCCGGTGCTGGAGGCGATGTCCTGCGGCGTACCAACCATTGGCTCAAATCGCACAAGTATTCCCGAAGTGATCAACCGGGCCGACGCACTGTTTGATCCTGAGAGTGTATCCGACATCGCTGCAAAGATAACCGCAGTACTTTCTGACCCGGATTTTAGTGCCGACTTGAAAAAACACGGAATCGAGCGCGCGCAACACTTCTCCTGGGACCTCTCAGCCAACAGGGCGCTGGCCTTTTTTGATTCCAGTTCGGGAGCATCACAGTCTTGTGAAGCGCGTTCCGCATCTTCCACACCTGGAGCGGAGGCACAGGCTTACGGGGCGTTCCTTGAAGCTTGCGCAGATAGCGGTATTGGCAATCTGGATGAGGATTTTCTGGAATCGGCGTCGCGTGCCATCGCTGTGAATGAATTTCATGGGCGTCTCGAAGCAGGCGGTGGCTCTGATGATCATTTTCGCCGCGTAGGCTGGATATCCAACTGGAACGTGAACAACGTGACAGGCAGTTATTCAAGAATGATCATTCCATTGCTAACTTTTGAAGTGAAGGTATTCGCACCGCATTCATGTGATATTGAAGCCACTGACGCCAACAGCGTGACCAGTGGCTGGCTGAGTGGGCAAGTTGATCCGGATGACTATTTTTCCGCCTTGCAGCTATCCCTGGCAACATCCGCTGTTGATACCGTCGTGATTCAGTTTGAACCAGACATGTTCGATTGGTCCGCGCTCTCAAGGCTTGTCTTGATGCAAAAATCGGCCAACAGGCGCGTGTTTGTAACCTTGCACACGACAGACGGGTTGGGCGCACTGACTGTTGACACCGGAATGCTTGAAGTCAGGTTGGCATTGAAATCATGTGACGCAATCTTCGTTCACACAATGAACGCCGTAACAGCGCTGGAGGCGTTCGGCGTCAAGAAGCGCGTATGTTACGTTCCGCACGCTGACCTGCTGCATCAATCCCATGAGCGACAACCCTCTTCATCCGGCTTGATGGTGGACTATCTGGTGCAAAGAATGCAGCTGGCAATTGCCTGCAGGGCTTGACGACTGCTCGCCATACCCAGCTCGTCTAACTCGCCAACTTCGACTGCAGAAATACCTGCCATTGCGGCAGTATTTTTTCCGGCAAATAGCGTGCTGAAACCGAAGCTCCATTTACGACCAGTTCATTGCGCCGCTCAGTGTTTGTGCTGTCGATGACACTATTGATCGCCGTAACGAGCTCATCAATTGAGTAAGGGCTAAAGAACTCGGCCGCGTTGCCATAGACTTCCTCATGGACCGGGATGCGCGACGCAGCAACCGCACCGCCACAGCGCATGGCTTCGACACCCGAGAAGTCAAAACCCTCCGCAAAACTTGGACAGATGGTCGCCTTCGCATGCCGGTAAAGCAGCCGTAGCTCCGGCGAGGGCACATCTTCCAGCAAAAACAACTCGCCGCGTTCCTGCCAAGGTTTGAATTTTTTCACGATTGACTCATAGCTCCAGCCAAGCATGCCAACGATGACGAGCTTCAAGTTTGGAAACTGTTCGGTCCTGAGTTGTTCCCAGGCTGACAGCAGGGAGAGGTGGTTCTTTCGCGGCTCTATCGTCGATACCATGAGCAGGTACTCAAACGGGGCAGTGCCGACCTTGGCCTTTGGTGGCGGTAATATCTTTTTGCCATTTGAAGGGAATACTTCGCTCCCCGGTACTGCCACCTTAACCCCGGAGTGCATCCGCGTTCGTACGATTTCCGGAACACGTATCGGCGACGAGTCTTCCGGGAAATAGTGATGTGACACCATGTTATGAATGGTCACGGCACGATCTGCGGCTTCAGGGAAAATGGACAGCAGGTCTCTGCGCGTTGCTTCAGATACACACGCAAAATAGGCTCCGCTTTTCACGTTGCACTTCAAGGCATAGTAGTGCGACGCCTGATGAAATGTCTTGTCTGAGATCGTATGCGGCATTAGCACCGGAATCGCATCGTGATAACGGACCACCAGTTTTGTACCCTTGGAAATCGTCCCAGGGAAGGGCGTCTGAGAAATGAAAATATTGAAGTCGCTGGTATTGAGCCTTGGATAAAAATGATAGCCGAACTGTCGCGAATTCAGGCCACACAAATGCATCATCGTCCACGGCAGGCGCGACACCCGATAGTTGGCACTGGTAACGAGATCAAAGTCGCTTTCAGGCAAGGTTTTTGCAAAGAAGTTTCGCCAGATAAAATCGCGGAAATGTGCTGTGTCAAACGTGGTCAATTTCTGGCTGGAGCCGAATAAATGTGTGAACACCATGCTCAGTGAGCCCATCAACTGATCAATGTCAATCCCGGTCCGATGCAGTAGCTTGGGGTGCAGGCTTTCCTGCAGTGAAATAATCGTGCGTGACAGCTTGAAAATCTCCCGGTCGGTACTCTCACGATTTTTTGAGTATCCAGGGTCAGCAGGCAGCGCCTTGGCAAGCACGCGTCCGCTATGTACGATCATGCCATCAACATCCAGGCCATCAATCATCCGCAGCCCTCTGAACAGCAAGCGTGTTTCCTGGGGAATGCCCGCATGCCCATCGAGTGCCGGCCGAAGTTCAAGTAATATTCTCATCTCATCTCGTAACTGAAAGGCTCAATTTCATCTGATGCATTGGGCGTGTGCGAAGTTACGCAGCGGGTCCCATTTTAAACACACTGTTGTAAAACTCATATGCGTCGTCGACGTTATCAAACGGATATAGCTTTCCATTGTGTAACACACTGGCGCGATCGCAATAGAGCTTGATGGCATTCGCGTCGTGGGTAACCAGAATAAACGCCCGGTCTTTACGTTTCTGAAAAAGTTCGATGTGGCATTTTTCGTGAAACCGCATATCGCCGACAACCATTGCCTCATCGATGAGGAAGCAGTCAAATTCGATTGCCATAGACAGCGCGAACGCTAGCCTCGTCATCATGCCATTAGAATAGTGCGATACAGGCTCACGAAAATAGATGCCGAGTTCCGTGAAATCCTCGACAAATTCAATCAGTGGTTTGTAGTCAACGCCATAGATACGACAAACAAATTTGAGATTATCGAGCCCGGTTAGGTGTGGCTGAAATGCACCGCCAAAGGCGAGCGGCCAAGAGACGCTCATTTCCCGCCGTATGTGACCACTGGTGGGTTTTTCAGCGCCACTAATGAGCCGAATGAGTGTGGATTTTCCCGCGCCATTTTGACCCAAAATGCCGATGTTACTGCCGCGCTCCAGGCGGAAGCTCACGTCATCAAGTATCGTGCGTTGTCCAAATCGAGTTCCATACGTTTTGCTGACGTTTTCGACTGAGATCATCTGGCTTCTACTCGTTCGCCGGCGTCGCGCACCAGGTAGAGGCCCGCCAAGGTCATAATCAGACAACAAACTGCCATGTACGCGACGTCGTAGTGCGATCTCACCGCATTGCCAAAATAGCCGGCGCGCAATATCTCGACGCCATGGACCATTGGCAATACCAGCACGACTTTCTGCGCGGCAGGCGGCAGCCAGTCCACCATGAATGCCGCACCCGAAAGGGGGAATAACAGATACGCAGTTGGCCCCCACAATTTCTCCACGATATGGCTGTACGCGGTTGCCGCACCAATCAGCAAGGCTAACGCAGTTCCAAACCAAATCAACATGAACCAGCCGAATACCACCAGCAGCATGTCAAGGGGTGCTGACATCCATTCCAACGCCGTAAAGAATGTAGCCAAAATAGCGAAGGATGCAGTCGCGCCGGCCACCTCGAGTACGATGCGCGTCAAAAATACATCAATTACCTTTACGTTGCGGTGAAACAGCAGTGGCAAGTTCGACTCGATTGCCATCAGTGAGCGGTTTGCGCAATTACGCCACAGCAACACCGACGAATAGCCCGTAACTGCGAACGCGATGATAGGCATGCTTGAACCGTGACTCGCCCCGCTCGCGGTCCACAGAGTCGCAATACCAAGCGTAAAAATCATGGGTTCCGCGACTAGCCACAGAGCACCGAGGTTGTCACGACCGAATCGCGTAATGACTTCGCGCATCATCAACGCATACAGCGTACGAAACTGTATCGACAGTGACTGCAATAGTGAGGCGCGAGCAACCATCAGAAATACTTAATCCGTGTGCTCTTTGATGCTGGCAACAAGCAGGCTGATGACACCCCAGGCCACCAGACACAGAACCACCACCATGAATATCGAACGGATTCGACGTGGTTCAACGGCTTTGTCCGGCAGATTGGGCTGAACGAGGCGTTCAAGATAAAGCTGCTTGCGCAGTGCTTCGCTCCTCGCGGACTCCAGTGCTGCCATCGACGCGGCAAGTTGCTTTTCGGCAAATACTTTTTCCAATGACAAGCGCTCAAACGCGCCGGATTTCGACGTGAGTGAGCCACCCGCCCCCGCAACCTTTGAGGTCTCGGCGGAGATTGCTTTGCGTAGCGTTTCGACCCGGTTTCTCAAAGAGGCAACCAGCGGATTGTTCGGCGAGACCCGTTTGATTTCCGTTAACTGTGTTTCGGTCGCGACCAACTCTTCCTGCAATTTAGAAACACCTTGCAATTGCAATGTCGACTGACGGTCGGGGTCGAAGACAGATTGGTTGTTGCGGAAGCCAGCAAGTGCAACCGCGGCGCTCTTTACCTTTTCTTCGCCAACTGAAACTTCCAGCTCTGCAGTTTTGATCAGATCCTGTCGGCTGCGATTGTTGAGGTTGTTCACCAAACCTTCACCCATCTTCAGCAATAGGTCGTTGACATTCTTTGCGTCGGCTGACGTAAACGCGCGTACCCTTAGTATGGTTATCGACGAGACTGTGTCGTAGTCGATGGTGACATGGTTACGATAATAGCGATGGAATGCTTCGAAGCTGTCGTCCCAGTCAAGCCCCGGAAAGCGGTCGATGAAATCAATCGTATTGCTCGAATATGCCTTTCGCACCGCAAGTTGATCGTCCAGCACTTTCAGTGCATCCCGGGACAGGATGAAGTCGTGCACGGAGTACGTATCGTCCTGCGATCGCGAAAAACCGCTTCCCTGCAGCAACGTACTAAGCCCAGTCTGTGCCTGGCGCTGCGGACTGCGTACGACGAATCTTGATTCGGAAATGTATACATCCGAAGCGATGACGCCGTAATACAGTACAGCAAGTGCGGTCGGAATAATGACCGTGCACCACAAAATCAAATTGGTGCGCATGCGGCGGGCAAAGCCGGGTTTGGCTCCTGCGTCAATGGTCTGCAAGTTGTTGTCCTATCTCTAAGCAGTTGCGCATTTATTTTGCAATGCAGGTAGTGGCTGCGAGTTCCAGCAAAACGCCAGTCCTTTGAAGCTCAATCTAAACACGACCATAAACATCCTCAAAACGCACGATGTCATCTTCACCTAGATATTCACCGCTCTGGACTTCGATCATGACCAGGTTCACGACACCGGGGTTTTCGAGTCGGTGCTTATGTCCAGCGGGGATATAAGTGGATTCATTGGTCGCGATCAACAAATCGAGTTCGCCATTGACGACTTTCGCCATGCCGCTGACGACAATCCAGTGTTCGCTGCGGTGATGATGCATTTGCAGTGAAAGCGAAGCGCCAGGTTTCACCTCAATCCGCTTGATTTTGAAACGGCTGCCTTCTTCAAGAACAGTGTAGGTTCCCCATGGGCGATGCACCGTGCGGTGCAGTTTGTGGGTTTCATGTCCCTGCGCTTTAAGTTTTGCGTAAACATGCTTCACGTCTTGAGCCCGGGACCGATCCGCAATTAACAGCGCATCCGGTGTATCGATAATGACAAGATTCTTGACGCCTACTGCGCCAACCATGCGCTCCTTGCTTTGGATGTAGCAATTTTCAACATCGTGAAGCAGCGCCTGACCTTCAACGCGATTGCCCTGTTCGTCTGGCGCCGACAGGTCACCAATGGCGTCCCACGATCCGATGTCGCTCCATCCAATGCTGCAGGGGACGACGGCGGCTTTGTCGGTCTTTTCCATCACGGCGTAGTCGATCGATATATCCGGTGCGTCAGCGAAATCGCTGGCATTCAATTCGAGCTGGACGAATCCATCACCCTTGGCATCAGTAGAACTCGCAAGACAGCGTTTCACCGAGGCAAGAACCTCGGGGCAATGTTTCTCCATTTCAGCCAGCATCGTTCCGGCCGCAAAACAGAACATTCCGGAATTCCACAGAAATCGGCCCGATGAGAAATACCCTTGGGCAACCTCTAACGAAGGTTTTTCGACAAATTTCACGACCTCATTGCCGTCCGCTTCAATGTAGCCATATCCTGTCTCAGGCGCGGTTGGCTGAATGCCAAATGCCACGATCCTGCCTGCGGCTGCAAGCACAGTTGCCTGATTGACAGCCTTTGCGAATTCCGCCTGGTCCATAATCAAATGGTCGGCGGCAAGAACCAGCAGAATAGCGTCGAAGCCGTGGACTGCGGCGACCTGACTCGCGGCAGCGGCTACTGCTGGTGCCGTGTTTCTGCCGAATGGTTCGAGTATGTAGGAGAGCGGCAACATGGGAGTATTGACCGCGCGGTATTCGTCTTGCGTTTTAAAGAACAATTCGCGATTAGTGACGGTCATGATTTCAGCGACATTTGCCAGCGCTGCGCCACGAATAAACGCTTTTTGCAAAAGGCTTTGGTTATCGTGCAACCTGATAAACGGCTTGGGGTGCTGCTCGCGTGACACCGGCCAGAGGCGTGAGCCGGAACCACCACAGAGAATCGTTGGTATAAGTTTCATCGTTTTCTTGGAATTTCCGACAAGTGCCGCGCCAGTGCTTGTTTCTCAGATGCGCAGTTGTAGGAAGAATTTCTTAATAGCCCATAATTTTAACTCATCAGGCCAGGTGATTTCATTTCCATCACTGCGTGACGGTCGGTTGACCCGCATCCATTCAGGGCATTCTTGCCGCCAGCATCAACCCGCTCGTCAATGCCCGCCAATGAAGATAAAATCCAGCAGGGGCTAGGTAATCATTGAAAGTTGCGCATGGCGTCTCAAAGAAAACTTGCCACAGTGGTAGTGTAAAGCGCACTGCAAAAGTACCGCAAGTTGTCCGCCAATTGGACTGCGGCTGATTTAGGGCAATGCCGAGACTTTGCAGCAGGCAATATTCCAATCGCGCGCGAAAATCCTAATTCCAATATTTGAATGTCGAAACGATTCCTTTTCCTGCAGGGTGTCAGCAGTCCATTTTTCGCGTTTCTTGCTGACCGGCTGACCGCTCTTGGCCATGAGGTTCATAAGGTCAACTTCAACTGCGGAGATGCCGCTTATTGGTTTCCAAGACCGGCATGGAGTTTTCGTGCGCCCTTGGCCTCATTGTCGGCATGGTTGGCCGACAAATTCGCGGTACACGCGTTTACGGATATGGTCATATTTGGGGATCGCCGACCGATTCATATTGGCGCAATTGCCTGGGCCAGGCAGTCGGGCATTACCGTGCACGTTTATGAAGAAGGGTATTTTCGGCCACACTGGGTCACCCTGGAGCAAGGTGGGGTCAATCGTTACTCCTCACTTCCGCGGGACCCGCAATGGTATCTACGCCACTGTGCCGTGACACTGGATCCAGTATTCCAGCCTGTGCGCACACCGCTCGCAGTCCGTGCCGCACGCGATATCGCGTACCACTTGGCCAACATTTGTAATTTTGCGGCCTACAGCGGCTACCGAACCCACCGTCCCTACAATGCTTTCGTCGAATACGCAGGCTTGGCCAAACGATTCTCGCGTTTGCCGTTTTATGAACGCCACGACAAACTGATCTGCGATCAATTGTTGACGTCCGGTAGACCGTTTTTCCTGTTGCCGCTGCAACTGGATAGCGACGCACAAATCCGCGATTTTTCTGCCTTCTCCGGCATGGCCGAGGTCATCGAGCTGGTGATGAAGTCCTTTGTGCATGCCGCGCCGGGCGAAGCGCAATTACTCATCAAGAACCACCCGCTGGATACCGGCTTCGTCGACTATACACAGCTGATCCAGCGGCTGACGCAAGAGTTGGGGCTGCATGACCGCGTCCACTTCATTGAGACTGGTGACGCCAACCCGTTGCTCGCAAGCGCCAAAGGCATTGTGCTGGTGAACAGTACCGTGGGCACGGCTGCGCTGGAAGCCGGTCGACCAATCAAGACCCTGGCCGATCCCATTTACAATATTGTCGGCCTCACCTTTCAGGGCACGCTTGATGATTTCTGGACGAAAGCGGAAATTCCGGACCCGACGTTGGCGCTTTCTTTTCGCAAAATGGTGATGCACACGACCCAGGTCAACGGTGGCTACTATACGAAGGACAGCATGGATATGGCCGCAAGCGGTTCGACAAGACTTTTGATTTCCGCAAGATCGCCTATCGAGGAGCTGGCTTGAGAGCGGGACCCGCAAGCTTCACGGTTTTGATTACCGGCGCGACGGGCTCGATTGGCGCTGCGCTTGCCGCGGCTTATGCGGCACAGGGGACCACGCTGCTGTTACAGGGACGGAAACTGGATCAACTCAGCGCCATCACACAAAAATGCCAGTCCCTGGGCGCAGAAGTCAAAACCGCTGCGTTCGATTTACGCGAACGCGCCAGACTGGCTGAGTGGCTGGAGGATATATGCAAACACAACCTTCCCGATCTCGTCATCGTCAATGCCGGCATCAATATTCACGGCGGCCCCGAAAATACCGGTGAGAGTTGGCAGGATATCGAGGCGCTATTGGAAATCAACATCCGTGCGGCACTGGCTACGGTCAATGGGGTATTGCCCGCTATGCGCACAAGGGGGTATGGCCAGATTGCGCTCATCAGTTCGCTCGCCGCCTACCACGGGCTGCCGATGACGCCCGCCTACTGTGCCAGCAAAGCGGCACTGAAAGCATATGGGGAAGGATTGCGCAGTTGGCTGGCCCCGGAAGGCATCAAGGTCAATGTCGTCATGCCCGGCTATGTCGAATCGGCCATGTGCGACGATATGCCCGGCCCAAAACCATTTCTCTGGAGTTCGGCAAAGGCTGCGCACGCGATCAAACGCGGACTTGCGGCAGACAAGGCGCGAATCAGCTTTCCCTTCCCGATAAATCTTGGGACCTGGTTCTTGGCCGTACTTCCCGCTGCCGTCTCTCAACGCATGCTGAGGTTGTTTGGCTACGCCGGTTGAGAGCATGGGCGGCGCGTTGGTGCCATTGGTCACAGGCATTTTTCTTTCGTTTTGCGTCGAGCAGTTACTTAGGCCGCGGCTTGCACTAGGTGACAGGCACGCAAAGGCGTACGCGGTTCACGCGGGCCTATGGCTATTGCTATTCGCGTTCGGACTGGCACTCTGGCAGCGACCGTACTTTGCAAGTGGATTGAATGTGGCTGGCTTGCTCGTCATTGTTCTGGTGAGCAACGCCAAATTTGCAACCTTGCGCGAACCTTTTCTCCTGTCGGATTTCCGTTTCTTCAAAGCACTTCTGCTACATCCACGCCTGTATTTACCGTTTTTTGGAGTGTTGCCGGCGATTGTCTGCGCACTGGCGTTTGTCGTTTTTTGCTTTGTAGCTGTCCAACTCGAGCCTTCATTGTTACGACAGACCGGGCGGTCGACGTTCGCGTTTTTCTGCCTGGCGATAGCGGCGACCGGCGCCGCTTTTTTATGGTTGGGCACTCGCATACCAGGTCCCATCACCTTCGATCCAGTACTCGATCTCAAAGCATTTGGAATACTCGGCAGTTTCGTGCGCTACTGGCAGGCGGAACAGGCGAGTAGCCCAAAGGATGTGGCAACGACACTGCCCAACGCATTCAGACTCGGGCCAGTGACAACTGAAGCGTCGAATTTGCCAAACATCGTCGCTGTCCAGTGTGAGTCCTTTTTTGATGTGCGGCGCGTATACAGCGACATCAATCCGGACGTGTTGAAGAATTTTGATGCGCTCATTAAATCGTCAAACCGGGCAGGGCGCCTGAATGTGGCTGCCTGGGGCGCCAATACGGTACGGACCGAATTCGCATTTCTATCCGGGTTGCCGCCGTCTGCGCTTGGCGTCCATCAATTCAATCCCTACCGGAAACTTGCCAGGCATGGCGTGCCGACAATTGCGAGCGAGTTGAAGAAACACGGATATCGAACTGTCTGCGTGCATCCGTTTGCAGCCGGGTTTTACGATCGTGACGTGGTATTTCCCGCCATGGGATTTGACGAATTTATCGACGTGGCGGCATTTTCCCATGCTGACTTGAGCGGACCCTACGTCAGTGATCTTGCCGTCGCGGAAAAAGTTGCTGAACTGTGCGCAAATGCAACCGAGCCGCTGTTCATGTTCGTCATCACCATGGAAAACCATGGGCCGCTGCACCAGGAGAGAATCGCTGACGGTGACGAACAACGCCTGTACCTGACTGCGCCGCCAAAGGGCTTTGACGAACTGACAATTTATTTGCGCCATTTACAGCACACCGATGCGATGCTTGGGAAGCTGCACACCATGTTAAGCGGCCTTGAGCATCCCGGCTGGCTATGCGCCTACGGCGATCACGTACCAATATTGCCCAGCGTTTACTCAAGTAGTGGTTTCGCTGACGGCAACACTGATTATTTAATCATCGGTCCAGTTGGACATGGCGCCGCCGTGCAACGCGATTTGCCACCCGAGGAACTCTCAATGTGCCTCCTCCGAGTAGCGGGTTTTGGGGACAAAAAGCAAAATCACTAGCATTGACGGACGTTTCGGGGCGTTTTCGCTCGCGTAGGCTCGCCAGATGGCGTTCTACGATTCCTGATTGCATGGCACACCAGCCACTCAGCGCCGCGGCGCCCGCAACATTCCCCAGTTGAACACATCTGGCGCAAACGGGAAGGCGTGCTTCTCAACCATCTCGAAGCCCAGCTTTTGATAGACCTCAACGTTGCCAGCACTCTGTGTTTCCAGGTAAACAGGCGCCTGTTCAGCGTCTATCCGTTCGAGCATATTGCCAAGCAAAGCGGTGCTGATTCCCTGCCGTTGCTGCTCTGGATCGACACCGGTCAGGAACAGATAATAGTGTGGCATCGGCGCATGGCGTTTATGCATCACTTCTATGTGGTGGGCAAAGCCGATGACTTTGACCGTCCCGCGCAAACCATACTCGACCGGTGCCCAAAACATGCCCGCGTTCCACATGTCCGCAAACGACATTGACGATTTGCCTGGCGGTAGCCACAACGCGAGACCGTCGCGTGCGACGGTCGCATAACATTCGCCGGTATTCAATGCCAACGCGCAATTGCACCTCATGAAATATCGCAATTTGCGTTCGATATCCGGCGGAAAAAAAAGTTTGGTGATTGGTGTACCGGCGAGAAAAATCTTGGTCAGGAGATCCGCAGCCCAATCGAGTTCCGCCATCGTCATTCGTGAAATCGTCGGCTCACTGTCGGTATTCAGGCTCGTCGTCATTATCTGCAGCGCAACCGCGTGTTCTTATAAATTTTGGTTTAACAAGTTGCCGACAAATCTATCGTGAACAATGAATCCACTGATGCATGCCAAAGGGCGAGTGGCTAGGAAGTCTGCGCATTCTAGCGCCTATCTACGCGTTTATCGCGCCTCACCAGATTGGCGCTGGTCTGCTACCCGCGTAGCGCTCTTACTCTCCATCGTCTTGATGACTCCATTCCAAGCCTGGCTTCTTCCCGATCTTTGTTACGCGCGATATGAGGCCAGTTTCAGTCCGAAAGGCGCGTCAAATGGCGAACTGCAGTCTGCGACGCCGATTATTTGAGCGCTTGCAACCTGTCATACACATCCTTCGGCCAGGTCGCGTCGGGACCGTTGTGCAGCTTCATCACGGCTTCGCGGAACGGCTTGCGATCAACCTTCAGCACCGTTTTGCCGCGTTTTTCGAATTCGGCCGCCAGCTTGGCTTCGATCTCCACGATCTCCTCGGTGCATCGGTCAGAACTGTCCTTCAACACCTCTTCAAATATTTTTTTGTCGCCATCGGCGAGCTTGCTCCAGGTTGGGCCACCGACAATGATCAGTAATGCATCGGTGATATGGCCAGTGAGTGAAATGTACTTCTGCACTTCATAGAACTTTTTCGCGTCGATGGTGGGCAGCGGATTTTCTTGCGCATCGACGGTACCGTTCTGCAGCGCAAGATATACCTCGGCAAAAGCGATCGGCGTGGGATTGGCGCCGACAGCACGCGGAAACATGGTGTACAGCGGTGCATCCGGCACGCGAATTTTGAGGGACTTCATATCCTCGGGTTTGTTGATCGCCTTGTTCGAGGTGAGGTGGCGTTCGCCGTAATAAGTCACCGCGACGACCTTGTTGCCTCCGCTTTTTTGCAGATACCCATCGGCCAGTTCCTTGAAAAGCGCGCTGTTGCGATACGCGTTCCAGTGCGCGAAATCCCTGAACATGTACGGTGCGCCACCGATGGCGAGTGGTCCCGACGTACGGCCAGCGAACAGCTGGCCGGTGTAGATGACGTCCACGGTCCCGAGCGTTAGTCCCTGGTTGATATCACTTTCCTTGCCCAAAGTAGACGCAGGGAACACATCGATCTGGTATTTGCCGTTGGTGCGCTTCTTGATTTCCTCGGCGGCCCATAGCGCGGTCTTGTGATACGGCTCAGACGTCTCGTATACATGCGCCCACTTGAGCTTGGTTTGTGCGTGGGCGATGCCTATTGGCAATAAGGCGAGTGCCGCGAATGCCATCAGTGTATGTGCCAATAATCTGGTGCTTGTCTTCATGGTTTCCTCCTGCGTTATTTGACTGTGTGACGTTTTATGCTGATTGTTGCTTGCTACTTTTGCCAGCTCATTGCGACTACTTTCCTCTCGAATGAGGGTAAACGAGCGATATGCAAAGACTGCGGTTTGACGGCGGATGGCAATGCATTTTTCTACATCGTCGCGCCCAATATCCATGGCGCAAATTCGTCTTGTCCGTAGCCCAGTTCCTCGCTCTTCGATTTTTTTCCTGACGCTGTTTCAAGCACCAGCCGGAAAATGCGTTCGCCGACTTCCTGCACGCTGGCACTGCCGTCGAGGATTTCGCCGCAGTTGATATCCATATCGTCGGTCTGGCGCAGGTACAGCGGCGTGTTGGTCGCGAGTTTCAACGACGGCGAAGGCTTGCAGCCGTAAGCCGATCCGCGGCCGGTGGTAAAGCAGATCATGTTTGCGCCGCCCGCTACCTGTCCGGTGGCAGAGACCGGGTCATAGCCCGGGGTATCCATGAATACGAAACCGTGCGCCGTCACTGGCGCGGCGTACTCGTAAACATCGACGAGATTAGTGGTGCCACCCTTGGCCACCGCGCCCAGCGATTTCTCCAGAATGGTGGTGAGGCCGCCAGCCTTGTTGCCGGGCGAAGGATTGTTATTCATCTCGCCGTGATTGCGTGCCGTATAGTCCTCCCACCAAGCGATGCGCTTGACGATTTTCTCGCCGATATCACGTGAAATTGCGCGGCGGGTGAGCAGGTGCTCGGCGCCGTAAATTTCGGGTGTTTCAGAAAGAATGGCCGTGCCGCCATGACGCACCAGGATATCGACCGCAGCACCCAACGCCGGGTTGGCGGTGATACCCGAGTAGCCGTCTGAGCCGCCGCACTGCAGTCCGATGGTGATGTGACTAGCTGGTAATGTCTCTCGCGTGCTGCGGTTGGCGATCGGCAGCATCGACTTCACGCGCGCAATACCTTCGTCAATGCATTTGCGCGTACCACCAATTTCCTGGATGGTCATCGTTTGCAGCAGCGGACTTGCGGCGAGGCCCTGCGCAAACATCAGCGCACCCATCTGGTTCGATTCGCAGCCGAGGCCAATCAACAGCACGCCGGCAAAATTGGCGTGCCGCACATAACCGGCGATGGTGCGACGCAGGACATCGATACCTTCACCCGTTGAATCCATGCCGCAACCCGAGGTATGCGTAAGTGCGACCACGCCGTCGACATTCGGGAAGTCGTCCAGCTTGTCGCTCCGAAAATGATCGGCAATCGCCTTGCAGACGGTCGCCGAACAATTCACTGTCGCGATGATGCCGATGTAGTTGCGAGTGGCAACCTTGCCAGCGTTGATGCCTTCGTGACGGACGATTCCCTGGAAGGTTTCTGCTGTCGTTTCCAACTTTGTTGTCGTCACGTCCTCACAGAACTTGTAGTCTCGCGAAAAGGTCTGTACTTCGAGGTTATGTACGTGCACATGCTGGCCCGGCGCAATAGGTTTGGTCGCAAAGCCAATGATTTGGTTGTAACGGCGCACCGGCTGACCAGTTGCAACAGACCGTGTCGCTACCTTGTGCCCTGCAGGAATGCGCTCCGCGCAGATCACGTTTTCGCTGGGTAGGTTGGTGCCCGACGCGAGTTCCGCGCAGGCGATGACGACATCGTCGGCGGGATTCAATCTAATACATAGCGGCGCTTCCTGAAGCATGGTGATTCCTTTCAACTACCTGTGCCGATTTGTTACATAAACTGCCGCGGCAACCAAAGGCTGATCGCGGGGATATAGGTCACCAGCACCAGACTAATCAACAATGGCACCAGCCACGGCAATATCGCCATCGTCGTTCGCTCGACCGAAAGTTTTGCGACCCTCGCCAACACAAACAGCACCAGACCCATCGGCGGATGCAGCAGGCCGATCATCAAGTTCAACACCATTACCAGGCCGAAGTGCACAGGATCGATACCGAGGTGGCGCACGATTGGCAGCAGGATGGGGACGAGAATGGTGATGGCGGCGGTCGGCTCGAGAAAGCAGCCAACGAACAGCATCAACGCATTGGCCAACAGCAGGAACATCCAGGGCTGGTCCGTAAATGCGAGGACCCATTGCGCGATCATCTCGGTGGTGCGGGTGGCCGTCAACATCCAGCCGAAGATCGATGCGGCCGCGACGATGAACAGCACCGTGGACGTGGTCTCAATGGTGTCCATCGATACTTTGATCAGCATTCTCCAGCTGAGCGTGCGATACCAGATCAGGCCCAATATCAGCGCCCAGACGCATGCTGCAATAGCGCCTTCAGTGGCGGTGAAGATGCCGGTAGTCATGCCGCCAATCAGCAGTACCGGTGTCATGATCGGCAGCACGGCGCCGAAACGGAACACACGATCCGAGATGAACAGCAATGCAAGCGCCACGGGCACAAACCAGTGCATATTCACATCCAGTTCGCTTGCGCCCCACAGAATGCATGGAAAGCCGACGACGACTGCCAGCTCAGCCAGCGCCCTGCCGGTGCGCGCCCAGGTAAAGGCCACGTCACGTCCCCAGCCGTTTTTGCGCGCGTAGTAAGCCACGGTGAGCATCATCAGAAACGCCATCACCGCGCCTGGGAGGATCCCGGCCAGAAACAGCGCGCCGACCGAAACATTGGCGAACATGCCGTAGATCACGAACGGCAGCGAGGGCGGAATGATTGGGCCCAGTGTGGCGGATGCGGCGGTCACGCCAACCGAAAATTCAGTGCTGTAGCCGTGATCCTGCATCGCCTTGATTTCGATGGTGCCGAGGCCAGCCGCATCTGCAATGGCGGTGCCGGACATGCCGGCGAAAATCACCGAGCCGATGACATTGACGTGGCCCAGCCCGCCACGCAGCCAGCCGACCAGTGCGAGCGCAAAGTTGTAAATACGATTGGTGATGCCCGCTGAATTCATCAGGTTACCGGCCATGATAAAAAACGGTACCGCCAACAATGGAAAGGAGTCGATGCCGTTGACCATGCGGTGAATCACCACGTAATCGGGCGTGTTGCCGGTGGCCAGCACGTAGACCAGCGAGGCACCCGCCATGGCAATGGCAACCGGGATGCCCGAACCCATGAGGCCTAGGAACAGCAGTTTGAACGCGCTGGCGCCCATCAGGCTGCTCCGTCCAGTTCAGGATTTTCGAGCAGCGATTGTCCTCGCACCCAGTTGTCGCGCATGACACCGAGCGCACGAAAGGTCATCAACGCAAAGCCAAACATCACCACGGCATAGACGATTCCGATGGGCCAGTCGATCACTGACATCGGCTGCTTGCCGATCTTGCCGATGAGTTGCCAGGTCAGCCACACGGCGTAACCCAGAAACAGTACCCGGGCGATATCGACGAAGGTCGACGCGACTCGCATCAGCTTTTTCGGGAAAACACGGTAAAAAAAATCCACCTGGATGTGATTGTTTTTGCGCACACCGATCGCGGCGCCAATGTAGACCGTACAGATCAGAAGGTAGCGGGCGATTTCCTCGGTCCACGAGGCGGAATCGTTCAAGGCATAGCGGGTGAAGAACTGGTAGAAAATCGTGAAGGCTAGCACCCAGAAGAATACGAAGGCGAGCCAGTCCTCGAAGCGATAGATGGACAAATCGATCGGTTCATCCTCGACCGCGAATTCGCCTGCCGCGTTGAGCACGTGTTGGTTAACGTCCTGCACGGGCGCTGTTGCTTCGGCCATGCGTTTCTCCTTTTGTTGTCGTATTTGACGGCGATCTGTGCCGCCGTTTCTCCTGTTCGGTGCAAATCGAATACTGCGCGAATACTGCGAAGCACTTAGCCCGCCGTTCGCGACGACGGCGTACGTAAACCGACGATCCCTACTTGCTCTTGCTCCAACTCTTGCTGAACCGTTTCGCGGCGTTATCCATATGTCGCCGCATCGCCGCCCGCGCGGCCCTGGGGTCGTGCTTCGTGATCGCATTGACAACATCGCGATGTTCCTTGATCGCGGTGACCCAGGTTTCGTTCGTCGTGAAGTGATTCTCCAGTTGCATGAACAGTGGGCCGGTACGCTGGTCCCACAACGTCTTGATGACCAGCACATAGGCGCTGTTGCCGCTCGCCTCGGCGATGCGCAGGTGAAACATGCGGTCTGCAGCCAATGGCATGGAATTCCTATTGCTCATGTGCTCGTGCACCATGTCTTCGAGGGCATCTTCGATGGCACGCACCTGTGTGCGGCTGCCTTCACGGGCCGCCAACGCCGCGCATTCGCCCTCGATTAGCCAGCGCGCGCGGATGAGTTCGAACGGGCCTGAATCGGCAGGAAGAGCCGCGTTGCGGCCGACCCCCGAACCGGTGTTGGTGACATACACGCCGGAACCGACGCGGACCTCGACATAGCCCTCGACTTCCAGCGCAATCAGCGCTTCTCGCACCGAGGGTCGGCTGACGCCCAGCTGCGTGGCGAGGTCCCGCTCCGGCGGCAGGCGTTCGCCGGGCTTGTACTCGCCGCTCTCGACCAGCGCGGCGATCTGGTCGGCAATTTGGCGGTAAAGGCGGCGGTTTTCGACGGCTTGAATAGGCATGCGGTCTCGGTGACTCGGTGTGTCTGGACAAGCTCTGGGGCGCCAGTTACACTTTGCCCAATTTGGTAAAGTGGTCAGGCCAATTTCTATGCTAGCTTTACACAGCCCCCCGGTAGTGTCAAGGCGGCAAGAGAACAGGTCCCGCAACTGTCCGGCGCTGTCTGCCATTCACCGGTGGTTGCACGTCAGCCACGGACCCATCAACAACAACCGGAGAACAAATGGCCAATCGACTTGAAGGAAAAACCGTGTTGCTCACGGCAGCGGGACAGGGCATGGGTCGTGCAGCGGCGCTGGCGTTCGCTCGTGAAGGGGCCAAGGTCATCGCCACCGATATCGATGCGCTTGCCTTGCAAACACTCGGCACCACATCGGGCATCTCCTGCAAGCCACTCGACGCGCTCGATGACAATGCCGTGAAGCAGTTTGTCGAAGCAACGGGTGCAATCGATATTCTGTTCAATTGTGCGGGTTACGTGCACCAGGGTAGCATCCTCGATTGCGAGGTAAAGCACTGGGATCTCAGCTTCAACCTGAACGTGCGCAGCATGTTTATCATGACCAAGGCGATGCTGCCGAAGATGATCGCCAATGGCGGTGGCGTGATCCTCAACATGGCCTCGGTGCTCGGTGCACGCAAAGCCGCGCCCAACCGGCTGGCGTATGCCGCGAGCAAGGCCGCTGTCGAGGGCTTCACTCGCGCACTGGCGGTCGACCACGTCAAGCAAAATATCCGCGTCAATTGCGTCTGCCCCGGTACCGTCGATACGCCGTCTCTCGGCGACCGCATTAACGCCTTCGCCGATCCAGTGCAGGCGCGCAAGGATTTCATCAACCGTCAGCCCATGGGGCGGCTTGCGACGGCAGAGGAAATTGCAGAGACGTTTATATATTTGGTGTCGGATGAGTCTTCGTTCATGACCGGACAGGCGGTATTCGTTGATGGTGGAATGAGTTTGTAGATTTGTTGGTTGCATCGCCCCTCTCCCTCGGTCCCTCTCCCACGGGGGGAGAGGGAAGCAAAGCAAGTGGTCGCGCGCAGGTTCCGGGCTTAAGCCCCTCGCCCCTCGAGAGAGAGGGGTCGGGGAGAGGGGGCTGGCTGATAAATTATCTCGTCACGGTTGCAGAAAACTTTAAAGTAAAAGGACCCACCTCATGAAACTTCTACGCTACGGTCCATCCGGCCGCGAAAAACCCGGCATGCTCGATGCGGCCGGCAATATCCGTGACCTCTCCGGCATCATCCTGCAGATCGATGACCGCACGCTCGCACGTAAAGAGTTGGCCAAGCTCAAAAAGATCAAACCCGAATCGCTGCCTTTAGTGAAAGGCAAACCGCGTCTTGGTGTGCCATACGCTGGTATCAGCAAATTCGTCGCCGTCGGGCTTAACTACTCCGACCATGCGGCCGAATCGAATATGCCTATTCCTGCCGAACCCATCTTGTTTATGAAGGCCACCACCTCGCTGTGCGGCCCGAACGATGACGTCATTCAGCCAAAGGATTCGACCAAGCTCGATTGGGAAGTCGAGCTCGGCATCGTCATCGGGAGCAAGGCACAATACGTTCCCGAAGCTGACGCCCTCGATTACGTCGCCGGCTACTGCATCGTCAACGACATCTCCGAGCGCAATTTCCAACTCGAACGTGGCAGCCAGTGGGATCGCGGCAAGGGTTGCGATACCTTCGGCCCGGTAGGACCGTATCTGGTCACCACCGACGAAATCAGCGACCCACAAACGCTGGGCATGTGGCTGGATGTGAACGGCGAAAAGCGTCAGCGCGGCAACACTCGCACCATGGTTTTCGGTTGCGCGCATCTGGTGAGCTATATCAGCCGGTTCATGACCCTGTTGCCGGGCGACATCATCACTACCGGCACGCCGCCCGGGGTTGGGCTGGGCATGAAGCCACCGGTTTACCTGAAGCCGGGCGATGTGATGACCCTTGGGATTGATCGCATGGGCGAGCAGCGGCAGCTGGTGGTACCTTATTCAATCAAGTGATATTGCGGGCGACCAGCGGTAGCCGAACAACGCCTGAATGACGACATCTCTCTAAGGCGTGCTGCAACGAACACCTTGAAGCAACTGACAAACTCTAGCACTGGAACGGCTTTTCAGACCTTTTCAGTCCGTACTCCTCTCCAGTGCTAGAGTTTGAGAAAATTATGCAGGTATGTGAACACTACCGACGAACACCTGGCATTTGTGAGTCAGGTCAATTCGCACTCTCGGCAATGTGCGCACGGATGATGTTTGCAAAATCGGTATCGACCGCAAATCCCAACGAGACCGCCCGGCCCGCGTCCAGCGCGCCCGGCCATCCCGACACCAGTCGATCGATCTTTTCGTCGAATCGAAAATGCACGCGCGCCGCGACTTCTTTGCCCGCAACCGATTCCAGCGCCGCCAGCATTTGCGCAACCGTCATGGTGAGGCCAGGCAAGCTGAGTGCGCGGTTGGTGCCCAGCGATGCGCCGTCGAGTTCGTGGCCGTGGATCAGGTTGTGGATGGCCGTGAGTGGCGATGACAACCACATGCGTGTTTCAGGTGAGACCGGGCAGTCAGCGTCAACACCTTGCAATGGCTCGCGAATAATCCCACTGGCGAACGAGGAAGCGGCGCGATTAGGTTTGCCAGGACGTACGCAGATCGTGGGCAGACGATAGGCGCGAGCATCAACGAAGCCGCGGCGACCGTAATCATTCACCAGCAATTCGCCGATGGTTTTCTGCGTGCCGTATGAGGTTTGCGGATTGAGCTCGAACGTCGCGGGCACCACTGCGGGCAGCTCGCCGCCGAACACCGCGACCGAGCTGGCGAACACGAATCGTGGAGGCTGCGGCAACGCCCGGCAAGCGGCTAGCAATGCACGTGTCGCGTCGAGATTGATGCGCATGCCGAGTTCGAAATCGGCTTCGGCCTGACCGCTGACGATGGCGGCAAGGTGGAAGACAGAACTGGTATCGGAACCTAATGCGGACTGGATCAAAGCGGTATCGGCGATGTCGCCCACCAGCACGCGAATCCGCTCATCAATGATGCCGCTGGCGGCGACCACATCGAGAAGAACGATTTCGTTGATGGGTTCGGGTTGGCCGGATGCGCCGGTCAGTTGGCCGCGTTCAAGCAGGGCGCGCGCGAGTCGCAGGCCGAGAAATCCTGCGCCGCCGGTGATGAGAATTTTCATACCGTTAACGCCGGAAGCCCGTCACTCTTTCACCGCCCCGGTCATCCCCGACACGTAATACTCGACAAAGAATGAATAGATCACCGCCACCGGTAGCGAGCCCAGCAGCGCACCCGCCATCAATGCGCCCCAGTGATAGACATCGCCCTCAACCAGTTCGGTGATCACACCGACCGGGACCGTCTTCACTTCAGATGAAGAAACAAAGGTCAACGCGTAAATGAATTCATTCCACGACAGCGTGAAGGCAAAGATGCCGGCTGATATCAGGCCCGGCACCGACAGCGGCAGAATGATCTTCACCAAAATCTGCCAGCGTGTCGCGCCATCGATCAGTGCGCATTCTTCCAACTCGAACGGAATGGTGCGGAAGTAGCCCATCAGCAGCCAAGTGCAAAACGGGATAAGGAAAGTTGGGTAGGTCAGAATCAGCGCCCAGCGCGTATCGAACAGGCCAAGCTGAAAAACGATGGCGGCCAACGGAATGAACAGGATCGAGGGCGGCACAAGGTACGCCAGGAAGATGGCCAGGCCAACCTGCTTGGCACCTTTGAAGCGCAAACGTTCGATGGCGTAGGCGGCAAATACGCTGGCGGCCAAGGAAAAGAATGTCGACACCACCGAAACGATGACCGTGTTCAACATCCATTCGGGGTAGGGGGTGTCGAATAGCAACTTCTTGAAGTGTGCCAGCGTCGGATTGACCACCCAGAACGGGTTTCCGCTACGGCTCAGCAATTCCGCGTCGGGTTTGAAGGCCGTGATCGTCATCCAGTAAAACGGGAACAACAGCACAAAGACAAAAATGCACAGCGGAAGATAGATCGTTACTGTCCGCCGTAGCAGTGAATCGAGGTAGACCATGCCCTGGCTGTCCGGTTTATCGTTCATTTGTCGCTTCCACCCTGCTGCCAGGTCCGGCGTTGCAGGCCAAAGTAGGAAAAAAGAATCGCCGCGAGGAGAAATGGCACCATCGCCGTCGCGAGCGCCGCGCCCTCGCCGAGTGAGCCGCCCGAAATCGCGCGTTGAAATGACAACGTCGCCATCAAATGTGTCGAGTTGAGTGGCCCGCCGCGCGTGAGCACATAGATCAATTGAAAATCGGTAAACGTGAACAGCACGGAAAATGTCATGACCACAGCAATGATCGGTGTCAGCAGTGGCAACGTGACATAGCGGAATCGCTGCCACGGTGACGCGCCGTCAAGCGCGGCTGCCTCATACAGCGACGGCGAAATGGTCTGCAGACCGGCCAGCAGGCAAATCGCCACAAACGGCACGCCGCGCCAGATATTGGCGATGATCGTGGACATGCGCGCGAGCCAGGGATTGCCGAGAAAATCGATATAAGTATCGATGAGACCCATTTTCACCAGTGCCCAGCTGACGATTGAGAATTGCGCATCGTAAATCCACCAGAATGCGATGGCCGACAATGCAGTAGGAACAATGAACGGCAACAGCACGATCGCACGGAAAAATGACTTGCAGGGGATGTGCTTGTTGAGCAGCAGTGCCAGCCACAAGCCGAGGGCGAACTTCACGACACTGGCGACAGCCGTATAGAAAAGAGTATTGAAGAGTGCCAGACGGGTAACCGCGTCACCCCACAGGTACTGGAAATTATCCAATCCCACCCACTCGCCCGGGCGGCCAACTTTGGCATCCGTGAAGCCGAGCCATGTTCCCAGCCCCAGCGGGTAGGTGAGGAACAGCAGCAGCAACACTGCTGCGGGCAGCATGAACAGCGCTCCCAGCACATTGCGGTTATTGAGAAATCGTGAAAGCACAGGTGTAGACCAGTAAAGTTTCTGACGCGGTTCCGATTCCGGGACCGCGTCAGGAAAATCCATCAGACCTTGTAGTAACGCTCGGCGCGTTTCTGCGCGCGCTCGGCAGCCGCCTGCGGCGTCTGCGATCCACTCGCCGCTTCCGCAACCATGTTGACGATGATGAAATCGGCCATCGCGGATGCCGAGGCATAACCCATGTCACCGGCAAAGCCGTTTGGCTGCATCAATTTCATTGCATCGCGGTAGGGCGCGTGTTTTGGATCCACCGTCCATATCGGGTTCGACTCGTATGCTTTGAGTGGCTGTGTCACATAGCCGATCGCTGCCTGCTGCCAGGGCTCGTATTGCTCCTTTTCCATCATGAAGCGCAGGTATTCCTTGGCCGCATTCGGGTACTTGCTGTGCTTGAAGATCATCATCGGAAACACCAGTGCAAGTTCGGTCGGGCGTCCCACTGGGCCGATGGGGAAGTTGGCGTGGTTGATGTCGGCCGCCATCTCTTTGACCTTTGGATCCTGCGAGTTTTTGGCTGCGTAGTAGATAGAGATTCCATTGGCGGTCATGCTGATCTGTCCGTCGAGGAACGCCTTGTTGTTGTTTGGATCGAGCCACGAAAGTGTGCCGGGTACAAAGGTCTCGTAAAGTTGCTTGCTGTATTCGAGTGCCTTGATGGTCTCCGGGCTATTGATCACGACCCGGTTTTTCTCGTCCACCAGTTTGCCGCCGAACGTCCAGACGAGCCAGTGGCACCACTGGTTACCGTCGCCGGTGGCATTGCCCAGCGCGAACCCGGCAGGCGTGCCCTTGGCTTTTAGCGCCTGGCTAAGTTTGAGGAAGCCATCGAGATCCTTGGGGAAGCTCGAGAAGCCCGCCGCCTTCATGTGGCTTTCGCGATAAACGATACAGCTGCCCGCCGCCCCCATGGGAATGGCCACCCATTTGTTCTTTCCGTGCATCCCGTATGCCTTGGCGGAATCGTACCAGCCGCCATACTTAGCGCCGAGATAATTTGCGACATCGGTGACATCAACCAGCTTGTCCGGATATTGATGCGCATCCTCGAAGGTGCTGATGATAATGTCCGGGCCGCTGCCGACGTTGGCCGCCACTGCCGCCTTGGGTCGCACATCCTCCCAGCCCTCGGCATCGATACGCACCTCAACACCAGTTTTTTCCGTGAACCGCTTGGTATTGATGGCCCACTGGTCTTCGTCGCCCTGGACAAATCGCTTCCAGCGCAGCACGCGCAGTTTGGCACCCTTCTCTGGTGTCCACTTGGTCTGGGCGAACGCATCGGGCGTCCACACAGCGCTGCCAGTACCCAGTGCGCCAGCGGTTGCAATGCCGGCGGTCCCGGACAGAAAATCACGACGGGTAATCTTGCTCATTTTCATTTCCTCCTGCTCGGATTCAAGAAACGGGACCGCCTGATATTTGTGCGGTCTCTCCATACTACGCACTTCAATTGCAAAACATCATTGCCACGACATCAAAGACTTTCCTGACTGCGAATCAAATAAATGGCTGCGTGCCGGATCGGGCACCAGATAGACCGTATCGCCGGCAGCAAATTGATGCCGTTCACGAAAAATAGACATCACATCTGCATCCGCAGATTTGCAAAACACCTGTGTGTCCGCACCCGTTGGTTCAACCACCACCACTATGCTCTTCAGACCTTCGCCCGCACCGCCGAGTAAAAGATGTTCGGGACGCGTGCCGTAAATAACGTTCTGCCCTTCATCAACGCGCGCATGCAACGGCAATGGCAGGTGCGCACCACCAGCGAACTCAATCACCAGACCGGCGCCATTGCGTTTCGCGGTGCCATTGAGAAAATTCATCGCGGGCGAGCCGATGAAGCCTGCGACAAACAGATTCGCCGGTTGGTCGTAAAGTGCCAGCGGACGTCCGCGCTGCTCGACTAGCCCGTCGCGCATGACGACAATCTGATCGGCCATGGTCATGGCTTCGATTTGGTCGTGCGTCACGTAGATTGAGGTCGTTTTGAGTCTCTGGTGCAGTTCCTTGATCTCGGTACGCATCTGCACGCGTAATTTCGCATCTAGGTTGGACAAGGGTTCGTCGAACAGAAACACCTGCGGATCGCGTACGATGGCGCGCCCCATGGCCACGCGCTGGCGCTGACCGCCCGAAAGTTGTCGCGGGTAGCGTTCGAGTAAATCCGTGAGACCCAGAATTTCGGCGGCTTGCTTGACCCGCTGGTTCACAAATGCCTTGTCTTTTTTCGCCAGTATCAGGCTGAAGGCCATGTTGTCGCGCACGGTCATGTGCGGATAAAGTGCGTAATTCTGGAACACCATCGCGATGTCGCGCTCTTTGGGCGCGACGTTGTTCACTACCTTGCTACCAATAAGAATTTCACCGCTGCCGATTTCCTCCAGTCCCGCGATCATGCGTAGCAGTGTGGATTTGCCGCATCCGGAGGGGCCCACCAATACGGTGAACTCGCCATCGGCGATATCCACGTCCACACCGCGAATGATGTGCGTGTCACCGAAATACTTTTGTACGTTCCTGATTTGTACGGTGGCCATAAAGTTTGCCTACTTTCTGCCTTCTACAACTACATAGGTGGGACGACCCTTTTGCTTCCAGTCGATCAGATTCTGTGCTGCTTTGCGGCGCAGTTCGCGTTCGGATTCAACCGAGTAAAAAGCGGCATGCGGCGTCAACAGTACACGAGGATTGCCAAGAAGTGGATGATCCTTGCCCGGTGGCTCAGTGGGAAGTACATCGAGTCCAACGCCGTCGAGGCGATTGGCGCCCAGCGCCAGACACAGGTCGTCGATGTTGACGATCGCACCACGCGCCGTGTTCACGAGAACACTGGTCGGCTTCATGGTGTTGAGTACACTGGAGTTCACCATGCCACGGGTTTCGTCGTTCAGCGGCACATGGAGGGAAATCGCGTCCGCGTCGTGGAACAGATGCGCTAGGTCCACACGCTCCACGTATGCCGGAAAGTCGCCGTCGAGAATGTAGGGATCGCAGGCGATTACGCGGCGAAAGCAATTGCGCCCCAGATGCGCCATGCGTTTGCCGATGCGCCCAAGTCCCAGAATGCCCAACGTCATGTCTCCGGCGCGCCGAATGCGGCCCGCACTGAGGTGATCCCAGGTACCGTTCTTTATATCGCGATCATAAAACGCAATATGCCGCAGCAGCGTCAGAACCATCGCCAGCGCGTGTGTGGCGACTTCGCCGACACCGTAATCAGGCGAATTCGCGACCCACACGCCTGCAGCGTGGGCGTCGGCAAGGTTGATGGTGTCAACACCCACGCCGATACGGCTGGCGATAGCAATTTCGGGTCTGGCTGCGAATAACTTTGCGCCGACCGGTGCGTACTGAATCAACAAGCCCTCGCACCCCTCGGCAGCGGCAATAACGTCGTCTTCCGTTTTGCATTGCGCTGCGACGAGTTCAACACCGGCCTCGCGAAATAGCGCCGCCTCGATGTCGTTGTCCTTGAATTTGCAGTCAGTGAACAGTACGCGCATTTAGTGATTGTCCCGCGGAACCGCTGCGCCGCTTTTGCCGGTGAGAAAGTCCAGGTCCGCGCCTTCGTTGGCCTGGTTGACATGGTCCACATATAACTTGACGTAGCCGCGCGTCATCGACGGCTTAGGCGGTTTCCATTTGGCGCGGCGAATTGCGAGTTCACTATCGGATACATCCAGATGGAGCCTGCCTTTTTTTACATCGAGTTCAATCATATCGCCATTTTCAACCAGTGCCAGGGGCCCGCCTGCAGCGGCTTCAGGCGCCACGTGGAGGATGACGGTGCCGTAGGCCGTGCCGCTCATGCGTGCGTCCGATATGCGAACCATATCGGTGACGCCGCGCTTCAACAGCTTCGCCGGCAGCGGCATGTTGCCGACTTCTGCCATGCCCGGATAACCCTTGGGCCCGCAATTCTTGAGCACCATGACCGAGTCGGCATCGATGACGAGCTTGGGGTCATCGACACGGCGATGAAAATCCTCGATGTCCTCGAAGACCACCGCGCGGCCCTTGTGCTTCATCAACTTGGGCGTCGCCGCTGAAGGTTTGATGATCGCGCCATTGGGCGACAGATTGCCGCGCAGCACCGTGATACCGGTGTGTTTCTTGAATGGTTTCGCGTGGGACATGATCACATCGCGATTGAAATTCTCGGCGCGTTTGTTGTTGTCCCATAGCGTCTTGCCGTTGACGGTCAGTGTCTTTTTTTCCAGCAGATCGTTCTCACCGAGTTCGCGGATCACCGCAGGTAGGCCACCGGCGTAGCAGAAATCCTCCATCAGGTATTTACCGTTGGGCATCAGGTTGACCAGTGTGTGCACATCACGCCCGAAATCGCGCCAGTCGTCCAGTGACAGTTCAACGCCGATACGTTTGGCGATGGCGATCAGGTGAATGACCGCATTGGTCGAGCCGCCGATGGCGGCATTGACGCGAATGGCATTCAGGAAAGCTTTGCGCGTCAGAATTTTCGACAGCGCGACGTCTTTCTCGACCAGCGCAACGATACGCCGTCCTGCTTCACGCGCAATGATATTGCGCCGGGCATCGACGGCCGGATAGGCGGCATTGCCGGGCAGGCCCACACCGAGCGCCTCAACCATGCAGGCCATGGTGGATGCCGTTCCCATGGTCATGCAGTGGCCGTGCGAGCGGTGCATGCAGCTCTCGGCTTCGTGAAATTCGTCGCGCGTGATCTTGCCTGCGCGTAGATCCTCGGAAAGAGACCAGGTGTTGGTGCCAGAGCCGATGCGCTCACCCTTGTACCAACCCGATAACATCGGCCCACCCGACACGCCGATGGTTGGAAGATCGACACTGGATGCGCCCATCAACAACGCCGGCGTGGTCTTGTCGCAACCCATCAACAACACGACCCCGTCGATGGGGTTGCCGCGAATCGATTCTTCGACATCCATGCTGGCGAGATTGCGATACAGCATGGCAGTGGGCCGCAGCATGGTCTCGCCCAATGACATAACCGGAAATTCCAGCGGAAAGCCACCTGCTTCCCAGACGCCGATCTTGACCTGTTCAGCGAGAGTACGGAAATGGGAGTTGCAGGGTGTGAGTTCGGAGTAAGTATTGCAGATGCCGATGACCGGACGACCATCGAACTGGTCGTGCGGAATGCCGCGGTTTTTCATCCACGAGCGATAGATAAAACCCATCTTGCCGTCGCGACCAAACCAGGCTTGGCTGCGCCGCGGCTGCTTTTTTGCCGGCATCTGATCTCCTCCGGGAGAATGTTGTTCGCTTCGGCGGATGCGCGCCGGAGTCGCTTGAAAATCGTTGGTATCAATAGCTTGAACGGCCGGACTGCACATACGACAAAGCGACTTTCAGCCCGTAACAGTCGATTCCGAAGCCTACGCGGCCCGATCACAATGGTCAAGTGGTCAGGCCAATTCTCGGGTATGCTTTCGCCGACAAAGGGGGGACACATGAATCAACTGGACATGAATGGCCGTTGCGCTGTTATTACCGGCGGGGCGGCCGGCATCGGGTTTGCGATTGCAAAACGCTTAGCCGCGTCCGGCGCGCAGCTTGCGCTGTGGGATCGCGACGCACAGGCGTTGTCAAAGGCCGCCTCGGCTCTCGGTGGCGCGGTAACGATTGAAATCGACGTCGCAAATGAAGCACAGGTCGCGAATGCCGTTGCATCAACGATCACTGCCATGGGCCGCATCGACGCGCTGGTCTGCAGTGCAGGCATCACCGGCCCCAACCTGCCAGTGCGCGACTACCCCATTGCAGCGTGGCAGCAGGTTCTCGATATCAATCTCACCGGCGTTTTCTTGTGCAACAAGCTGGTGGTTCCGCAAATGGTCAAACAGGACGCTGGGCGCATCGTGAACATCGCATCAATTGCCGGCAAGGAAGGCAATCCCAATGCGTCGGCTTACAGTGCGTCCAAGGCCGGCGTTATTGCACTCACCAAATCGCTGGGCAAGGAATTGGCCAAAACCGGAATCCGCGTCAATTGCGTGACGCCTGCTGCGGTAAAGACCGCCATGTTCGAACAAATGACACAACAGCATATCGACTTCATGCTGTCGAAAATTCCCATGGGCCGCTTCGGTGAGGTCGATGAAATCGCGGCACTGGTCAGTTGGCTTTGTACGGCGGAATGCTCCTTCAGTACCGGTGCGGTGTTCGATCTCTCCGGTGGTCGTGCCGTCTACTAATTCTGCGTGCTTCTCAGCCGCAGCGCTTGCCGAATTCGCAGGTGATCTGTTGCTGCGGGCAGGCCTGGACGCGCCCCTCGCGCATGACGTTGCCGAGATTCTGCTCGAAGGCGACTTGCTTGGCCACGACACCCATGGCTTGGCGTTGCTGGCGCCATACCTTGACGAAATCGATGGCGGTCACATGGCCTGTACCGGCTCGTATCAGGTGCTGAACTCACGTTCATCGGTGGCCAGTTGGGATGGAATGCGTTTACCCGGTCCTTGGCTGGTACGCCGCGCTATTGATCAGGCAATCAACATGGCGAAGGAGCACGGTAGCGGCACCATCAACATCCGCCGCAGCCATCACATCGCTTGTCTGGCGGCCTATCTGAAACGTGCCACCGATGAGGGCATGGTCATCCAGTTGATGTGTTCAGATCCTAATTCGGCGAGTGTCGCGCCATTCGGCGGAACCCAGGCAGTATTCACGCCGAACCCTATCGCGATAGGTTTTCCGACTGAGGGGGATCCGGTATTGATCGACATCTCTGCTTCGCTAATCACCAACGGCATGACGGCAAGGTTGCATCGGCAGGGAAGTATGCTTCCTCATCCCTGGCTACTGGACAATCATGGTGTGCCGTCGCGCGATCCCGCCGTTCTGTTCGCATCGCCGCCAGGTACGATTCTGCCGCTGGGTGGTGTGGAATCAGGTCATAAAGGTTACGGTCTCGCGCTGGCGGTTGAGGTGCTGACCGGTGGCCTGGCGGCGTTTGGTCGTGCTGATCAGAGGGAAGGGTGGGGTGCAACCGTATTTGTGCAAGTTTTTGATCCCGAAGCGTTCGGTGGACGCAGCGCGTTGCAAAAACAGACTCAGTGGGTCGCGGAAACCTGCCGAAGCAATCCACCAAGACAGGGCTTCGAGCGCGTGCGCATGCCAGGTGATGGCGGCCTGGCGCGACGCCGAGAACAGCTTGCTTCGGGTGTGAGGCTGAATCCGGGAATCCTGCCGTCTCTCGTCGCGTGGACGGAAAAATGGGCGGTGGATTTGCCGAAGGCGATTTAACGGGACATTGGTGGATTTATCAGACGCAGTGGCTTACCTGACGCCGCACAAAAATGGACGTGAAACGTGTTGAGAATGAAATTGACGAAGACGCCAAGTGGCTACCATAACGGGTGCAAATCTCTTGGGCAATGATGCATTGCCAGCGAATAGTAAATTCTCGCTACAGGGCCATAAAGGAGGAGCGGTCGTTGAAAAGTCGTACTAACAATTCCCAGGGCACAACGTTAAGTATTTATTTAAGAATAGTCTTCAAACTACTGAAAATTAATATAAATCAATTATGGCAATTTGCGTATAATTTATATTATGTTAAATCGCATCCGGGCAAAGCTCCGTCGTTTCCTACGTGCGCAGGTAGGTTTCACATGGACAAGAGCCAGCTACGATTTAGCCGCATGAAAAGACCATCAGACCACGAACAGGCCGCGCTCGCCGCGGCTTTTTCTTTATGTGACGCGATAGACGCTATTAACGGTACCGGAGTGCCAGATCCACCAGCCGAACGGGTCGCCAAGCGTCCTACTAGCAAAAATACACGACGCCCTGGGCAACATCCGGACATTTGGCACGGTTGGCACTTCAAAGATGATGAACTAATCGACGGTGGCGGGAATCGCTACGGCCAAAGCGAGATTAGAGCCATTTTCTACACACGCAAGCTGCTGTGGCATTACCAAGAGCTAGAACGGGCGCGCAGGCCCGTTGTAAAAAGTGAGCCAGTGCAGCTGTGCTTTGAGGCTGTGCCGCAAGCATGGAAAGTATTGTGCAACCGCTAGCATCAAAAGGCTAACGCCGCTTCTTGCAAGTCCATTCAACGTTGGTATTCGGGCGCTGGCACTGATACCCCTCTTTACAATCGCTGTCTTTCGCACAAGTCGCACTCTTCAAAACACGCCCAAAGCATTGACCCCATTCGTCCTTAAATGGCTTTAAGCAGTATTGATCATCACGGCAAGCGCTATCAGACAAACAGCGATTCAAGGCGTTTTGCGGAATACCAGGAAATGAAAGCGCAAGCAAGCAAGCTGCCAAAAGCAAACGTTTCATTTAAAGCTCCAAGCATGTGAAACAGAAAGTATGCCACGCGGCGTGGTCAGCGCATCGGCGCGACGGGATACGGCGCGAAAAGCAACCCCGCGCCTACCGCCACGACCCTGCGGGTTACCCTGCATGCGCTGAAATGCCAGTGTCGATACGCAATGGCTGTAAAAGCGTTTTTAAGGGTTACGGCGTTGTCTATCAGTCGCGCGGAATTTTTGGCCTTTCCGGAAGCTAGGCACTGGTGACAACTGAATGCGGTGTCGACAAAGTATTGACGGACGACCCAGCGTGGCAAATGTGCGAGAATTCCAATGACGACTAAAGCGAAGATTCTGTTAGCGTTGTTGACGATATGGTGATTCGGATTGGTCTTCAAATTCAAGATTTGTAGGCGACACTGCGTTTCACCAAAGTTAGATGATAACTCTGGTGAAAACAACAAACTGCTCATTAAAGCAGTGGCACAGTGTGATAGCACTCCTAAGGACAAGAAATGCCAGAATCCGACAAAAGTCTAGACGTCTTCGGCATCAAGCCGGTCTCCGCCGCCATAAATACAGTAGCAAAGGCAACAACTGCTGCTGCAGGCGCGTTTTTGAGTCGCATCTGTCTTCCGGCGGCGGAGGAGTTTGGCCTACTGCTTAGAGACAAGGTCAGCTCCTGGCGCGCTCAAAACGCATTGGCGATCGCGACACGTGCAGAGGAGCTATTCCTTAAGCTGCCGAATGCGAACAATCGTCATGCTCACCCGCGCATAGTGGGTGCCGTTATCGATCACGGATCATGGGCTGATGAAGATGACATTCGAAGTATGTGGGCAGGATTGTTAGCCACAGCCTGTACAGAATCGGGCAAAAGCCAAGAAAATCTCATCTATGTGAATCTGCTTGCTCAGCTCACCTCTTCCCAGGTTCGAATTTTGGCGTTTGCCTGTAATGAGGCTACCAAGTTCAAATCCGAGACCGGACTTCTGCTTTCGCAGCACTTCGCGGCGACGCTTGATCAGATCAAGTCTGCAAGTGGCACGACGGACATTTATACGCTCGATCTTGAAATCGACAGTCTAAGGGGACTTGGTCTATTAGACCTACAGAGTGGCCTCAGTACGCACACCAATCAAGATACCCTGCTTACGCCGTCGGCTATGGGTTTACAGCTGTACGTCCGAAGCCAAGGACACATTGGGTCGCCAGTTGAATACTTCAGCCTCTGACGACGCGAGTCAAACCCTTTCCTTACACGGCAGGGACGGAACTTCGGCCCTGCTAGAGTTAAACGCTAAACCACGATGCTGCAAATCCGATTGAGGCGGGCGCCTGCGTCACTAGCGGGTGCATTTTTAGCGGGGCGGCGATTTACAGTTTAGGGCGCCGCGGTATCGGATACAGCTAAGCCAATGGGTTTGACCTTAGAGACGCGAAGGAAAACCAACAGTTCGGTGCGATTCTCACTGCTGTCATTGGCGCGCAGATATTTCGGCAGCCAGCGTATGCCGGTATCGCCGCGCATTGTCTTGTTGCTTGTAAGACCACCGATAACGATTGTCTCTTCATCTTTCATTAGGACGCCTGTGGTTATTTCGCGTGTGGTGAGCGTGGGCGAATTATTGACGCCGGTGCTAGTGGCAACCGCTTCGCTGACGGTTTGTTTTACCTGCATGTCTATCGTGTTTTCAAGCACAACCGGCTTTAGTTCAAGGATGACGCCGGTTTTCTGATAGGTCACATTTTGCGTCGTAGTACCGTTGCTCGTTGTCGTGCTGGCAAGTGTCGGCACGTCTGCACCAATAGCGATCCTGGCTGATGTTCCCGACTTGGTACGTAATGAAGGATTACTCAGTAAGTGGAAGCGTTTATCTTCGGCGAGTGCGCCGAAGATCACACTCAAGTTCTTGGTGTCGAATCGGAGGAAGTCGCCAGCAAACGAAGCGGGACCTATTTGGCCGGAGAGCTTGCCGGAAGCAAGGCGGAGGATGGCGCCGAAGGCGGTTTGTTCTTCGTTGGTAACGGTGTATTCGTAGACGACGGTTGCAACGTCGATTTGTTCTGCTGGCGTATCAAGTTGCTTGATGGCTGCAAGATAGGTAGCGATTTCGCGGGCGGTGCCTTTAATGTAGACAACGTCCGCGCCCCGGTCGATGTACTGGCTCGCGGTATCACTATTCGAACGCTCTGAGACTTCTCCGGCCCGAGCTTGAACTTGGCCCGTTGCTCTGCCGTCAGCGGTGCGTACACTGGAGGATGAACGTTGCCCCTCTGACTCCGAGCTAGAAGCCGCTCCACTTCGGCGTCCGATGCCAAGCAGGTCATAGAAGTAGCCAGCATTGCGGTAGCGAGGACGGTATAAAAGAATTTCATTGTCGGTTTCCTTGTCTTTGTCGTTAGTGCTGCGGATTTTCCAGAGTCCATTTTTTTGCGTAACTACGTACCCGGCATCTAGAAGAAGGTCGATCAAGATGGTTCCTGCCTGGTCAGCCTGATCGGCTTTAAGATCGAGCGTTACGCGTCGCTCATCACGTACCAGGGCATCGTCGGCGACGAAGGATTGATTGAGCAACTGCGATAGACCGACGCGGACAATTTCGGAGAGCTTCACATCGTAAAAAGCCCAGGCGGATTTGCTTTGCGCGTAGGCGCTGGATGCGGGAAACAAGGCACCAGTCAAAACGCACAAACTTGCCAATGCCCACACAAGGGCTGTTGAAAAATAACGTCTCAAAACGCGTTTAAACAAGCCGCTCATTATTGCGATCCGCGCTTTTCGGTCTTTTCAGGGCCGGTGAAGGTGCCGATGATTTTTCCATCGTGCGTCGTCTCGACGTACTGACCGGAGATAGTGGCCTTGTCGGACGCAATCCGTTGCAGTACTCCCCTGCCCTTTAGTTCGATGAAAAAAATGACATTAGTACCATCGGCAACATAGCCGAGGACGCGCTCGTCGCCATAGCGATCATTACTGTCTGTGATCGGTACGATCGCACCTGGCACAACCCGGCCGTCAGCGCCGACAAATGATTGTCCTGGTTGACCTGCCGGCACTGCAACAACTGGCGCCGCGCCAGCGGTGCCAGTTCCCTGCACTCTTTTAGCGTGCGTCTCCGGTTGCCAGTAACGCCAGACAAAATAGCCGCCTGCGAGAAGCAAAACGACGACGAATGGAAATACGTTAATCAGAAAATAACGGAGATAGTTACCGCGTTCATCGACGCTTTGCTCTTTGCCAGCGCCATCACCCATCGAGTGCGACTTGTACAAATCGAACACTTCCTGTCGGTACTTCTTTTGAAATGTCAGATGCGCGGAGCGCGCACCCTGGTCATAAACGAACACAGCGTAACGCTTAACCAGGCCGAGGCTCGTGTGTTTTTTCATGACGAAGCGCTGATGCACCAGGCCGCGAAGCGTGAGATTCAAGTCTCCCCAATTCTGCGTAATCAACACGATGTCAGTGCTGACGTGTGTTTCCGAATTGAGAATATGGCGGTGCATGCGCCATAACATTTCATCCTCTGGCGCTATCTTCGCGCCACGCTTCCAGATGCGCCATACCTCATCGAGTACGAGGATATCGCCGCCACGTATGAGAGACTTTTGTTCATCAAGGCGCGTTTTGAACTTGCCGTCTTCGTCTTGGTATTCATCGATGACCGCAAAGCGACCTGCGCACTTTTCAATCGGTGGGAGTTCGACTATTTCACCAAACTTGGCATCGTCCTGCCCTTGCTTGCGCAAGTATTCGTGAATCTTCTCGACGTTAAGGCCGGTTACATTGGTAAGGATGTTGGCGCCGGATGAATTTTGAGCACCTGTGCCGGTTGAATTTTGACAAGGGGCTTTTGCTGACATGAATCCAGTCAACTGTGGATAACTATATCGTTTCTGTGATCGTAGTAACTCCTTTTTTCATCGTCAAATTGTGC
>JBBQFL010000022.1:0-70154 GCA_038321965.1 Burkholderiales bacterium | reverse complement strand
CACCAACAATCGCTACTGGATGCGGTGCGCCAAGTAGTTCGTGAGGAGTTTCATCCGTCCTTATCTGCTCAGAACGGTCTAACACGGCGTTCAACCGGACGCGCGAAAAGCGCCGCGCGCCGGTCAACTTGATCGTTAGAGATCACATGCCCTCAGCTACCAACAAACTCTCCGAAGAGTCTGTGCAGGCTACCGAACTTCTCGCCGGCAAAGTGGTGGCTCGCGTGGTACGCCATCGCGAGAGCGAGGTGCTGGTCGAGTTCACGGACAATGCTCGTCTCTTTGTGGACCACACCACGCATGGAGTGGAGCTTTCCGTCACTGGAACGCAGGAGGGTACGCAAACTGTTGAAGCTATCGCTTGCTGCTTCTGTGCAGAATCCATCAACCAAGAAATGTCCGTCGAGTTATCCGTTCATATTCCAGATGGCGCCACTCAACTCCTGTGGGCGCACACCCGATGTTTGTATCCTCGCCTTCACGAGTCAGTCCCAGTTCTCCCCTAGTGCCATGACTTGTTCGAGGCGCCCAAACCCAAGTCACAACGCACCTATACTGAGCCATCCCAAATGATCTCTAACTCGTCGCTCAAGGTCGCTCCCTTCGGGCGCTGGACGCCGCAAAAGCGCGGCGCCCTTTAGCTCGGACGTTATGCGTCATAGGACGCCGTTTGGCGCGATTCTTCTCCTTGGTTCCGCGCTGCTTGCAGGGTGCGCGGTGTTTAAGGATGAAAACTATTTCTCGCCCACTCCACAACAGCAGGTCCTTGTGGTCAAGACGTGGCGAGGATTTGAAGAACTTGTACAGTTTCAGCCGGGCGAAGGGGTGAAGATGTCGCTAATTGTCTTCGATCAGCCCACACGCTCATCCCTGAGAATCATTCTAAGCATTCCAGCGGGAAAGGTAGTTCAATTCAAGAGTGCGGAAATCGTGGCCACTCCAATTGCTGATGGCAAAGACCTCGTCGCGCGCGTGGAGACCTTCAAGGGAAACTACATTTTCAACGGCCAAGGGTCATTCCGAAATCTCGGAAGCGCCGAGGAATTGGAAGGCTCAAGCTATGAATACAAAAAGGCATTTGGCGAAATCGCGGTTGTCGACCGGTACTTTGAAACGGATGTTCCATTTGCCGTGCGTTTACCTGATCAGTTTAGGCTAGCCGTTCCTTCTTTTGCCTTATCGGGTCGGACGGTTACTCTTCCGGTAGTCGAGTTCAAGAGAAAGACCGGCTCTGCGTATCAAGGATCTCCGCCATGAAATTAACCTGCGTTGATCGCACCCAGACGAATCTGCCGATGGCACCAACGCATAACCCGGCATTCAACCGGACGCGCACTGGCGGTTACCTTTTCACCGAGCGCTCGTGGGCGCGCCGGTTATCTCTACGTTAGACCCCACAAAGGAGGCAGCAATGATGTTCAACGAAGATGCAATCCCCCTTGCCCAGCAACTCAAAGCCGCTAGTGAGGCACAGGCCGTCGCATTGAAAATGATGAACCTGCACTCGTCCAGCGGCAGCGACGACGATGCAAGGGCCATGGAACTTTTGATGGCATTCAACGACGCGAGTGATTTAGTTGCGCGCATAGAAGCCCAGCTTCAAGGCTTACCGTCGGGCCAATAGCGCGCCATGACGGTAGCAATTCCTTCGTTAATCAACTCAAGGTTTGGCCTGTGTGACTCTTTGGCAATCAGTACCGTGCCATCTGCCAAACAAATATCATTGCCACATAACCTTTCAGCTACAACCTTGGCTCTATTGAGGGATAGCAACATCCTTTCTGGTAGCGTTCCTGCGTCTGCGTGGTCTAACACGTCGGTCAAGCAGGACGCGCCACTAAGCGCCTTCTCGTTTCTATCGGCAATCATGGGGCGCGCCTCTTACCTTGGTCGTTAGGGGTTTTCAAATGGGCATCCTTGATAATTACGAAGCCGCTGATCGCGCCTTTCGAACTGGGGCGGTTTTGACGCAAACGAATGAAGAATTGCTTGTTCATTTACATGGCCTTTCCAATCTAACCAATGTCAACACTGGCACTCAGCACCGCGACATCATTCGCGGCATCACGATCAACCACATTCTTTTGCAGCGGCATATCGACGTTCTCCAGCAAAACATCACAGCGCTCAATAAGCAAAACGAAAAAACCCAACGGCTGGTCATTGCGCTTGCCATTGCCGCGCTCATTGCAGGAGGAGCGCAAGCCATCGCAGCCATCCTGCCCTATGCAGGGATAAACCCACCGCCAGCCACTGCAAGCCCACCGCAAGCGTCAGCGCAGCAATCGGTAAGCCCCATCCTGGTAGCACCCCAAGCGCGCGGTCAGCCCGCAAAGAAAACGCCTTGAGCATGTCAACCCCTAACACGTCGGTCGAGCGGACGGCTTCGCCGCTCGCTCACCTTGATCGTTAGGCGGCTAGCCGATGCTCTTTATTCGCAGACGATTTCAAGGCGTTGGCCTCATCCTTGCGCTCGTTTATTTCTATGGCCTTGTCCTCGGCACCATGTACCTGCTACACGCGTGGGCCTTTGGGAAATTGCCGCAGTTGGCCTGGTGGCAATTTGCGTTGGCACCTTTTGCCTTGGGTTCTGCCGCTCTTGCCATAGAGTGGGTGTTTGAGCCGCTCGCAAAACGAAGTTCAAAATGGCATCTATCCATACCTCAGTGGAAGAAGGCACTCTTTCTCCTCTTTCTTGTAGCCGTCGCGGCGGTGTACGCCTTGCAGAACGTCATTTGGCCATGCACATCCTGCTAGCTCAAAACCCGCAGGCGTACATGCCGCCGCCTAACATTGCGGTCAAGGTCGCTCCCTTCGGTCGCTGGACGCCGCAAAAGCGCGGCGCCCTTTACCTTAATCGTTAGACGTCAATGTTCGAAGTTCGAATCACCGCTGAAGCCAAGACAATCATCGGACGCGCAATTGCCAATGATGATGGGGCAAAGGCCGGACTCATGATTCACCGCCAAGGCCCGATTGGCGACGTCTCGCGAAACTCGAGCGGGCAGGCAGAATGGTCTATTGAGCGCCCTCATCCCTGGGCAATTCAGGTCGGGACCTATGAAACAATTCGCGATGATGATGAAAGCATCGTATTCGTGGACGGTGTAAGAGTATGGCTGCCACTTATCCCGCGCAAAGGAGAGCTCGGCGTAATCGTCTCAGTTAGGGAGGGTGAACTCCATGTGGAAGCAATTGACGTCTAACAATTCGGTCAAGTTCGTTCGCTTCGCTCACTGGGACGCGCCAAGAGCGGCGCGCCCTTTACCTTAATCGTTAGAAATCACCTATGAGAAATCATCTATGACCCGCAATCTTCAATTTTTCTTTGTTCTCGTGGTCAGCATCGTTGTTTGCAGTTGCGCCACAAACGCTTCAAGAGCTGATGATTTCGCAGCCAAAAGCGCCATTGCGACGAAAGCGTTCGCCGATCAGCCATATTCACTCGCTTACATTCAGTCACGAGGAGCATTGTCAGATGCACTTAAGGCAGCGGCTCCTGAGGCCTCGCCTGGCGCGAATCGAGATGTCGACAACCTCGTCTCACTCATGTTGCGCAGTGAATCTCAAGTGTTTCGCGTGGCGGTAGCCGGAGGCCGCGATGAAAATGCATCTGCAATCCTCGGCGCGGCGCTCGCACGTCTTAAGGGCAAACAATTGCCACTACTACAAGTTGCGTTCATTGGCGGTCCTTCATACCGCGAAAAGCTCGAGCCATCTGTGAGTGCGCTCGGCGCAAAATTTATTTTCGGCGAATATCGGTGATTTCTAACTCGTCGCTCAAGGTCGCTCCCTTCGGTCGCTGGACGCCGCAAAAGCGCGGCGCCCTTTAGCTCGGACGTTAGCGTGCTTATGGCCTACGCGTTTATCAGCTACCAAACAAGTGAGCGTGATGTAGCCGCTCGTATCCATGCAGCTCTATTGTCAGTTGGAGTGAACTCCTTCATGGCACATGAACACATTCAAGTTTCAGAAGAGTGGCGATTACGAATTCTTAAAGAATTGACCGTTTGCGACATCTTTATTTGCATTCTTAGTCAAGCCTATTTAGCGTCACCGTGGTGTGTTCAAGAGTCTGGCATTTCCGCCATTCGTGATGGTATGACCATCATTCCGTTATCTCTGGATGGAACAATTCCTCCCGGGTTCATATCAAACATACAAGCGACAAAAAATTGATCCAGAGACGGTCTGGATATCTGATTTAATTCCTGGATTGGCAAAACACGACTTTGAGTTTGCTTTTGGTTTGATGCTTAGCAATTTGGCGCATGCGGGTACATTTCGGGGGGCAGAGGAAGAGTTCAAAGTTGCTCTTCCGTTTGTGAATCAGCTAACGCCCGAGCAAGCAGTCTCACTTCTGAGAACATCAATTCAAAACGGACAGGTACTACATGCGAAGCTTTGCGCTTCTCAATACCTACCGACCATCCATGCGTCCCAGCTCGGCAGCGCGGTCACCGGCACTATGCTATCGATGGGGCTGGGCTTCCGGCTGCGGCATACCCGCAAGGCGCTGGCGGAAAAACAAATTGAAGAAGCACTCACCCAAAGCCGCCACGAACGCGAACGGCGTGAACTGATCGAGGAGCACAACCGTGGGCTGGAAGCAAAAGTCGTGGAACGCACTGCGGAACTGGTGGCCTCGCAGCAGCAATCTGACGCATTGCTGGCCAATATTCTGCCGAAGGCGATCATCGCTGAGCTCAAAGCCAATGGCGTCAGTGAACCAAGGCGGCACGAGGAAACGTCGATTCTCTTCACTGATTTTTCCGGATTTACCCAGGCGGTTTCAACGATCCCCGCCAAGCGCCTGGTGCAGGAGCTCGACGAGATTTTCCGCGGCTTCGACGATATTGTGACGAGTCATGGGCTGGAGAAGATCAAGACCATCGGCGACGCCTACATGATCGCGTCGGGACTGCCGGATGCGTCTGCAGACCATGCCGTTCGCTGTGTCCGCGCTGGGCTCGCCTTGACGCGATTCATCGAAGAGCGCAATCAAACGGCTGCGATGAAATGGGGCTTACGCGTCGGCGTGCATTCGGGTGCCGTGGTGGCTGGTATCGTCGGAAAGAACAAATACGTGTATGACGTCTGGGGCGACACCGTCAATATTGCCAACCGGATGGAAAGCGGCGGGGAAGTCAACAAAGTGAATATTTCCGCCTACACCTACGATTTGGTTCGCGATCACTTCGACTGCGAGTATCGCGGCAAGATGGCGGCCAAAGGCAAAGGCGAGATCGACATGTATTTTGTGCTGCGGGAGCGTGTTGCCGTTGACGGCGGAACATCCAATATTGTGAAACCGCATGATCCTTGAACAAAACACGCGCGATTCGGCTACCGAGGTGCTTTGGGTTTACGTCAGTCGCGGTGGCGCTAAAGAGCGGACATGAATCAAGTCCTGATTGCCATGGCCATCGCGTTGGTCGCGATAATTATTTTCTATTTTGCGTTGCGCTTGCAACGGCCGGGCCGCCTGCTGGTGTTTTTTGTTCTGGCTACTGCAGTGGCGCTAGCGCCGTTACTGCTGCCACAGGAGGCGAGAGTTACGCGCTTTTGCGTCGCGCTATTCAATATGTTCATGGTATTCAAGATGTGGGATTTGCATGTCGGCGCAATGCACAGTGGCATCCCACGATTACGCGAGCTCCTCGGTTTTGTCGCCAACCTGTATTACCTGGTGTTCAGGAAGCGAGGCATCGAGCCTCAGCCGACGACGTCAAAGAACCTTTGGCAGTTGGCACTAGGTCTCACCGGACTCTTCGCCGCCGAGCGCTTGCTGACGTTGATGCAAAAAGTCGACTGGTTACAGTATCCTTTCCTGCTTGAACACACCCTGATCGCCACCGGCTTGTTCCTGTTGGTGGTGGCAGAATTAATTGCCTTCGTGGCCGTTACCCGCTTGTTCGGCGGCTATATTGTGAATGCACACGATCGGCCATTCGCGGCACGAACCCCCGCCGACTTCTGGCGCCGCTACAACCGACTCATTGGGCAGTTCCTGTATGAGGATTTTTTCAAGTTACTGCGGGGACGCCGTCACCCAGTGCGCGCGACGCTAGGCGTGTTCGCCGTATCCGGAATATTCCACGAGTACCTGTTTTGGATGGCGACCGGTCAGTCGCCGGGTTTGCAACTGCTGTTTTTCATGCTGCAAGGCGGCGCCGTCGCATTGACCCTGCGCGTCAAGCCGACCGGGTGGCGCGCCGTCACCTGGGGGCGGGCACGTTTGCGTTCAACATCCTGTCATCGGTGCCGTTCTTTGCGAGCTTTCACCACATGTTTCCGATTTACCAGAACCAGCTTCCGTTATGGCTGCATTGAATGGCGAGCCAATCGCGTCGGATTGCGAAACAGACCGCTGCAGTCAACGATAGTGGGCACAAAAGAGGGGGCGCTGCTAACCTTTCGCCAGCCGATACAACGCGAGCGTCCCCATCAAATTCGGCAGCAGCGTCTGCTCGTGTTCGCCATTCATCACCAGCCGATTGAGCACGCGCAAATTCTTGCGGGCGCAAAACGCGTCGAAATCGGCGACGGTGCACATGTGTACGTTTGGCGTGTTGTGCCATTCGTAGGGCAAGGCGTCCGAGACCGGCATGCGACCCTTGAGCAATTGCCAGCGATGCTGCCAGTAGCCAAAATTGGGAAAGCTGACGATCGCCTCACGACCGACGCGCAGCATTTCATCCACCACCGCTTCGGTGCGTTTCATCGCCTGCAGGGTCTGCGAGAGGATGACGTAATCAAAGGCGCCATCGCCGACTTCCTTTAATCCCGACTCGAGGTTTGACTGAATGACGTTAACGCCGTTGGCGATGCAGGCAAGGATGCCAGCGTCGTCGTTCTCGATGCCGTAACCGATGATGTGCCGCGATTGTTCCAGATGGACGAGCAATTCGCCGTCGCCGCAGCCGAGGTCGAGTACTGACGCGCCGGGTTTGATCCAGTGAGAGATGGCATCGAAGTCTTTGCGGGTGATCATGTGGCGGCCCCCTCTCTCCCACCTCTGCTCCGCTTCAAGTGTTCCCTTGTCTCCCGCGAGGGGAGAGAGGCTTGAACAGACGAGCCCCTCTCCCCTCGTGGGAGAGGGGTTGGGGAGAGGGGGCCGGCATTTTCCAGAAACGTCCGCACCACGCCGTGATATTGCACATCGTCAAGCAGGAACGCGTCGTGGCCGTGCGGCGCTTCGATCTCGGCGTAGGTCACATTTTTCTTTTCGGCCAGCAGCGCCTTGACGATCTCGCGCGAGCGCGCGGGTGAGAAGCGCCAATCGGTGGTGAAGGAGATCACCAAAAATTTTGCGGTTGCGGGTGCCAGCGCCTTGGCGAGATCGCCGCCATACTCGCGCGCCGGGTCGAAATAGTCGAGTGCCTTGGTCACGCGCAGATAAGTATTGGCGTCGTAATAGGTGGAGAACTTCTCGCCTTGATAGCGCAGATACGATTCGATCTGGAATTCCGAATCAAAGGAATATTTGAGTCCGGCGCGCAAATCGCGGCCGAACTTCGCTTCCATCTGGTCGTCCGAAATGTAGGTGATGTGACCGATCATGCGTGCCACCGTCAGCCCGCGTTTGGGCACGACGTGCTGCTCGGCGAAATGGCCGCCGTGAAATTCCGGGTCGGTCAGTATCGCCTGTCGTGCGACTTCGTTGAACGCGATATTCTGTGCCGACAGATTCGGCGCCGCTGCAATGACGAGCGCATTGGCGACACGATCCGGATAGCGGATGGCCCAGCAGATCGCCTGCATGCCGCCCAGTGAGCCACCCATCACGGCGGCGAGCTTCGCAATGCCCAGGTGTTCGATCAGACGCACATGCGAGTCGACCCAGTCTTCCACCGTCACCAGCGGGAAATCGGCGCTATATGCGCGTCCGGTATCCGGGTTGATCGATAGTGGTCCGGTAGAACCAAAGCAGGAGCCCAGATTGTTGACGCCGATGACGAAGAAGCGCTCGGTATCGACCGGTTTGCCGGGGCCGACCATATTGTCCCACCAGCCGACGTTTTCTGCTTCGTTCTCGTAAGTGCCGGCGACGTGATGTGAGGCGTTAAGCGCGTGGCAAATCAGGATAGCGTTAGATTTTTCCGCGTTGAGCGTACCGTAAGTTTCAAACGCCAGATCATAAGCACGCAGGGTCGCGCCGCTGGCCAGTGACAGCGGTTGAACAAAGTGCGCGGATTGGGGGAATGCGATCATGAGCGGGAATGAAAAAAGCCCGACCAGCTTGGCGCTAATCGGGCTTCTTGAAACTGCAAATTCGCGATAGCCGCTTTAGCCGTATTTATCGGGAGTTAATTTTTCCCAGCGCCCGCAAGCTGATCGTCAAATCGGCGCAATACAAAAGGTACGCCTGGCAGGCCGCAATGTCAAGTTGATAAATATACGTAGATCGCCATTTGGCGCGGTCTTTCAGGCATTTATGCCATGCGGCGCGCGCCGGATATAGAGTTTGGTATTTCACGCTTGCCGCGGCCGGATTTACGTCACGTCGCGAACCCCGCAACCTTTCAAAATCAAGCGCACTAGCTGATCGCTCGCGCGTTCGAGTTCGCTTTTCGTGAGTTTTGGTTTTCCCAGCACGGCGCACACCTGCGGCTGAAAATCGGCATAGGTTTGCGTGGACGCCCAGATGGTGAAGAACAAATGCCGCGCGTCGACGCGATCCATCAGGCCCTGATCGGTCCAATGCTCGATGACCTGCGATTTTTCATCCACCAGCGCTTTCAGTTCGCGGCGCAAATAGCCGCCGATCTGTGGGGCACCGTGAAGCATTTCGTTGGCGAAAACTCTGGACGCATCGGGGTGCGCTGCAGCGAGCCGCATCTTGGCGCGAATGTAATCGCCTAGCGCCACTTTGGGGTGTGCGTCGCGGCGAATGCCGTCAGTTTCGGCCAGCCACAGGCTGAGCGTGTCGTCGAGTACGGCACGATAGAGCGCCGCTTTGGTACGAAAATAATAATGCAGATTCGCCTTTGGCAGATTCGCGGCTTCAGCGATTTGCGCCATCGTTGCGCCGGAAAAACCGGCGTGCGCGAACACGCCTTCCGCGGCGAGCAGTATGTCGGCCACGGCAGCATGACGAATGTGTTTCTTGCGGCGCGGTGCGGCGGTCGTGGTGGCGACCGCGCGCGGCGCGGTGATCAGCGCGGTGTCAGCGCGTCCCGAAAATTCGGTCACCCGCATCTCCTAGTCCCGGCACAATGTACCCGTGGTCATTGAGCCGTTCATCGAGCGAGGCGGTGGTGATCATCACATCCGGGTGTTGAGCGAGCATCGTGGCCACGCCTTCCGGGGCCGCCAGCAGGCAGACGAACTTGATGTTCGTGACGCCGCGCTGTTTCAGTTTCGTGATCGCCGCCGCGGCCGAATTGCCGGTGGCCAGCATCGGATCGACGACGATCACCAGCCTCTCGGCGACATCTTCGGGCACCTTAAAGTAATATTCAACCGGTGCCAGCGTTTTTGGATCGCGGTAGAGACCGATGTGGCCAACGCGTGCAGCCTGCAGCAATTCGAGCATACCGTCGAGCATGCCGTTGCCCGCCCGAAGTATCGAAACGACACACTGCTTCTTGCCGCTGATGACAGGAGAATTCATTTCCGTCACGGGCGTACGGATCGGGATGTTCTCGGTCGGCAGATCGCGCGTCACTTCATAGCAAAGCATCTGGCTGATTTCTTTCACCAGACGGCGGAAACCCGCCGTCGAAGTCTCTTCGCGGCGCAGGAACGTCAGCTTGTGTTTCACCAGCGGATGATCAATGACAGAGAGGTTCGGGAATTGCGACTGCATCGGGTTCTCCGGTTATCCATGCAACTTTAACGGGCTGGCCTGTTTTGATTCAGCGTAACTTCGGCAAGTCAAACAAGTCGGTGCGCGCCACTGTACACCAGCCGACGCGTGTGCGGTCAAGGCGGGTTCAACAAGGCTTGCGCCGGCGTTTCGGTCCGCTTCTTGTCATTGGCGGGCACTCAAGGTTTGCAGGTTCGGCACCTGAACACTGCGACCCCGACCAGACCCGAGGGCAATGATCGCGAAGACGACCACGCGGATTTGCGTAAAGCTTAACCGGAAATTTGTCTGGATGCCACGTGCCAGGCGTCTTCAGCGGTGGGGTCAACGGTTGCCTGTCAGACCCTGATGAAGCAATTCGTCCAAGGGAAGATTTGAACTGATTCAGGTTTCGACGTGGGAAAAGGTCGAGTGATGGCGCGGCATTCGGACAGTTTTGCCTCAAACGCCGCGCCAGTATTTGTGTTTCGCGATGGGGTCAGGCCTTGTGATAAATCTCCGCCCCCTTTTTCACAAACTCAACTGCCTTCACTTCCATCCCCTTTTTCAACGCGTCCTCATTGCTCAGTCCCTCCGCTTTGGCGAAGTCGCGTACATCCTGCGAAATTTTCATCGAGCAGAAATGCGGGCCGCACATCGAGCAGAAATGCGCAAGCTTGGCGCCTTCCTGCGGTAGCGTTTCATCGTGGAATTCCTTGGCCTTTTCCGGGTCGAGGCCGAGATTGAATTGGTCATCCCAGCGAAATTCGAATCGGGCTTTTGAGAGCGCGTTGTCACGAATCTGCGCGCCGGGATGGCCTTTGGCGAGGTCCGCCGCGTGCGCCGCAATCTTGTACGCCATGATGCCGTCCTTCACGTCATTCTTGTCCGGCAGACCGAGATGTTCCTTCGGCGTGACGTAGCAAAGCATGGCCGTGCCGTACCAGCCGATCATGGCCGCACCGATGGCCGAAGTGATGTGATCGTAGCCCGGCGCTATGTCGGTGGTAAGCGGCCCCAGCGTGTAGAACGGCGCTTCGTGGCAGTACTTCAGTTGCAAATCCATGTTCTCTTTAATCAGGTGCATCGGCACGTGACCGGGGCCTTCGATCATGGTTTGCACGTCGTGTTTCCACGCGACTTTTGTGAGTTCACCCAACGTTTTCAACTCACCGATCTGCGCTTCGTCGTTGGCGTCGTAGCCCGATCCCGGACGCAAGCCGTCGCCTAACGAGAACGAAACGTCGTAGGCCTTCATGATCTCGCAGATGTCTTCAAAGTGCGTGTAAAGGAAAGATTCGGTGTGATGGGCGAGACACCACTTGGCCATGATCGAACCGCCGCGCGAGACGATGCCAGTCATGCGATTGGCGGTCATGGGGATGTAGCGCAGGAGTACGCCGGCGTGGATGGTGAAGTAATCGACGCCTTGCTCGGCTTGCTCGATCAGTGTGTCTTTAAAAATTTCCCAAGTCAGGTCTTCGGCCTTGCCGTTGACTTTTTCCAGCGCCTGATAGATCGGCACGGTGCCGATCGGTACGGGAGAATTCCTGATGATCCATTCGCGGGTTTCGTGAATATTTTTTCCCGTGGAAAGATCCATCACCGTATCGCCACCCCAGCGTGTCGACCAGGTCATCTTCTCCACTTCCTCGTGAATGGAGGATGTCAGCGCGGAGTTGCCGATATTGGCGTTGATCTTCACCAGGAAATTACGGCCGATGATCATCGGCTCCGATTCTGGGTGATTGATATTTGCGGGGATGATGGCGCGGCCGCGGGCGACTTCATCACGAACGAATTCTGGCGTCATCATTTTCGGGATTGATGCGCCGAACGATTGGCCGGGATGCTGTTTGGTGATGAGCTCACTTAGACCATCGCGGCGCTGGTTCTCGCGAATGGCGATGTATTCCATCTCTGGCGTAATGACGCCTTTGCGGGCGTAATGCATCTGTGAAACATTTGCGCCAGATTTGGCGCGGCGCGGATGGCGTTTCAGATTGAAGCGCATCTCGGCGAGCTTGGGATCGTGAAGTCGCGCGAGGCCATATTGCGAAGTAATGCCTGACAACAGCTCTGTATCGTTACGCTCGGTAATCCATTTTTCCCGCAGCGGCGCCAGGCCGGAGCGGATGTCGATTTTTACGTTCGGGTCAGTGTAGGGGCCCGAGGTGTCATAAACAAAAATCGGCGGATTCTTTTCGCCACCCATACCAGTGGGCGTATCGCTTTGCGAAATTTCACGCATCGGCACCTGAATGTCGGCGCGGGTGCCTTGCACATAGATTTTGCGCGAGTTCGGCAGCGGCTGAACGGCGGCCTCATCCACGTGGGCAGTGGCTTCAAGAAATTGTGTGGGGTTCAAAACGGCATTCATGGTCATACTCCTCAAAGGCCGGGAGCGATGAACCAGAAAAAGGCCGATTCACGCTCCCTACGCCGGTATCATCCGGATCAGGTTCAAAGGGTGTATCTCATCCACGCATTTGAAAATTCTTAGATTGCGTGGAACCCCTGCGTACAAACCCTAAGTTAACCCAATTTCATCCGCGCGGCAATGCGCCAGTTGGGATTGGGAAATACGCGATCAGCTTGACGCGCCAACACACACGGCGTATCTTAATGACCATCAAGTCATTAATAGTTGCCCATGTCAGTATTAGCAAAAATAATTGAACCGCGCTGGGAACGACGCAAGGACGCTCGACCGGGTGAGCTGGCGGCGGCTGCGCTGGAATTGTTTGTGGAACGTGGTTTTGCCGCAACACGGCTGGACGACGTTGCCAAACGGGCAGGTGTTTCCAAGGGTACGTTGTATCTCTATTTCGATAGCAAAGACGATTTGTTCAAGGCGGTCGTACGTGAGGGCATCGTGTCGCGCATCGTCGAATTTGAAGATCGCATGCGCGCCTATCAGGGCAGTAGCGCTGATTTGATGACGCTTCTGGTCAAGACGTGGTGGCAAAAAATTGGCTCCACCAAACTGGCCGGCATCACCAAGCTGATGATGTCAGAAGCGGGTAATTTTCAGGAACTTGCTAACTTCTATCACACCGAAGTCATTGTGCGCGGACTGGCGCTTTTCACCGCCGCGATTCAGCGCGGGATAGATGCCGGCGAATTCCGGCCGATAGAACTCCAACACACACCACACATCTGTGCTGCACCGGTACTAATGTTGATGCTATGGCGTAATTCGTTCGATTTGTGCGGTGTGGAGCAAATGGATCCAGACGCCTACCTGGCAACGCACACCGATATTCTGATTCGAGGGTTGCTCGCGGACAAGCCGTCCATTTGAACCTCGACGCAAACCAGCGTCGCCGACAAGCCAGACCGATTTGCTAAAATAGCCAACGCCAGAATCTTGCAGTCGCAATACGAGTACACGCAGTTCGCGTGCCGTAAGACCTTCCTCATTCACTCAAACCCAAGGACGAGACCGACATGGATTTTGAACAAGCACGGTTCAACATGGTTGAGCAGCAGATACGCACCTGGGAAGTGCTGAATCAGGATGTTCTGGATCTCCTCTTCCAGATTAAACGTGAGGACTTTGTGCCGGACGCCTATCGCGCCATCGCGTTTACCGACATGGAAATACCAATCGGCGAAGGCCAGCTGATGATGGCGCCGAAGATGGAAGCGCGCATTGTTCAAGAGCTGACTCTGAAACCAACGGACCGCGTACTGGAAATTGGAACGGGCAGCGGCTACTTGACGGCATTGCTGGCCAGTCGCGCCGCGACGGTAACCAGCGTCGAATACTACGACGCCTTTTCGCGCAATGCGGCCGCGAACCTGTCACGCGCCAACATTCACAATGCCATTCTCAAAGTCGGTGACGGCGCGGAATCGCCAGCCGCATTCTCAGGAGCCGGCGAGAAATTCGATGCAATTGTTCTTACTGGTTCCGTGCCAATGCTGCAGCAAGCCTATCTGGATGCGCTTGCGGAAAATGGACGCCTGTTCGCCATTGTCGGCGATGCGCCCGTCATGAAAGCGACGCTCTATACAAGAACAGGCGAAAAAGTTTTCGCACGTAGCGAGATATTCGAAACGGTGATCGCCCCACTAATCCACGCCAAGCAGCCTTCGCGTTTCGACTTTTGAGCCGATGCGACAACTGACTGTTTTCGAACTACAAGCCATGTTGACCGACGAGCCAATCGCGAAGCCGCATTTGCTTGACGTTCGCGAACCATGGGAATTTCAGCTGGCGCATATTGAAGGCAGCGAGTTGCGACCGATGCAATCGATTCCAAACCAGGTTGAAGAGATTGACCGGTCGCATCCCACGGTCGTAATTTGTCATCACGGCACGCGAAGTCTGCAAGTCGTCGCATTTCTGGAGCGGCAGGGGTTCCACAACCTGCATAATTTACAGGGTGGCATAGACGCATGGGCTCGTCAGGTCGACCCAAGCGTCGCGCTTTATTAGCAGCTCGGAAAATCCACGCAACTTGTTCACCGCATCAAAAGTCCTCAATCAATCCTAAATACACTTTGGTCAAACCGGCAAAAATACCACCCGCCAACATCGACCAGAAACGAAAAATAATGAAACTCAAACTCTCCGCCGCACTCGTTACCAGTTGTCTCGCCGCCTCATCCGCCATGGGCGCGGACTTGATGGATATCTATCGGGATGCCCAGGCGCAAGATCCCGTGTACTCATCTGCCCGTTACACATACGAGGCCAGCAAAGAGTTTGTACCGCAGGCGCGTGCAATCCTGCTGCCATCGGTTAACTTAACGGGATCAGTAAACCGCAACCATCGCGAAACCAGCGGATTTCCAACAACCGATTTCAATACCCATGGCTACTCGGTCAGCCTGACTCAGCCCCTGTTTCGTATGCAAAACTGGATATCGTTCGACCAGGCTGGTTTGCAGGCCAAGCAATCGGAAGCACTATTTGCCGACGCCGCACAAAACCTGATCGTGCGTGCCGCGCAAGCATATTTTGATGTCCTGCTGGCACAAGACAATGTCGCGCTGTCCGGCGCGCAAAAAACAGCGATCAACGAGCAACTGGCGCAAGCCAAGCGCAACTTCGAAGTCGGCACCTCTACCATCACCGACACCTATGAAGCCCAGGCGAAATTTGACCTCGGCGTCGCCAAGGAAATTTCCGACCTGAACGATCTGGAAATCAAACGCCAGGCGTTACAGCAGTTAATTAACAAGATGCCCGCCAGCCTCGCCCCGTTACGCGATAAACCGATGCTGACGCTGCCAAAACCGAGCGACATGGATCAATGGGTGAAGGCCTCCGAAGAAGCCAGTCCTGCCATCGCCCAGCTGCGGCTCGCCCGCGAGATCGCTGCTCGTGAAGTCGATCGCAACAAGGCGGGCCACCTACCCACGCTCGACCTGACGGGCAGCTACGCCAACAACAGCTCACCCTCGTCATCGAACTCTGGCAACGTTGGCCCGTCCTTCGAAACGCGATCAGCCGTTCTCGGCCTGACACTGACGATTCCCCTTTATCAAGGCGGCGGAACACAATCACGCGTGCGCCAATCGCTGTCCAATCGTGACCGCGCGGAAGCAGACCTGGAAAACTCCAAACGCACAGTGGCCCAATCGGTGCGCCAAAATTATCTGGGCGTGACCAATGGCGTCGCCCAAGTGAAAGCACTGGAAGCCGCTTTGGTTTCGAACAGATCGTCACTCGATGCCACCGTATTGGGCAAGGAAGTCGGCGTACGTACCAACGTTGACGTGCTTAACGCGCAGCAACAGTTGTTCCAGGCGCAGCGCGATTTGCAACAGGCTCGCTACTCAACGATCTTGAGCCAACTGCGTTTGAAGTCGGCCGCTGGACGCCTGGTCGAGGAAGACCTGGCGGAAGTTAACCGAATGCTGGCGCGCTGATATTGTTAAAAACCCAGTATTGACGGGGCTTCCCAGCCACTAATGGCCCGCGAGCCGCGTCAAATGGCGCTCAAACAGTTCCGGCCCGTTCAACTAAATTGCGGTCGAGTGCCACTTGTACCAGTGCGACAGTTTTATCCGTCGCGCCGCGATTAGCCGCCACCAATTTCAAGCCAGCATCGGACATGGCTTGGCGCTCAGCAACATCGTGCAGCAAACGTTTTGCGGTGCGCATCGCTTCTTCGGCGTCGCCCACTTTCAGCATGGCACCCTGATCTTGCGCCAATTGCGCGGCTTCGCTGAAATTGAACGTTGACGGCCCCATGATGACCGGCTTGCCGGCCGCACACGCCTCGATCAGATTCTGGCCACCGAGCGGCAGAAAGCTGCCGGCGACGATGACGATGTCGGCGAATGCCAGGTAGGCGGCCATTTCCCCCATTGAGTCGCCAAGCAGGACATCAACATCATCGATGGCCGCGCCGCTTGTCGAATCGCTGCGCCTTGCAACCGTCAGACCGACCTTCAGAATCTCGTCGGCAACCGTAACAAAACGATGCGGATGTCGCGGCACGATCACGAGTAGAACCGCGCTTCGTTCTGGAACTTCAAAGACATCGCGATACGCCGCCAGCAACAGAGACTCCTCTGCTTCGCGGGTGCTCGCACAGAGCAACACCTTTCGGCTTCCCAGTCCGGTGCGCCAGCTGTTACCGATGCTGACCAGATCCGCATTCAACGTCAGATCAAATTTGATATTGCCGGTCACCGAAATGTTGGGCGCACCCAGTGTGCGAAAGCGTTCCGCATCGGCGCTGGACTGCGCACCGACCAACTTCACCGCCTGCAGCGCCTGTGTGACAAGCGCACGAATAGGCGCAAACCGCCGATAGCCACGCGCGGACCGCTCGCTCAGGCGTGCGTTGACGATCAATGCAGGCACCGATCTCGTCTTGCACGCGTGCAACAGATTTGGCCAGAGTTCGGTTTCCATCACCAGCAACACGGTGGGCTTGAAGTGATCAAGCAGCCCGCTATGCAAAAGCGCTAGGTCATAGGGTAGGTAGGCCGACGTCAACGCTTCACCATACAGTTCGACCGCAGTCGCACGACCAGTAGGAGTCATGCAGGTCAGCAGAATCGGTCGTGCAGGATAAAGCGCTTTCAACTTGCGAATCAGCGGTTCGGTGGCGCGAGTTTCGCCCACCGATACCGCATGAATCCATATGCAGCCCCGCAATGGTTCCTGACGATAGCTGCCAAATCGTTCTCCGATATTTTCCCGGTAACCACGTTGCCGCAAGCTGCGCCAAAGCAACCGCGCCAGTATTACCGGCAACATCAAGGTCAACAGCATGGAATAGAGAACACGCACGGTCATTGCAAGCGGTTAATGTAGCGACAACAGGCACAGAAGTGCCTGCCACGCGTCGTCAACGGCTAGTTCTGCAGGCTGCTGCGTCGTGCCTCCTCCCAGATTGACGGCAAGATCATTGCCATAAAGGCCTGTTAGCGCAGGCGAGGTTGTCAGATAAATGCCGACCGTCGGGCGCGCCAGTGCAACGCTCAGGTGCGCCAGCCCCGTATCTACGCCAACCACCGCGCGTGCCTCCGCCAGCAGGGCAGCGGCCTCCAGTAGCGACATCGCTGGCGGCACCATGGCATCAGGAATTGAGCTCGCGAGTCGCTCGCTGACGCGCTTTTCCGCCGAACTGCCCCAGGGCAGGCTTACGCTGAACCCGAATTCGTGCAATCGTTGGCCGAGCGCTATCCAGTTCGCTTCGGGCCACATTTTGTCGGTGCGACTGGTCGCGTGCAGGAAGGTGACGTAGGGACACGCCACCAGCGTACTGGCGAGCGGTGGCGGCCGACGCAGGCCATAGTCGACGGCGCTATTAAGTTCATAACCAAATACACTTGAAGCCAGTCGCCGATTACGTTCGACGGCGTGAAGGTTGCGCGGCACCGCAATTTTGCGATCGTAGGCGCACGCGGCAAGTGGTTCGCGCACCGTTTCTGCAGAAAATCCGGCGATGGTCCCCTTTGCCCAGCGTGCGACCATGGCGCTCTTCACGAGCCCTTGCGTATCGAGGATGACGTCATATTCCTGACTGCCCAGTTGCTTCCTGATGTCAAGAAAAGCCGACCAGGCTGCTGCCGACCACCAGTGCTTTTTCAGATCGCGCAAATGCACAGCGAACACATTTCGCACGTTAGGATGCAATGCAACCAGCCCCGCGTACGGCGCCTCAGTGACCCAGTCGATCTCGATATGCGGATACGCGCGTGCCAGATCGCTCGCCACCGGCAGGTTGTGCAGAACGTCGCCCATGGATGAGAGTTTGACCAGCAGTACACGCATCGGGAGATTGTAGCGGAGGATGACGGAACCGCCGGTCGTTTACAATCGCTCAATCACCGGCCCAAGCCTCTCCAGCGCCACCAATAGACGCGATGTCAACCAACAAAATTCCAATTTCCGTCGTCATCATCGCCAAGAACGCCGCGAGTCAGATTGCCGCGTGTATCGATAGCGTTGCCTTCGCCGCCGAAATTCTGGTCGTGGACTCGGGATCGGAAGACGAAACGCGCGCCATCGCCGAAGTGCGCGGCTGCCGCCTGATCGAAAAAGAATGGCTGGGATTTGGCCGCCAGAAGCAGTTTGCCGTCGGCGAGGCGGCTCACGACTGGGTACTGTGTCTGGATGTCGATGAACGCGTCACGCCGCAACTGCAAGAGAGCATCCGGTCGGTGATGACCAACCAGAAATTCAAGGCATGGCGGATGCGCAGGCGCAATCGTTTCCTTGGTCGCTGGCTGGCACACGGCGAAGGTTACCCTGATTGGTCGCTGCGGCTGTTTCACCGTCAGTTCGCCAGCTGGAGCAATGATCCGGTGCACGAAGCCGTTATCACCACCACCGATGTCGGCTCGCTGGATGGCGATTTGCTGCACGATTCCGCCGAGGATGTGGGCACCTATCTTGCCAAACAAAACCGCTATTCGAGCCTGCACGCGGAGGCCTTATTCCAGCAGGGGGTAAGGGCGGGCTATCTGAAGCTCTTCCTCAGTCCTCTGGCCCGCTTTATCAAATTCTATTTTTTTCGTCTTGGATTCCTCGATGGTGGTCCGGGTTTTGCACATGTTGCGGTGGGCTGCTTTGCCGCATTCGCCAAGTACGCGAAATTGATCGAGCTGACCAACAAACCCGATTGAGCCCAGAGTGTCCATTAGGGCGCGACAAATGTCCGAAAATAACCCGCCAGCACCCGTGCAGCACCGAAGGTGCGCCTAGTGGACAATCTGGGTTGAATGCCAGCGCGCGCGTGACGCAGCCGGATTGGTAAAATACAGGCTTCTTAAATCAGCACCCCCAATCAGGGCGCCAAACATATAGGGTCTCATGATCATCGTCACCGGCGGGGCAGGATTTATTGGCTCCAACTTCATTCGCGAATGGCTGGCCAGCAATCAGGAGCCGGTCACCAATCTCGACAAGCTCACCTACGCGGGTAATCACAGGTCGCTCGCCGACGTTGATCGCGACCCCCGATACCGCTTTGTACATGCGGATATCGGTGATCGGCCTGCGGTAGGCGCGCTGCTGAAAGAGGTCAGGCCGCGCGCTATTGTCAATTTTGCGGCTGAGAGTCATGTCGACCGCTCTATTCATGCGGCCGGTGAATTCATCGCCACCAATATCGTCGGCACGTTTAACCTGTTGGAAGAAGTTCGCGGCTACTGGAGCGCACTGTCTGCTGCCGAGCAGGGGCAGTTTCGCTTTTTGCACGTTTCAACCGATGAGGTTTATGGCTCGCTCAATGCGACCGATCCGGCATTTACCGAGAACCATCGGTATGAACCCAACAGTCCCTATTCGGCTTCAAAGGCGGCTTCCGATCATCTGGTGCGCGCCAGCCACCACACCTATCACCTGCCGGTGGTGACGACCAATTGCTCGAACAACTACGGCCCCTATCATTTCCCGGAAAAACTCATTCCCCTGATGATTCTCAACGCGCTAGCCGGCAAGCCGCTGCCTGTGTATGGCGACGGGCAAAACGTTCGCGACTGGCTTTACGTGACCGATCATTGCTCGGCTATTCGGCTGGTGCTTGAAAGAGGGCGAACCGGCGAGACCTACAACGTTGGTGGTCGGAACGAACGCACCAACCTTGACGTCGTCCATATCGTCTGTAGCCTGCTCGATGAGTTACAGCCACGTATGGACGGCAAGTCGTATTCCGCGCAGATTTCGTTCGTCAAGGATCGGCCGGGCCATGACCAGCGCTATGCGATCGATGCAACCAAGCTTGAGACTGAGCTGGGTTGGCGGGCTGTCGAGAATTTTGAAAGCGGCATCCGCAAAACGGTGAATTGGTACCTGAAAAATCAGGATTGGGTTCAGTCCGTGACGAGCGGCGAATATCTCAAATGGGTGGATACGCAATACGCAGGTAACCAGGAAGCTGCAGAATGAAGAGGAAAGGAATCATCCTTGCTGGGGGGTCCGGGACGCGGCTCTACCCCGTCACCCAGGTCATTTCCAAGCAGCTCCTGCCCATCTACGACAAGCCGATGGTGTACTACCCTCTCACGACCTTGATGCTGGCGGGCATTCGCGAAATTCTCATCATTTCAACGCCGCACGACACCCCGCTGTTTCGGGAGTTGTTGGGCGACGGCTCCAAGTGGGGATTGTCCTTATCCTACGAAGTGCAGCCTTCGCCGGATGGACTCGCGCAGGCCTTCCTGATTGGCAAGCGCTTTCTGGCGGGTGCGCCTTCGACCCTGATCCTCGGCGACAATATTTTTTACGGTCACGATCTCTCACAACTGCTGCAACGCGCCAACGCCCAGACCAGCGGTGCCACGGTATTTGCCTATCCCGTCAACGATCCCGAGCGCTATGGCGTGGCCGAGTTTGACGCCGCCGGTAAGGTGATTTCGCTGGAGGAAAAGCCCACGCAGCCCAAGTCGCGCTATGCCGTCACCGGCATCTATTTTTACGACGAACAAGTTTGTGAACTTGCCGCCGAACTGAAGCCATCCAAACGTGGAGAGCTTGAAATCACCGACTTGAACCGTTTGTACTTGGAGCGTCAGCAGTTGCAGTGCGAGGTGATGGGTCGCGGTATGGCCTGGCTGGATACCGGTACGCATGAATCGCTCCTGGAAGCTTCGCAATACATCGAAACCATCGAACGCCGTCAGGGCCTCAAGATCGCTTGTCCGGAAGAAATCGCCTATCGCCAGGGCTGGGTGACCGCAGACAAAATCAGGGAACTGGCGCAACCGATGGCCAAGAACGGCTACGGCCAATATTTGCTTAAGATGCTCACCGAACAGTTGTTTTAGAGCGTAGACGGCCATTCGGCGAGGCCCGCAGGTCAAAAACGTCTCAAACGCCGCGCCAGTGCTAGTGTTTCACCAAAACAACATAACTCATGAATATCATTGACACCGCAATTCCCGACGTAAAAATCATCGAACCCAAGGTGTTCGGTGACGGCCGCGGCTTTTTTTACGAGAGTTTCAATGCCCGCGCATTCCGCGAAGTGGTCGGCATTGAGCAGGATTTCGTGCAGGACAACCATTCCAAATCAGTCAAGGGCGTTTTGCGCGGACTGCATTATCAAATCGAACAGGCGCAGGGCAAGCTGGTCCGAACCGTCGTCGGCGAAGTGTTCGATGTCGTCGTCGATATGCGCAGGAGTTCATCCACCTTTGGTCGGCATGTTGCGGTAGTCCTGTCGGCGCAAAACAAACGCATGCTTTGGGTGCCGGTCGGTTTCGCGCACGGGTTTCTGGTCACATCCGACGTTGCCGAATTTGTTTACAAGACCACCGACTACTACGCGCCCCAACATGAACGCAGCCTGCTGTGGAATGATCCGGCGCTCGGCATTGACTGGCCGCTGGCAGGTACCATCCCGCAGCTAAAGAAAGCGGATGTCGAAGGCCGAACGCTTGCCACGGCTGAAGTATTCGCCTGATGGCGGTGACCCGCCCGCGCATTCTCGTTACCGGCCAGAACGGGCAGCTTGGTTGGCAGCTGCAACAGTCATTTGCTGATTTGGGTGAAGTCTTTGCGGTTGATCGCGGCGCACTGAATCTTGCCGATGCGGATGCGATTCGTCGATGCTGCCAACATTTAAAGCCCGACCTGATCATCAACGCAGGCGCCTATACCGCTGTGGATCGGGCGGAACAAGAGCCGGACCTGGCGATGCAGGTTAACGGCGTGGCGCCAAGAGTGTTGGCGGAGGAAGCCAATCGCCTGGGCGCAGGCCTTATTCACTACTCCACCGATTACGTATTTGCGGGCAACGCGCGCGAGCCGTACCTGGAAGATGCGGAGTCGGCACCGCAAAGTGTTTACGGCAAAACCAAGTTGGTCGGCGAGCACGCGGTAAGCAACGTGGCAGACCGGTTTCTGGTCTTTCGCACCAGCTGGGTGTACGCCGAGCGGCGGCAGAATTTTCTTCTGACCATGTTGCGTCTAGCCAGAGAGCGTGAAGAGTTGCGCATTGTTGCCGATCAAATTGGCTCGCCAACCTGGGTAAAAACGCTCGCCGACTTTACGTTCGCCGCCGTCGACCATGAAGCACGGTTGTCGATCGACAACGGCATTTTTCATGTCTCTGCCAATGGCCGTACCTCTTGGCACGGCTTCGCAGAGGCGATATTCAAAGCGATCCCGGATCCGCAACGATTGGTAAAACGGGTGACGTCAATAACCACCGATGAATTCCCAACGCCAGCACGAAGGCCCGCATTTTCGGTGCTTTCCAATCAGAAAATTGAATTAGCCACCGGAATACGTGTCCCAGACTGGCAGGAGCAACTGACGGCGTTTGCGGCCGGGTACCGGTTGAACCATTAGGCCTCCGGTCCACTCGTAGATCGGCCACCCGTTTCCTGTTACAGCTTGACACAGGATCAACATGATCGCTGTCACCGGCAAAGCGTCCCGCGCGGACTCGGCTGATATACTCCACGGCTCCGTCTTTTTTGTTTATAAATCAAGGGCATCGTTTTGCTAAACCCCGTCGAACGCGACCACGACTCTACTACCGCCGAAAGCTCAGCCGAGACGTCCGCGGCTAGTCGGCGGTTGGGCGAAATACTCATTTTCCGTGGCAAGCTGGATGTGGCCAACCTTGATCGTGCACTCAAAGTGCAAGAGACCGCTCGCCAAACTGGCGCCGTCGCCGAAAAACTCGGTTCGGTGTTGTCACGTCTAGGCATGCTGTCCAGCCGCGAATTGGCCGAGGCGCTGGCGCAACAACGCGGCTGGATCATCGTCGAGGCTTCGGAGTTTCCGGAGCTGCCAATTCTCGAAGAGACGGTCGCACCGCGTTTTCTGAGTGAGTCGCACGCTATTCCCGTGTCAGAAACGGAGACGGAAGTCGTATTGGCCATGACCGACCCGGCAGACACCTATACGATCAAGGCGATTGCGGCGGCCAGTCGCAAACGCGTCATTGCAAAATTGCTGGTGGCGAGCGATTTTGACGTCGTTTATGAACGCTTGTATGGCAGCGGCAAGTCCTCGATGGGGCAAATTGTCGACAACATCTCCACCCGCGACGAAGAGCAGGATTTCGGCGACATCGAGCAACTGAAAGATCTGGCCTCAGAAGCGCCGGTGATCCGCTTGGTGAATCTGATCATCAACCATGCACTGGAACGCCGGGCTTCCGATATTCATGTCGAACCATTTGAAAATCGGCTGATCGTGCGCTACCGCATCGACGGCGTCTTGCACGAGACCGAGTCCCCGCCGCGTCGACTGTCGGCGGCAGTGATATCGCGCATCAAGATCATGGCGAACTTGGATATCGCCGAGCGGCGCTTGCCGCAGGACGGCCGAATCAAATTGCGCGTGCAAGGCAAGGAAATCGATTTGCGGGTGTCAACGGTGCCGACGATGCACGGCGAAAGTGTCGTCATGCGGATCCTCGACAAGGGCGGTGTTGCGCTCGATTTTCACGCGCTGGGGTTTGACGACGCGAATTTGAAAGTCTTCAGCGCGATTCTCGATCAGCCCTATGGCATCTTGCTGGTGACGGGGCCAACCGGCAGCGGCAAAACCACGACGCTATATACGGCACTGGCCCGCCTGAACAAGCCGGACGTAAAAATTCTTACTGTCGAAGACCCGGTGGAGTATCAGATGCCGGGTATAAACCAGATTCAGGTCAAGCCGCAGATCGACCTCACGTTTTCCAATGCGCTGCGCTCGATTGTGCGGCAGGACCCGGACGTCATCATGATTGGTGAAATTCGCGACCTTGAAACCGCACAGATCGCGATGCAATCGGCACTGACCGGCCACATGGTATTGAGCACCATTCATACCAACGACGCCGCCGCGACCATCAACCGCCTGCTCGACATGGGTGTGGAAGATTATCTACTGACCTCAACGGTCGTCGGCATCGAAGCGCAACGACTGGTGCGAGTGTTGTGCGGGCACTGCAAGACGCCGTATCACCCGGTTGAGGAGTTCGTCGAGCAGATGGGTTTACGGCGATTCACCAAAGCCGAATCGGTCACGCTGTACCACGCCAAGGGTTGTGAACATTGCGCGCATACCGGCTATTTCGGGCGCCTTTCGATTATCGAAGTGCTGCCGATGACCGATACGCTGCGTAGTCTCATCATGCGGCACGCGACCGCGACCGAGCTTCGCGAGGCAGCAATTGCCGAGGGCATGGAGACCATGTACGAAAACGGTCTCAAAAAAGCCGTGGAAGGCGTGACCACCATCGAGGAAGTATTGCGCGTCACGCGCGAAGACTGATCCACTGATGCTGATGTTCCAATACAAGGCCGTCTCCGCGGCAGGTGAAACACAGGAAGGCGTCTTGGAGGGCGCGACCCAGGCAGCAGTGATTGCGCATCTGCAATCGACTGGACTGATACCGATCCGTGTTTCTGAGGTTAATCAGGCCGGCAACAATGCTGCAGTTGCAGTCGCGCGGCAGCCCGGGGCGAAACCGACAGGATTGTTTTCCAGGGCGCGGGTCAGCCAGGACGATCTGGGTACGCTGACGCGCGAACTCGCGACGCTGCTGAAGGCCGGCTTGCCGCTGGATCGCAGCATGGAAATTCTCATCGGCCTTGCCGAAAAACCGGCGGTAGGCGAATTGCTGGTCGCGATCAGAAATGATGTGCGCGGTGGGGCAGCGCTGTCCAAGGCGCTGGAGCCGCACCGCGATGTTTTTACGCGGTTCTACGTGAATATGGTGAAGGCTGGCGAAGTTGGCGGCGCGCTTGGCAATGTGCTGATGCGGCTAGCCGATTACATGGAGCGCAGCCAGGAAGTACGCGAAAGTGTCAAGTCAGCCATGGTATATCCGGCGATACTTTTTGTTGTCTCCGTTCTTTCAGTCCTGATACTCGTGATATTTGTCGTGCCGCAGTTCAAGCAGATATTCGATCAGTCCGGCAATGCCATTCCGTTTGCGACACAGGCCGTGCTGGCAATCGGTGTCTTTACGCGCGCCTATTGGCCGCTCATGTTCGCGGGCGTTGCATTCGTCATCTGGTTGCTGGTGCGCTCTCTAAACGATCCGGTATCTCGTGCGAAATGGGATGTGAAATTTCTGCGCTGGCCGATCATAGGCAAGCTCGTGACGAAGATGGAAATGGCGCGGTTCTCGCGTTCGCTTGCCATCCTTTTGCAAAACGGTGTGCCCTTGCTGGCGGGGCTGTCGATCCTGAAGGATACGATGGGCAACGTGGTGTTTCGCGACGCCATCGAAGTCGTTGCGCGAGACCTGAAAGAGGGCCGCGGGATGGCAAAACCGATGAATGAAGCGAACGTATTCCCGAAACTCGCTGTCCAAATGATCGCTGTGGGCGAGGAGACAGGGCAGCTCGACGAAATGCTGTTTCAGGTCGCTGATGTGTACGACCGCGAAGTCGCCGCCGCCGTAAAACGCGCTATGGCAATGATTGAACCAGTCATGATCGTGGGCCTCGCGATTATTATCGGCGGCATCATCATGTCGCTGTTGGTCGCCATGTTCGGCCTCATGGACAACTTACCGATTTAGTTTCTCTCGCGTCTTTTATATTTTGTTGGGGTATTTATGAAACTCATGAACCTGCCTGTGCAACGCAACCGGGCCCAAGGATTCTCTCTGATTGAAATCATCGTTGTCGTTACGATCATTGGCCTCATCGTTGCCTGGTCTGTGAACGCAATTTTTGGCAAGGCAGAACAAGCTCAAGCAAAGATCGCCAAGAGCAAGATCGTGGCGCTGTCGGGTCCGCTGGATATTTACAAACTCGATACTGGCAAATATCCAACGACCCAAGAGGGCCTGAAGGCGCTGCTGCAAGCGCCATCCGGCGTGCCCAACTGGAACGGACCCTATGTCAAAAATGCCGAAGAGTTGAAAGATCCGTGGCGCAATGACTTGATCTACCGTTCACCGGGCTCTGAGAACCGGGCCTTTGAGATTGTCTCGTTGGGTGCGGATGGCCAAGAGGGTGGCGAAGGGCCTAACCGCGACCTGAAGTCCTGGGAATAATGCCTCACGCTATTTCAACGAGCTGATCATGCGCCAGCGCGGTTTTTCGCTGATCGAGATGATTGTAGTGATCACCATCATCGGGCTGACGTACACGCTGCTGCCCAAAATGGTGTTCTCAGGTGTCTCTGGCGCGGAACTGCGCTCGAACGCGCGCGCGGTGGCAACGGGACTCAGGATCGCGCGCGACGCAGCCATCAACACCAAGCGTGAAACCGTGTTGTCGCTCGACATGGAAAATCGCATGTTTACGCTGCCGAACGATCCCAAAGTGCACAAACTCAATGACCAGCTCGACGTGAAGCTTTACACCGCGGCAGCCGATGTCATTTCCGACAAAGTCGGCACGATACGGTTTTTCCCCGATGGCTCGTCCAACGGTGGACGGGTGACCGTGGCGGCCGGGGAGCGCGGCTTTGAAATCGACGTGGATTGGTTAACGGGACACGTGACGATCACCGATAAGCCAGCTGGAGGACCGCGTGTCTGATTTTGTAGACCGCCATCCGGCGCGGCTGTCGGCGGCATTTGCCGTCAAGAAGCGCATGGATAGGCGTTCTTCGCTGGCCGGTCACGCTGGCTTTTCGCTGCTTGAAGTCCTCGTCGCCTTTACTCTGCTTGCGCTGGCCATGGGCGTGGTGATGCAGATTTTCTCTCGCGGTGTCAACGGCGCCACACTCGCCGACCGCTATGCCAAGGCGACGATGTACGCTGAATCGATGCTGTCTAGCGTTGGTCCCGAGACAGAGCTGAAGGAGGGATCGTCGGGTGGTAAGTTCGACGATGATTTTTCATGGGCGATGGCGGTTCGTCCGTATCAGGATCCCTATCCCAAAGATCAGGCAGTGGTTGATTACGAAAAACTCATGCCGACGCAGCTGTTTGAGGTCGAGCTCAAAGTCAGTTTCATGGCTGAAGATCGGCGGGAAAGAGTGTTAAATCTTTCGACGCTGAGAATGGGGCCGAAAACGTGAGCTATCGGCAATTGGGCTGGCGCACTGAAGGTATTTACACTTTTCCTGTCGCGTCCAGGGGCTTTACGCTCATCGAAATGCTGGTGGGATTGACGCTGCTGGGCGTCATGCTGATCCTCATTTATGCCTCGCTCAACGTCGGCCTGCGCGCATGGGATACGGGCGAAAAGCGCGTATCGGAAGCCTCACGCCAACGCGTCGTGCAGAGCTTTTTGCGTCGCGAACTGAGCCAGCTTTTTCCGGTGCGCTGGCGCGGCATCCCCGAATCCAAAATCGCTTTCGAAGGCGCGAAGGACGAACTGAAATTCGTCACCATGCTGACACTGGGCGCGTCAGCACGCGAAGGCGGGCTGCAATGGGGGCACCTTTACGTTGCCACCGACGAAGCGCCGGGGGGTGAGCGCCGTCAAACGCTGTTCATCAAGCGTTCGGCGTTCAACCTGCAAGCCAAAGACTGGGATGGTGTCGACGAAGCCAAGCCGATTCCGCTGGTTACGGGTGTAAAAACTTTTGAACTTGGGTACTACGGAGCAGAAAATGACACTGTCGACCCGCAGTGGACTAGCGAATGGACAAATCCATTGCGCATGCCGCAACTAATCAGGATTACGTTGCAGGTCGATGACGGCCGCAACGTTCCACCGCTCATCGTCAGTCTCCGCCTGGGTGAAGAAGCGGGCTGCTACGACAACGCTTTCCAGCGGCAATGCGGACCGCGCCGTACATGATGCTCGCCACGTCACCGGCTGCGCGAGAATTAAGGCAGCAGGGGATAGCGCTCATCATCGTCTTGTGGATCATGACGTTGTTGATGTTGATCGCCTCGTCCTTCATTTATGCCATGCGAACCGATGTGCTCATCGTTGCCAATTCGGTCTCGCGCGCCCGGCTCGAAGCCGCTGCGGATGCTGCAGTCCAGCGCGGCGTTTTCGAAATGTTCAAGCCGCCGCAGTTGCCAGGACGATGGACCGCAGATGGCGGCCTGCAAACGTGGGGCTATCAAGGCATTGCAGTTGAAGTCAGCATGACGGACGAGTCTGGTAAAATCGATATCAATACGGCTTCGGACGCGCTCTTGCGCGGTTTGTTTCTTGCGCAGGGCATGAAGGAGGATGAGGCCGCATCCATGACCGACGCGATAGGCGATTGGCGCGACCCAGATTCGTTAAGGCGCCTCCGGGGGGCAGAAGAAGCCGAATATGTCGCCGCCGGGTACACCTACAAACCTGCCAATGCGGCGTTCCAGTCAATCGAGGAATTGCGCCTAGTCATGGGTATGACGCCAGAACTGTTCGAGAAAGTTGCGCCATTGATTACGATTTACTCACGTCAGCCCGGTATCAATGCCAGCATCGCTGCGCGTGGCGTACTGCTAGCACTGCCAGGCGCCACCGGCGCAATCGTCGACCAGTATATTGAGCAGCGGGAACTGGCACGTGCCGCAAAATTGCCTGTTCCGCAATTGGCAGCCGCGGCGCCATATTCCAGCTTTGCAAACGGTATCGTGATTATTCGCGCCGTCGCCACCGAGGGAGAGGGTAGCCATACAAGCAGTTTTGTCCGTGAGGCTGTGGTCATGCGTCTGGCTACGCCCAAGAGACCTTTTACATTTCTGCGCTGGAAAGAGGGCACGACGTCGCCGTTGGTCGCACAAGCTGCCACGGCCGTTTCACAGCAATGACCGAATCATGACGCCATCACAATCATTACCTTCTCCCGCCGCCGCAACGCCTGCGGCAGTACTACCTCCACTTTGGAATTGGTGGTCCGGCGAGCTTAAGGCGATGTTGCCCGCTTCCATTGCGCGGTGGCTCGATGGCGACGCTGTTGCCACCGATGTCGCCATCGACGAACACGGCTTGACGATCATCAGGCGGGATTCGGTTGCCGATAGCGCCGAGCCACCGCGCGTGGTGGGCCTCGACGCGCTTGCCAGCAGCCCGGTATTGCGAGATTTGATCGCGGCTGGACGGGACCGAGTTCGTCTGGTATTGACGCCTGAACAGGCGCTGGTGAAGACGATCACCTTGCCGCTGGCCACTGAAGAAAACCTGCGCGAAGTCGTCGGTTTCGAGCTCGACCGCCACACGCCCTTCACGACCGCCCAAGCGTACTACGACGTGCAGGTCATCAAGCGCGATGCGCAAAACGAAAAAATTTCGGTCTTGCTGGCGGTGGCATCCAGGTCGGAGGTCGCTGGGTTGCTCGATACATTGCGGCGCGCCGGGCTGTCATGTAACGCCATCGGCGTAAGCGGCCCCGGGCCAGCGGAACTGAAGGCGATCGATTTGCAGCCTGCGATCGACAAACCTCCGCGGCGTTTGAGCCGCATGCACCAGATCAATCTGGGTCTGCTCGCACTCGCGGCCTTGCTGGTACTTGCGGCAGTCATACTGCCCATCTGGCAGAAGCGCGAAGTCGTCAAAGTATTGTCTCCGCAAGCCGAAAAATCGGGAACTGAATTTCAGATCAGCAAACGGGTCTATTCGGAGTACGTAAAACTTGCCGACGAATACAATTTTCTGGCCAGCAAAAAACACGCGGTCTACCCGGTAGTGGCGGTCATCGAGGAATTGGCCAAAACGTTTGGCGACACGACCTGGTTACAAAGGCTGGATATCAAAGTAAACGGCAAAACTCGTGAGGTAACTATGATCGGCGAGACGCAGTCATCGTCCAAGGTGATTGAAAACCTCGAGCAGTCGCCGACGGCGCTATTTCAAAATTCCAAGCAGTTGACTGCCGTCACGCGCATGCAGGCGAACACCGAACGTTTTCATGTCTCGGCTGAAATCAAGCCGCGCGCGGTACCGCAACTGGAAACCATCGACGACGAGCCCGCGCCGGCAATTTCAAGCACGGCGCCCATGCCGGCGGCCGCCACGGTGCCCACGCCGCCGCTTGGCCCCGGAGGTGCTACGGGCATGGGTGTGCCCGTAGCTGCACCCGCGATTACCCCGGCTGGACCAGCCAACGCCGCCGCACCAGCCATGTTGACCCCAATGCAGCCAGGACCGGCTACCGTGCCGCCGCCACCGCCAAACACTGCGATACCCCCGGCGACGCCAGCAAGCCCGCCTGTTGCAAAGAAGAGCGGCACATGACGACCGCGAAGCTGCCAGCCTGGCTACCGGCAGAACCACGCAAGCGCCGCTGGCTGGCGCTGGCATTGTTATTGACGTTTGTTACGTTGGCTATCGCTGCTGTCGCCGTGCCGTCGCTGCTGCTTCATCGACACTATGACGACAATATTGCCAGACTCAGCCGGCTGGTGAGCAGCCAGACGGCCTTCAATGCACAGCGTCCTCGGCTGATGGAAAAGTTGGCGGCACTGAAACTTCGAGATGTCAAGAAAATGTATCTCAAAGGCACGTCCACAGCGCTGGCACTTGCAGAACTGCAGGAGATAGTGCGGACCACCATCGAGGCCAACGGCGGCCGGGTGATATCGGCCGTTCAAGGAAACGCCGCGAAAGAGGAGGGATCATTCAGACCTGTAACTGCAAATTTCACGCTGAGCGTGAATAATGCAAACCTTCGGCGCGTGCTGTATGCGCTGGAAACCAAGGAGCCGTATCTATTTCTCGACACAGTTGGCATTCAACCTAACGTCGCCCCTACGTTTCGACCGGTGCCAGGCATGGTGGAGCCTGACATGAATATTCAGCTTGAGATTCGCGGCTATGGACTGAAGGTGGTGAGTGAGGCTGCTCCGGCGCCAGGCGCAAATCCGGAAAAAGCCCGCAGCCCGGAGTCGGTAGCGAAGGACAAGGGTGGATCAACATGAACTCCTCCACACAACGATGGTTTCAGCAAAACGGACTGACTGCGATGATCATTCTGCTCGCATTGGGTGCGCTTGCCGCCATTGGCTTTGAAACCCGCTGGGGAACCAGCTTGCGTCCAGACCCCGAGGTGTTGGTGGGCAAGGTGAACAAAAGCGACGACACGTCACTGCTCCCCGCATTTGCGTTACCTGCGATAGACGTTGGTTTCAAGGAAACCTTGGACCGCCCTTTGTTCTTGCCCACTCGTCGTCCCTTTCCAGTGGTCACCGGCGCGGTTCAGCCAACAATGAAAAAAGGCCAGTACCGGCTCGCCGGTACCGTCGTCAATCAAGAGGTGCCAATTGCCTTTCTGGTCGAAATCGCAACGGGAAAGAGCCTGCGCGTCGTGATGGGTGCAGAAATCGTTGGCAGCGGAATTTCTGTGTCAGCGATTGACGCGGCGCGCGTCGTTCTGAAGCAAGGCGACGAATCCGAAGAGCTGACGCTGCGTACTGCAGCGTCGCCGCCACCCCAGGCCTTGCCGCCCGGCGTACCTGGCGCCGTTGCGCCGGCGCCGGCCCAGCGACCACCGCCTACGGGGGTGGTCGTCAGCGGTGTGCCGACGTTCAATGCCCCGGGTCCGGCGCCCCGTCAAATTCCTCCTCCGGGCGCGGTACCGCCGGTAAACCCGAACTTGGTGCAACCGGGATCGTCCGCCCTGCCGGGCTTTGTACAGTCGCCGCCAGAGGCCGCCCCGAATGCAGCGCCCGTTGCCCAGCCGGAAGCGGCACTCGGCGATCAGCGCCGTCGCCGCATTCAGAATGCGCCAAAGCAATGATTGGCGAGCAATTTTGCGTTGGCAAGGGCAAACGTCTAACCAACTTTTTGAGTCAGGAATTTTGTGTGGCTGTCGTCATGACAATTGGACCTGTCTCCCGAATGTTTCTCTTATGAGTGCGACCCGTGACTACTAATATTCGTCATTTATTCAGCGCCGTTCATCCAATGTTGCGCCTGCCCGTTTTCCAATGTGCCGCCTGGATCGTGCTCTCACTTGCAATGAGCGGCTGCGCGGAACTCAAAAAACTTGGCGCGGATGGTCCGCAGACACCCGGCACTATGGAGAAAAAGCTGCAGGTTGGCCCGCTTCCACCCAAGCCAGGTACAGTGGCCAATGCTGGCGCCAAGTCGACAGCCGGCGCAAACACCATCGCGACGGGTGCAATTGGAGCGGACCCCGCACAAGGCGGTGCGCGTACCTACGTAGGCACGGGCGTTTTCGTTAATCAAAAGCCGCCGACGGCGGTTGCCCCGGTTGGGCCGGAAGAGTACACACTCAATTTTGAGGCGCTCGACATCCGGCAAATCGTCCAATACATTCTGGGCGACTACCTCAAAGAGTCGTTCACGATCCATCCGCAAGCCGCGGGCAACGCTACCGTACGCTTTTCCAAACCGGTGTCGCGGCAGGACCTGATTCCAGTCCTGGAAATGCTGTTGCGCCAAAATAATCTGGTGATGGTCAAGGAAGAAGGCATGTACAAGATCCTGCCTGCCGCGCTCGGTACCAAAGGTTCAGTTTCGCCGACGCTCGGCAGTGTCTCAAAGGCATTGCCAAATGGATATTCGGTACAGATCATCCAGCTTAAGTTTGTTGGCGTTGGCGATATGGCGCGTATCTTGTTGCCATACCAGATTGATCCAACGGCCGTGCAGCAGGATCCTATCCGCAACCTGTTGGTGCTATCGGGCACGCAACGCGAATTACGTCACCTGCTCGATATCATTGAACTGTTTGATGTCGACTTCCTGGCCGGCTACTCAATCGGCTTGTATCCGCTCTCAACAGACGTCAAAGCACTTGGCACCGATCTCAACAATATATTCGGTGCGGGCGCCGCGAGCCCGCTGGCGGGCATCGTTAAATATATTCCAATTGAGCGGCTCAACGCCCTCCTCGTCGTTACCACGCAGCCTCGTTATCTAGAAGAGGCTAAAAAGTGGATCGAGCGCCTCGACAAAACCGGCGGCGTCGCGGGAGGATTGCGTTTCAATGTCTACCCGGTGCAGCACGGCAAGGCGGAGAAACTGGCCCAGTTATTGAACGAGATCTACGGCAATAAGCAGGCAAGCACGACGCCGACTTTGGCGCCCGGTCAGCGTCCGGCCCAGGTTACGACCACACCTGCAGCACCCGGCGCGCCAGCTGCGCCGCAAACACCTCTCCAATCTGCGTTGCAGTCGCTGGTATCGTTTGCGGGCAGCGGCGTAAGCGTATCCAAAGATGCTCGCATCATCGCCGACAACGACAATAACGCGCTGCTGATTCTGGCCTCGCCGTCAGACTATGAAACCATTCAGACGGCATTGAAGCAGCTCGACGTACCAAGACGGCAGGTATCGGTCGAAGTGCTGATCGCGGAAGTGACATTAACCGATGATCTGAAGTTTGGAATCGAATGGTTTATCAATGCCCGGAACAATACGGTAGGTACACTTCGCAATCTAGGGACATCCCTGCCAGTCACTCCGGGTTTGGGGACCGCTACTGACCCGCGGTCGCTGGTGGCCACCGCGCCCGGTTTGCAATTGATCAACGTGGTTGCCGGAGACATGCGTGCAACGCTACAGGCACTCGGCACTGACGGGCGTGCGACCGTCTTGTCGGCACCCCGGGTGATGGTGCTGGATAACGAAAAGGCATCCATAAATGTCGGCGACCAGATTTCTATTGATACAGGCACTAGCCAGGGAACCGGTACCGGCGGCAACACAGTTGTCACCCGCCAGTATTTGCCGACCGGTATCATTTTGACCGTGACACCTAGAATAAACGCTGGTGGCAGGGTTACGCTGGAAGTCAATCAGGAGGTGAGCACTGCCGGCGCGGCCTCTGGTGGCGGTAACCCTCCCATTGCGACAAGGAAGGCGCAGACGACTATCAATGTCGGGTCCGGCGAGACGACGGTTTTGGCCGGTCTGATTGGCAATGAAATTACAACAGGCACAAATGGCGTGCCTCTGTTGTCGAAAATACCCTTGATCGGCGGCTTATTTGGTACGCAGTCATATCACAACAGGCGTACCGAACTGGTGATTCTGATTACGCCGACCGTCATTACGAATTCTGATGAGGCTGCGGCATTTACCAATGAGTTACGCTCCAAGATGCCGGCGCTCGAAAAGTACTTTCCTCGCCCTTCGAAATAACCAATGCGGTTGATTTCGCGAAGGCGACGACACTTTTCGGGATAAAAATTGTGAATTTTGTTGCAAATGCGCCACAATGAGGTGAAGCCCTCACAGAATGTATTGACGCTGCGAGGAGAATTTATTACTCTTTTTAAATGATTTTGATATCTCATGTTTTACTTTAAGTATTAATGAGAAGAAGCGGATTAATTGTGCGATTCAAGTTTTCGGTTTTAGTTTCTGCGTATGCATTTGCGGTAATTGTTCTGTCAGGCTGTGCGTCGATGGGCAACGATCCATCGTCCGCGGGGGCAGATAAGAAAGTTGAAACGACCTCGCAAAAAGTGCTGGGTCGGGCTCAGAAGCGCTGGGATGCATTGTTGAAGTCGGATATGGACACCGCGTACGGGTTCATCAGTCCCGCGGGACGTTCAACAATGCCGGTTGAGAAGTATCGAATTCGGGTTAATGCCGTATATTGGCGCGGCGCTAAAGTGAAGGACGCGTCATGCGAAGCGGAAACTTGTGACGTCACCGTCTTGATAGATGTTGACGCAGAGGGCGTAAAAACAAGCATTCCTGTCAAGGAGGCATGGATTTTGGAGGCGGGTCAATGGTGGTTTGTATATCAAGGCTAGGCGCGCGTCCAACTGCAGGTGTAGGCGAGTAGATACTAATAAAATGTTTGAAAATTGGTTTTAGCTGGTATAAACTAAGAACGTTGTAGCTTCTAAAGTGATCACTTTAATATTTAAAAGGAGTATTTTAAAAAATGAATACGTTTAAAAAGAAATCATTGCACGCAGCCGTGTTGGCGGGATTGGCAGCGCTAGGCGCCGCCGGTACCGCAAATGCAGTGCATATCAACCCTGAAAATCTCGGTCAAGTCGTCATATTCCCGTACTACACGGTGCGCAATGGTAACTTTACCGCCATCTCGATCGTTAACACGAATGCCGAGACGAAAATCGTCAAAGTCCGTTTCCTCGAAGGCAAGAATAGCCGTGAGGTGCTTGACTTTAACTTGTTCCTTTCCCCGCAAGACGTTTGGACTGGCGTTGTCATTCCAACGGCGGCTGGCGCAAGACTTGAAACTGGCGACAACTCCTGTGTGACGCCTAGTGACCTCTTCGGCAATGCAGCCGGCGTCGTTCGCGTCGACGGCCTGGGTTTGCCGCTGAACGATTTTAAGAACTACCAGTACACCGGAGCTCTGGTCGACAACGCAACGTTTAACACCCTCGATCGTACCCGTGAAGGCTACATTGAAGTCTTGGAGATGGGTGTTGTGATTGATCCGGTCCTGACCGGTTTCGTCAAACACAGCGCCGCAGGCGTTCCTGCCAACTGTGCTGCGCTTGATGCTTATGACGCCCTTTCGACAGCGGCTGCGCCTGCTGCCAAGTTACCAGGCACCTTGGTTGGTGCTACCAGGTCTACCCAGTATCTTGCTCCTCCATCGGGTGGTTTGTTTGGTCGCGGCAGTATCATCAATGCCGCCAACGGCACGAACTACGCCTTCGGTACAACGACGCTTGACGCGTGGTTTAACCCACCGATTCCAGTATTGCCACCGTATTCTGCTTCCGGCAACGTTAATCCGTCGCTGTCTTCGCAAACCGGTATCGACACAAACAGCCTGGTGTTTGTAACTGACCAACCTGCAAGTGGCGGTTTCCCTGCGAGCGCGGCAGGTGTTGTCCGTGCTAGCTGGGCTTCGTCGCAGCAAGCGGTTACATCGGTCTTCATGCGCAGCGACATCATCAATGAGTTCCTCACGGATGCGGCCACTGCTTCGAAGACCGACTGGATTGTCACCATGCCTACCAAACGCGATCTCATCGGCGTTGGCACCGGTACACCAAACCGTCCGTTCAGCAATAACTTCGCCAGCACAACGCCAACTGGCTCATGCGATGCGTATTTGCTGTCAATTTTCAATCGTGAAGAGGGAACACTTGGTGCGGCACCTGGCGTAATTCTGCCATCACCACGTCCTCCAGCAGCGGCAGCGCCGGGCCAAAACCTGTGCTGGGAAGCTAACGTTGTTGAGTTCGGTACGACTGGTTTGTTGGGTTCAACCAACAATACACGTCTGCAAGGTGCGGCTGACAATTTTGCATCTACAGGTGCAACGACGACGGGTGCCGCATTTGCAACCCTTAGCCGTCGCGTACTGCAGGGTCCAAATGGCTGGGCAACGTTCGACTTCGGTAACACTGGCCTCGCAGCGCAAGCTGCACAAAGCATTACGCCGATCTCTTCTTCGTTGAACGGTGTTGCTGATGCAGTGCCACGTACGTTCTTCGGTTTGCCGGTTGTGGGTACATCTTTCCACAACTACACAAACACCGGTGTGGCATCTGCTTACGGCGGCGTAATTCCGCATAAGTACCTGCGCTTCATCCGGTAATATCGTAATATCGTAATGTCGGTAACGACAAAGCTTGGAAAGGGGGCCGAAAGGCCCCCTTTTCGTTGCTTAAAAGTGTTCAATTGTGTGAAAGTTAATAGCGCGCCAGCACGGCTATCTGGGAACATAGCCAGTTAATTGTTGTCCAACGTCGTCTATAAATAAAAATGAGGCCCAAGCGAACCCGCTACCTCAGAAATTACCCTCTAAAGGAATAAATCATGAGCATAATTTCAAGGATGCGAATACTCGCTGCTTCAGCGATTGCATCAGCCGCCTTTATGGCCACTGTATGTAGCGCGCAGCAGCCCATTACCGTCAATGGCGTTAGCTGCACTGCTGCAAATGCGGTCACCGTGACGTACAGCGGCGGTGCCCTCAACATTAGCACCGGCGGATGTGGCACAACGACAGTCGTCGTGCCGCCATCAACATCGCCACCAACAATTAGCAGCGTATCGCCCGGTAGTGGCGCCCCAAATGACACCATTGCGATTAACGGCCTCAACTTGAGTGGTGCCCAAGTCAAAATCGGTGGGGTAAGCGCCACTGTTTTGACCAACAGCGGTACGCAAATTGTCGTAAGGGTGCCGAGTATTCTCCCCAATAGTAGCGCTGGCATAACAGTGACGACCGGCATAGCACCTGACTTCACTTTCGCCTTTTCAGTTACCGCACCGTCAGCAACACCGGCACCCGTGATCAGTACCGTTTCGCCCCTTTCAGGACAGATAGGCACAGCCTTAACCATTGCTGGGTCAGGGTTTACCGGCGCGGGCGTCACCATCGGTGGAGTTCCGGCGAGCATTACTGGAATCACCGCAACGACGATTACCACGACAGTTCCGGCAAACGTGCCAGCAGGGGTCGCCAACATTATTGTCACTACATCCTCTGGCAATAGTTCAATAAACTTTACCGTCACTGCCGTAGTCCAGGCCCCCCAAGGGGCCGACGTGTCCATCGACGGTATCACTCTACCCAATCAATCCAAACTGGGTAACGTACTTGGCGCTACACACCAGGGATTGAACGGCGCTGGCTTCGAAGTGAACGCCTATGCCATGGATCCGACGCGATGTGCCGCAACGCCGGCACTAACACGTTCGTGGCAGCACAACATCAGTTTGGACGATTATCAAGACAAGCATGCGCTGGACTATATCGCCATGCGATCCGGCGAAGCCCTCACCTTCAAGTTCACGGTACCACTGGGTTCATTTGACAAGGGTGGCGGATTTCAGTACGCCGACGCAGCCGCTTCAGGCGCGAACATTCGTCCAGGCTTTATGTCGGTTTCTACGACGCCGTGCGACTTTGACACCACAAAAGTGCTCACCAACACGTCAGGAAACGGCTGCTACGTTACGGGTATCAATGGCGTAACCGTAAACTGGGCGAATATCACCGGAACGCTACCGGTCTCCTATTGCAAGCTCGAAAAAGGCAAAACATACTATCTCAATCTCAGGTTTCAGGATGCGCGGCCAGCATCGGTAGGAGGTAACCCAAACTCAGACGCCTGTTTCAATGGCGAAACTTGCGGCGGTATCCTGCAGTTCTTCTAAAACACTCCACCGCAATGTGCTGCGGCCGGCTTTCGCCGGCCGCAGCACATTTGGCGCTACCATTTCAAAGATAGAAATTAAAGTATGCACAAAATGCCAGCATCACTCACCGCAGCGATACTTATTTCCGCTTCGTCATTGCTGTACGGACAAACGCCCGTGACAGCGGAAACACCACTTATCACCAACTCCAGAATTAAAGTCACCTACGAGGATCTGGTGGCCGAACTGGAGCGGTTGCCGGAAGACCACCGAGTCGAGTTTCTCCTCAGTGAAGAGCGAATTGTTAAACTTCTGGAAAACATGATGCTAAATAAAGTCATGTCCGCTGAGGCCGCGAAGTCAGGGTTGCAAAGCGATCCCGCTGCCGCCGCGGAAATTCGCAATCAAACTGAAAAAATTCTCGCCAAGTACCGAAAAAAAGAACTCGAGAAAACCGCGCCCAAAATCGATCTCGTGCCGATCGCGCGTGAAATATTTCTGACAAGAATGAAGGGCATGGAGAAGCCAGCCATGTACGCTAGCTGGCACACCCTCATCAAGATCAAAAACCGCACGCGGGAAGAAGCACGCTCGCGCGCAGAAATGGTAAAAATCAAGGTAGAAGCAGGAGATAAACTCGAAGCTATCGCAAAAGAATATTCCGACGACGAGTCAGCAGCAACCAATAACGGCTATATCAACGCAACCCCGCTCAGTTACCTTGATCGCGCATTCGGTAGCGCACTGGAGAAGCTGAAAATAAATGAATCGACCATTGTCGAAAGTGAATACGGTTTTCACGTCGTCCGATTGCTGAGCATGACGCCAAGCAGCAAGCCGACATTCGAAGAAGTAAAACCGCAAATGTTGGTCGAAGCAGACAAGGCATATAAGCAACGCATCCTCAACGAGTACCTGAATGATATCCGTAGCGACTCTACGGTAAAGCTGAATAAGGATGCCATCGACAAAATACGTCCCCGCCTGCCGGAAATCCCGCCTCCGCCAGCGCCACAGGCCAAACGTCCTTTCTAAAGGCAATTGAGTGCTCGTCCACGGGCCTCAACCGCTGCATCTACTGGCTCGGTTTACCGAGCGGGAGATCCTCACGCGTTTCGCCGGTAGCGCCTTCGGATTGATATGGGCGCTCGCCAACCCTTTGCTACTGTTGGCGATTTACAGCTTCGTGTTCGGCCAGCTATTCAAGCAGCGCATGGGGGATCTCTCAACCGACAGCTATATTGTGTTTCTGGCCATCGGATTATGGCCATGGATGATGTTCGCTGACGGCGTGACCCGAGCGATGCAAAGCATCCAAAGCAATGCGCCGTTGGTAAAAAAAGTCGCCTTCCCGCACCTGCTCCTGGTACTGGCCGCTGTAAACAGTGTGTTTCTGATTCACCTTTGTGGATACGTAGCTGTGCTATTGCTACTCGCCGCAACTGGTCATGAGCTACATCTCGCAGGGCTGCCGACGATCATGATAGGCATCGCCACCCTGTATCTGCTAACCATTGGTGTGGGCGCCTTGTTAGCCGCGTTGCAAACGCTGCTGAGAGATGTGGAACAGATGGTCGCACCGGTATTGATGATGATGCAATACCTCACACCCGTTCTCTATCCCGTCACCGTCATGCCCGAGGCTTACCGGCACTGGTTTAGCTTGAACCCGATGACTCCGGTGCTGCAAAACATGCGCGGCGCCTTGCTATTCGGCGCCGCACCGCAATTCACCGACTTGGCGATGATAATCGTCAGTGCCTGCATAGCACTCATCGGAATAGGCATCTTCTTGCGTCTGTCGCCCTACTTCGAAGATTTTCTCTAGGGTATTGTAGCTGTCGCACGATAGCGGCATTGCACGCGCGAACCGCCGACTTAACGCCGACTCAGAATATAATTCTGACCATTCCCATCCCGACGCCATGCCTGACGGCGTCGACTAAACTTTCGCCTGGATCAAGTGTCCGCTCCCACCACCGACGAACTGCTCAGTCTGGAAAACGTAAGTAAAGACTACCCGGTGATCCGCACCGGCGCTGGCCGAATTAAGACCGTCTTCGAATTGCTGACGGGCCGCGCCGTTCATGATTACTATCGCGCTCTGGAAGACATCAGCATCACCATCCGCCGCGGCGAGTCGTGGGGGATTATCGGCGAAAATGGCGCGGGAAAATCCACACTGCTCAAGATCATCGCCGGCGTGGTGAAGGCCTCAAAAGGGCATATCGTCAACAAAGGTCGCGTAAGTGCCTTGCTTGAGTTGGGCACCGGCTTCCACCCGGAATACAGTGGTCGAGAAAATGTCTTTCTGGCTTCCGCGCTGATGGGCTGGTCACGCGCTGAAACGCTCGCCCAACTCGACGCGATTCTCGCCTTCGCCGATATCGGCACGCACATTGACCAGCCAGTCAAAACCTATTCTTCCGGCATGATCGTACGCCTGGGTTTCGCCGTTGCCACCTCCCTGTCGCCCGATCTGCTGGTCACTGATGAGGTGCTTGCAGTAGGCGACGAATCTTTCCAGAAAAAATGCCTGCGCTGGATGGAAGACTTTCGGGCGGGCGGAGGCACGCTGCTGTTGTGCTCGCACAGCATGTATCACGTGCAGTCGCTTTGCCAACAGACCATGTGGATCCACGAGGGCAAAGTGCGCATGCAAGGCGAATCATTCGCCGTCACCCAAGCCTACCTGGGTCATCACGAAGCTAAGAACCGCAAGGAAGTTGCCGCACATTCCGCAGTGAAGGCTGCCAACGCACCCTATCCCATCTTCGATGCGCTTTGGAGCGAAGATCATGCCGGTGTTGGCCGGACACAGTTCGACATGGGCGAAGAAATTTCACTGTGTGGCACCTTCCACTCGCCGCAGGATCAGCCAACCATTCTGATGGCAGGCGTCGTGCGGATGGACGGCACGCCGGTGTTTGGCACATTTTCAAACGATGCCTCTTTCAATGCCAATCGCCTGGCGCCGCAGTTGTTCGCTTTCCGCGTCGTGTTCAACAAAAACGCCCTGCTACCCGGCATGTACCAGCTGCGCGCCCACACGCTCGATGAACACGGCCTGCGAATGTTTGACACCCGCGAAATCACCATCACCATTCGTGGACAGACGCGCGACCATGGCCTCGTCCGCCTTAATCACCAGTGGGCGGCCGGCCACCAACCTCCGCAATAAATATGCACCAACCCGAACTCACGCCGGAAATCCGCGCGCTCGCACAACAGTCTTTGCAGCATCAGGCTGCGGGACGCTTTGCCGAGGCCGCGCAAGGCTACGCGGCAGTGCTGGCACGCGTCCCAACGCTGTGGTCAGCCTGTTATAACCTCGGGCTCGTGTACCAGCATCTGGGCCGCACGCATGAAGCGGCCGAAATGTACTTACGCGCCGTGCAACTGAACCCGCAGCTTGCGGAGGCATACAACAATCTGGGGAATGTGCTCAAAGCGCTGCAAAACGAAACCGGCGCAATCGAAGCGTATCAGCGAGCACTAAGCATCAACCCAATGCTCGCCGATTCCAGCTACAACCTCGCCATCATCCTGCAAGCCAAAGGCGAACGCACGTCTGCAGCTTCTCTTTTACAACAGGCCGTCGATGCCAATCCACAGCATGTGCTGGCTTGGGATAGCCTCTATCGCGGGCTGCTCGGTCTGGACCGGCCCGAGGAAGCAAATCAGGCGTTTCTAGACTGGGACCGCGCCATGCCGCCGTGTCCGGAGCTTGTCGTCGCTGGCCTTGCGCTGTGCCGGTCAATTGGCGACCGTCAACTTGAGGCGCGCTACGTGGCACTCGCAATAGATTGGCCTTTCGAAATCTACAGTCCTGAACAGTTTGCGCCGGTACTCGGCATGATTCAATATTTTGATCTTAGCCGCGAACAAATTCACACCTGTTACCGCCGCTATGATGCCGCCATCGCCGCGCGCAATCCCGTCATCATTCCAATGTTGCCACGACGCGCCAGCGACCAGCGGCTGCGCATCGGCTATCTCTCAGCCGACTTTCGCCAACACGTCATGGGACGCTGGATGCGCGAGGTCATTACCAGACACGACCGCAGTCGCGTCAGCATCTTCCTGATTTCAACTTGTGACCCACGCCAATTCGACGTCCTTACGGCTGAGTTCCGCGCGCACGCGGATGGCTTCGCCGATATCAGCAGGCTCGATGATTTTGCCGCCGCCAGGAGCATTGCAGAAGTTGATCTGGACATACTCATCGACCTCGCCGGCCATACAATGGAAGCGCGACCCGGCATCTACGCGCACCGGCCTGCGAGAACCATCATCACCCATCTGGGCTATCACGGCTGTCTGGGAATGCGGGCTGTCGATTTCAAACTGACCGATCAAATTGCCGACCTGGCTGACGCAGCACATTTTCAGATCGAGGCGCCATTTACCCTCGACACCTGCGTATTTCCGTTCGTGCGGGTGACGCCAAGCGCAGCTGATCCTGTGGCCGATACCCTGCCAGAACGTCGGGGAAAGTTTGTGATCGCCGCTTTTACCAATGTCCTGAAACTCTCCGCGCGCTGTCTCACGCTATGGCGCCGCGTACTCGACGCTCTACCCGAAGCCATTCTGTTGTTCTCACCGCTCTCTTCGACGCAACGGCCGGGGATAGAGCGCCTGTTGGCGAGCGCCGGCATCGATGCAGCGCGCATCGTGTTCATTGCCATTCCGCACCAGGACAATCGCTGGCGCGCACGTTATCGAATGGTGGATGCCGTTCTAGACACTTTTCCGTATGCCGGCGGTGACACCACACTGGCCGCCCTCGATATGGGGGTCCCGGTCGTTACATTGGCCGGGCAACGGCAAAGCGAACGCATCGGCGCCAGCATCCTCAAGCATCTCAACCTTGAAGAGACTATCGCAAACAGCGACGACGATTACGTCGCGATCACCGTGAGGTTGGCACGCGATGCCGCTTTCATGGCACAGACTAGAGAACGCATCGTTACTGCTGTAGCCGCAACTGACGTAGGTATTTATACGCGCGAACTCGAGCGAGCATATTTCACCATTGCTGGCCGCAAACCGGTCGCAGGCTCGATGACGCTCACGGCCAAACAATTTTTCCAGTCCCTGCGCGAAGCAATGCAGCGCCACCCGCTCGCCAAGGATGACGAATCCATCAACGCGGTCGCGGCAAGCTATGCCGCGTTGCGAATCGAACAGCCCGATTATCCGCCGCTGTTGCGCGCCCAAAGTCAGCTTGCGACGGCCATGGGCAACGTCGAGCTCGCAGCGGAATGCGCTAGTGCGTTGCTGCGCCTATTTCCGCAAGACCTTGACGTACGATTGAGCTTCGCGGGATTTCTGATTGAAAACGGGGTGCCCGCTGAAGCGCTGGAGATTTTACTTCCCATCCCGGAACAGTTTCAACGTGACGTACGCGTGCTCAAGTTACGTGCACGCGCAAACGCCAAGCTGCAAAACTGGCCAGCCGCGCTGTTGTTGACGCAGGTCGCCGTCGAACAGGCGCCGTCTGACGTGCAGGCATTGTTCTGGCATGGCATGGCGCTGTCGCACACCAATGACGCCGAAGCTGCGCTGACGTTTCTTAACCGCGTCCTCATTCTTGCTCCCGACAATATAGAAGCCGCGTACAACGCTGGCGTGATCCTTTTTGAGCTGGGCAATCTACGCGACGCCGAAACGGTTTTTCGACGTGCATTGGCAGCGCCGCTTGCAATGGTCACTAAACGGGTACGAATTTCGGCGCATCTGCGATTGATCAAATTACTGCACATCCAAGGCCGGCGCGAAGACTGGGCGGGAGAAGCAAGAAAATTTGTGGCGGTCCATCGAGACACTGACCTTGCGAGCTTGTTAGAGTCCCTTCTCGCGCGTGACGCTGGGAACCTGGAGGGCGAATCCGAAATACTGTTGCCGCTTGCCGAATCAGCGACCGTCCTAAAGGACGATGTAGCAGCGCTGGAGCTGATCGGCGAGCTTCTCGCCACACTCAGCTATCGCGACGTGCCTGCAATGCTGCTTCAGCGACTGGAGAATCGATACCGCGAAGCTGGGAGGGCCGTACATCCACCACCGTCGACAACACCCCAACTCAAAGGAGCGCGCACACCATTGCGAGCCGGTTTGCTGGTTGATTTCGTCCAGCCATTTATCGCGGATCTCGTCGTTACCCTGGTGCAGCGTCACAATCTGGCGAAGGTGAGTTTGAGAATCTATGCCATCAGCCCGGTGGATCCCGCCATCAGCGCCGCGCTCCTTGAGCGGGGTATCCCGCTGGCCTCATTGGCAACATCCGATGAGCATCGCGCCGCCGAATCGATCCGGGCCGATGATTTGGACGCCCTGGTCGATATTGCGGGCCACGGTCCGTACGCAAAACCGGGACTTCTTTCCTGTCGTCCCGCGCCGGTTCAGCTAACGTTTCCCGGATTGACCAATCCCGCAGGCTTGGGTGACATCGATTTTCGGCTATCAGATGCGATTGCCGATCGCGGCACCGATCCACCAGCCGATTCTGCTGCGCCACTGTTGATGGAAGGCTGTGCCCATCCGCTGTTGCCGACGCAACCGTCACCGCTGCCTGTTTCCCGGGAACAGCTCGGCATCGCAGTCGGTACGCCCGTATTCGGCATTCTGGCAGCGGCCCCCCGCCTGTCGGCGCGTTGTATCACCACCTGGAAATCACTGTCGGATCGATTACCGGCTGCCATATTCCTGGTCTGTCCCTTGCTCGCCATTGATCGTGAAATCATCAAGCGACTGTTGCTTGCCGGCGGCATCAAACCGGCCAATATCGTGATGATTCCCGCAACCACGCCGCGACCGCGCGATGTCTCATTGGCGCCCTTGATCGACGTCGTGCTCGACACGCTGCCGGGCAGCGACTATTTCAGTGCCCGTGCCGCCATACTCGATGCCATCCCGATTGTCACCATGCCCGGCCGGATGTCTGAAGAACGGGTAGCACTTTCCATGCTGAGCCAGCTAGGTGAGGTAGCGGGGGTCGCCGCCAGCGGGGGCGACTATATCGAACTCGCTGTAAAGCTCGCCAACGATCTCAGCCTGCGCACAGCCCAGTGCGAGCGAATGCGTACCTTGCTGCAATCATCCAGCCTAAATGACATGGCTCAATATGTCGGGCGTTTTGAAGATGCACTGATTCGCGCCGTTACCGACGCTGCAAATCGGGAAGAGTCGGCGTGAACACACCACTCATTGAGGCGAGGACATCACTTCAAAGTGGAAAGACTGAACTCGCGCTACAGCAGCTATCGACGCTGACGGCTATAGAGCCCACCAACGCCGAAGCATTTAGCCTGCTAGCGATGGCCAACGTTCGTACGGGAAAACTGGTCGCCGCGCAGACTTCGATGCGCCGTGCCATGGACCTCGATCCGCAAAACGCAGACTTCCACCTGACCGCGGCCAATATCGAACAGGATCTCGGCAAGCTTGATGGCGCTGTTGAGTTGTTGCGACGGGCGATCCGCCTGCGCCCCGCTTTCTCACAGGCGCACAATAACCTTGGCATATTGCTTTCCGATCTGGGCAGGATCGAAGAGGCCAGTCTTGCGTTTATGCAGGCCGTACGCGACAACCCGCAATATGCCCGAGCCTACGCAAATCTTGCCGTCGCGCAGATGCGCCTGCTGCAGTTGCATGAGGCCGTGAACTCCGCCAAACGCGCCATGGAACTACAGCCAGACTATGCGCACGGACATCACTTGCTCGCGACCGCGCACAACATGCTGGGCGACCCACAGGCGGCGCAAGAGGCATTGGCCAATGCGTTGCGATTGAAACCGGATCTCGTCGAATCCTCGCTACTGATGGCCCTGGTGCTATGCAAGCTCAAGCGGCAGGACGACGCTGAAAAAATCATCCGCAGCGCGCTGGCACTTTCACCCGGGCGCGCGGAGCTGTGGACCTGGCTGGGCGACCTTCTCACTGGTCGTGACGATCTGCTCGGTGCGCTGGACGCGTATCAGCGTTCCCTGGAATTGCGACCGAATGATTTGATGACGACCGCGCGTGCAGCACTGTTGCTACCCAACATCTACGCCAGCGAAGCGCATCTTGCGGCCTGCCGCGATCGCTATGAACGAGGTGTCGAGTATCTGCTTGCAAACGTCGAGGCGCTCTCGCAGGGAGTCAATCGCGAACGATTCGGCAACGCCGCGCCCAGCAATTTCCTGCTCGCTTATCAGGGTGGCGACGATACTCAATTGCAGCGCCGTTACGGCGAATTTCTCTACAAGGTCTTGGCGTACGCGATGCCCGGGCAGGCGGATGCGATCAACATGCAACAGCGCAATAGGGTCGCAGGAAGGCGAATCCGCGTCGGATTCTTGAGCCGCTTTTTCTTCAACAGTACGGTTGGCAATTACTTTGCGAACTGGATAACCGATCTGGATCGTAGCGTGTTTGAAGTATTCGTTTACCACACGCATGTCGTCGACGATGTAGTGGCCACGCAGTGCCGTCAAAACGCCGACCACTATGTGCAGGGCGATGAGAATTTCATATTTTTCTCTCAGCGCATCGCTGCCGACTCGCTCGATATCCTGATCTATCCGGAGCTGGGGATGGACAAGATGTGCTTCCTCATGGCCGCATTGCGCTTGGCACCTGTGCAGATCAGCGCCTGGGGACATCCGGTTACGTCCGGACACACAAACATCGACTATTACCTTTCCTGTGCGGCCATGGAGCCGGTAAATGCGCAGGCGCATTATAACGAGCGCTTGCTGACGCTTCCCGGCATTGGGTCGCGCTACGCGTTACCGACGGTATCGGGCGTGGCGGCGTCCAGGACCCGGGCGGACTATCAATTGCCCGAAAAAGCAAATCTGTACCTGTGCTCGCAGTCGCTGTTCAAAGTGCACCCGGCCAATGATCGAGTGCTGGTAACGGCGATGGCCAACGACCCACAGGGCGTGCTGGTGATGTTCGCCGGACAAAACGAAGGCGTGACGCAGCGTTTTGTCGCGCGTCTCTCAAAGGCATTTGCCGAACAGGGCGTTGCGCCGCAGGGACGTGTGAAGTTGCTGCCCTATTCGAGTCACGACGATTTCAAACGTATAAATGCCGTGTGTGATGTGATGATCGATACGCTGCATTGGTCCGGCGGCAATACTTCGCTCGATGCGCTGGCGATGGGGCTGCCGACGGTGACGCTTCCCGGCAAATTTATGCGTGGCCGGCAGACGATGGGAATGCTTACATTGCTTGGCATAGAAGAGCTGATTGCGTCTACCGTCGACGAATATCTGGCGATCGCCAAGCGCGTAGCTACCGACAGGCCTTATCGCGATGCCATGTCGAAGAAAATTCTCGCCAACACGGCGCGATTGTTCAATGACCCGGCGCCGACAGCGGCGCTCGGCACGATATTGCAGGCGCTGGGCAGGGAGGTGATCGAGGGCCTGCCTACGGGCAGTACGCTGCCGGGGTAATTGCCGTGCCGACTGCCGTTCAACCAGATTCGGAAGAGGCTAGCCAGTTCGAGGCGCGCGCCAGCGAACTGTACAGATCTGGCAATGTCGCCGGCGCCATCGAACTCTACGAAACCCGCGTACGCACCCATCCGCACGATCTCGCAGCCTGGCGGTCGCTGACAAGATGGTTGGCAGAGTCCAGACAATTCCCGCGCGCAGAAGCAGCGATCTCCCAGGCGCTGGCGCTGTTTAGCGCCGACGAAATTCTCTTGTCCCTGCTGGTTTTTGTGAAACAGGAGCAGGGGCTCTCTGAACAAGCGCGGGACATTGCCGCGAAGGCCGCAGTGCACCATCCGGCATGTTTGTCCCTTCAGATCGATGCACGCCTGCTATTGCCGATGGTGTACGCCGACAAGCCCGACCTGTCGGCAAAACGGCAGAAATTTGAAACGGGCTTGACTGAGCTTGAGGCAATGTTGCCTTCGCTGCAGCGCGACCCGGCGCAAATCTTCAGGCTGGCGCGAACCAATTTCCTGTTGGCCTATCAGGGCGAAAATGACTTAGCCTTGCAGCGCCGCTACGCCAATATTCTTGGCTCAATGATCGATGCGGCTGATCCGGCACTGCGGGCGGGGCAACAAGCAGGACAGCCCGCGCCGATTCATTCACCGCGATCAACGGTCGACCGGAAAATTCGCGTCGGCTTTGTCGGCAAGTGGTTTTACGCCTGCACGGCGGGCAATTATTTTGAGCGCTGGATCACGCAACTCGATGCGTCGAGATTTGAGCGATTCGTCTATTACACCGGGCAGACCAACGATGCCGTCACCGCACGTATCGGCGCCGCTGCCGAGCACTTCGTGCGATTGCAGGGAGATGCGCACAGCAACGCACAGCAGATACGCGGCGATGCGTTGGATATCCTGATCTACCCGGAAGTCGGCATGAGTAGCGGTACTTACCTGCTCGCCAATTGCCGCCTCGCGCGCATCCAGTGCGCCGCCTGGGGACATCCGGTCACGACAGGCAGCAGCATGATCGACGTCTATTTCAGTTGCCAGTCGATGGAGCCTGCTGACTACGAGTTGCATTACTCGGAGCGTGTCGTGCTGCTCGATGGGATCGGCGTCGACTTCGCGTTGCCGACAGTGGCAGCGATGAACAGTCGCGCAGATTTCGGCCTGCCCGCCGTTGGCCGATTGTACTTCTGCCCACAGTCGCTATTCAAGATACATCCCGACATGGACACAGCCTTTGTCGACATTCTCGAACGCGATCACGCCGCCGTGCTGGTGTTCTTTCAGGCAGACAGTCGTGCGATCACCATGGCGTTTGCGGACCGGCTGACACGATCACTGGCCGAGCGCGCAATTGGCGCCAGAGGGCAAGTCAAATTCCTGCCGCGGTTGAGCCAACAAGCTTTTCGCCAGGCACTCAGGCTGGCCGATGTCATTCTCGATCCGTTTCATTGGTCAGGCGGCGGCACCAGCCTGGACGCGTTCGCGGGTGACGTACCGGTGGTGACCCTGCCCGGCCGTTTCATGCGGGGTCGCCAGACGGCAGCAATGTTGCGCATGATGAATGCCGATGCATTGATTGCCACGAATGTGGAAGATTACGTCAGTACAGCTATCGACGCCGCGGGCAACTCAACTGTGAATCGCGATTTGCGTGCGCTGATCAGCGCAAACAAGCAGGTGCTATTTGACCGCCACGACCTCACTGAAGACTTTGCCGAGGCCTTACTACAGCTGGCGAATGATTAGTTTACGTCGAACGAAAACGTAATACTCCTTCGCATTCGAGTCCGCTACTTCACCCTTGGCAGCTTGTATGTGAATTTGACGCCATCTAGCGCAATAATCCTTCGCGCAACGAGAGCATCCCTGACCGCTTCCGCCTCTTTTTGGGAACGATCCTTGCCGATGCGGGCATGAATGGTGCTGACCAGTGTCTTCATCCGAACCGGTCGCGATTCGCCGCGCGTGATCAGCTCTTCCAACACAAGCTCAATCCAGTGTTCCATCAGGTCATCAGGCTCCGTAGCTGTCGCTGTCGGTTTGTTCTTGGACTTCGCGGGGGCAGGCGCGGGCGGCTCGCGGAAGCACGGCATTTCCTCAATCGATTCGGAACGCGCGGCGAAAATCTTCCGGCCCTTGATGTGTTCGATCAGCAGGTCAAACGTCTTGTCGCCGGAAATGATGTGAAAGAACCCGCCCGGGTCAGAGGCCGCGAGTTCGCCGATGTAATACGCGATATGAAAATCCATCACGTTCTTGCCAGCCGACTCAAGCCTCACGTAGGTGGCGCGATCACCCAGCGACTGCATCCCCATCGCAAGCTCGGTCGCGACCTTGGTATTACTCCTGTCCAAAAAAAGGTAAACGCGAAACTGTTCGCCCGCCAGCAATGCGATTGACTTGACTGTACGATTTTCAAAATCTACCAACACGTAATTTGTTTTCAAAACGGCCTTTTTCGTCATTTCGCCGTGCGCTCCAAGTTCAGTTTCAACAACCGTCGCAGTATCTCCTCGTCCGCCATCTGCGGCGTGTAGTCGTCCCAGCCGTAGGCGCGGGCGACGGCGGCATCGAGTGTGCGGTGCGCGTCTTCAAGCCATTGCACGTCGCCGGCCTGGCGCTTGTTGTAGAGATTGGTGAGCGTGCGTACCCTGATCGCTTTGGCGTATTCGGGTTTGGGGATGATGCGGTCGGGGTACTGATGTTGGCAGCCCTCATCCCCGGCCCTTCCCCCGGCGGGGGAAGGGAGTGCGGTGACTTCCGGCACCACGTCCACCCATTCCTGCGGGTTCAGCCAGTTTTCGCGCAGTTCGTTCAGACGCTTCGCGGCGGCGGCGATGTCGGCGGCGTGGGGGTTGGTGTATTGCTCGGGTTTTAGGTTGGGGGTTAGGCCTTTGGGGAAGGGGAAGGTTTGGAAGCAGAGCGTTGGGTTGTAATAGGGATCATTGCCTACTCCATGCCGTCCACCCAAGGCTAGGGTCCAGCACTCGTGAATGTACGACGTCAGAACACCAAAGATAGTATCGCTATCGCTTGCGATAACGATCAGTTTCTTGTCGGGTAGAACAGCACCATGGACCATTGCAAACGGGCGATGCTTCGCTACTTCCGGGGTCGCGATGTAGCGGCCAAGCGGTGCAATTGCTGCCCGCATTGCAATGCGTGGTTCGCCATGCTTCCACCAGTTTTTTCGATATGACTCGCGATTGTTTTCAAGTCGTTCGGCTTTCACGTTTTCAACAAGGTGTTGAAAAGGCGCTTCATAAAGTGCGGCTTCGGTTTCGGGCATTGATGTGCCAAAGTCGATAATCCATCCGTCGCGCGGCCGCCGTGTAAGGTCGATTCCATTCCAGCTTGGCTTGAGTACATCGCTATTCGCATTCCCGTGCGGATTGGGTAATTTCAGCCACGCACGCGCGAGTTCGCCATCGATATCGAATGCGCCAATTTTCTGCGAACCCTGGAAGCTGATTCCGGCATTTTCCGGGAGTGGCTTGGCGTGCGTCACATTAAACGAAATGGTCCCGACTTCCGTTGCGGTCAAGTTCGCATTGATGTTTCCTACTTCGCGTCCGTCCAGGAACATTGGCGACGGCGAACCTTGCGCAGGTTGATTGTTAGTGAAGCAAAGAATGGAAACGCGCACCGCCGCGCCCTCATTCACCCATTCCTCGTCGCTCCACGCGTTGTAGATTTTTCCGGTCGCAACAATGCGTTCCAGCACTGGTCGGTTGGTGGATTGGCGAATGGAATTCGTTGCGACCAAACCAGCGCGCTTGGCACCACCACTTTCAATGGCTTGCTGTGCTTTCGCAAACCAAAAGCATACGAGGTCTGCGCCACCAGGAACTACACCTTGGTAAATGTTGCGCAAATCTTCGGTATAGTCTACGCCAAGTTGCTCGCGCATCTTGCTACCACCAAGAAACGGCGGATTACCGATGATCGCGTCCACCGTCGGCCACTCCGCCGGGCGACTCCCTTCTCCCGCCGGGAGAAGGGCTGGGGATGAGGGTGACTGATGCACCTCGTTCCAGATCGCTTCAAGCACCGCGCCCGGATTGGCCAGAACGTCATTGTTCCAAAAGCGCACGACACGAATTCCATTCTCGGCAAGCGCGTCAGTTCTGGTCTGATCGTATGGCACGGCATCCTGATGCTGGCCGCCATCGAGTTCGATCGCCAAGGCTAAATCATGCGAGTAGAAATCCAGGATGTAGCGGCCCACTGGATGCTGGCGACGGAATTTGAATCCTGCCATGCGCCGGTCGCGTAGCGCGCCCCACACGAATGCTTCCGCGTCGGTGGGGGTGGAACGCATGGTGCGCGCGTAGGCTTTGATGTCGTCGGGGAGGGGTGGATTGTGTATGGGGGCTGCCCTTGTTCCTGGCCCTTCTTTCGCGGTTGTTTGGGCTGCCCTCACCCCCGGCCCCTCTCCCGGGGGGGGAGGGGAGAGTAGGGCGTCGCGGCATTGGATGCCATCCAGCGTTTTCAATATCGGCTCTCTACTCGGCGCAAACCCATGCTTCAACATCCATTGAATATCGCCGATCCACACCGTCACCTTGGCGAGCTCGGCCGCGTATGGCGAGAGCTCGATCCCGTGCATCGCCTGCGGCCCGACTTCCGGAAAACCACGCTCCAGTCCCAGCGCCTCGGCCTCAAGTCCAACGCGCAGCTCGATATCTTTCAGCGCTTGCAATGCAAGATACAGAAAATTGCCGCTACCGCAAGCCGGGTCCAGTACCTTGAAATTCTTCAGCCGCTCCTTGAAGCCGATGTAGCGGTGCGTGGCATCTTTGAGCGCATTGGTGGCCTTGGTTTTCTCGGTGGGCTTCCTGCTATTTTCGAGTTGGTGCAGCACGTCCATCTGCGCGGCGATGTGTTGCTTCTCTTCCGCCCATTCGGCTAGCAGCGGCTCGACGATCACCGGGTTGACGATACGCATGATGGAGATGGGATCGGTGTAGTGCGCACCGAGCTGGCTGCGCTTTGCCGGGTCCAGCCCGCGTTCGAACAGGGTGCCGAAGATGGAGGGCTCGATGGCGCTCCAGTCGAGCAGGCCGACGTTGGTGAGTTTTTCGAGATCGTCGCGGGTGAGCGGCAGGGTGAGGTCGTCATCGAACAAGCCGCCGTTAAACCACTGGATCATGTGCTCGCCGAACTCGCCGTGCCGGTTGGACATGGCACCGAACAGATTCTTCAATTGGCGCTGGAAACGCTCGACATCCTTGAGCCCGGTTTCCAACACTTTCGAGAACAGACGGTTCGGCAGCAACGGCTCGCTGGCCGGGCCTTTGGCGTCTTCGGCAAAGAGACAGAAGATGATTTTGTTGAGGAAGTGCGCGACTTTTTGAGGATCGTGATTGCGTCGCTGCATATCCCACGCTAGATCGCCGATCAGCTTGGCGGCCTGCAGGGTGATGGCGGTGCGGGTGCGTTTGGGCTTGAACTGTTCGGGGTCGCTGAACAGCCAGCGCAGCTTTTTCAGATTCTCCGGCGTGCCGATGTCGCCAATGGCGATGGTGTCGACTTCGGACGGCGTGCCGGTGAAATGGGTGTGGATTTCGATCCGCTCGCGGTCGCTCACGACCAGCAGCGGTGGATTGTCCAACGCCAACGCGTAGGTCATCAACTGCTTCAGCGCCGGGCCAAGATTGGTGCCAGGCGTCTTGTATTCCCAGGCGAAGCACTGGCGCTTCCACACATCCGCCCAACCGGTCTTGCCCGTTAGCGACCCGGTTTTCTTCGCGCCACGCTCGAAGCAGTAGTTGTCGGGGTCGCCTGGCTTATCGACGCCGAGTAGTTCGCAGAGATCGAGAAAGTGCGCCTGTGCACCCGCGCGCTCGGAGAGCTTGTTGTCTTTCCATTTGGCGATAAATTCTGCTGGCATCATGTTGTGCGGGAATCATACGATAGGCAGCGCGATTCACACTAGTACGCGAAACACAAGCACTGGCGCGGCGTTCGAAGTATTTATGCTCCGAGATGACCGCCAAATGGCGTTCTGCGTGTAACGCGACGGCGTGCAAAAAATATTTTCAACTTGGTGACAGTTTCGCTTCCGAAATCCGATAACTAGAATAAGCCGGTCATCTTTTTAGCTTTGCCGGCCGCGAGCGCGACGAATTCGCGACATTCAACTCTATTTCGATAAGGACAACATCATGAAAGCAAAAATCTCCACACTCTTCGCCGCATCCTGCTTTGCACTGTCGCTGGTCGGTGGCCCTGCCATGGCGGACGCGGACGATGACAAATGGATCGCAAAATGCGTGCGAGACAACAAGGACGAAGGCGCGACTGCGAGTGTCGTCAAGAAATATTGCAGCTGCATGAACGACAAGATGGACAAGAACGAAACCGCGTCGATCACGACCTGGGAAAAGACCCACAAGGCAGAGACGACTGCTTGCAGTAAAGAAGCCGGCTGGAAGTAGGCGCTAACAAAGGCGAGTGAGTATCGCTGTCATTTTGAGCCGGCTTGATTGGGGGAGGAATCGGCGACATCGCTTCTTGACGTCGAAGCCGATTCCTCGCCGCGCTCGAAATGACAGTTTTTTTTGAAAAATTATCAGAACACTCCCCGAACAATTCGCTAGCTGTCGCCCGCCAGTAGTGCGGGTCTACTCCGCCCGAACGGGTAAATTACTCTGCGCGCTCTGGCGTGTAACGTTCTTGCTGCAACTGGCTTGCTCAGCAATGGGCAGGTCGGATTGCGGTATCCACCGGCTTCGAGCGTTTCGTCATCGCTGGTTTTGCTCCACAATCCGCCCCGCACCGGACGAAACAGCCACTGCACATAGCCTTCGCGTGATGCCGCTTCAATGAGGTCATCCGCGTCGGGCACGTCGGCGACAATCGGCGAATCGCCGTCGATGCAGATCGGTGACGCACCAAAGGCATGCATGCCGATCACCGTTTCGTGCGACTCAGCACCTAGGCGGGCGAACGGCTGTGCCTCAGTGCGCTCCAGATTCCAAGCGCCCAGCTCCCACGCTGTTTCAAGGGCCTCGTGATCGAGGTCGTCGAATCGGTCCCAGCGCTCGTTGACCTGCAATGCCGAGCTGGGCACCGACTGGTAGGCGACGGTCTCGGAGTCGTCAGTGAGGCGCACTTCGACAAAACCGTGCCAGTGCAGGGTCAGCACGGTAGGCGTATTGGTATGCGGGACCGCCGCTAAGGTCACAGCCACCAGCGGCAATCGGTTGGATATCATTTGCGATTCGATCAAGCCTAGCAAATTCATTTCTTATCTCCTGGTTACAAAGGGGCGAGACAGATAAAACAAATCGTGCGACTGAAAGAGCAAGCAATTACATGCAATAAGCACGCCATCATTTCGCCATACCTTTAGGGCGATGTGTTGCTAGCAGACGCGTGTGCTGGGTGCCAGAACGTCCCCACGTTCATCACACACCGCAGGTGAGATCGAAACCGCTTGTGATACATTCGCTGCGCCATGCCGGAAAAAATCACCAACAAAAATATCGTCGAGCGATCTCTCACCAGCGTGTGGCATCCCTGCACGCAGATGAAGCACCACGAACAATTTCCGCTCGTGCCAATTGCGCGCGGCGAAGGTGTGTGGCTGATTGACTTCGAGGGCCAACGTTATCTCGACGCAGTGTCATCGTGGTGGGTCAATCTGTTCGGTCACGCCAATCCACGCATCAATGCCGCCTTGAAAGAACAGATCGACAGGCTCGAACACGTGATGCTCGCGGGCTTCACCCACGAGCCGGCGGTGCAACTCTCCGAGCGGTTGGCTGCGCTCACCGGCCTGGGGCACGCGTTTTACGGCAGCGACGGCGCCAGTGCGGTAGAGATCGCATTGAAGATGAGCTTTCATTATTGGCGCAATTGTGGAAAGCCTGACAAGAAAAAGTTCGTCAGCCTCGAAGGCAGCTACCACGGTGAAACCATCGGCGCGCTGTCGGTGACGGACGTGGCGATTTTTCGCGATGCGTACGGGCCGCTGTTGAACAACAACCTGCTCGTGCCGTTCCCTGGAAATGAAAACGTAGATCGCCTAACGACGGGCATCACCGAGGCAAAACGCGCTGAAAGCGTCGCCAATGCTAGTGTTTCACTCGAACAACTCCTTGAGGTACACCATCAGGAAATTGCCGCGCTGATTGTCGAGCCGCTGGTACAGGGTGCGGCCGGCATGCGCATGTACTCGCCGGATTACCTGAAACGCGCGCGCGAACTTTGCGACAAATATCAGGTGCACCTGATTGCCGACGAAATCATGACCGGCTTTGGCCGCACCGGCACCATGTTCGCCTACGAGCAGGCGGCGATACTGCCCGATTTCGTGTGTCTTTCAAAAGGACTCACTGGCGGTTATCTGCCGCTCTCCTGTGTGCTAACGAAGGACGCCATTTATGCAGCCTTCTATCACGACGATGTTGCCCGTGGCTTTCTGCATTCACACTCCTACACCGGCAGCGCGCTCGCCTGCCGCGCGGCGCTGGCTACGTTGGATATTTTCGAGTCCGATGCAGTGATCGAAAAGAATCGCGACAAGGCCGCGCGATTTTCGCTTTTTGCAAAAGTGATTCGAGAGCATGAGAAAGTGGAAAATTTCCGCCACTTGGGGATGATCTGGGCGTTCGACATCAAAGGTGCCAGGCCCACGTTCGCACGCGAATTTTTTGCCGCGAGCCTGAAGCGCGGCGTCTTGCTACGACCGATTGGCAACAGCGTTTATTTCATGCCGCCGTATGTCATCGAAGACGACGAATTCAAGTGGCTGGTCGAACAGACCATCGCCATCATCAACGAGGATTGTCCGCAATGAATGTAAAGTTTTTGCTGTTGAGCGTAAGCCTGACCCTGGCGACGATGGCCAGCGCGCAGTCGCTGCCGCCTGCAGTTGCCGAGGCGCTCGCCAAAGTAAAAGTGCCGCAGGAAAATGTCGCCATCCTCGTCAAGGAAGTCGGCGCCAGAGATTCCTTGCTTGCGCTTAACGTGGCCAACCCCATGAATCCGGCCTCGGTCATCAAACTGGTGACCACTTTTGCTGGCCTTGAGTTGCTCGGCCCGACATACAGCTGGAAAACAGAGATGTTCAGCACCGGCGAAATGTTCGGCAGCACCCTGCGCGGTGACCTGATTCTCAAAGGCACGGGCGATCCGAAGCTAACCAGCGAACGTTTCGCCGCGATGATCCGCCAGTTACGCGACCGTGGACTCCATGATATTCAGGGCGACTTGACTCTCGACCGTTCATTTTTCGAGAACGTCGCCCAAAATGACGCCGCGTTCGACGGTGAAGCATTGCGCGCTTACAACGTCGGCCCCGATGCGCTGCTGCTCAATTTCAAAACCGTACGCTTCTTTTTTTCGCCATCGCTGGACAATAAAACGGTTTCTATTGCACCGGATGTCAAGCCCGCGCAGCTTGAAATCAGCAATCGGGTGAAGCTGGTCGACGGACCCTGCGGTGAATTGCGTGAGCGCATCCTGCTTGATGTGCAGGAAATCAATCCGACACGCGTAAAGGTGTCGTTCACGGGCAATTTTTCGCGCAGTTGTGGCGAACGTGTGTGGAATATTTCGCTGCTCGATCACGCCCGTTTTGTCGGTGGCGTATTCGCCAGTCTCTGGCGGGCAAGCGGTGGTAAATGGGACGGAGCGGTAAAGCTCGCGCCAGCACCCGCCAACGCCAGATTGATCGCCTCGACCGAATCGCCACCGCTCGCGGACGTGGTGCGCGATATCAACAAGTTCTCCAACAACGTGATGGCGCGGCAGCTTTTTATCACGCTGTCGGCGGAGGCCTGGGTCGGCAACATAAAGGAACCGGGCAATGCCAGCCGCTCGGTGCAGATCATCAAGGAGTGGCTGGCCAAAAAGAATATCGCCGCACCGGAGTTGGTACTCGAAAACGGGTCAGGACTTTCCCGCAATGAACGAATCAGCGCCGCATCGCTTGCACAGATGCTCGATGCCGCGTTTCGCTCCAGTGTCATGCCCGAATTCATCTCGTCGATGTCCCTGCTTGGGCTCGATGGGACGCTGCGCCGGCGTAACAAGGGCGAGACCATCGCAGGACAGGCGCATGTAAAGACCGGCACGCTCAACGATGCGCGGGCCATCGCCGGCTATGTACTCGACCAGAGCGGCAAACGCTGGATCGTCATCATGATCGCCAATCATGCCAACGCTGCACAGACGCAGGCGGCACAGGACGCCTTGCTCGCCTGGGTATATTCGCGGCCCGCATAGCGTAATTATCGAAGTCCGACTTGATCCCGCTTGATCGGGCGCATAATGGATTTCAATCCCCTCGCGCAACCATGCGCAACGATTGCATTCATCACCCAAGCCCGCTCTCTTGAATCCGGCTCTCGCCACCCTGCTTAGAACGCTGAAAGCGTTTCGCTTCAGACCGCGCATTCTGGCGCACTTGAAGACGTACAACAAAGACGATTTCGTCAAAGACCTTGCCTCCGGGCTGACGGTCGGTGTCGTCGCACTGCCGCTGGCAATGGCATTCGGTATCGCCTCCGGTGTGCGGCCGGAGCAGGGCATCGTCACAGCAATTGTCGCCGGCTTTCTAATTTCGGCGCTCGGCGGATCGCGGGTGCAGATCGGCGGTCCCGCCGGCGCGTTCGTCGCATTGCTATACGGCATTGTCGAAAAATACGGCGTCGCCAATCTTCTTATCGCCACCATGATGGCCGGCGTGTTGCTGTTCGCCATGGGAGCGTTCAGGATGGGCAATCTGGTGCGCTTCATCCCGATTTCGATCGTGATCGGCTTCACGGCGGGTATCGCGATCATTATCGGTGTCTCACAAGTAAAAGATTTTTTCGGCCTGGATATCCCCAAGCCGCCATCAAATTTCTTCTCGCTGATCTCGGTCATTTCTGCGCACATTCACACGATCAACTGGATGGCGTTTGTTATCGGTGCGGCGTCGTTACTGCTCATCGTGTTATGGCCGGTGTCTTATCGTCCGCAGCCAAAAAACTGGGCGCGCGTTATGTCCAAGCTGCCGTCGACAATCGTCGTGCTCATCGGCTGGTCGCTGGCGGTGTGGCTGTTCAATTTGCATGTGGAAACCATCGGCAGCAAGTTCGGTGAATTGCCCCGCGGCCTGCCACTACCGCATTTTCCGGCCTTCGATTGGGATACGGCGCGGAATCTCGTTGCACCCACGATTGCCATTGCGTTGCTCTGCGCGATTGAATCGTTGCTGTGCGCCCGTGTGGCCGACGGCCTCATCAACGACCGCCACGATCCGAATCAGGAATTGATGGCGCAAGGCGTAGCTAATTTCTTCACGCCGTTTTTCGGCGGCATCGTTGCCAGCGGTACCATCGCACGCACCGTGACCAATATCCGTTCTGGTGCGCGCTCGCCGGTGGCCGGCATCGTACATGCAGTCACGTTGCTGCTCGTGATTGTCGTTGCCGCGCCGCTCGCTGGCTATATTCCTCTGGCCGCGCTGGCTGCGATCCTTTTGTGGGTCGCTTACAGCATGGCCGAGTGGGGAGAATTTGCGAAGCTCAAACAATTCTCGATGTTTTATCGCATCACGATGCTGTCTACATTTTTCCTCACCGTGGTGTTCGATCTGGTCGTTGCAGTACAGGTCGGCCTGATCCTGTCCAGTTTGTTTTTCATCTATCGGGTGTCGTCACTCACGCGCGTTGATGTCATCGACCTGCCGTCGTCGCAATCGCAACTCCCCGACGGACGCGTGGTCGGGGCGGTACGTATATTCGGCTCGCTGTTTTTTGGCTCGGTGACCAAACTCGAATCGCTGCTCGATCCCGCCGGAAAACTACCGGATGTGTTGATCGTGGAAATGCACCAAACCATCAACATGGATAACACCGGCCTTGAGGCACTGGAGAGTCTGCACAAATTGATGACCAGGCGCGGTGGACTGATGATGATCGCCGGCGCGAACGAACAGCCGCTGATGCTGATGAAACGCAGCGGCTTCGTCAAACGTATGGGCGAGGACAATCTGCGTGCGTCACTGGAAGACGCGCTCTACATCGTCGGCGCTCCACGCGAAGCCCTGATCGATCCTGCTTAGTTCAACTCCGACGTTGTCGAGAAGCGCTCGGCAAGAAAATCCACAAACGTTCGCACCTTGGCCGAGAGATGTCGCCGACTGGCGTACACGGCATAGATGTTGTACGGCGCAGGCCGGAAGTTCTTGAGTATCTCCACCAGTGCACCGGATGCCAGCAGCGAATTGACGATGAAATCAGGCTCCAGCGCAATGCCCACACCCGCCTCAGCAATGGCCGTCAGCATCTCGCCGTTGTTGGCATGCACGCTGCCATCGATGCGAACCTTGATCTCGCTCTTTTTGCGATCTTGAAACGTCCATTGATTCTTGACCGGTGCATATTCGTAGGTGAAGCAATTGTGATGGGCCAGATCGTCCGGATGCTTTGGCGTGCCATTGCGCTTCAGGTAGTCTGGTGACGCACACGCGACCAGGCGCATGCTGCCGATCCGGCGTGCGATCAGATTCGGATTTCCAAGGTCGCCGATACGAATCGCCAGATCCAGCCCTTCTTCGACGAGATCGACAAAACGGTTCGACGCCGAGATATCAAATCGAACATCGGGATAGCGTGACTGAAATGCACCGATGGCGGGCGCCAGATGCGGCACGCCGAAGCTGGTCGAACAGGTAAGCCGAATGGTGCCGCGCGGGTTGACTGTGCTGCTCGATACCACGGCTTCGGTTTCTTCCAGATCGGCCAACAGGTGCAGCGCCCGCTCGAAGTAGGCCTGACCGCTTTCGGTCAGCGAAATGCGCCGTGTGGTGCGATTCAGCAGGCGCGTCGTTAGATGTGTCTCCAGATCGGCAATCTGCCGCGATACCGCAGAGGTCGACATGTTCATGCGCTCGGCAGCACGCGCGAAGCTACCTTGCTCCACCACTTTCACGAACACCGACATCGCCAACAGTCTGTCTAGTGCCATATTTTCATTATTGCGAATAATGGGATAAACAATTGCCATTTAAGCGCTTTATCCCTAATCACGCAACCAGCATAATTGTTCTCACCAACGCAATTCTCGTTTAACCAAACAAAAAGGAATCTCATGAAATTGTTCTTCTCCCCCGGTGCCTGTTCACTTTCCCCGCGTATCGCCCTGCTCGAAGCGGGCCTGCCATTCACGACACAAAAAGTTGACACGAAGACGAAGGTACTCGATGGTGGCGGTGACTTCTGGGCCATCAATAGCAAAGGCTACGTGCCACTGCTGCAACTGGACAATGGCGAATACTTGAGCGAGGGCCCGGCAATTGTTCAGTACATCGCCGATCAAAATCCCGCATCCGGCCTGGCGCCCGCAGCAGGCACCATGGCGCGCTATCGTTTGCAGGAGATGCTCAATTTCATCACCTCCGAAATTCACAAAGGATTCAGCCCGCTATTCGATCCCGCGATGGCACCGGAAGTGAAGCAAGGCTTCAAAGACAAACTCGGTAAACGCTTCGACTGGCTCAGCAAGCAACTCGACGGCAAGGATTACCTGTTGGGCGATACGTTCACCGTCGCCGACGGCTATCTGTTCACCGTACTAAACTGGGGCCAGTGGGTCGGACTCGATATCGCCAAATGGCCCGTGCTGGCTGCGTTTCAGGCGCGCGTTGCGGCGCGGCCAAAGGTGCAGGAAGCGTTGAGGGCGGAGGGATTGATCAAGTAATTTCATGGCCATTTCATTGCGGCAATGAATCGGACGGCGACCGGCGCCGAACGCGGCTGTGCAAGTTGGCTACGTCACTGACTTGCTCCTTCTCCCGTCGCCGGGGGAAGGAGCAAGCCATGATCGCTGCGTTACGCATCGTCGCAAAAAATCAAAATTCCTGGCGAGAAAAACCATCATGCAAAAACTCCCAACACTCTTTCTCTCCCACGGCTCACCCATGCACGCGATCGACGCCGGTGCTGCCGGTGAAGTGTGGGCGGCGCTTGCAAAAGAATTGCCCAAGCCCAAGGCAGTGCTGATGGTGACGGCGCATTGGGAAACCAATCTGCCGATGTTATCGGGTAACGCAAAACCATCGATGATTTATGACTTCGGCGGTTTCCCCGAAGCGCTCTACAAGATCAGCTACACGGCACCGGGCGCACCTGACATCGCCGCCAAAGCGCAGGCAATGTTGAAAGGTGCAGGCCTCACCGCTGGTATCGATGGCTGTCGCGGCTTTGATCACGGCACTTGGGTACCAATGCTGAAAATGTATCCGGACGCCGATGTGCCTGTCGTGCAGCTATCGGTGCAAACGGCAATGAATCCACGCCACCATTACGACGTTGGCCGCGCGCTGTCGCCGTTGACCTCTGAGGGCGTATTGATCGTCGGTTCGGGACATCTGACGCACAACTTGCGCGATTGGATGATGTCGCGCGGACAAACTGCGCCCGCGCCGTACGCGCAGAAATTTCAGAATTGGGTGTTTGACCACCTTGCTGCGCACGACCTCAACGCACTTACCGCGTATCGCGATCAGGCACCCGACGCGGGTCGCGCGCATCCGACAGAGGAGCATTTCCTGCCGCTGTTCGTCGCGTTGGGTGCGGCCGGCCCGGATGCAGAACCTGAGCGCGTGTTCGAAGGCTTCGAAGGAAATGCGCTGGTAATGGATGCTTATCGTTTCGGCTAGGACCGTGCCGTTGGCTCGTCTTGCAGGCCAGCTTGGTAGCCGTTGGTCATGCAGTTGCTGAAGCGAGGGAGTGCTTCCCTACCGTGCAACGCGCGCGCAATGGTAAATCGCCTGAAACGCTTTCTCTGCCACCTCATCATCGAGCAGGCAGGCAATCGCGTCGATCAGTTCGGGCAATGCTGTAGTCCGCGCAGGTGCGTCACCAGCTTGTACACCGCGGCTTTGCGGGTGTCGTTAGGGAGCGAGAGCAGGTCTTGCAAGGTGCCGTTGATTGTTGCGTCTTCACAAGCGACCAACATCAAGTTGATAAACCCTTGGACATCGGCGTGAGTGCGGGGGATGGTGGACATGGTGACATTCATAGTTTAACTAGTCGGCGGGCAGTTGCTTGTACATGAAATTGGCTTTGTCCACGCCAGGCTTACTCAAACACTGGCGCGCCTCCCAAGCCAAAAGCCATGAAACACCCCGCCAATAGGCGATCTTCATCATATATCGCTCGCTTATGTCACAGCCCTACAACCGCACCGCTGTCTCCAGCGCCAATTCAATCATCGCGCCAAAACTCGTCTGCCGGTCCTCAGTACTCATGTGTTCATGGGTACGAATCTGATCCGATACGGTGAGAATTCCCAGTGCGCGCGCACCGTATTCGGCGGCCAAACCATAGATGCCGGCGAGCTCCATTTCGACGGCGAGCACATTCATTTTCTCCAGCTTGTCGAATAGCTCCGGCTGCGGCGTGTAGAACAGGTCGGCGGAGAACACGTTGCCGACGCGTACCGCCTTCTTCTGCTCTTTGGCCACGTCCACCGCCATGCGCAGCACATCGTAATCGGCGATGGCGGCGTAGTCGTGGTCCATCAGGCGCATGCGGTTTACTTTGCTGTCGGTGGAGGCACCCATCGCGATGATGATTTCGCCCAGCTTGATCTCCTTGTTCAATGCACCGCAGGAGCCGACGCGAATCACCGTCTTCACGCCGTAATCCTTGATAAGCTCGGTGGCGTAAATGCTGCACGAAGGAATACCCATGCCATGCGCCATCACGGAAATGCGTTTGCCCTGATAGGTGCCGGTGTAGCCGAACATGTTGCGAACTGTGTTGACCAGCTTCGCGTCTTTGAGCCAGGTTTCGGCGATGAATTGCGCGCGCAACGGGTCGCCGGGCATGAGGACGGTTTCGGCGAAATCACCGGGCTGGGCATTGATGTGGGGAGTAGGCACGCGTGGGCTCTTATCGTTTGAGAATGGAATGCGCATCGTGCCGGGAAGCGCGTGGAAGATCAAGGTCTGCGCATAAATGTGTGGCGGCGTTGCTGCCGAACAAATCCCGGGGATCCTGAGCAAATGGTATGCTCGCACGACAAATCGATTGCAAGTATTCTCCGTATCGAATCGATTCCGGCGCATTCACGGGAGGGCATCGGATGGCTGATAAGATCGTCCAAGCGTTGGTCAACAGATGGTTGGTGATCGGTGCTGCAATTGTCGCGGCGATGGTTTTTGCACATTGGCTCGTCCTGCTACCCGCGCCAGTCGCGCTCGCGCGTGGTGAGAACCCTTTCTTTGTAGACTTACTGTTTCGATCAGCCGAAGGCCCGATGGGTGCGTGGTTCCTGCGGTTGGCACTTGGTCTGATTGCGGTCACCGGAGTCGCCGCGTGCATGCTCGCACTGATCATCACGCTCAAGGCTGTGCAAAGCGCGGCCATCCGCTATCTCGCAGCAGCGCTTGCCCTATGTTCGCTGGCCACAGCCTATTTCTTCTTTGCCATAACTCACGACGTGTATCGCCAGTTGATCGGTTGGTCATGGGGAAATAACTGGCGCGGATTGTTAGATTTCGTGTTCTACCTACTCGTTCTCGCAGCGCCACTATTTCTCATCCGCTTTTTCCGCGCCTATCCGCGTAGCGTCACCGACGAACAATTTTTGCAACACTATCGCGAATACATGGCTGAGCAGCGCGCCAAAATGAACCAGAGCTGGCGCAAGCGGATATTTACCAAGCGCGTGGATGACCCAGATGAGCCGAACAAGGTAGAGCGCTTCCTCTGGCGCGGCACGCCGCACCAGAGGATGGCGCAATTGCAGCGTTTCTGGATATCTTCCAGCATGTTTTATGTCGCCATCGGCCTTGCCCTTTTCGCGGCCGTTACGGGTTACTTTGGTCGGGAGTTGCTGATGACGGCGGGCGCGGCATCGGGTGAAAAAATTGTTGACATACTCAAGGCAGCCGCCACGTCGCTTGTATTCATGTTCATTTTCTACGGCCTCGCGGCCTCATTCGAGAATTTGCATTTTCATCATCGTCAGGCCCTGCCCGAGGATCGCGCGAGGATCGACTGGATTTACGCAACGATGCTGTTTGCCGGCATCATTCTGGTCGCGGTGTCACCGCTTTGGTGGGCGCTGCTGCTTTGGCTCATTCCGTATATGGAAGCGAGGGCGATTGTTCCGCCTGGAATGGTGTTGTTTGTCGGCCCGACAATCATTTCGGTCATATTATTCGTCGCGGCGTTCGTGACCGCACTTGCTCTGTCTATTTTTTACAAAGGCGCAGTCGATCCACGGCTCGCCGCACGTAAGCTCACGGTGTTTGGTCTGTTGGGGCTCGTAGTCGCGTTTCTGTTCGTCCTGCTGGAGCGCACCGTCGCTTTGAAAGTCGTTGCGTTCTTTAATCTGTCGCCGGACACCGGCGCCTTGTTGGCCGGGGCTGCGGTCGCCGCCACCATTGCGCCGGTGAAGAATCACGCGGAAAAAGCGATCAATCTGTTCGTCGGCCGGTTTCTACCGCTCGATTCACTCGTCGATGGTGAGCGCAAAGTCCTCACGGTCGCGATCTCCGATCTTTCCGGCTACACCTCGCTATCGGCCACGGATGAGAAGCAAGCGTTGCTTCTCGCGGCACTGTTGCAGCGCCAAGCCGCCAGGTTGACCGAAGCGCATGGGGGCCGCATCGTGAAATCGATGGGCGACGCCGTGATGTTTGCGTTCGACGATGCAAATTCGGCCATCACCGTCTTGACAGCACTGCATCACGATTTTGCGCCAGCCGCCGGACAACTCGGTGTTACGGCCTTGCCAGTGCACAGCGGGGCGCACACGGGCGAGGTGACCGTCGCACACGACGGCGACATCTATGGGCAAACTGTCAACATTGCTGCGCGCATCCAGGGCAGCGCCGCACCCGGGCAGATCGTCGTGAGCGAATCGGTTGCCGCCGCAGCCTCGCCAGCCAACTACCGTGATCTTGGGTTTCGACAGTTCAAGAACGTGCCCGAAGCCATCCCTTGTCGCGAACTGCTGCCAGCCGCTGCGTCATTAGCGCAAGCCGCGATTGTCTGAAACCACCGGTTTCGTGTATCGCACGCGCCAACGCGTCGGTGCGCGAGCACGAATCGCCTGCGCCGCAGCCCGTCTATCTATCCGGAACGATGGATAGAAACATAATCGTTCCGGATCGATAAATTACCGTGCTATTACTGCATGAACCAGCCATGACTCACCACTAACGACTGCCCCGTCAACGCCGTCGATGGAAAACTCGCAAAGAGCAACGCAACCTCGGCGACATCCTGCGTGGTCGTGAATTCGCCGTCGACAGTTTCTTTCAGCATCACATTCTTGATCACATCGGCTTCGCTCATCCCCAGTGCTTTCGCCTGTTCGGGAATCTGCTTTTCCACCAGCGGCGTGCGTACGAAGCCGGGACAAATCACATTGGCGCGCACCTTGTGCTTAGCACCTTCCTTCGCCACCACCTTCGCCAGCCCGATCAGGCCATGCTTGGCCGTCACGTAAGGCGCTTTGAGCATCGACGCTTCCTTGGAATGCACCGAGCCCATGTAAATGATGCTGCCGCCATTGCCGGAGGCGTACATATGCGGCAGGCACGCCTTGGTGGTGAGGAACGCACCATCGAGATGAATCGCCAGCATCTTCTTCCATTCGGCGAACGGATACTCCTCCAGCGGATGCACGATCTGGATGCCGGCATTGCTGACGAGTACATCGATGCCACCCCACGCGCCGACGACACTCGCGATCGCAGCGTTGACCTGGGCCTCGTCAGTCACGTCCATCGCTAACGCCATCGCTTCGCCTCCCGCTGCCTTGATTTCGCTCGCGACTGCTTGAGCAGCGTCGAGGTTGAGGTCGGCGATGACCGCCTTGCCGCCTTCGCGTACATAGGTGAGGGCGATTTCCTTGCCGATGCCGCTGGCCGAACCGGTGACGACGCAGATTTTATCTTTGAGTTTCATGATGGTTTTTCCTGGATTAGTTAGCGAGCGGATGCGATGGAATTACGGATTGAACTTCCTGTGATATGGCTGCAAACGTCTGTTATCGTCACCCCATGGTCTTGATGGTCTTGTCCGTCGACGGCCCGTCGTACGCCAGATCGAAGGTATGCACACCGGTGGACGGTTGCTTTCGTCCGAGCCACTTGGGGTGATGCAGCGTGTGCGACATGTCGTCACTGCCGGCCTGCCAGTGATCCTCCATCGACGCGCGCGAGAATTCATAGTCTTTCGACTGGCTCTCGTAATTCTTGCTGCGGTAAATCAGATGGACGACCGAGACAGCGGCCTCGTGCCGACGCGCAAGCAAGGCCAGTGCGTCCGGATCCTTCCTGAGCTTCTCGGGGAGTTTTGCAAGCAGGCGGCGCGCGGCCTGGGCGCACGCCTGTTTCGTCAGTTCGCTGTCGGTGTTCAGCCGCGTTCTGCTTGAAAAGCGGATTTCCTTTTCGCGTTCTGTCACCTGCAGCAGATTGGTCGGCATCGGCCCCATCGCCGAAAACAGATCCACCTGAAACACCAGCCGATGGTGCGGCCCTGGCTGATCGAGCACATATTGCAGCGGGGTATTGGAGACCAGGCCACCGTCCCAGTAAAACTCGCCGTCGATTTCAATCGGTGGAAAGCCCGGCGGCAGCGCGCCGCTCGCCATGATGTGGCGAGCATCGACACGCTGCTGAGCGGTATCGAAGTAGGTGAAGTTGCCGGTCCGCACATTGACGGCACCGACTGACAAACGCACGTTTCCTGAATTAAGCAGCTCGAAATCCACCATTTTCGTCAACGTATCCAGCAAAGGCGCGGTGTCGTAATAGCTGATGGCGCCGAGCGAGCCCTGCGGCTGAAACGACGGGGGCGGAAAACGCGGTGAGAAAAACCCTGGCAGACCGAACGCAATGGCCATCGACGCGCTCAATTCGTTGTGCAGATTGCGCTGCGAGACCGCGCTACCAGCGGGGCGCGCGACAAGCTTCGAGGAAACCATATTCCAGAATTCGCGCATGCGCTTGACGCGCTGCTCGGGTGCGTTGCCCGCAATCAGCGCCGCATTGATGGCGCCGATGGAAATCCCGGCGACCCAGCTCGGCGCATGGCGCGTGGATTCGAGGATCTCATACACGCCGGCTTGATAGGCGCCCAATGCGCCACCGCCTTGCAAGACGAGGATGCATTCTTCGATGGGGGCGGCGCGTGGTTTACGTTTGGTTGGTGTCATGATGCCTCGCTAGGTTGATATTCAATTCACTTCTCTACTTCATCCCGATGCCAGCCCATGCTCGTGTGCTCGCGCTCGAACTGCTTCCGGTCCTTGGCAAATTGCTGTTCAAGCTCATCGCGACCAGCCTTGGCAGCGGAGACCAGTCTATCGTCATCGTCGAAGTGCGGGATCATGGATTCCGTGACGCTGATGTTGTGTCGCCGGAAAATGTTAGCCATGTCGCGTGCGCGAAAGCGGTCGATGCCCAACACTTCCAAGGCGTGGCGACCGGCTTTCAAGGCAGACTCGAAGGTCTCGCGTTCAACGATTTCCACACCGCGCTGCCGTAACTCGACGTAGTGTGTAACGTTTCGCGCTCGCGCAACGATGTTGAGGTTCGGGAAATGTTCGCGCACGATGTCGGTCAGCTTCAGACTGTCCTCTACGTCGTCGATGGCATTGACGAGCAGCTTGGCGTTTTTGGCGCCAGCGGCGTGTAGCAGATCTAGCCGCGTGGCGTCACCATAAAAGACCTTGGTGCCGAATTTGCGCAATAACTCAATTTGATCCGGGTCGTGATCGAGCACCACCGCGCGCGCACCGTTGGCCAACAACAGGCGGCCGACGATCTGCCCGAAGCGGCCGAAGCCCGCGATGATGACGGGCGCATCTTTTTCATCGATCACATCCGCTTCGTCTTTGCCGCCCTTGGCGCATTCCATGCGCGCCATCCACCAGTCGTGCGCGATGAGCAACAGCGGCGTGGTGGCCATTGAGAGCGCGACGGCCATGGTCAGCAGCGCTTCCCATTCACGAGAAAGTACGCCTGCCATGCGCGAGGCACCGAACACCACGAACGCAAATTCACCGCCCTGCGAAAGCAATATGGCGAACAGCCAGCGCTGCTTGCTGCTGATGTCGAGTACGCGCGCCGCCACCCATAACATGGCAATCTTTACCACAATGAAGCCGAACAACAACAGAGCCACCATGCCGGGTTTGCTCAGTAGCAAGCCGAAATCAATCGCCATGCCAACGGAAATAAAAAACAGCCCAAGCAATAGCCCCTTAAAAGGCTCGATGTCGGTTTCCAGCGCATGGCGATATTCCGAACTTGCCAACAACACACCAGCCAGAAAGGCGCCCAGACCCATCGACAACCCGGCCAGCAACATCACTTGCGATATGCCGATGACGAGCAGCAGGGCAAACGCCGTGAACACTTCGCGCAGGTCAGTCGCGGCGATGATGCGTAAAAGTGGGCGCGTGAGATAGAGGCCGATGACGATGACCGCGGCGATGGCACCGAATGCTTTCAGCGCAGCGAGCCAGCCGGGATCGGCATTGGCGATGGCCTGTACACCCAACAGTGGGACCACGGCTAACAGTGGAATGGCGGCGATATCCTGAAACAGCAATATGGCAAAACCGGTCTGGCCGGTCGGCGTCGGCAGAAAATTCCGTTCCGCCATCGTTGCGACCGCGATTGCAGTGGAAGATAGCGCGAGCGCCGCGCCGACCACCAGCGATGCTTTCCAGTCCAGTCCCAGCAACAGTGCGCCACCGGCAAGCGCCACACCACACAATGCCATTTGCAACGAGCCGCCGCCGAACACGCTCTTGCGCATCGTCATCAGCCGCTTCGGCTCCAGTTCCAGGCCGATCACGAACAGCATGAGTACCACGCCGAATTCAGAAAAATGCATCGTTGATTCGACATCGCCGATGAAGCGCAGGCCCCACGGACCAATCACTGCGCCGGCGATGAGGTAGCCCAGTACCGCGCCTAACCCGAGGCGTTTGGCGATGGGCACACAAATGACTGCGGCAGCGAGATAGATGAGTGCGTCGATCATGATTTTTTCGTCAACTCAAGAATTCGCGAGCGAAAGCCATCAGCCATTGCAGCGAGCTCCGCATCTCCCAAGGTGTGCGAGCCATGCACGACCACCGGCTCATGCCATTGCATGCCGCAAAAGCGCGCCGTCTGCTCGATCGGTGCGATGAAGCTTTCGAAAGGCTGCTGGTGCATGCCTGCCGCTGAATACGACTCTTCGTCGCCACCGGTGCTAACAGCCCACTGGCACTGCTTGCCGTGCAGGGCAACGCCACCCTCTCCGTATGCCCAGCCGCGCAGCAACACCACATCAAACCAATGCTTAAGCATTGATGGGGCGCTATACCAGTAGATCGGGTGCAGCCAGACGACCAGATCGGCACGCGAAAGCGCCGCCTGTTCTGCTTCCACATCGATATCGAAATCCGGGTAGAGATCGTAGAGCGAGCGTGTTTCGATAGTGGGAAGATCCTGCACTGCGCTGAGCAAGGCCTTGCAAGCGCGCGAGTGTCGGGGGTAGGGGTGGGCGTAGAGGACGAGGATCATGAGGTAAGGGTTACGGCAGCCTAGTCCGGGGCTCGTTTCGTTAGTTA
>JBBQFL010000021.1:0-72738 GCA_038321965.1 Burkholderiales bacterium | reverse complement strand
TGCGACATGTTCGCGTGGATTCAAGTCGCGCAGGATGTGCCGCACAGTGCCAGTCTTGTCAATGACAAAAGTTGCTCTGTGTACGCCTGAGCGCGCTGCGCCATTTGCACCGGCGTCCACCAGCACATCATATTTTTTCATTACTTCGCAGTCGGCGTCGGACAGAAGCTGCAGGGAAATGCCATGTTTGTCTCGAAACTCCTCGTGGACCAGACAATCATCGCGGGACACGCCGAAAACAACCGTGTCACACTCTTCAAAGGCTTCCTCATGATCGGAGAAGTTAATCGCCTCCATGGTGCACACCGGCGTGCCATCGCGCGGATAAAAATACAGCACGACGTTTTTCTTGCCGAGGAAACTGGAAAGCTGGATCATTTCCATGCTTGCGTCGGGTAGTTCAAACGCGGGAGCCCTAGAACCAACGTGTAACATTGCCGTCCAGTCTAGAAGTTTGATTGAATTTCGTTGACGAAATTAGCGTCGAAATTATTCTAACGCATTTTCTTTATAGCCCTGCAATAGCTGCCTTCAATGAATTTACACCGTACGAAACCACCAACTGGAAATGCCGCGCAGCTTCCCTTGGACCTGCTTGGCGGAATTAGTGCGAGTGTGTTCTTGCGAGACTATTGGCAAAAAAAGCCACTGCTCATTCGCAATGCCATCAAAGGATTCGTTGGCCCGCTCAGCAAGAAAGAAGTGTTCACTCTTGCGCGCCGTGATGATGCAGAAAGTCGCCTGGTCTCTAGCGTTGCAGGCGACTGGCAATTGCAGCATGGGCCGTTTTCAGCAAAGGACTTTCGTTTGCCGCAGAGTGCCGTGTGGACGGTGCTCATACAAGATGTACAGCATTTCTCATACGAGGCGCATGAGCTGCTTGCAAGATTCAACTTTATCCCACAAGCGAGAATCGATGATTTGATGGTGAGTTATGCGGTAGCCGGGGCGGGTGTTGGTCCGCATTTTGACACCTACGACGTATTTCTATTGCAGGGCAGTGGGCGCCGCCGCTGGCAAATTTCACAGCAGCGGGATCTGCGTCTGGAACCAGATATGCCCCTGAAAATATTGTCATACTTCAAGCCGACCGAGGAGTTCGTTCTTGAAACTGGTGACATGCTCTATCTGCCGCCTAGTGTTGCTCACAATGGCATTGCTGAATCAGAGTGTTTAACGTGGTCCGTCGGTTTCCGTGCCCCGTCCAAACAAGACATGAGTTTGGCGTTCCTCGACTACCTGCGTGATTCGATTTCGTTAGCGGGCCTCTACGCAGATGCCGGTATCGAGCCTTCGCGGTCTTGTGCGGAAATTGATCCGGCAATGCGGCAGAGATTTTCCGACTTGCTCAATAGCGTGCAGGCAGCAGCGAATGATCCGGCCAACGTGCGCAAATTTGTTGGTTGCTATTTGACTGAGCCCAAGACGCATGTCGTATTCGACGTACCCGAGGAACCTGTCTCTGCCAAACAATTTGAACAGCTGATGAAAAGACACGGCCTTGAACTCGATCTGAAAACACGTATTTTGTACGACGACAAACACGCCTATGTAAACGGCGAAGTAGCGGCAGACATCCGTGGCTCCCGTCAACTCCTGCGCGAGTTGGCGAACCGGCGCATGTTATCTGCGGCCAAATGCATAGAATTGAAGCCGGGCGTCGAGATGAAATGGCTGTACCAATGTTATTGCGACGGCGCGTTGTCGATTGCCCGCCATTGATTGATGTAATAAGCGGTATACCCGATAGGAGCAACCATGCCAGAGAGCGATTCGCAACCTGAAAAAATTTACCGCCTAATGGAAACCAAAGCGGAGAGTCGTAACGCGATTGTTTCGGTACTGGCGGTGGCGCAACGAGAAATTCGCATTTTCGACGCAGATCCGAAAGCAATGAAGGAACGTGAGCTTGGGGAGCGCGATCAGATTGAGACGCTTCGACTGTTTTTTCACGCCAGCCGCGATCATACGATGCGCATTGCGCTACACGATACGCGCGGTATCGAGGCCGACCTTCCGCGGCTGATTGCGCTGCTCACCCAGTTCTCGGGCCAAATTCAAATTCACCGCACAATGGGGCGGGCGTCCGAAGCCCGCGACTCAATGGTCATCGCCGATGACGCACACTTTTGGCGCAAGTTGCATGCGGATCACCCACGGTCGGTATTGACCATGTATGACGCGGTCGGCACGCGGCCGTTTCTGGAGCGCTTTGAGGAAATTTGGGATCAATCGGAGTTGGCGGTCACCGGTAGCAGCCTGGGCCTGTAGCGGTACTGACTCACAAAAGCACTCGCCAGGGCATTGCAAAATCAGTATAATTTCGGTTCCGAGGAGCGCTGCGAACAATTCTTGAAATTGACCAGGCTCGGAACGAATTTGCAACTGAATAACTGCGCTCGCATTCTTAACCGGATGCGGGCGTTTTTTATTGCGCTCGCCATATTTAAATCACCGCAAGGAGCTATTAATGAACGCAATTCTCAAACCACAAAATTTGATCAATAACGACTATCACGTCGCCGATTTGAAACTGGCTGACTGGGGCAATAAGGAAATCAAGATTGCCGAAACCGAGATGCCCGGCCTGATGGCAATCCGCGAGGAGTTCGCTGTGACCCGTCCGCTGAAGGGTGCCCGTATCACCGGCTCGTTGCACATGACCATCCAGACTGCAGTGCTGATCCAGACGCTCGAAGCACTGGGTGCAGAAGTGCGCTGGGCGTCGTGCAATATTTTTTCAACGCAGGACCATGCGGCTGCTGCCATTGCCGCAAACGGCACACCTGTGTTCGCCGTCAAGGGCGAAACGCTGGAAGATTATTGGGATTACACCCACCGTATTTTCGATTGGAAAGACGGCGGTTATTCAAACATGATTCTCGATGACGGCGGCGACGCAACCCTGCTGCTGCACTTGGGCACGCGCGCAGAAACCGATTTGTCAGTGCTGAACAATCCCGGCGCCGAAGAAGAGCGCATCCTGTTCGCGGCCATCAAGGCCCAACTCGCCAAGGACCCGCATTGGTATTCGGTGCGCCTCAAAGCCATCAAGGGCGTGACCGAAGAAACCACCACGGGCGTGCATCGCCTGTACCAGATGCACAAGGACGGCAAGCTCGCATTCCCCGCCATCAACGTCAATGACAGCGTCACCAAATCGAAATTTGACAACCTCTACGGCTGCCGTGAGTCGCTGGTCGATGCCATCAAGCGCGCCACAGATGTAATGATCGCAGGCAAAGTGGCAGTCGTTGCCGGCTATGGCGACGTAGGCAAGGGTTCCGCACAGGCGTTGCGTGCATTGTCGGCACAAGTGTGGGTCACCGAAGTCGATCCGATCTGCGCGCTGCAAGCTGCAATGGAAGGCTATCGCGTCGTGACCATGGATTACGCAGTCGATAAGGCTGACATTTTTGTAACCGCGACCGGCAACTATCACATCATCACCCACGATCACATGTTGAAGATGAAAGACCAGGCGATCGTTTGCAATATCGGCCACTTTGACAATGAAATCGACGTCGCCGGCATCGAAAAATACAAGTGGGAAGAAATCAAGCCCCAGGTCGACCACATCATTTTTCCAGACGGTAAACGCATCATCCTGCTGGCAAAGGGGCGCCTGGTGAATCTGGGTTGTGGTACGGGCCATCCGTCGTACGTGATGTCGTCTTCGTTTGCAAATCAGACCATCGCGCAGATCGAGCTGTACAGCAACACGGAAAAATATCCGATCGGCGTGTACGTTTTGCCCAAGCATTTGGACGAGAAAGTCGCACGTTTGCAGTTGCGGAAACTCAACGCACAGTTGACAGAGTTGTCGGATCAGCAGGCTGCGTACATTCACGTTTCCAAGCAGGGGCCGTACAAGCCGGACAGCTACCGCTACTAGGTTGATCAAGTCCTGTTGGTTTCGACGCACGCTGGACGTGCGTCGAAACCCATGATGGCGTTGCGCGCGAACCGCGCAATCATTACCTGAAAGACTATCTTGACAGCGGATACACGCAAGTACAGCTTTGAGTTCTTCCCCCCCAAGACGCCTGAAGGGGCTGCCAAGCTGCGTGAAACGGTTCGCCAACTCGCGCAGTTTGATCCCGCCTTCTTTTCAGTAACCTTTGGCGCCGGCGGCTCTACGCAAGAGGGCACCCTCGCCACGGTACTGGATATTCGCGCGGCCGGCCACGCAGCGGCGCCGCACATTTCCTGCATCGGCTCCACGCGCGAAAGCATCCGCGCGACCATTCATCGCTACAAGGAGGCCGGAATCCGGCACACCGTTGCGTTGCGAGGTGACCTGCCGTCAGGAATGGCCGTTGCAGGAGAGTTTCGTTACGCCACTGACCTTGTCCGGTTCATTCGAGAAGAGACCGGCGACCATTTTCATATTGAAGTCGCTGCCTATCCGGAGTACCACCCCCAGTCCCGGCGCGCGCATGACGAACTCGAACATTTCAAGCAAAAGGTGGAGGCGGGTGCCAATTCGGCAATGACGCAGTATTTCTACAATGCCGACGCATATTTTCATTTCGTCGAACAGGTTGAGGCGTTGGGCGTCTCCATTCCCATCGTGCCCGGTGTGATGCCTATTTCCAACTTTTCGCAATTGGCGCGCTTTTCAGATGCGTGCGGCGCGGAAATTCCCCGTTGGGTTCGCCTCAAGATGGAAAGCTATGGAGATGACTCCGCCTCCATCCGCGCTTTTGGCCTCGACTTGGTGACCGACCTTTGCGCCAGACTGCTAGAAGGCGGCGCGCCCGGGCTGCATTTTTACACGCTCAATCAGGCTGGCTTGAGTTCCACGATATGGCAGCGGCTGGGTTTGTAAGTTTTTCACGCAAAATCGAAGGCGCTCACGAAAGATAAAACACCAGTATTGGCGCGGATCTGCAGCCATAAAGGCCTGTAACACCGCGCCAGACAATGACTTTACGCTTCGCTGTGACGGACACGTAACGAAGCCCTTTCTCCGGCATCCCGCAATTGAGGCGCTCACGTTTATGCGCTGGGCAAGCGCAACCCATTGTGAGAAACTATGACGCAATAATATCCATAACATTCGCGCACGCCAGTCATACCAAGCGTAGAGGTTCACCGATGAGACAACTGAGAGTATTGATTTTCGCTGTATTGCTTCTGGGGGCTAACGTCATAGCCCCGGCGCTTGCGCAAGAGCCGCTAGTGACCAATCGTTCCACTGAGCTTCGCTCCGCACCAGAAGACGCGGCAACGATCATCAAACAATTGGCAGAGAAAGCACCGTTGCAATTGCAGGAACGCAAGGGCGCCTGGAGCCGTGTGAAAAGCGGTTCAGATATGGGCTGGGTGCGGATGATGCATTTGCGTGGTGGCGCAACGCTGATGACTGATCAGCAACAAGCGACGGGAGGCGGCTGGCTGTCGAGCATGAACCGCTTGCTCAGTGGTGGTGGCAGCACCACCAATCAGCGTGCGCAAAGTGCAACTATGGGAATACGCGGGATTACAGAGCAGGATCTTCGCGATGCCGAGCCAAACCCGGCTGCGCTGGCGAAGATGAAAGGCTATGCAGCAGCAGAAAGTGACGCGATGCGGTACGCGACGCAGGGCAACCTGGCATTTCGCAATGTTGCCTATCTCGCCAATGACGCTATTCTTGCCGCCGAGTCCAAGGGAGATAAAAAATGAAATCCCTGTTAATGCGCTTTTTCCTGTTGATCACCGCTCTGCTTATCGCTGGATGCGCAGGCATGCCGAATATTCCGATCCCTTCTGGCAAGGGTGGCTTTGCTGGCCTTATCCCATCTGGCACCGGCGCCGGTAGTTCAGACACACTCTCCACAGCTGTCAGTGTCTTCAAGGATACGAAAGATGCTTTTGCCGAAGTCCCTGAAAGCGAAGAAATTGAGATTGGCGAGGCGATGGCGTCGGGCCTGTTAGGCGCTGCACCGCTGCTCGCCAATGATCGCATCCAACAATACGTCAACCGCGTTGGCAAGTGGATAGCGCTTCATTCCGAGCGGCCTGGCTTGCCGTGGAGTTTTGCTGTCATCGATTCGCCGGTACCCAATGCTTTTGCGGCGCCAGGCGGCAAGGTATTTATTACGACAGGCTTGCTCTATCGCTTGCGATCAGAATCCGAGCTCGCAGGTGCGTTGGGCCATGAAATTGCTCATGTGATCCTGAAGCATCATCTGCACGCAGTACAGAAGGCCGGAAAAGCTGGACTCCTTACAACTGGCCTCGGCATCTTTGCGAATAGTAAAATAAAGGACACTGGCTTGGCCAGTCAGATTGGCAAAGGTTGGGTCAAGGGCGCGCTTTCCGGTGGCAAAGAGCTTTACGTAAAGGGACTCTCCCCCGAAGATGAACTACAAGCGGACCGCGTTGGTATGGTGTTGGCGGCACGCGCTGGCTATGACCCATTTGGTTTACCGACCGTTTTGCAGCTGCTGCAAAATTTAAGTACTGATCAGCAGGCAAGCAAGAGCTTGGTGTACAGCAGTCACCCAACGCCGTCTCTACGCTTGAGCGAACTGGACAAGTCAATCGGTAAGTCCCTCGACCAGTTCTCCTCACAAGCCGTTTTGCAGGAAAGATTCGTTGCTGCGATTCTCGGCACAACACCGTCAGACCTGAAGAAGCCAACAACGACGCCAAAGGCCACTACCGGCAAATCGACCACACCGGCAGCCCCCAAGAAATCGCAGTAGATTGTCTCACTACTAAAAGAGCCGGGTCCGCCCGGCTTTTTTATTGGTCAGCTGCGCGGCATCCCCGTCCGGATTGCAGCCGCATTTCCCATCCAACTGGGACATCTCGGCCACCAATTTCTGCACTTCATCTCCAGCGGATTGCGGTCGCCTTCTATGCACAGCAAACTGCACCCTTCGACAATCAAGTCTTGCCAGGAGCCGAATATGAACAAAATGTCACGACCGTTACTCATCACGCTCGCCGTGGTGCTGGTTATCACGGCCCTCGCTGTAGGCCTCGCCTACAGCCACGAGAGCGGCGCCATCGGTGGTTCCCTCATGTTCATGGATCACGACCTCTCGAATTCGGCGCTCGGCTGGGCAATCGCGATTCCCGTTTTGCTGCTGGTTGCGGTCATCGTCGCTGCCGTATTGGCAGGTGCCGCGGCGGTGACGGTCTTTGCACTGATATTAGCTGCAGTCATCACCGTGATTGCCTTGTTGCTGGCGCTGGCGCCGGTTGTCGTGCTGTTGGTGATACCGGTACTGGCGCTCTACGGTTTCATCAAACTGGTCCAGCGTAATCCTGGCCATCCCGCATGAACGCGGTCTCTGGGCCGTGGACTAGCGGAACTTGATGACCTGCGCCGACATCGGCTCGACGAATTCCTCAACATCGAACGCCTTGTCGCCATCCGCATTTGCACTGCCGTCGGCTTTCACAGCCGCGAAATCGAACAGGTTGCGGTCGAGCAGATGCGAGGGCGCCACATTCTGGATGGAGCGGAAAATGCTCTCAATGCGGCCCGGAAATTTCTTGTCCCAATCTCGCAGTAGAAGCTTGACCTGCTGACGCTGCAGATTGTCCTGCGAGCCACATAAATCGCAGGGAATGATAGGAAACTGCATGTAGTCAGCATAGGCTTCCAGATCGGCCTCCTCCACATACGCAAGCGGACGGATGACGATGTGTTTGCCATCGTCTGAGACCAGCTTGGGCGGCATTGATTTCAGTTTGCCACCGAAGAACATATTCAGAAACAGGGTATTGATGATGTCATCGCGGTGATGCCCCAACGCAATTTTGGTGGCACCGATTTCGGCAGCGACGCGGTAAATCACGCCACGCCGCAGCCGCGAACACAGCGAACACATCGTCTTTCCCTCGGGAATCACGCGCTTGACGGTGGAATAGGTGTCCTGCTCTTCAATCCGGAAGGGCACGCCCAACCCGCGTAAATACTCTGGAAGAATATGCGCCGGATAGCCAGGATGCTTCTGGTCCAGGTTGAATGCGAACAGCTCGAAGGGTACGGGCGATTTTTCGCGCAACTTCATCAGCACATCGAGCATGCCGTAGCTGTCCTTGCCACCAGACAGGCACACCATTACGTTGTCGCCCGCCTCGATCATGTTGAAATCGGCGATCGCCTGACCCATTAGGCGGCGCAGGCGCTTGGTGAGTTTGTTGGCCTCGAATTGCTGCTTTTGCGAGATGGTGGGCGCGGTGATTTCCATATGCGCGATTTTACCGCGTGAGGGTGTGGCGATGGGATGAAAACGTGTAGAACCAATATCGACGGGCGTTTCTAGACATTTATTGCCTGAAAGGCCCGTCAATGCTGGAGATATACATTTTACAGTGCGATTTCCCTGCCTCCGTCGACCGCGAGAATTTGACCAGTCACATACGGCGCGTCGAGCATCAGAAATTTCACGGCGCCAGCAATATCTTCCGGGCTGCCGATGCGTTTGAGCGGCACTTGATTGACGATACGCTCACGCTCGGCAGCGGGATAATCGGCCGCGCCGTCCGGCCAAATGATCGCACCGGGCGATACACCATTCACGCGGATATCCGGGCCCAGTTCCAGTGCCAGCGAACGCGTGAGGCCTGCAAGGCCCGCCTTGGTTGCCGAGTAGACAACGTAGTCCTTGAGCGGACGCTCGGCGTGAATGTCGATGATGTTGACGATATTGCCACGCGTTTTCCGCAGATAAGGCACCGCCGCCTGCGACAGAAATAAAGGTGCCTTCAGGTTTGCGTCGATCAACTCGTTCCAGTGGTCTTCAACGATAGTACCCACGGGCGTCGGGTAAAACGCGGACGCATTGTTGACCAGCCCGTCGAGGCGGCCGAATGCAGACGCCGCCTGGTCGATCAAACCCTTCAACGCGTTGTAAGCAAGCAAGTCGCCCTGCAGAATCGATGCCGAGCGTGTGCGCAGGTTGTTCAATTCCAGTACCAGCGCATCAGCATCCGTGCGCGAGCGATTGCAATGCACGATCACGTTGGCGCCTGCCGCATGCAGCGCTTTGGTGATGGCCGCGCCGACTCTCTTGGCAGCGCCGGTAATCAGAATCACGGGTAGGGAGTTGTTTTCGCTCATGGGATAATCTTACATTCAAATTTGCGCCATCTCATGCGATCACCACTGCCGCGCGATCAATCGAATCAGTTGCCCGAGCCGACCGGCGACGCGCTCACCCATACGCACGCTTGCACGACGATGCTTCGGGAGGAGATCGCCAAGGCAAATGGATGGCTATCCTTTGCACGCTTCATGGAGCTCGCACTGTATGCGCCCGGCCTGGGTTACTACGCAGCAGGTGCGCGCAAGTTTGGTGCCGACGGTGATTTTGTGACGGCGCCGGAAATCTCCCCCCTGTTTGGCCAGTGCCTCGCGCAAAGCATTAGTGAAGTGCTCCACGAGACCGGCGGCGATGTGTTGGAACTGGGGCCAGGTTCGGGAAAACTTGCGGTCGACGTATTGCTGGCGCTGGAAGAGACCGGCACCATGCCCGGCAAATATTTTCTGCTCGAAGTTAGCGCCGACTTACGTGAAAGGCAGCAGCAGGCCATCGCCAGCCTGCCAGCCCATCTAGCCAATCGCGCAGTGTGGATGGACCAACTCCCGCAGGATTTTATCGGTGCCATCATCGCCAATGAGGTGCTGGATGTCGTTCCAGTTCATCTCGTGACCTTTTCTTCCGGCTGGATATTTGAACGCGGTGTGGCGGTGAAAGACGACGCCTTGGTATGGCAGGACGTACCGGCGTTGTCGCCGGGGCTGAATGAGCCGGTGACTGCAATCCAGCGCGAACACCTGAACCATGCGCCACCGGAAGGTTATCTCACCGAAGTAGCACCCGCGGCAGGTGGGTTGGTCAAGAGCCTCGCACAATCGCTCAAGCATGGCGCGATAATATTTGTCGATTACGGCTTTCGCCGCGCCGAGTATTACCATCCCAGCCGTGTCACCGGGACGCTGATGTGCCACTACCGGCATTTCGCGCATACCGATCCGTTCCGTTTCCCGGGATTGCAGGACATCACCGCCCACGTGGATTTCACTGCAGTCGCCGATGCGGGTATTGCAGCCGGATTGGCGTTGCTCGGCTACACGACGCAGGCTAATTTTCTCCTCGCCAGTGGTCTCACCGAACGCTTGCAGCTCGCCGATCCTATGGCGGCCGCGAGCTATCTGCCGTTGACCAATCAAGTGCAACGGCTAGTTTCGCCGGCCGAAATGGGCGAGTTTTTCAAGGTGATCGGCTTCGGCAAAGGACTGGCTGCCCCCATCACGGCGTTCCAGTTGGCGCGACAGTTGCCGCTGTAGTGATCGTTGTATCCAACGCAGCACAAGTTCGAGCTACACTCACGGGGATAGTCTTAATACTGACAATATCGTGGGTACTTAAGCAAGTAAACTGAAGCAGGGAATTCAGGGAGATAACAAACATGCCGCAAATAATCGGAGTACCACGCGAGATTTTTCCGGGTGAGAAGCGCGTTGCCACCGTTCCCGACGTTGTAGAAAAACTGATCAAGCTGGGATTCGCGGTGCAGGTGGAAGCCGGCGCTGGCGATGCCGCCAACGTAAGCGATGAGGATTATCGCAAGTCTGGTGCCAGCATCGCTGGCAGCGCCCGCGATCTGTGGGCGAACTCCGACATCGTCTTCAAGGTGCGTGCGCCGACCATGGACGAGGTGGCGGTGATGAAGGAAGGGCAAGCGCTGATTTCTTTCATCTGGCCGGCTCAAAACCCGGAACTGATGAAGGCCATGGCAGAGCGAAAAGTCACGGTACTGGCGATCGATTGTCTGCCGCGCACGCTGTCCCGCGCCCAGAAAATGGACGCGCTCACGTCGATGGCTGGCGTCACCGGGTATCGCGCCGTCATCGAGGCAGCCAACGCCTTCGGCCGCTTTTTCAGCGGGCAGATCACTGCTGCGGGCAAGGTGCCGCCGGCGAAGGTATTTATTGCCGGGGCCGGCGTCGCGGGCTTAGCTGCCATCGGCACTGCCGCCAGCATGGGTGCCATCGTGCGCGCCAACGACACGCGCGCTGAAGTGGCTGATCAGGTGATGTCGCTTGGCGGCGAGTTCGTCAAGGTCAATTTTGAGGAAGAAGGATCGGGCGGCGGTGGTTATGCCAAGGTCATGTCCGAGGGCTTTCAGAAAGCCCAGCGCGAGATGTACGCGCAGCAAGCGCGGGAAGTGGACATCATCATCACCACCGCACTGATCCCCGGCAAGCCAGCGCCCAAGCTCATTACGGCCGAGATGGTGCAGTCGATGAAGGCTGGCAGCGTGATTGTCGATATGGCTGCAGAGCAGGGCGGCAACTGTGAGCTGACTGAGCCGGGTAAGGTCGTGGTGAAGCATGGCGTCACCATCGTCGGCTACACCGACCTCGCAAGCCGCTTGGCGAAACAAGCCTCGACGTTGTACGGCACCAACCTTTTTCGCTTGTCCGAGGAGCTGTGCAAGACCAAGGACGGCGTCATCAACGTCAATATGGAAGACGAAGCCATCCGTGGCCTGACCGTAATCAAGCTGGGCGAGGTCACGTGGCCGGCGCCACCCAAGGTTGTCGCGCCGCCAGCGGTTGCCAAGCCCGCGGCCGCCGTTGTTATGCCTGCCAAAAAAGGCCATGGTCATGGCGGAGGTGCGCCGATGTCAGCCCAAAAACTCACCGTCATGTTCGCGGTGGCGGCTGTCGTGTTCTGGTTTGTCGGGGCCAATGCGCCGGCTGCGTTCCTTGGCCATTTCACGGTGTTCGTGCTGGCCTGCTTTGTCGGCTACATGGTGGTGTGGAACGTGACCCCTGCGCTGCACACGCCGCTGATGAGCGTGACCAATGCGATCAGCAGCATCATCATCATCGGGGCACTGGTGCAGATTGCGCCGCCAGCAATGGCCGGCGCAGTTATGCAAAATGCGCGACCGGATGAGGTCATTCGCTGGCTCGCGGTCGCGGGCATCGGCCTTACTGCCATCAATATGTTCGGCGGCTTTGCGGTGACGCAACGCATGCTGGCCATGTTCCGTAAATAAGGGGACGGGAAAATGTCAGCCAGCCTCGTCACTGTTTGTTATATCGCCGCCATCATTCTCTTTATCCTGAGTTTGGGCGGACTCTCCAATCCCGAAAGCTCGCGCCGCGGCAACCTCTACGGCATGATCGGCATGACCATCGCCGTATTGGCGTCGGTATTCGGTCCACGTGTTACCAGCGGCGGTCTTGCCTGGATCGTTGGCGCGCTTCTGGTGGGTGGTAGTATCGGCGTGTACCTTGCCCGCACCGTGCAAATGACGCAGATGCCGGAGCTGGTTGCGTTCATGCACAGCCTCGTTGGCCTTGCTGCGATGGTGGTCGGCTTTGCCAGCTATATCGATCCGGGCTCCATGTTCGATCTGGGCTCGGGTGCGCCGCTCAGCGCTGCCGAGAAGACCATCCATCACATCGAAGTGTATGTCGGCATTCTCATCGGCGCGGTGACTTTGTCTGGCTCGGTGATCGCGTTCGGCAAACTTTCCGGCAAGATCGGCGGCAAACCGCTGCTGCTGCCGGGTCGTCATTGGCTAAACCTTGCCGGGCTGATCGCGGTCATCTGGTTCGGTCGCGAATTCATGGCCGCGCACACTGTGCAAGAAGGAATGACCCCACTCATCATCATGACCGTCATCGCACTGCTGTTCGGCATTCATATGGTCATGGCCATCGGTGGCGCGGACATGCCTGTTGTGGTGTCGATGCTGAATAGCTACTCGGGCTGGGCAGCGGCGGCGACCGGCTTTATGCTGTCGAACGACCTGTTGATCGTGACCGGCGCATTGGTCGGCTCCAGCGGCGCGATTCTGTCGTACATCATGTGTCAGGCGATGAACCGCAATTTCATCAGCGTGATCGCGGGCGGATTTGGTTCCGGCGGTGGTACTGTTGTGAAAGCTGCAGATGGTGCACCTGCTGGTGAAGTGGTGCCGGTAAGCGCTACCGAGACCGCCGAATTGTTGCGCGACGCCAGAAGTGTGATCATCGTCCCTGGCTACGGCATGGCGGTAGCGCAGGCGCAGCACACCGTTAACGATATCACCCGTTATCTGCGTGATAAGGGTGTCAATGTGCGCTTCGGCATTCATCCGGTCGCGGGCCGCATGCCTGGCCATATGAACGTATTGCTCGCCGAGGCGAAAGTGCCTTACGACATCGTTCTGGAAATGGACGAAATCAACGCGGACTTTCCGGCGACCGACGTGGTGATGGTCATCGGTGCCAACGACATCGTCAACCCCAGCGCGCAAGATGACCCGGGCAGCCCCATCGCCGGTATGCCGGTGCTGGAAGTCTGGAAGGCCAAGACTTCAATTGTAATGAAGCGCAGCATGGCGTCGGGTTACGCAGGTGTGGACAATCCGCTGTTCTACAAAGAGAACAACCGAATGTTGTTTGGTGACGCGAAGAAGATGCTCGACGAAGTAATGACAGCACTGAAAGCAGGATAGTTCGACAGCATCAAGCAGGACGGGACCACATGCGTACCGGCTGGGTGGGTTTGATATTTGCGGTGCCGGTGTTTTTTGCCGGCTGCGAATGGTGGATGGTGCGCCCAGTGAAGCAATCACCGGGCGTTCTCGTCTCTGCGGAGCCCGCGCAAACTGAGCCGGGCAACGCGCCGACGTTTGAGAAGCCGGGCTACCAGATCAAGCCGCTCGCGAAGTACGAAATCAAGGCGCGCGTGCTTTCCTCTGAGCGCTATCGATGGGATCCGGGCGCCGATCTGGTTCCAGTCGATCTCGCGGTGGGCTGGGGCGCGATGTCGGATACGGCGGTGCTCGAACAACTCGACATCTCGCAGAGCGGTCGCTGGTATCAGTGGCAAGCGAAAGAATTTCCCATTCCGCCGAGCGAAATTACCAGTCACAGCGCCAATATGCACCTGATCGCGGCCGACAAATCCGTAGCCAAGCAGATCTCGCGGGCACGCAGCGGGCAGGTGGTAAAGATGAAAGGCTATCTAGTGGAAGCGAGCCGCGACGATGGCTTCACGTGGCGCAGTTCACTTACGCGCACTGATAGCGGGGCGGGTGCCTGTGAATTGATGTGGGTGACGGACTTCAGTGTTGAGTGAAGGTGACTGAACCCACATCTGCGCTGGTTGACAAAACACTAGTATCCACGCGCGTTTTGACGGCTTTTACCACCGAACGCCTCGCCAGATGGCCTTCTACGTAATTCCTTTTAACAGCAAATGCAACATCGCTCCAGCCGTTACCGTTAAGAGACGCTCTCTATACGTTGAAGCGAAAATGCATCACGTCGCCGTCTTTGACGATGTACTCCTTGCCCTCGAGGCGCATCTTGCCCGCTTCTTTCGATTTTGCCTCACCACCGAGCCGCACATAGTCATCAAACGAAATCACCTCGGCACGAATAAAGCCTTTTTCAAAATCCGTGTGTATCACGCCAGCTGCCTGCGGCGCGGTGGAGCCTTTATGAACTGTCCACGCACGCACTTCTTTTTCGCCGGCTGTGAAATAGGTTTCCAATCCCAGCAATGTGTAGGCCGCACGGATCATGCGATCCAGGCCCGGTTCCTTCATGCCGATGTCGTCAAGAAACTCTTTCTTGTCTGCGTCGCTCAGGTCCGCGATCTCGGCTTCGATCTTGGCGCAGATCGCCACCACGGGCGCATTGTCCTTGGCGGCATGCGCCTTCACCGCGTCCAATAGCGGGTTATTCTCAAAACCGCCTTCGATCACATTCGCCACATATAGCACCGGTTTAGCCGTGATTAGCGACAGCGGTTTGATGAGCGCCATCTGGTCGGCGCTTAGCCCCATGGCGCGCACGGGGATGGCTTCGTTGAGTTGTTTCATCATCGGCTCAAGGATGGCGACCAGCTTGATCGCATCCTTGTCGCCCGCGCGGGAATTTTTTTGTGCCTTGTGCAGTGCTTTTTCAACGGAGGCCATGTCGGCTAGCGCCAGCTCGGTGTCGATGACGGCGATATCTGAAAGCGGATCGACTTTGCCAACCACATGGATGACGTTGTCATCTTCAAAGCAGCGCACCACGTGCGAGATCGCATCTGTCTCGCGAATGTTGGCCAGAAACTGGTTACCCAGCCCCTCGCCTTTTGAGGCGCCAGCAACCAAGCCGGCAATGTCAACGAACTCGACAATGGCGGGAATTTCTTTCAACGGCTTCACCAGTGACGATAGCTGCGCCAATCGTAAGTCCGGGACTTCGACGATGCCGATATTTGGTTCGATCGTGCAGAACGGGTAATTCTCTGCAGCGATGCCTGCCTTGGTGAGCGCATTGAACGTCGTTGATTTGCCAACGTTGGGTAGTCCTACGATTCCACACTTCATTTCGGTTCTTTCTTTTCGGAAATTGTTGCCGCGTTTTTGTCCAACTTCGCGGGCTTGGTATGTAGCTTCAGCATTGCGCCCTCCATATCACCCTGCGCAATCATCGGCCAGGCTGCATTGGCGCGTTGCATCGCGTCGTCAATAGCTTGTTCGTCACTCTTGTCCGGCCGGTGAAGGACGTAATCGACGACCTCGTCGCGCGTCATGTCCCCGCCAAGCTTCGCAGCCATGTCGCGCGGATGGCCAATGCCGATGCGCATTCGCCAGAAGTCGCGGGTGCCTAGGTGGGCAACGATGTCCTTGACGCCATTGCTACCGGCTGCGCCGCCAATCTTCATCTTCAGTCCGCCAGGCGGCAAATCCATCTCATCGTGTGCCACCAGGATTTCACCCGGTTGTATCTGATAAAACTTCGCCAACGCACCTACCGCTTGCCCGGAGCGATTCATAAAGGTCGTCGGCTTCAACAGCCAAATACCGCCGCCTTTGGCGACCTCACCATGAAACTTCGATTCTTTTTTGAATGCAGCACCCAGGTCGCGCGCGCGTGCATCGAGCCACCAAAAACCGGCGTTGTGCCGCGTTCTTTCATACTCCCGACCGGGATTGCCGAGGCCAACAACCAGCTTGATCGCAGTATTGATAGGGGAAGACATGGAGGGCGTCCGGCAGAAAATAAAAATGCCCGCAATCGCTGATCGCGGGCATTCGAATATACAACGCGACAACGGAGCGGATTATTTCTTGTCTTTTCCGCCTGCTTTGTCGTCTTTCTTCGGAGCCTCCTCCTCTTTTGCTTTCTGGTTCGCTGCAGGCACATCGGCTGCGGCAGTCACGGCTGCTGCATCTTCTTCGGCTGCTACTGCGCGAGGAATGATGATTGTAGCAACGGATTGGTCGTCACCTTTGTGCAGCGCAACAGACTCGACGCCGGCGGGCATCTGTAGATTCGACAGATGCAAAGAATGACCTGCGGCCAAGTCTTTCAGATCGACTTCGATGAATTTCGGCAGGTCTTTCGGCAGGCAGGAGATCAGAAGTTCATTGATGATGTGCGATACGATCCCGCTGGAGATCTTCACGCCAGGCGCGATATCCGCATTGATGAAGTGCAGCGGCACTTTCATGTGGATCTTCTTGTCGGCGGCGACGCGCTGGAAATCGACGTGCAAAACGATTTGTTTCCACGCGTGCATTTGCACATCGCGCAGCAACACCGGCTCGGTCTTGCCTTCGAGTTCCATGTCCAGAATGGACGCGTGGAAAGCTTCGAGTTTCAGCTTGTGGTACAGGTTGTTATGGTCCAGCTCGATCACTGCCGCGTCTTTGCCGCCGCCGTAAACGATACCAGGTACTTTATCCGCGCGACGCAGGCGGCGGCTCGCACCAGTGCCCTGTCCTTTGCGCGTTTCTGCTTTGATTGCAATTTTCATTTGTTGCTCCAATTTAAGAACCATTCGCGACCAAATGGCTCATTTGTGCAGGTTATCGACCTGCGGCGTACTGCAAAAATCTTTAGTCTTAACTATTCCGGGAACAGCGAACTCACCGAGTCATCCTCGGCAATTCTGCGAATCGTTTCGGCGATCAATACCGCCGTACCAATCTGACGAATCTTCTTGCACGTGGCTGCCTCTGGCTTCAACGGAATCGTATCTGTGACCACGAGTTCATCAATTGCCGAATTCTCAATACGCTCAATCGCCGGGCCCGATAACACCGGGTGGGTACAGTACGCCACAACCCTTGCCGCGCCGTGTTCTTTCAATGCCTTTGCCGCTTCGGTCAAGGTCCCGGCGGTATCGACGATATCGTCCAGGATCATGCAGGAGCGCCCTTCCACATCGCCGATGATGTTCATCACCATCGATACATTCGCGCGCGGACGACGTTTATCGATGATCGCCAGATCAGCATCAAGCTGCTTGGCGATCGCCCTTGCCCGCACCACACCACCGACGTCCGGCGATACCACGATCAAATTCGGGTAATCGTGTTTCCAGACATCGCCAAGTAATATTGGCGTGGCGTAAATATTGTCGACCGGGATATCAAAAAATCCCTGAATCTGGTCGGCATGTAAATCCATTGTCAGCACCCGGTCCACGCCTGCACCGGTCAACATGTTTGCCACCACTTTGGCCGATATTGCGACCCGCGCGCTACGCGGCCGCCGATCCTGCCTGGCATAACCAAAATATGGAATCGCCGCCGTGATGCGCGCCGCACTGGAGCGCTTCAGGGCATCGGCCATCACCATGATTTCCATCAGGTTGTCATTGGTCGGTGCGCAGGTCGACTGCAAAATAAAAACGTCCTTGCCGCGGACGTTTTCCATGATTTCGACCATCACTTCGCCATCGCTGAACTTCGATACTTTGGCGCGGCCCAACTGCGTACCCATTTGCTTGGCTACTTCTTTCGCCAGCCTGGGATTCGCATTTCCAGTAAAAATACTGATGTTGTCGATTACCATGCCAATTTTTCTTTCGCGGCGCCTGGATCTTTAATTCACACGTCACAAAAATAGGTCAATTTACAAATGCAAAAACGCAAACTGACCCGACTAGCTGGCTGGGGAGGTAGGGATCGAACCTACGAATGCCGGAATCAAAATCCGGTGCCTTACCACTTGGCGACTCCCCAAAATCCTAACTCTTTAACCGGCACGACAGGAACATGAGCCGGTTACCCCTCACCCCAAGCCCTCTCCCCGAGGAGAGGGTGAGAAATGCGGCACGATAAGAAAATACATCATCGTACCGGATCAAACAGAGGGTGCCTCGACAACCCTTGAGCAACAAAACCCTTGTATTCCGGCTGCAATAAATCTAACGCACCACGCGCATCTTGCCCAGACACAAACGCGGCAAACACACACGCGCCAGACCCGGTCATCCGGGCACCAAAAACCGATTTTTGGCTCACGGATTGCAACGCTTGCAAGTAACGAAAAACAGCAGGAAACGTTTTTAGAACAACGGCTTGGAGATCGTTATGCGTGCCGCCAAGCCCATTGGCTGAAAAGTCCGATATTTTGAGGGGAATCGTGTCTCTTGTCAATTCCGGGTGCGCAAATACAGCTTGCGTCGAGACGTGCACGGGCGGCACGAGCACCAGGTACCACCAGCGAGGTAATTCCACAGGCAGCAACTGTTCGCCTACCCCCTCTGCGAAAGCGTTGCGACCATGCAAGAAAAATGGCACGTCGGCGCCGAGCGTCAGCCCCAATGTACGCAACTTGTCGTTTGAAAAACCCAGGTTCCAGAGCCGGTTCAGCGCTAGCAGGGTGGTTGCCGCGTCTGAGCTGCCGCCACCCAGACCCGCCCCCATCGGCAATTTTTTGTCGACGGATATTTCAACCCCGTACGCGCCCGGGGACGCGATGGATTGCGCTTCCCGCTTGAGCAGCTTTGCGGCACGCACCACCAGGTCGTCGTCTTCGTGGACGCCGGGCAGATCTGATTGTCTGCGAATGACGCCGTCGGCACGCAATGAAAAATGCAATGTATCGCAAAAGTCGAGCATCACGAATACCGATTGCAGCAGGTGGTAGCCATTGGCACGCCGTCCGATGATATGCAGGAAGAGATTCAACTTGGCCGGCGCCACCACTGTGAGCGTCGTGGCGGCGGTGTCTATTCCGGCAGCCATTCGTCAACTACCAGCCGTACGACGATGTCTTTGCTAGTCGCAATTACGCGGGACGCAAACTGATGCTTGCCGACGACTTGAAAGCTCTCAGCGGTGACCTGCCACTTGTCCCCGTTGGCGAATTCAACATTCACGCTTTGATTCTCCAACAGGCCCTGTCCCTGGACCCACGCCGCGAGACGATCAAGGTCAAGCGGGACGCCCAGCAATGACTGCGTCAAGTCGGCTACCGAGGCGGCCGTTAGCATCTCCTTGCCTTGACGAAGTTTTGCCGTACCCGCCGACTTGTCGCTGACGAGTTCTGCCACTTGGGAGCCAAGCGGCGAATAAAGACCGATGCGCTCCTCTCGCACGGTGCGCTGCCAACGAATTTGCCCGCTATCGATCTTGTCGCCTACACGCACACTGATGCGTCCGGTGAGTGAGAATTGTTCTGCCAATTTTCCATCGGCGGTTCGGCTTGTGGTAGGCGCAGTCGGCACTTTTAGTGCTGTTGTGCAGCCGAAAAGAGTTGCGAGTACAAAAATCAAAATATAGGTAGGAAAACGGCGGCGATCGGCGGACCGGAGAAAATCGATCACGGCTTGAACTTGGCGATCACCGTACGCAGTAAGTCATTGCCGGGGCTCTCCAACAAGGCCGCTTGCCATAGCTTTGTCGCCTGTTCACGCTCCCCCTTCGCCCAAAGCACCTCACCCAAGTGTGCGGCTATTTCGGGGTCACGGCGCGTCTGGTAGGCTTTTTTCAATGTGGCCAATGCATCATCGAGTCGACCGCTACGAAACTGTACCCAACCAAGACTGTCCTGGATAAAGGCGTCGTCCGGCGAAAGCTCAAGCGCCTTTCTAATCAAGGCATTGGCTTCATCGAGTCGTTTGTTGCGGTCGGCAAACGTATAGCCCAGCGCATTGTAGGCCGCTGGGTGATCTGGCTTTAGCTCAATAACCTTTCGCAAATCTGTTTCCAGTACATCGAACTTGCCTATTTTCTCGGCAACCATCGCACGATCATAAAGCAGATCTGAGGTGTCGGGATTGCTGCGAATTGCCTCGGATAATGCGTCAAATGCGTCGTTAAACGCCTTCGCGTCGCGTAACAGCTGCGCTTCAGCCAGAATGAGCTGTATGCGTGTTTCGGGTGCATCTGTCTGGCTGGCTTGCGCCTCTTGCAAATACTTTCGTCCCGCCGACATCCCATCGCGCTTGGCGATGATATCTGCGATCTTCAGTTGGGCACCAACAAAATAGTCGCCCGCTTTAACCTGTCGATACCACACGATTGCATCTGCAGGCCGCTTTTGTGCGTCTGCGACAGCACCGAGGTTAAAGTAAACTGGATTGGCGTCGCCCGGCTTCAGTTCAAGCACACGTTTGAGTTGCGTTTCCGCGTCCCCGTAGTCCTCAAGCTGCTGCGACAGCAATGCGATCGCATAGGGTATTTCAACTTCATCGGGTTTGCTTTTTATTGCAAGACGAAACTCCTCACGCGCCTCCAAATAGCCCTTTTGGGCAGCTAGAAGTCGCGCATAGACGATACGAACTTCGGTTGCAGAGGGGTGCGTCGTCAAGTAGTCCCGCAGGAAAGTGCGGGCATTTTCCTCCGACGATTCACGAAGGATCTGTGACTTCAATATCGCCGCCTGCGCCCAGCCGGCATTCAGCCTGTCGGCCTCATTGATCGCCGCAAGCGCTGCACTTTGGTCCTTGGCGATCATGCTCGCCTGTGCGATGGCGAAATGTGCCTCCCGGGTATTGAGATAGGGGGTTGCCAACTCTCGAACTATCGAGAGATTTTCGGCTTTGTCGGGAAACCGCGAAAGTAGGCTGGACAACTGCATCAATACGCCGGGTGCCCTGAGCGGTTTGGCAAGCAAACGAGTCAAATTTGCTTTGGCAGATTCAAGAGTCCCTAGATTGCCAGATATGGCCGTGAGCGCTTGCCGAGCGAGCGACGAATCCGGCTCAAACTCCAGCCACAGTGTGGTCGCCTCGAGTGCGTCATCCATCTGCCGCGACTGAAAGGCGATTTCCGCTGCTCGCCGAGCCAGACGTGGATCGCGAGTTCGTTGCGCCAAATCTATCATGCCCTTCAACGCGAGGCCTGCCCGCCCACGCTGCGCGGCGATCTCGGAGATCAAATACTGATAGAGGATTTGATCTGTAAGCCCGGTATCTTTGACCGTTTTTGCCGGGGATGTCTCGACAGCAGATTCGGATTGAGCGATCGCTGGGCCAATCAACGACGAAAATGCGTAAAAAGAAAAACCAATAGCGGCGATTTTCTGGTGTATCAGGATCATGATGCGAGAGCTTTTTGGAAGGTGGCGCGGAATGCGATGTGTACGGCGCCTGATGACAATATATCCATTCTGAATAACTTTGCGGGCACCGACAAATACGGTCCCACCTCGAAACCGGTGGGCACACTTCGCATCATAGACGCTTATCGATGGACAGGCTTAGTCGCTACAATGCAGACTGTCATTATCCAAACGAGTTCCCATGCCCGAATTGCCCGAAGTTGAAACTACACGTTTGGGACTGCTTCCGCGGGTGCAAGGCGCCCGCATTGCCACCGTTATCGTTCGTGAACGGCGCCTGCGGTGGCCGGTTCCTGCACAGCTTGCGAAGTATTTATCCGGCAAGACGGTTGTAGACATCGTAAGACGGGGCAAATACTTGCTGTGGGATTGTCGGCACGGCGGCGTCGCGGGGCTGCAGCGCGGCTATTTGCTGAGCCATTTGGGGATGTCGGGGTCATTGAGACTCATCGAAACGACCGACAAACTGCAGCCGCCTCAAAAGCATGACCACGTGGATATCGCTTTTGACAACGGCGCCACCATTCGCTACACGGACCCACGGCGCTTTGGTGCACTACTATGGATTGCGGCGTCAGAGCCAAAGCATCCGCTGCTAAATTTTCTTGGACCGGAACCACTGTCAGCCGACTTTGACGGCCCCCATTTGCACCGCGCTGCCAAAGGACGAAGCGTCAGCATCAAGGAGTTCATCATGAACAGCCACGTGGTGGTGGGTGTCGGCAATATCTATGCGTCCGAAGCGCTGTTTCGCGCCGCAATTCGCCCCACGCGCGAAGCAGGCAAAGTCTCGCTTGCGCGTTTAAAACGTTTGGCCGAAGCAATCAAAGTCACATTGCAGAATGCGATAAATGCCGGGGGTTCTTCGTTGCGCAATTATCTGCAAGCGAGCGGTGAGCCTGGATATTTCCAACTGAACGCGTTTGTCTACGACCGCGAAGGACAACCCTGCAAGGCGTGCAAGACGCCGATTCGTACGATGCGACAGGGCCAGCGGTCTACCTATTTTTGCGCTCACTGTCAGAAGTAGAATATTGAAATGATGAGTAAAACCGCCTCATGAGCAAAGCCGCAATTACGGCTCGGCTTGCCGACTTGCAATCCTGGCGCTATAGCCTCGAGAGTCAGATTTCGCGCGTACACGAGTTTTTGCACGCGCACGAATTCCTGACGGCCAATTTGGACGCGGCACTCCGTGATGTCAGTACATTGATCGCCGATGAGAGGGTTTCTATCACATTCGTTGCTGAAACGGCGCGCGGCAAATCTGAGCTGATAAACGGACTATTTTTCGCCGATCTCGGCAGACGACTTTTACCCTCCGGGCCCGGCAAGTCTACCCGCTGTGTGACTGAATTGCGCTTTAGTCGCGATGCGAGGACTGGTCTCAAGTTGTTGCCGATCGAGACCCGCGAGAGTCCGCGGCGCCTGACAGAATTGCTCGAAGATGAGACCCAATGGCGGGCCATTTTTTTTGACGCCGACAATCCGGATTCCATCGCGCGGGCACTCGCGGCGCTTTCAGAAACGAAGCGAATATCCGTGAATGATGCGGTCGCCTGGGGCCTGCACGGCGCGGGTATCGCCGTCTGCGTCAATGAAGGCAATTCTGCGATGGTTGATGTGCCACGCTGGCGTTACGCGGTGGTCAATTTTCCACACCCATTGCTCGATGCTGGTTTGGTGATCATCGATACGCCGGGGCTGGCGGCACTTTCGCTGGAACCTGAACTGGCACGGGAGCGGGTACCCAACTCCGATGCGCTGGTGTTGGTGTTTGATATCACACAGGGGGTTACTAAAACAGATCTCGCCATGTGCAGGGGCTATCTGGGCAACACATCCACCTACCGCGAAAGAGCGCTGGGCAGTGCGACAGACGAATCGAGGCAGATGCGCATGGTGGTGTTGAACAAGATCGACATATTGGAAGTTCCCGCGCAGGAAGGTCCGCTCGAAACCAATCGTGAGCTTCTGCGGGAAATTGATCGGCGCGTGCGCGATGCAGCGGACATGCTGAGGGTTGACCCCATGCGGGTGATTGCCGTTTCGGCCCGCCAGGGTTTGGCGGGAAAACTCGCCCACGACAACGATCAACTGCTCAAGAGCCGTTTGTATCAGCTTGAACGAAATCTGGGTGCAAATTTGCCGCGCAATAGACAGGTGTCATTGACGAGAGACGTACTGACGACATTGTCCAATTCACTGGATGCTGCGCAAGCAGTTCTGGACAGCCAGCGATTTGATACGCTCGAGGGACTCAATCGCCTCAATAACGTGCGTGAAAAGAACGAAAAAATGATGGTTGCAGTCGTGGCGCAAGCCGGAGTCCGCCATGATCGATTGGACAGTGCATTGAAAGACGTGCGGGCGATCAAAACCATGCATGCGAAACTCGCTGAAGAATTGGCCGTAGTTGTCGATACTGGCGCCGCACGATACGAAGCCGACCGCACAAAGATGACGATCAAGGGCAGTATGTTGTCGGCAAGCACCACGGAAGCAGTCAACCGGTATTTCGCCCTGGTCGGCGAAAAGCTTACTGCAATGGAGGCAAAGATTGAAGAAATACGCACGCTCTTCAATGCTGTGGGCGAAAAGGTGGCGACCGAACTCTTGCAGGGCAAGTACGAAGTGCATCCCTTCCCGACCCAGCGATTTCAGACCGAGTTGCAGAAGGCGCGCGTCAAGTCGGACACCGAATTTACCAAAACCAGCAATCTGCTGGTGCGCCGCGGCAGTTTGCTCGCCGAACAATTCGAAGAGTTGGTTGCAAGTCGCGTAATGCAGATATTTGTGATCGCGAGCCGGGAGAGCGCGACTTGGATGCGTGGGCTGTACACATCAATTGAAACACCATTACTGGAGATTCGCGAACAAACTTTGCAACGGGTCGCCAGTATCGACATGATCAAGGATGCCGAACTTGACCTGGCAGAACGTATCGCAGAATTACAGGCGCGGATGGACACGCTAAAGAAAAAACATGGCGCTCTGGCCGATGCCCGTACCAACCTCGAACGTTATACGGAAAAGTGGGCTGAAGAAACAGCTTGATTTTGAAACCCGTTATCTGGTGCACCGATCCAGACATTTATCTCCCGAAAGCCTCGCCGAATATGGCGTCACCAGTTGTTTTGCGGGTCTAACAGACGAGCAATATACTGCTCAAGCCGCCTTCTGTTGCACCAACCTGATGAACTTCGCGTGGAGTTCCTCGCGCGTCTCCGGATAGTCCAGATCCAAGGGGATGCAATCTACGGGACAGACCTCGACGCATTGCGACGTTTCAAAATGCCCGACGCACTCGGTGCACTTTGCAGGATCAATCTGATAAATCTCTAAGCCTTGAAAAATCGCATCGTTGGGGCATTCCGGCTCGCAGACATCGCAGTTGATACACTGATCAGTAATCTTGAGTGCCAAGACTATTTCCCGACCTTGCCGAGCAGTGCTCGCGCAATCAGCGGATGTACAAAATCGCTAACGTCGCCACCCAGCGTGGCGATTTCACGCACGATTGTTGCGGAAATGAACATGTACTTGTCAGACGGCGTCAGAAACATCGTCTCTACACCTGGATTGAGCTTTCGATTCATTCCTGCCATTTGAAACTCGTATTCGAAATCCGATACCGCACGCAAGCCCCGCAAAATCACGTTTGCCTCGTGCGCATCGAGAAAATCGGACAGCAAACCGGAAAAGCCCATCACGGTCACGTTCGGAAAAGGTGCCAGTATGTCCTTGGCAAGTCCGATGCGCTCCACCAACGAAAAAAAAGGTTGCTTCGCCTGACTGTGAGCGACTGCAACAATGACGTGACCAAACAGCTTTGCCGCACGGGCAACAAGGTCTTCGTGGCCCTTGGTAAGCGGGTCGAACGTTCCGGGATATACGGCTCTGATCATTCAAATTCTCAGATCGGGGTTTGGTGGTAACTGGCGGCTAGCCGCAATAACGCGAAGTGTACCGCACCCGCCCTGCCCTTTTTGACGATTTCCCAGCCGACGTCCGACAAATTAGCAAGCACTTCTCCGATCGGCATATGCCATTCTGTGTACACCATCGCGTCTTCAGCAAGCGATGCGGCCAATTCACGCAGAATGGGCGCCATCAAGTTTGAGGCGAAAGGTGGATCCACGAACACGACATCAAATTTTTGGATGGCCTTGCCGAGGAATTTCAAGGCATCAGTGGCGGCGATACGGCACATCGTAGCTTCAAGCTTTCTCTGGTTTTCCTTCAGCGCCAATATGGCGGCAGGTTGGGTCTCGAGCATCACCACTTCTGTGGCGCCTCTTGAAGCCGCTTCGAATCCCAATGCTCCGCTACCAGAAAACAGATCGAGGCAACGTTTGCCGAGCAAGGATTGGCCTAGCCAGTTAAACAAAGTCTCACGCACGCGGCTGGCGGTGGGGCGCAATCCGTCGGCGTCAGGAAACTCAATCATTCGGCTGCGCCAAATCCCGCCGATAAGCCGAACACGATTAGCTACATTGCTCGACTTGGGTCTGCGGGAGGCGCTTGGCTTAGAATGAACGGGCATTTTGGTCATTGCGATAACACTCACCATCAAATTCTGGCAGGCTTTCCCATTGTTTAGTATTTTCGGTTCAAAACATTCAGGCGCTGCTCCCGTTGCAGAGGCCGTCTCGCCCCATGACAGCGGGGGTTGGCTCGCCAAGCTCAAGAACGGACTGTCGAAGACCCGCGCCGTACTCAATACTGACGTATCCGAGTTATTTTCGCGACACGGAAGAGTAGACGACGCACTATTTGATGAGCTTGAAGTACTGCTGATCAATGCCGATGTTGGCGTGGTCGCAGCAACGAAATTAATCTCCAATCTGCGGACCGAGGCGAAGCAAAAGCAAATTTCGGACGCAGCCTCACTGCAGGCAACATTTGAAGGTCTGCTGATTGAGCTTATTTCCCCGCTTGAGCGACCACTAGTTACGTCTACTGCCAAGCCATTCGTGATTATGATCGCGGGGGTAAACGGAGCGGGCAAGACGACGACAATCGGCAAGCTCGCCAAGTACTTTCAGAGTGAGGGTAAAAGCGTCATGCTGGCTGCTGGTGACACTTTCCGGGCGGCGGCGCGCGAACAATTGATGACTTGGGGTGAACGCAATAACGTGACCGTGATCGCGCAGGAAGGCGGTGATGCGTCGGCAGTCATTTTCGACGCCATCCAGTCCGCAAAAGCTAAAGGCATTGATATTCTGCTTGCAGATACCGCAGGCAGGCTGCCCACACAGCTACACCTGATGGAAGAGATCAAGAAAGTGAAACGCGTGATCAGCAAGGCTGAACCAGGTGCGCCGCATGAAACTCTGCTCGTGCTCGATGCCAGTACCGGACAGAATGCGCTTCAGCAGATAAAGGCGTTTGACAGCGCGTTGCAACTCTCCGGACTGGTGGTGACGAAACTTGATGGCACGGCCAAGGGGGGCATGATCGCGGCGCTTGCTATGGAGAAGCCTGGAGCGCCGATACCAGTGAGATTCATCGGCGTTGGCGAGAGTATTGACGATCTGCGACCGTTCAACGCATCCGAATTCGTGAACGCATTGTTTCGGCGATAAATGCCGTGTTTCCTCGTTTTGATACGGCGCCGCAATTTTGATTACCTTTGCCAACACCGTTAAACGATACCGGAATGGCTTTGAAGCGCTTAAGGGCGTTTCGCTGTCGATTGAAAAGGGCGAGATTGTCGCAGTGACTGGTCATTCTGGTGCCGGTAAGTCCACGCTGCTGCGGCTGGCAGCCGGGATCGAACTGGCCTCGCAGGGCAGCGTGATGGTTAACAACCAGAATGTGAAACAGCTCAAGGAGGAGGGGATCGCCGTCATGCGCCGAAATCTGGGCATGGTATTTCAGGATCACAAGTTACTTTTCGACAGAAGCGTTTTTGAAAACGTTGCGTTACCCTTGTCGATCGCGGCATTCTCACACGCGGAAATCGGGAGGCGGGTGCGCGCAGCGCTGGATAAGGTGGGCCTGCTAAGCCGCGAAAAAGCAGCGCCAATTACATTGTCGGGCGGGGAGCAACAACGGCTTTGCATCGCGCGAGCAATTGTCAACCGACCAGCGATTTTGATCGCCGATGAGCCTACCGGCAATCTCGATCAGGCCTACGCAGAAACCATCATCGACCTGTTCAAGTCGTTTAATCAGGTTGGCGTCACCGTCCTGTTAGCCACGCACGACGAAGCCGGAATCGCGAAGTTGAGCTGCCGCCGAATTTCACTTGCGCAGGGAAAATCGGCCCCATGAGAGCGTGGCTGACTACGCACGCGCACGCTTGCGAACGCGCCGTCAAACGTCTGATTTCGCAGCCGATGGTGACTTTTCTTTCTGTATTCGTGATCGGTATGGCCATCACCCTGCCGCTGGGCCTATACGTCATATTCGCCAACGTGAGTGCTGCAGCAAGTCGCTTGGATACCGAGCCAAACATAAACGTCTATCTTGCGTTGAATGCCAATGAGCAGGAAACCCGCGAGGTGGAAAAGAGATTGAAGGCGATGAGCAACGTTGACCGTGTGACTTTTATTTCGCGCGATGCCGCACTCGCCGAAATGAAGCGAGTAGCAAATCTTGCAGATTTGGTCTCCAGCCTTGAGGCCAATCCCTTGCCTCACGCGTTTTCCATAAGACCGTCCGTTAGCGACGCGGCAACTTTGGAGTCCTTGAGAGCAAGCATCGCGCAGCTGCCAAAAGTGGACAACATAACAATGGACTTCGAGTGGGCGCAAAAGCTTAGGCGATTTGGGACATTTGCCGAGCGGCTGGTACTGCTTCTTGGGCTGCTACTCGCTACCGCGGTCGTTTTCGTGACTGGAAACACCATCCGACTGCAGATACTCACGCAAAAGGACGAAATCGAAGTGAGTCAACTGATCGGCGCCACCCGTCGTTTCATTCGTCGACCTTTCCTATATTTCGGTGCACTGCAGGGTCTGCTAGCTGGGCTGGTTGCGGTGTTTGCGGTACTACTGTTTGTCTGGTGGGCAGGTGCTGAGGTGCACTCGCTGACTACGTCTTATGGGACCAGCTTCTCACTGAGCGCGCCAGCAATGGGTTTGTCGCTAGCCGTAGTTGCTTTATCTGCGTTACTAGGCTGGTTCGGTGCTTTCCTGTCAGTTTGGCTCTATTTGCGGCGCGTTAGTAGCGACAATTGTTCATGAATTGCCCTTTTTAGGCTATCACTGTGTGGGCCTTGGCCTGTTACCTTTGTGGGAAAGTAATGCTTTTTTGCCACCTATTTTCATTATTAATAAAATAAATCAATTAGTTAACTAACTCTCTTGTCGCTCGAACGCGTTTGACCTCCGTTCGGCCCTGGAACTATTCAAGGAATTAGCACTCTGAGATCATGAGTGCTAAAATTATCCTAACCCGTAACTTCGAGATTGGTGGAGGTCACATGACTACTGCTACGATGAATTTGCCCGCCCTGTCAGTTGCGAGCATTGAGAACTATATTTCTGCCGTCAATCGTGTGCCGATGCTGACGCCGGAACGCGAACACGATTTGGGCGTTACCTTGAAGGCGACAGGCGATTTGGCCGCTGCTTCCGAGATGGTGATGTCGCACCTCAGGCTGGTGGTCGCTATTGCCCGTAAATATACCGGTTACGGCTTGCCCCACGCCGATTTGATCCAGGAGGGCAATATTGGCCTGATGAAGGCGGTAAAGCGTTTCGACCCGGATCGCGGGGTGAGACTGGTTTCGTTCGCCGTCCACTGGATCAAAGCGGAAATTCATGAGTACATTCTGAAGAACTGGCGGATCGTCAAAGTGGCGACGACCAAGGCACAGCGCAAATTGTTCTTTAATTTGCGCAGCATGAAACCTAATTTCGGTACGCTTTCTCCTACCGAAGTGAAAGAGGTTGCACGCCAGCTGAACGTCAAGGAGACCGACGTCTCCGAGATGGAAAAACGCCTGACCGGTCAGGAGATTTCGCTCGAACCCGGCAACGATGATGAAGACAGCACCTGGATTAGCCCCATCGCGTATCTGCAGGATGCGACGATGGAACCTGCAGAGCGCCTCGCCAGCATGCAAAAAGAACATGCTGCTTCGAGTGGCTTGACTAACGCATTGGCGAGTCTGGATGAACGCAGTCGTGAAATCATCAAGTCGCGCTGGTTGGTGCAAGAAGGTGAAGGCCGGGAAAAAACCCTCCACGAACTGGCTGACGAATTTGGGGTTTCCGCAGAGCGGATTCGCCAGATCGAGGCAAAAGCGATGCAGAAGATGAAAGCGGCACTGAGCGAGTACGACGCGATTCGGTAACTCTACATGCAATCGGCGAAGGGGCTGCGCATCACGCGTAGCCCCTTTGCGTTTGTCACGCATTCAACTGCTACCGATTAAACTGTTGTATGGCTATTAGCTGTCACCGAGAATAAACCAAACAGTCCCGCAAAGGATTTCCCCATGTCCCAGACCAAGCCCACGCCGCTATTCAGGATCGATAGCGATGAAAGTGCTGGCGAAGAAGACCCTTCGTTGCCGGTTTCACACCGCATACGGTCAAGGCTGGAGCGTGCGAATCTCCGCTACAACGCGAACGACAACATTTCAGCATTTCTGAGGGACGGAGAAATTCAGGAATTGGAAGATGAAGTCGAAGCTAAACTCGCCGACGTACTCCGAAGCCTGGTAATCAACACCGAGTCAGACCACAACACCCAGCAAACGGCACGCCGCGTTGCCAAAATGTATCTGACTGAAATATTCAAAGGCAGATATCAGGCGATGCCTGCAGTAACAGAGTTTCCAAACGTCGAGCAGCTCAATGAATTGTTGATCGTAGGGCCGATTACCGTTCGCAGCGCCTGTTCGCATCATCTTTGTCCGATAATCGGCAGGGTGTGGATCGGCATTATGCCCAATGGGCATTCGAATCTTATCGGCCTCTCCAAGTACGCACGTATCTGCGATTGGGTGATGAGCCGACCGCAGATTCAGGAGGAAGCCGTCTCGCATCTAGCCAATATCCTGCAGGACAAAGTCAAGCCGGATGGATTAGCGATTGTGATTGAGGCCGACCACTTCTGCATGCATTGGCGTGGAGTAAAAGATGCAGATTCGCGTATGACCAATAGTGTCATGCGCGGCTCTTTCCTCAAGGACCCGAATTTGCGTCGCGAATTTCTGTCCTTGCTTCCCAAGAAAGATAGCTAGAGTCAATCTGAAGAACGGAGAACACCATGTTGGTGCGTTTGCTGTACGCGAGCCGAGCGGCAGAGAGTTTGTCGCAAGATGAACTATTGGGAATTCTGTCGCAGTCGAAAGTCAATAACCCGGAAAGCGGAATCACTGGCGTTCTTTGTTCGAGCGGGCGAATCTTTCTTCAGGTGCTCGAAGGCGGTCGCATGCAGGTCAATGCGCTTTACAACCACATCGCGGCAGATCCGCGTCACGCGGATGTTGTGATCCTATCCTACGAAGAAATCAGTGAAAGAAAATTTTCTGGCTGGTCCATGGGCCTGGTAAACCTTGAGCGCATCAACTCCTCGCTGCTACTCAAGTATTCAGAGTGTGCCACTCTCGACCCGTATTGCGTTTCCGGCAAGGCATCGATGGCCTTATTCGATGAGTTAGTGGCTACCGCGTCAATCATGGGTCAATCCAATCCAATGTTACCTGTGCCGCGCTAATGTCGCGACACCAGCGTCTAGTTGAATAATTCCTGCCACATTCGAATCGTTTTGCATCCCACGCGATGTCGTTGCAAATCCTCGCAATAGCGGTGCTGTAAGTTCGTATCGCGCCTAGTCCCGGCGGCGCAAGACCATTCTCGGTGTAACGCAGACTCATGCAACTACACGCTAGCAATCGATTCAAGCCTTTGCTGCAATGACTTGAATTTCCACCTTGTACGCCGGTCTTGCGAGTTGTGCCTCTACGGTTGCACGCGGTGGCGTTGCCCCTGGTACAACCCAGGCATCCCAGGCAGCATTCATTGCCGGAAAATCAGCCATATCTGTGACGTAGATTGTTGTCGACAGTATTCTTGTTTTGTCGCTACCGGCTTCCGCCAGCAATTTGTCGATCGTCGCCAAGATTTGGCGCGTCTGCCCCCCCATGTCCTGTGAGGTGTCGTCTGCAACTTGTCCGGCAAGGTAAATGGTTCCATTGTGTACGGCCATGTCCGACAGCCTGGGGCCGACGTGAAATCGTTCGATACTCATAGTCGAATTCCTTGAAAAAGTCTATTGAAGTAATAGCTTTATATCGCGTGCAATCTTATCCGACGCCAAGCCGTAACTGATAAACAACCGTAGATTGCCCTGTGGATCAAACACAAGTGAGGACGCAGAGTGATCGACCGTGTAGCTATCAGCGGACTTGCCGACGGCGGTGCGATAGGTAATCTTGAAATCCTTGGCTACTTTCTCCGTCGCAGCGCTATCGCCATACAGGCCAAGAAATGCTGGATGAAATGAAGGCACGTATCTGGACAGCAGGTCTGGCGTGTCTCGCGCTGGATCAACGGTTACGAACAGCACCTGCAAGCGTTGCGCATCATTTCCCAAAGTCTGCATGACTTGTTTCATCTCGGCTAAAGTAGTCGGACAAACGTCCGGACAATGGGTGTAGCCAAAAAACATCACCACCACCTTGCCTCGAAAATCCGCCATTGTGCGTGGCTTGCCGTTGTGATCGAATAACCGAAAGTCATTGCCATAGCCCTGAATACCCGTGATGTCGAGTGCGTTGAAAACGGGCTTTGATTCGCAGCCAACCAGCATGAATGTCAACGTGAGAACGGTGGCTCCTAGCGCGCGCATATTCAATGCATCATCAGCGGCGAGTAATGATCGACCAGCAACGCTGCAAATAACAGCGATAAATACAAGATTGAAAATGCAAATGTTCGCTTTGCCAGCGCATCTGTGTAGGCACGCATTAGCATGACGGCAAAGTAGAGGAAAACGGAGTCGAGCAACAACACAACAGACAAGTAGATCCAGCCAGACATGCCTACCGCGAATGGCAACAGTGTCGATACAGACAGCAACACTGTATACAGCAGCAAATGTAACTTGGTGAACGCGTCACCATGCGTGACCGGCAGCATTGGTACGCCAGCCTTGGCGTATTCGTTTTTGCGGTACAAAGCCAGCGCCCAAAAGTGCGGCGGGGTCCATGCAAAAATGATCAGAAAAAGCAGCAGTGCATTGGGATCAACGACGCCCGCAACTGCCGCCCAACCGAGTACAGGCGGCATCGCTCCGGACGCACCGCCGATGACGATATTCTGTGGGGTGGCGGGTTTCAGAATCACCGTATAGATTACTGCGTAGCCGATAAAGGTTGCCAGCGTCAACCACATGGTGAGTGGATTGACGTATCTATACAGGACGGCCAAGCCGATACCGCCGACAATGCCCGCACCTAGCAGTATTTGCCAAGTCGTGATTGATCCTGCAACGGTGGGCCGCGCACGCGTACGTGCCATTTTTCTGTCGATCTGCTGCTCGACCAGGCAATTGAATGCGGCTGCAGCACCAGCAACGAGCGCAATCCCAACTGTGCTCGTCAGCATCAAGCCAACGTCCCAGGCGATCCCCACCGGGTACGCGAGCATCATGCCAATAATTGCGGTAAACACGATCAGCGAATTGACACGTGGCTTGGTCAATTCGAGAAATTGTGCCAGCACATTGGGCTGTGCATGGGTTGCTAGCTGCTGTGACATCTCGGATTCAATTTCGCTGAGGGAGGAGTCGCAAATTTATTAACATCAACTGCGCGAACAAAATAGCCGCTATTCCGTTGTGCGCAACAGCCACCACAATGGGCAAGCTAAACCAGACATTCGATACGCCGAGCACGACCTGCATCACGATCAGCCCCAGGAGCATCTCTGCGGCTTTTCGACCGTTTTGTACTTTGAGCAGCGTTAGTGCAAAGCTTCCTACAATCAATACGACCAGCAGCGCTCCTAGACGGTGCATCCAATGGATCGCACGCAAGGCCTCCAGTTTCAGTAGCTCACCGTCTGGCCCCATACCCAACGGCCGAAATACGTGAAACGCGTTGGCAAAATCCATTGTTGGGACAAACTCGCCATTGCAAAGCGGGATATCGGCACAAGCCAGAGCAGCGTAGTTAGTGCTGACCCACCCGCCTAAAACTATTTGCATCAAGAGCGCAGCTAAGGCAGCAAGGCCGTGGATTCGCAAGCTTCCGCCGATCATTATACCTGTCGCCCATGCGGGCACCGATGCACTCCGCGCCAATTGGCGCCAGTACAACCAAACCAAAAGCGAGAATATCGCGATGCCCCCCAGCAAGTGCGCGGTGACGATAGCGGGTTTCAAAAGCATGGTAACAGTCCAGGCGCCCAATGCCGCCTGGAAAACTACCGCTAAGGCGATGATGATGGCAAGCGCTGGCGGCTGATTCCAGGCGCTTCGATTGCGCCAGGCAGCAAACATGATTGCAGCAATAAATGCACCTACAACCATGGCGAGATAGCGGTGTACCATTTCTTTCCAGGCTTTCGCCATGGATACTGGTCCGCCTGGTTGGTTCGTTTCGGCAGCTCGAATGGTCTCCGCGGAGTGCTGCGGCGTGAGATTGCCGTAGCAACCAGGCCAGTCAGGGCAACCCAGCCCCGCGTCGGACAACCGTACAAACGCGCCAAGAATTACCAGGGAAAATGTCATTGCTATCGTGATGGCAACAAGTTTTCGAAAGCGCACGTTATCGCGGCCCACCCAAAAAAATGCGGCCCCTATGATCGCAACGACCGTCAGGCCAATAACACTATGTTCAACTACGCTCATTCTCATTTACTGTTGTGCCTCTTGTACACATACGCTAGCCAATCTGCGATGCCTTCAGTACCCGCTGTAGATCCTTGGCGATCAATTTTGCATCAGCGTTTGGCGCATAGCGCATGAAGATGTTTCCCAATGGATCCACTGCATAAATCGCAGCTCGGCTACCGGTGTCTCCGTGTGGTGGCAACGGTAGTCTCGCCAACCACGACAGCGATTTGGCCTTGATCCATACTGTGCCTCGAAAGCGCTGCATGAGTGACTCTGACGGCATCTCATCGTCGTCAATTAGGACAACACGTACGACACGGTCAAGCTCGCGTCCGACAATTAACCGTGACTGACGCATCGCTAAAAGCTTTTGTTCGCAAACTGCATCGCACGCTCCCCCATCGCGTGTAACAAGGAGCCATTTCCCGCGCAAACTCTGTTCGATTGCGCTTTTTGGAGCATCGCCACCATCGGCAATCGTCAATGGCAACTGCGGCAAGTTAACCACCGGTGAAATGAGTTGCCCGTAATTGCCCGTCTTGGTTGGCGGGAGCAAATAGAACGCCGTGAACGATGCCAGGGTTGGCAGCGCAAACAACGCCATCATCAGCGCGAGTTTAGTTCGAGGACTCATGCGTGATTTCCATCAGTTTTTTGTGGTGCGCGCTGTCCCGCGCGCTCCAGTTTTACGTTGAGCACCAACCAGAGAACGACCACAGTCGCCGCAAGGCAATACCAGGTCAGCATGTATTCGACATGCTTTTCTGCACGCGCGTCCGGGCGCTCAGCAACGGAGCTCAACGGAGCGGCAGTGTCCTTCTGCAGCAACAGGAATGGCACAACATTGCGTCCAGTCTCTCTTGCATAGCGCTCCAACGTCAGGTTCTGCCAGACGTTTCCCTGAATCGTCGTCTTGGAGAGTTCGAGGAATTTCGCGTTCGGCGATGTCAACATTCCATCTACAGCTACCGGTCCAAGAGGGGCGACAATGGTCGGCGGTTGTGGCGACCCCTTAGTACGAGCCACCCATCCGCGATTCACCAGTATTTGCCGATTTGTTCCAGCAAGCTTCAAGGGCGTGATAACGTGAAATCCGACGGCGTCATGGTCAAACTTGTTGTCGATGTAGATTTGGCCACTTAAATCCCACTCGCCGTGTGCGATCACCCGTGAGTACTTTAGCAATGTCGCGTCGTTGGTGTCTGAAGCAAGTTGTACCGGGACCGCAAGAATCCGCAAATTGAATTCATTTTGTAGCGTCTGCTTTTCTCCCGCGCGCCCCTGCTGCCAGTGTCCGAGAAAGAACGTCAGACAGAACGCGCAAAGTGCCGCAATGGTCGGCACCATGGCAGGCGAAAAGTGAATTCTGGACAGGATGTGCGGCATCGAGGAATACGGGCTACCAGGTCGTGGGCTTTGGAGCTACGTTACAATCCTTTTGGGACAACGGGAATTGCAGAAAATTTGAAAGCGGTGCAAGGCAATGAAGATTTTGGTCGTAGTAATGTTGTTACTTGTCGTCGGTAGCCTGTTTAGCGCACTTTATTTCATGTATCGCGACAAGGGCAATTCAAAGCGCATGGTAACTGCACTGACGTTTCGAATCGTGCTATCGGTGTCCATATTTCTCATTCTGATCGGCAGCTATTATTTCGGCCTGATACCGCAGAAGTAACAACAATTCACCCGAAATTCAAATTCATCCCACGCTCGTCAGCGGCAAAAAAAAAGCCGCACATCGTGCGGCTTTTTCCCGCCACACAGAGCAACTACGCGAGCCAATACACGAATACGAACAGCCCAAGCCAAACCACGTCGACAAAATGCCAATACCAGGCAACCGCCTCGAATCCAAAATGGTGCTCTGGCGTGAAGTGACCCTTAATACAGCGGACCAGAATTACCGTCAACATGATTGCACCCAACGTCACATGAAAACCGTGAAAGCCGGTGAGCATGAAGAATGTAGAACCAAAAACGCCAGATGAAAGTTTAAGGTTCAGCTCAGAGTACGCATGGGAGTACTCGTAGCCTTGCACACCCAGGAAAATTACACCGAGCAACACGGTGAGAAAGAGGCCAACAATCAATTGCTTGCGGTTGTTTGCGATCAACGCGTGGTGAGCCCACGTCACCGTCACGCCGGAAGTCAGCAATAAGGCGGTGTTTATCGCTGGCAAACCCCATGCGCTCATCGGCGAGAACTGAAATGCAGGATTGGGATCAAGATACGGTCCCATTGTTGGCCACTTCGCCTCGTAGCCCTGCCAGATGACCGCGTTGTCAAAATCACCGAGCCACGGCACTGAGAAAATTCTCGCGTAGAACAATGCGCCGAAAAAGGCGGAAAAGAACATGACTTCGGAAAAGATGAACCAACTCATGCTCCATCGATATGAGGTATCCATCTGCTTGTTGTAGAGTCCGGATTCACTCTCGTGAATGACAATTCCAAACCAGCCAAACAGCATGTACAAGAGTATCGCGAAGCCGACCGCGAGTGAGGTGTAGCCCCACGGCTGGATCTCATTCATCCATAACGCCAATCCTGTCATGAAGAAAAGTAACGCCGTGGAACCCACCACCGGCCACTTTGATGGGGGGGCAAAATAATAGCCGCCAGTTGTTGCACTCATGCTTAAGCTCCCTAAAAACCTCAATGACTGAATATTATTTGGCGGTGAGCATTCTTACCAGAAGAATCAAGCCCATCACAAACATCAATGCACAAATCACACCAACCACTATTACATGATGAATTTTCAATTTTTTCTGGTCAGTCTCGTAACCGCCGCTACTTCTGATACCGAGAAACCCCCAAAGCACTGCTTTAACGGTATTCCACATTACAACTTCTTGCCCTCGTCGGTGACGTTGAAAAATGTGTACGACAGCGCGATGGCAGCCAAATCTCTCGGCATCTTGGGATCCACAAAAAATGTGACCGGCATATCACGGGTCTCACCTGCCTGCAACGTTTGATTGCTAAAACAAAAACACTCAACCTTGTTGAAATACAAACCAGCTTCCAGCGGCGCAAAACTAGGCACCGCGCGTCCAGTGGTGGCATAAGGCAGTGTATTGGTTACACGGTAATTAATGGTAGCAATCGCGCCGGGATGAATCTCCACAAGCTTTTCAACTGGCTCAAATTTCCACGCAAAGTTCTTGTTCAGATTGGCAACAAATTCCACTTTTACAAAGCGACCAGTATCCACTTGCGTATTCTGGACAATTGTCCGTGTCGCGGTGATGCCCAGCACAGCACAGATCTGGCGGTACAGTGGAACCATCGACGCGCAAAAAACCAGCATTACTGGCACAACCAACAGCAGTTTCCAAAGCAATATCCGGTTGCTTTCCCGTAACTCAGCTTGATGAGCTGTGGAGTCGGCTACCTGGCTCAACTGATTACCCGTGAAAACTTCAGAATTGAATATGTAAATACGAGTGCGACCCACACGAGCAAAACAACCAGGGTGATTTTCTTTCGGCGCCCCTGATTTGTTTGCAAGGCCCCGGTGACTTTATCTTGCATCGCTCGCCTGACTATTTCAGAACTGGTGGAGTTTCAAAGGTGTGATAGGGCACCGGGCTTGGGAGGTGTGTCCACTCGAGAGAATCGGCGCCATCCCATTGTTTGTCCTTGGCTTTCTCACCTGAGCGTATCGTCGTCACAACGTTGTAAAGGAAGATCAATTGGCTGAAGCCGAGTGCAAAAGCACCTATGGTCGAGATCGCATTCCACTCGGCATACTGCAGTGCGTAATCAGGTATGCGTCGCGGCATCCCCGCAAGTCCCAAAAAGTGCTGAGGGAAAAAGGTCACATTGAAAGCGATGGCGGAAATCCAAAAGTGCCATTTTCCCAATGTCTCGTTGTACATCTTGCCAGTAAACTTTGGGAGATAAAAATACACTGCTGCCGTCAGCCCCCAAATGGCACCGGGAAACAGCACATAGTGGAAATGCGCAACGACGTAATAGGTGTTGTGCAACGTGATGTCTACGGCGACGATGGATAGCACCAGCCCGGAAAATCCACCTAGCGTAAACATGCACAAGAAGCCAATGCAAAATAGCATTGGCGTCTCGAATGTGAGTGAACCGCGCCACATTGTCGCGATCCAGTTAAATATCTTCACACCAGTTGGGACAGCAATCAGCATCGTTGCGTACATGAAGAACAACTGACCCGCCGCCGGCATGCCGACAGTAAACATGTGGTGGCCCCAAACAATAAACGACAAGATGGCAATAGAGCCGGTGGCATAAACCATCGAGGCATAGCCAAATAACGGCTTCCTCGCAAATGCCGGAATGATGGACGAAACAATGCCGAAAGCCGGCAATATGAGGATATAAACCTCTGGATGCCCGAAGAACCAGAAAATGTGCATGAACATGGTGGGATCACCACCACCGGCAGCATTGAAAAAGCTCGTGCCGAAATGACGGTCGGTTAGTAACATTGTGATTGCGCCCGCCAACACAGGCATCGTTGCAATCAGTAGGTACGCCGTGATCAACCATGTCCAGCAAAACAACGGCATCTTCATCAGCGTCATGCCTGGAGCACGCAAATTCAGCAGCGTTGTGATGATATTAATGGAGCCCATGATCGACGAGGCACCCAGCAAATGCAGGGCCAGGATCGACATATCCACGCCAATGCCACCTTGAATAACCAGCGGTGGATATAACGTCCAACCAGACGCCGCCGCGCCACCCGGCACAAAGAAAGTTGACAGTAGCAGGATTGCCGCTGGAATCATTATCCAGAAGCTCCAGTTATTCATCCTCGGGAACGCCATATCGGCAGCACCAATCTGCATCGGGATCAACCAGTTGGCGAAACCCACGAATGCCGGCATCACGGCGCCAAAAATCATGACGAGCGCATGGACTGTCGTCAATGAATTGAAGAACTCCGGCTGCATATATTGAAGGCCAGGCTGGAAAAGTTCAGCACGAATGCCGAGAGCCATGGCACCGCCAATGAAAAACATGGCGAATGCAAAGCACAGATACATTGTTCCGATGTCTTTGTGGTTGGTCGTTGTCAGATAGCGCAACAGTCCGCCCGGCGCATGGTCGTGTGAGTGATCGTGCGAATGATCGTGAGCGTGGTCGTGCGCTGTAGTTGTTGCCATTTGGAGCTCCTGTTTCGTCAATACGTGCTGCTAATTTATTGCTAGTCTATGATTCAGGCGGAGATAAGGACAGCCAATATGACGGCATTCGTCACTTTCTGGCCGCCTTGATATCGGCAGGTTGGATGACCTTGCCGACGCTATTGCCAAACGAATTTTTCGTGTACGTGATCACTGCCGCGACTTCACTATTCGACAGCCGCGCGAACGACTGCATCGCCGTGCCGGGTCTGCCATTGAGAAGCACCCCAATCTGTTGGTCACTGGCGCCTAGAACCACTTTTGATCCGGCTAACGAAGGGAATGCGGGGGGCATTCCCTTGCCGGTTGCCTGATGACAGGCCGCGCAATTGGCGCTATAAACCTTTTCACCCTTTTCCTTGGCTTCCGCCATGGTGAACGTCTTGTTATCGTCCTCGGCTGGAGCTGCTGCAACCGGTGTTGCGGATGGAGACTTCGTACTCCATATCGCCTTCGACTTCTCGACCCAGTCAGCGTATTCGGCATCCGTCTTCACGATCACCGTAATAGGCATATAGCCATGAAGTTTGCCGCAAATCTGGCTGCATTGGCCTTTAAACGTGCCAACCTTATCGGCCTTGAACCAGACATCCTTGATAAATCCCGGAATGCCGTATTGGTTAATGCCAAGTTGCGGGACATACCATCCGTGAATTACATCGTTCGACGTAATAAGCAGGCGCACGCGCTTGCCAACGGGCACCACGAGCGGATTGTCTACTTCCAGCAAGTAGTCGCTTCCCTGTTTCTCTGTTGGACCGGTGCCGGGCTGGCCAATCTGATTCCAGGGCGTCGTCAAATTGGAATAGAAACCAAAGTGCTCGGCGCTGTAATCGTAACGCCAGCCCCATTGGAACCCGGTGACTTTGATGGTCATATCAGGGCTGGACGTGTCCTTCATGTCGAGAATGGTCTTAGTCGCCGGAACGGCCATCGCGATCAAAATGATGAATGGAATGATGGTCCAGATAATCTCAATCAGCGTGCTCTCGTGAAAATTCACGTCTGGCTTGGCACCTTTGGAATGACGAAATTTGAAAATGGAGTAAAACATGAATCCAAAAACGACCACAAAAATCGTCGCGCAGACCCAAAGAATGTACATATGCAGGTCATAAATCTGAACCGCAATCGGCGAGGCAGGCTGGGGAATATTGACGTCATAGCTTGCAATCACCGGCAAGCTGATCAGGCACAAGAACACTATCTTGCCGACGTTGGCCCCGAACAAAGCGCAGCGCCTGAAGAAGTTCGTCATTTTTTGCATGCTAAGTACTCTTCCGGTATATCAAAAAACTGCGGCGCCCCGGGTCCTCCCCACGATGCCACTCCTATTTCAGCACGCGCACCAGACTGCGACAAAGCGATATGCGTTGCTCGTCTGAAATCATCTTTCCGACTAAAACTGTCTTACCCATGTAACGCAAACCAATTTCCAGCCTGCCGTTGCGCGCCACCGTCGACACATGAGCCCACTCGGCGTTTCCGGAAAGCGTTTCGATTCGCCCGCATTCGCAGCGAATCCACCAAAATTCCCGGCCTGCTACTTGCACCCGCTCGTAATCACTATCGTGTCTACCGATAACCCGGAATGCCAACCAAAGAAAACAAATTTCGAGTCCGGCAAACGGAAGAACCATCCAGGCCCCGATAACAGTCGCAAAACCAGCGAACAAAGTTGTAGTACTGGCGATGATCAAAAAACAGTAAAAACGTTTTGTAGGCGACAAAGACCTGTTGGGCCGCATCTCAAGAAAAAAACATGCGTTATCAACGGTTTTAATCGGCCATGGTTTCAAATAAGACACCCGGGAAGCAGGATTAAACAGCAGACCATACGCCAGCCTTCGATTTTATCGCAGCGCGACTCGCTGTGGCAAGAAAACCATTTCGCAATGACAGAATTTGAAAATCGTACTATTTGCCGAACTACATCAATCATTCAGTGGGGCCTGCTTTCGACGACGGCGCTGGGTCCAATACAGCAGTGTCGTCCGGCAATCCTGCTATATCAGCGTCGCCAGAGGATGCAGCGATCGCGTATCGCTCTTCCGCCCATGCACCTAGATCCAGCAATTTGCAACGTGGACTGCAAAACGGTCGCGACACATTATCCGGATGATACTCAACCGACTTGCCACATTGCGGGCAACGCACAAATTTCAACTTCATAAATTACAATACGTTAGCTCAAATTCGATGTCGGATTCATGAACCTTGGTTCGTTGAACGCTACCGGGCAAAATAAACCGGATGTTTAGCGCATATTTGTTGGCGCTAATCTCGGGCACGCAGGGCACATCTCGCCGAAGTGTGAGACGCAACATGTGTGCCGCCCTCTCCATAGGCGTCTGCTGAAACACGCCTCGGTAGGCAATTAGCGAGGAAGATTTGCCACTCTCACGCAGCACCCGCAATACGATGCGTAATGCCGCGGCAACCGGATTTAGCGGAAACCGCCATGATTCAAGATCGGACCGGCGCGAACTATGGTCCTTGTGTAACCAGTGGTGGTACGACGGCAAGTCAAACTCGCAGATTCCACCTGGAATCGCTGCCCGCTGTTTGATCGCCATTAGCCACTCATTTTCCCTAAGGTGGAATCCGGTCTTCCCGGCGGATGCCAACAGATCTGCAAACGTGGATTCGATTTCCGCTACGACGCTATTGAGCCGTTCTTCAGAAATCGCCGGATTGCCGCGTAACGCCTCAAGAAACAGACGTTGCCGATCAAGCTCCTGAAGAAGGTCAGATTTCAGATCACCACGGGACGCCACTTCAAGTATTTCGAAGACGCTGGTCAACGCTGCTTGATGATCGAGCGGCGCGTCCTGGGCAATAAAAAAATCCAGGCGGTCGAACAAATCCTCCAGACGCAATAGCGTACGGATACGTTCGTTTAGCGGGTATTCGTAGGTGATCACAGGCTGACCGGTGGCGGTGGCCCGAATTGTGACGGATTCGACCCAAGTTTACAAATTTCAGCGTTGAGCACGCTACTCATCTCGCCAACGCGCCCTGTTGAAGGTAACACTTGTGAATGCGTTCAATCTGCACACCCAATGACTCCAGGCCGTCACCATTCCAGATGACGTCGTCAGCCAATTGCAGCTTGACCGCCCGCGGCAGTTGCGCATCGACAATTCGCATAGCTTCATCTACCCGCAGACCCGAACGCCGTTGCACGCGTTCCAATTGCGTGCTCACCGTGCAGTCAACCAATAGCGTCCGCCGGGCGCGAGTTCGATACGCATGCGTTTCAAAGAGTAATGGCACGACCAGCAAAGTGTACGGCGCCAACTTCACCGCTTGTGTTCCGAGCGTGGCTTCGACTTCCTCACGTATCAGCGGGTGCAATATGGATTCCAATTGCCGTTTTGCAATTTTGTCCGCGAACACGCGCCGACGCGTCTCGCGGCGATCAAGCGAACCGTCGGGAGCGATCAGGTCCTCTCCGATCACTTCGCGAATCAAATCTATTGCGCGCCCTTGACGCGCTGTCAAAGCATGTGCGATTGCGTCGGTGTCGACTACTACTGCGCCGAAAGCCGAAAACAGATTGGCGACCGTGGATTTTCCGCTGCCGATTCCCCCGGTGAGACCAACGATATATGGCTCGGCATGCATCACCTCAACCGGGCATGCGGCCCAGATACCATGCGTTCAACTGTTGGCCCCAAACCATCGCTATGAAGCCCGCAGCGGCTAAATATGGCCCGAATGGCAACTTAGCACCTTTGTCGCGGCCCTTCGCAACGATTCCCACAATGCCGACGACAGTGCCCACAGCTGCGGACAAAAGAATGACCAGCGGCAACAACTGCCAGCCCAACCATGCGCCAATGGCCGCGAGCAGCTTGAAATCACCGTAGCCCATACCTTCTTTGCCGGTGATTAGTTTGAATGCCCAATATACCGACCACAAAATCAGATAGCCAGCCACGGCGCCTACTGTCGCCGAGCCAATACTGGTGAAAACACCACCGGTATTTACCAGCAAGCCCAGCCACAGGAGCGGCAGGGTGATGTCGTCGGGAAGCAAAGTCGTATCCGCGTCGATGAACGTCAGCGCAATAAGCGCCCACAGGTAGGCAACGGCGAACACCATTGTCCACGTCACGCCATAGTGCCATGCGAGGAAACCCGTCAATAGGCCAGTCAACGCTTCGACCAAGGGGTAGCGGATGCTGATGGGCGTTTTGCAGGCTGCACAGTTGCCACCAAGTAGCGCATAACTCAATATCGGAATATTCTGCAGCGCAGTGATCGGGTTGCCGCAACCCGGACAGGCGGATCGTGGAACGACGAGGTTGTATTTGCGACCGTCATTGCCTGGTTCCGACTGCTTGACAACAATCTTGTCGCCAAGGTACTCGAGACACTGCGCCTTCCAGTCGCGTTCGAGCATGATCGGCAGGCGGTGGATGACGACATTCAAGAAGCTGCCCACCAGCAAACCCAACGTAACCGCGAACCCAATAAAAAACCACGGCACCGCGCGGAAGGTGTCGAACAAACCCATTTAATCCTTTTGCAGATTCGAGGGGGCGGATCGGAGCGCTCGCTAAACCGCCTGGCCCATTTTGAAGATTGGCAGATACATTGCAACAACAAGTCCGCCGATAAGAACACCCAGCACGGCCATAATCATCGGCTCCATCAGACTGGCCAAGGCATCGACTGCATCATCGACTTCTGCTTCAAAAAAATCTGCGCACTTTGAAAGCATGCCATCCAGTGCGCCAGACTCCTCGCCGATCGCGCACATTTGCAACACCATATTCGGAAACACACCGCTGTTTTGCATCGACACCGTCAAGCTGGAACCGGTGCTGACCTCCTGCTGGATTTTCTTAGTCGCATTGTAGTAAACCCGGTTACCAGAAGCGCCAGCCACTGAATCGAGCGCTTCCACAAGCGGAACGCCGGCAGCAAACATCGTTGAAAGCGTGCGCGTCCACCGTGCAACAGTTGCTTTTCTTACCAGGTCGCCGAATACCGGCACCTTCAAGACGAGCCGATCCATAAAGAATTGCATCTTCTCGGAGCGTTGCCAGGTATTGAAAAATAACCATGTGCCGCCGCCGATACCACCAAAAATCAAATACCAATAGGAGACAAAAAACTTCGACATGTTCATGACGATCATTGTAGGCGCGGGCAAATCCGCGCCAAAGTTCTTGAACATCGCTTCGAACTGGGGGATTACAAAAATCATGATGACTGCCGTCACAACGAACGCAACGACCAGAATAGCAATTGGATAGGCTAACGCTTTTTTGATTTTGCTTTTGATTGCGAGAATTTTTTCTTTATAGGTCGCGAGGCGATCCAGAAGTGTGTCGAGAATACCAGCCTGCTCACCGGCGGCGACGAGGTTGCAAAACAAACTATCGAAGTACAAGGGATACTTCCGAAACGCCTGTGCCAGACTGCTCCCCGTTTCAACCTCCGTCTTGATGTCCAGGAGCAGGCGCGTGACAGAAGGATTGCTATGGCCTTTCGCGACAATGTCAAACGACTGCAGCAATGGCACGCCCGCTTTCATCATTGTTGCAAGCTGCCGCGAAAACATGGTGATATCTTGTTCTGAAACTTTCTTGCCGCCACGTCTGGACTGTTTCTTGACCTTCGCTTTGGTGATTCCCTGCCGGCGCAAAGTTGCGGTGACGATATTCTCCCCCGACGCGCGGATTTCGCCTTTGACGATTTTTCCTGTCTTGTCCTTGCCTTCCCAGGTAAAGGTAAAGACCTTGACTTCCTTGTTATCCTTTGGTCGCGCAGCGGTGGTAGCCATGGCCACTCCTTGATTAAGCACTCATTGCGGTGATAGCCACAACGATTTGGAAATTGCAGACAACAGTTGAATTTCCTGCATCACTCATTGGTACATGCTTCGACTTCTTCGAGCGAGGTCAGGCCTGCCCTTACTTTGCGCAATCCGGACTGTCGTAAATCGGAAACGCCTTCAATCCGGGCCTGATCGGCGATGTCGATTGCCGTACCGTTTTTCATGATGATGCGTTGCATTTCATCGGAAATCGGCATCACTTCGTAAATGCCTACGCGACCTTTGTATCCCGTATTCTTGCATATGTCGCAGCCGACGTGTCCATAAGGCTGCCATGACCCGTCAAGGTCCGTCTCCGCGTAACCAGCACGCAACAAGGCTTCTCTGGGAATATCGATGGGCCGTTTGCACGAACAAAGGCGCCTGCAAAGGCGTTGCGCAGTAATCAAAATTACCGATGTCGCGATATTGAACGGCGCAATCCCCATGTTCATCAGCCGCGTCAAGGTCGATGGCGCGTCATTGGTATGCAGCGTAGATAGCACCATGTGACCGGTTTGCGCTGCCTTGATCGCAATCTCACCCGTGTCCATGTCGCGAATCTCGCCTACCATAATGATGTCCGGGTCCTGCCGTAGGAACGCCTTCAGTGCAGCCGCAAAGGTAAGTCCGGCTTTGTCGTTCACGTTGACTTGATTGATGCCTGCGAGGTTGATCTCGCAAGGGTCTTCTGCGGTGGAAATATTGATGCCCGGCTTATTCAAAATATTCAGGCAGGTGTACAACGACACCGTTTTACCCGAACCCGTCGGCCCGGTCACCAGCACCATGCCATATGGTCGCCCGATGGCGTGCATCAACGCCGCCCTTTGTTCCGGCTCGTAGCCCAATGCCTCAATCCCCAACGTTGCGCTGGAGGGATCGAGAATACGCATACAGATTTTTTCGCCGAACAGCGTTGGCAATGAAGAAACGCGAAAGTCGATCGCACGGGTCGCCGACAACCTTAACTTCATCCGGCCGTCCTGCGGAACGCGCTTTTCGGAGATATCCATTTTCGAAATAATCTTGATGCGCGATGCAATTTTTTCTTTGATGGCCAACGGTGGCTGCGCAACGTCCGCCAGGATGCCGTCCGTCCGATAGCGGATCCGATAATATTTCTCGTAGGGCTCGAAATGAATATCGGATGCACCACCGTTGATGGCATCCAACAGTACTTTCTGCACATATTTGACGACCGGCGCATCGTCAATTTCCTCCGGCGCACCCGCCAACGGATCCGCTTGCGCCTCATCACCCCCGCCAAGATCGATATTCTCGAGCGCGGTATCGTCGCCCATCAGCTGATCGAGCGCCTTGGCGGAGCTTTCGCCGAAACGCTTCAGAAGCACGGCGAGTTTGTCTTCCTCCACAACGACCGGCTCAAGCGTTGAACCGGTGGCAAATTTAAGCTCGGAAAGTAACTGATCATTGGTGGGATCCGACATGCCGACAAACAGGCGATTACCGCGCTTCTGCAGCGGCAGTACGCGTTTAGTCGCAACCAACTTGGTGTCGAGAAGGGTCACAGGCAACTGGTCCGCGTCGATCGCCGACAAATCCAGCAACGGCACACCGAACGTGTGCGCGGCAAAGAGTGCGATCTCTTTGGACGACAACTTCTTGGAGGCAGACAATTGCTCGATGAACGTTACGCCCGCTTTTTTTGCCTCCGCCTGAATGGCGTTCGCGTCGCCCTGCACGAGCTTGCCCTGTTGCACCAGCGCACGGCCAAGCGGGCTAAACGTATTTGCTGCAACGGCAACCATAATATTGTTTGACCAAATACTCGCGAAAATTGAGAAATTACATCATGCCCTTACGCTAACACTTTGTAAAGAAAACGTTATTTGCTGGCGAGCAACGCCTCTACTTCAGTTACAAACGTATCGGACTCTGGCGTCACATTGCTGGAAAAACTCTTGACTGTCGCCCCGTCACGCGCGACCAGATACTTGTGGAAATTCCACTTTGGCCGATCTCCTGTCACCTTAAACAATGCTTCGTGCACGGGATTGGCCTGACCAGCAACCACAGATGTTTTCTCGATCATCGGAAACCGCACCTTGAAGGTTCGTTCACAAAAATCGGCAACCTCCGCGTTGGTTCCGGGTTCCTGCTTGCCGAAATCGTTTGCGGGAAAGCCAAGCACGACCAATCCCCGCTTCTGATATTTATCATAAAGCGCCTGCAGCCCCTTGTATTGTTCGGTATAGCCACAGTAGCTTGCGGTGTTTACCACCAGTACCACCTTGCCGCGATATTGGCAGAGATCCTGTGGCTTGCCCTGGAGAGAGCTGAAGCGATGATCCAGAAGCGCCGGACAACTGCCAGCTGACGTCGCCGCTGCACTCGCGGTATTACTCAATCCACTCGCCGACAAAAAAACAATCAGTACCGCTTTGACAAATCGCATAAGTGTCCTCAAGTTTGATCAAAATTGCATAGCTGCAAATCTGGCTGACCCGACGGGGTGTCGCCCGCCACGGTCGAGTGCTGGCGACTAAGTGAAGTCCGTCACATGGGGAGGGGGGAAACCCTCACTGCTATAATTTTACGTTGTTAAACACGCAAATTACTCCCATTTCATTGATTTTCGTTCGCGTTCGCCAAACATATCCCACATGCCCCTGTTTGCCATTGGATTCAATCACCGCACAGCGCCGATCGAGGTGCGCGAGCGCATTGTGTTCCCACTGGAGGCGCAACGGCCGGCGCTCGAGAGCATCAAGCGCGAGACCGGCGCCGACGAAGTCGCACTGGTTTCCACTTGCAACCGGACAGAAATCTACATACGCGGCAAAGAAAATTCAGTCGCCAGGCTCGTGGCGGACTGGCTGGCTGCACAACATGGCGGCGCTAACATCAATCTGATGCCGCACCTCTACCAGCTAGCCGAAGCCGACGTGGCGCGTCACGCTTTCCGCGTGGCCAGTGGTCTTGATTCCATGGTATTGGGCGAGCCGCAAATACTTGGCCAGGTCAAACTCGCCGCCAAGGTCGCCGCCGAGGCCGGCACACTGGGCGGGTCGCTGGACCGGCTGTTTCAGGAAGCCTTCAAAGTCGCCAAGGAAGTACGCACGCAGACCGAAATCGGTGCCACCTCCGTCAGTATGGCTGCGGCTGCGTTGAAGCTAGCACAGCAGCTTTTTGGCGACCTTCGTGAAATCAAATTATTGCTCATCGGCGTCGGTGAAATGATTGAGCTGGCTGCCACCCATTTTGCTGCGCATTCCCCCAGGAGCATTGTTGTCGCCAACCGCTCCATCGACCGTGGGCGCGAGCTGGCCAAACGTTTCAATGCCACCGCGATCACACTGCAACAGTTGCCAGAACGCATCCACGAATTCGACGCCATCATTACCTCGACCGCCTCAATGCTGCCGATCATCGGCAAGGGAATGATCGAAAGCGCGCTCAAGCAGCGGCGCCATAAGCCGATTTTCATGGTCGATCTGGCGGTTCCGCGGGATATTGAGCATGAAGTCGGCGAGCTTGACGACGTATTCCTCTACACGCTCGACACGCTTGGCAAGATCATCCAGCAAAACAGCGCAAAGCGCGAAGCGGCGGTCGCCGAAGCCGATCGCATTATCGACATCCGTACCGGCGAATTCATGGCCTGGCTGGGCGCGCGCGCATCGGTGCCGGTGATTCAGCAGCTGCGCGGCAAGGCGGACCAATATCGGCAGACGGAACTTGAGCGCGCCAAACGCATGCTTGCCAAAGGCGACGATCCGTCGAAAGTGCTGGAGCAGCTTGCCCACGGACTAACCAACAAATTTCTGCACCACCCACTCGCAGCACTCAATCGCACCCACGGCGCCGAGCGTGAAGCGCTGAGTGATGCGCTAGACAAGCTGTTCCCGGCTTCAACCGACTCCCAAGAACAAGAAAAATGAAAGACTCAATCCGAAACAAATTGGCCTCACTGGTTGAGCGCGTGGCAGAACTTGATCACCAATTGGAGGACCCTACGGTTGTCAGCAATATGGACAACTACCGCAAGATCACCAAGGAGCACGCCGATATCAGCCCGGTTGTTGCGCTTTACAATGAATACCTGCTTACAGAGAACGATATTGTCGCGGCCCTGGAAATGGCTGGTGACCCGGAAATGCGCGACTTTGCCGAAGAAGAAGCGCGTGCGGGCAAAGGCAAACTGGAGTCGCTCGAACTCGACTTGCAAAAACTGTTGTTGCCGAAAGACCCCAACGACGAAAAGAACACCTTCCTCGAAATTCGTGGCGGCACCGGTGGCGACGAATCCGCTTTGTTCGCAGGCGACCTGTTTCGCATGTACACGCGCTTCGCCGAGCGCAATCGCTGGCAGGTGGAGATCATCTCAGAGTCCCCTGGCGAGGTCGGCGGCTACAAAGAGGTCATCGCACGTATCGTCGGCACGGGGGTCTACTCGCGTATGAAGTTCGAGTCCGGCGGGCACCGGGTGCAGCGCGTGCCCGAAACCGAAACGCAGGGGCGAATTCACACCTCCGCAGCAACCGTGGCCGTGATGCCCGAAGCCGATGACGCTGCGGCGATTGCGATCAATCCCTCAGAAGTACGAGTGGACACCTTCCGCGCTTCCGGCGCCGGTGGCCAGCACATCAACAAAACCGACTCGGCGGTACGGCTCACGCACATCCCGACTGGCATCGTCGTCGAGTGCCAGGACGGTCGAAGCCAACACAAAAATAAAGAGCAGGCGTGGCGAGTGCTAGCCGCACGCATCAAGGACAAGCAAACACGCGAGCAACAGGCCAAGGAAGCTGCAGAACGCAAATCACTCATCGGCTCGGGCGACCGCTCCGAGCGCATTCGCACCTACAATTTCCCGCAGGGCCGCGTGACCGACCACCGCATCAATCTGACGCTCTACAAGATCGACTTCATCATGGATGGCGATCTGGCGGAGTTGACGGGCGCGCTGGTGGCTGAGCACCAAGCCGAGCAGTTGGCCGCGCTCAGCACCGCCTGATCATCGCTTGGCAGGCTGGATGCGTAAATGAATGCGACTATCGCTGACACGCTGTCGCGCTATGCCATTGAGAAACGTGAGGCGCAAATGCTGCTGGCGCATGTTCTCGGCGTTTCGCGCGCGAGCATCATTGCCCATCCGGAGCGGCAGCTCGACGCCGCACAGGTGCAAGCCGCAAACCACCTGCTGGCCCGTCGCGCCGATGGCGAACCGATTGCTTACCTCATCGGGTCTCGGGAATTCTATGGCCGCGACTTCAACGTTTCGCCGGCAACGCTGATTCCGCGCCCCGAGACAGAAATTATTATAGAACAAGCACTGGCGCGCCTTTCAGGACAAATATCGTCTGGGAAGCCCGCGAATAATGGTTCTACGCATCTGATTGCCAATGAAATTCCTCTTAGTGTCCTCGATCTTGGCACCGGCAGTGGTGCCATTGCCGTCACGCTGGCGCTTGAGTTGCCCGCTGCCGCCATCATCGCCGCAGATTTTTCACGCGACGCTTTGTTGGTCGCTGCGGAAAACGCGCAACGGCTCAATGCAGCGGTCGAATTTATCGAGAGCGATTGGTACCAGCGCCTCGCTGGCCGCCAGTTTGATTTGATCGTCTCCAACCCACCCTATGTTGGCGGCAACGATATACATCTCTCTACCGGCGATCTGCGCTTTGAGCCCGTGACCGCATTGACCGACGGCAGCGCCGACGGACTGGCATCGATTCGCACGATTATTGAAGGCGCTCGCGTGCATTTGCGACCGAATGGCTGGTTACTTTTCGAGCATGGCTACGATCAGCGTGATGCCTGCCGCGAGTTGCTCTTGAAAGCGGGCTTCGACAACCTCACCTCTACGTGTGACCTCGCGGGAATTCCCCGTGTAGCGAGTGGTCAAATTCGCTAAAATGACAACCTATACTTGATTCATCACCGGAGCTTCACCATGGACGCACAAGATAAAATCCGCGAAACCGTTACATCCAATCCTGTCGTGTTGTACATGAAAGGTTCGCCGCAATTTCCCATGTGCGGCTTCTCGGCCTCGGCAACGCAGATGCTTAAAGCCTGTGGCGTCGACAAACCCTTCACGGTCGACGTTCTGCAAGATGCGGACATCCGCCAGGGCATCAAGGAGTACGCCAACTGGCCGACCATCCCGCAGCTCTACGTCAATGGCGAATTTGTTGGCGGCGCCGACATCATGCGAGAAATGTATCAGTCCGGTGAGTTGCAGCAAATGCTTGGCACTGCAAAATAAGAAATCCATCGTGACGCACCAGATTGCGTCCGCGAAATTCCGCATCTATTTCGGCGATGAAATCGCCATCGGTCCCGGCAAGGCAGATCTGCTCGACGCGATCCGCACATCGGGTTCCATTTCCAAAGCGGCGCGTGAATTAGGCATGTCCTACAAGCGCGCCTGGAACCTGGCCGACACCATGAACCGCTGCTTCCGCGAACCCCTCATCGACACCGCGACCGGTGGCGGCGGGGGTGGCGGCGCACGACTGACCGCTTTCGGTGAAAAAGTGCTTGCGCATTTTCGGTCGATGGAAAAGCGTACAGACGCCGCAATTCGCGCCGATCTCACGGCTTTCGCCGCGCTACTGGCCGATAAGCCACACGCCTGACTCATCCAAGATTGCCCGGGCGGCCGTTTGCCAGTCGTTATATCCGCCTGTATATTACGCACTCCCCCACTGCTACATATTCGTCATGTTCTTGATTCGCATTGTTGCTTGCGCGCTGACAGTTTTCTCGACAATTGCCTGCTGCGCCGCACCTGCTCCGCAAATCGCGGCTGCGTCCGATCTCAAATTCGCACTCGACGAAATTGTCGCCACGTACGCGTCGGAAACCGGCGGCATAGTGAAAACGGTATATGGATCATCCGGCAATTTCCGCCAGCAAATTGCGCAGGGTGCGCCGTTTCAGCTGTTTCTTTCTGCAGATGAATCGTACGTACACGCACTCGTCAATGAAGGCCGAACGATGGACACTGGGACGCCTTATGCAATTGGCCGCATCGCAATATTCGCGCCGCATGGCTCGACACTCAAGCCGGACCCTACCTTGAAATCGCTATCTGACTCGCTGGCGCAGGGACAGTTGCAGAAACTCGCCATTGCTAATCCTGAACATGCGCCCTATGGACGCGCCGCAAAGGAGGCGCTGCTCAAAGCAGGACTTTGGGAAGCGGTTCAGCCCAAGCTGGTACTCGGCGAGAACGTTTCGCAAACTGCACAATTTGCCGCGACAGCGGGCATTCAGGGCGGCATCTTTGCGTACTCGCTTGCGCTCTCACCGCAGGTCGCCGCACTCGGTACGTACGCCCTGATTCCTGAGTCCGCACACCAGCCACTTCGCCAACGCATGGTGCTGCTGAAGAATGCCGGGGCGGAGGCGCAACGGTTCTATCGCTTTCTTCAGCAGCCGACAGCGCGCGCCATCTTCAAGCGTTTCGGCTTCGCATTGCCAGGCGGATAGCGTGGATTGGCAGGCGCTGGCACTATCGCTGAAGCTGGCGTTCTGGACGATGCTACTGCTGTTGCCGCTGGGCATCATCATCAGCAGGCAATTGGCGTGGCAGCCGTTTCGTGGACGCGCGCTCTGTGAGGCGCTGCTTGCACTGCCGCTGGTATTGCCACCCACCGTGCTGGGCTTCTATCTGCTGGTATCGCTGGGCGGCAATTCGATTATTGGACAGGCATACCATGCCCTGTTCGGAAGAACACTGGCGTTCACCTTCGAAGGTCTGCTGCTGGCCTCGATCGTCTTCAATCTGCCGTTCGCCATTCAGCCGATGCAACGCGCGTTCGAAAACATCCCGCCCGATGTGCGCGACGCGGCTGCATGTTGTGGCCTCAGTGCATGGCAAACATTTCTGCGCATCGAGTTGCCGCTGGCTTGGCCCGGCGTCGTGACAGCCATGGTGTTGAGCTTCGCACACACGCTGGGCGAATTTGGTGTGGTGCTGATGATCGGCGGCAGCATCCCCGGCGAAACGAAAACCATCGCCATCGCCATTTATGATCGCGTGCAGGCTTTTGACATGAACGCCGCCGCGATGATGTCTGCGATTCTTCTGCTCATTTCCATCGTTGCCATGACCATCGTATTTGCTACCTCGCGTCCACGCATCCATGGTCGCGCCTGAACGCGACGGCGGCATACAGATCGAACTGCAGCAGCACGTGCCGATTCAACTCGATGCGAGTTTTTCCTGCGCGCCCGGCGAAGTGCTGGCACTGGTCGGCCCGTCGGGCAGCGGCAAATCAACGATCCTGCGCGCCATTGCCGGCCTGACCCGACCGTCGAAGGGCCGCATTGTCTGCGCTAACGAAGTTTGGTTCGACACCACAACCGGCACCCACGTGCCGACGCCACAACGTTCGGTGGGGTTCGTGTTCCAAAGTTATGCGTTGTTCCCACACATGAGCGCTATCGGCAATATTGAAACTGCGCTCAATCATCTGCCAATACAAGCGAGGCGCGAGCGCGCGCAGAAGTTGCTCACACAGGTACACCTTGACGGTCTTGCGAACCGGCTGCCGCGCGAATTGTCCGGTGGTCAGCAACAGCGAGTCGCCGTCGCCCGGGCACTGGCGCGCGACCCGCAAATCCTGCTGCTAGACGAACCCTTCTCTGCCGTTGACCGCGTGACCCGGCAAAAGCTCTATCGCGAACTGGCTGATTTGCGCAAGACGCTAAACATGCCCGTCATCCTCGTCACCCACGACCTTGATGAAGCCGCGATGCTGTGTGACCGCATGTGCATCCTGCATCGTGGTCGAACACTTCAAACGGCGCCACCTGATGAAATCGTCAACCGGCCCATCGACCGGCATGTGGCGCGACTGACCGATTGCCGCAACATCTTCAAAGGCAGAGTGCAAGAACATCAAGCCACCAATGGCACGACCGTGCTGCAATGGAATGGCCTCACCCTCGAAGCGCAGCTTGACGAACGCTTTGCTGTTGGCGATGAATGCGACTGGATGATTCCGGCCTCAGGTATTGTGTTGCATCGCCATGATCGGCCTTCGCGCGGCGAACATGAAAACCCCGTGCACGGCACAATCGTCGAGTTTACAAAACTCGGTGTGAACACCAGTATTACGCTTGCGCTCCGAAACGAGCCGACCACTACGTTGCAGTTCAGTGTGCCGAGTCACGTTGCGCAGCGCAATCGTCTCGCACTTGGCGAAGCTATCGGCGTATCCCTGTTAAAAGACAGTATTCACATGATGCCGACGCAACCAGATCTATCGGATACCTACAATTAGCCGACACGCAAGCGCGCCCGAACCTATTTCCGCTGCGCAATGTAATTTGGGAAGAACAACTGTTGCCCCTCGATCTTGTACGCGGCAATCGCGGCCTGCCCCTCTGGCGAAGTAATCCAGTCAATGAACTGAATGCCCATTTCTTTTTTCACATGCGCATGTTTGGCCGGATTGACGAGCATGACGCCATATTGGTTGAATAATTTGGTGTCACTCTCAACGAGAACGGAAAGTTCACCACGATTCTTGAATGACAGCCACGTACCGCGATCCGTAAATGAGTATGCGTTCATAGCGCTTGCGGTATTCAACGTCGGCCCCATGCCGGAGCCGGTCTCGCGATACCAGGTGCCCTTGCCAATCTGCGGATCGATATCGGCGGCTTTCCAATGGCGCAGTTCGGCTGCATGTGTACCGCTTTTGTCGCCACGCGAGGTGAAAGGTGACTTGCTTGCCTCAATCTTTTTCAACGCGCCAATCACATCGTTGCCGGACACCTTTGCCGGATCACTCTTTGGCCCGACAATGACAAAATCGTTGACCATCACGTCGCGCCGGTCGATGCCGAATCCCTCTTCGACGAATTTCAGCTCGGCAACCTTGTCGTGCACCAACACGACGTCAGCGTCGCCTTTTTTCGCCAGCGCCAGCGCCTGCCCTGTTCCCTGTGCGACCACGCGTACGTCGATGCCGGTTTTGGCTTTAAAGATCGGCAGGATGTGCCCGAACAAGCCCGAATCCTGCATCGATGTCGTTGAAGCAACAACGATGAATCTTTCCTTTGCAAACGCCGTACCGCTCCCGCCAGGACTGGCAATATTCAATACTGTCATTCCGATGAGCGCAGCGACGAGGAATCTGCTTTTGCTTGCAGGCGCGACAAGCAGATTTCTCGCGTTGCTCGAAATGACAACGCCTTGTGGATCGCCACTCGGGCTGTGATTCACCATAGCAATTCTCCTCTCATGAATGCCGCCGCCTCCGGCGAAGTTGGCTGCGCAAAAAAAGCGGCCGCGGGCGCGTCCTCGACCAGCCTGCCGTGGTTGAGAAACAGCACCCGGTCCGCAAGCCGCTTCGCCTGCCCCAGATCGTGCGTCGTCATGACAATTGTCGTACCGCCACGATGCATGGCCTGTACAGATTCCTCGATTATCTTGGTGGCCGCCGGATCGAGGCTGGCCGTGGGCTCATCCAGAAACAGCACTTCCGGTTGCAATGCCCATGCACGGGCCAATGCAATTCGTTGCTGTTCGCCACCGGAACAAAGCCGCGCCGGACGTTCGGCCAGGCGTATCAGGCCGGCCCGTTCTAGCGCCAAGTCTGCTGCAGTGCGAATATTCCGGACGCCTGAAACATGCAACGCAAATTCGATGTTTTCACGCGCCGTTCGACGCAGCATCACAGGCCGCTGGAATACCATCGCCTGCGCACGCCGCACCGCGAGCGCATCCGGATTTGACCAGTTCACGTGGCCCGCGCTAGGCTTGAGCAGTCCATGCAGCAGGCGCAGCAACACACTTTTGCCCGCACCGTTTGGTCCCAGCACAATATTGCGCGAGCCGGGCGCGAGATCGAACGTGGCTCCATCCAGTACGCTAATGTCGCCTGCGCGATAGCCCAGCCCCTCGACCGATAGCGGAAGTATCTTCGCGTCAGCCATGCTTTTTCATCGCCGTCGATTTGACCCATTGCGCGGCCAGATTGATCGCAATCACCATCGACATCAGCACCACGCCAAGTGCCAGCGCAAGTGGCAGATCGCCCTTGCTGGTTTCCAGTGCAATCGCCGTCGTCATCACGCGCGTGACGCCATCGATATTGCCGCCGACGATCATCACCGCGCCCACTTCGGCGATGGCGCGGCCAAAGCCGGCCAACACCGACGTACTTAACGTGAAGCGCGTGTCCCAAAGCAGCGCACGTGTGCATTGAAAACGGCTGGCATTGAGCGATACCAGTTGCTCACGATATTCACTCCATGCATCCTCGATTACCTGCCGCGCCAGTGCGGCGATGATCGGAAAAATCAGCAGCGCCTGCGCGATCATCATCGCAGCAGGTGTGAACAACAATCCAAATGTGCCCAGCGGCCCCGCGCGTGACAGCAACAGATAAATCAGCAGGCCGACCACCACTGGCGGCAGGCCCATCATGCCGTTGAGCACCGCGATCACAGCCTGCCGCCCTGGAAATCGCGCCAGCGCCAGCCATGCACCGAACGGCAACGCCAGCAATGCCGCCGCCAATACCGCGATAGCGGACACACGCAGCGACAACCCCGCAATCGACAACAGCGTGCTGTCCAGCGATGTGATTAACGCGACGGCTAACGAGAGGCTTTGAGGGATTTCTTGCATGTCGTTCGATGATTGAACGTAAACAAAGGGCTTGGACAGATGTCGCACTTTAACTGCATACTTGCACCAATTCCGTAGTCAGGAAGCAATGCATATCCCTGCATGTTCATGCATAGGAATGGAAGATGTCCGCACGACAATTGATGAGCACCAAGGAAGTGGCCGACTATTTGCGACTCAAGGAGCGCAAGATTTACGACATGGTCGCGCAGGACGAAATCCCCCACTCGCGCATATCGGGCAAGCTGTTATTTCCGCGTGCGCTAGTCGACGAATGGGTAAAACAGAGTACAGCTGGCACCACGCTAAATGCACAACGCAATGCACCCGCCATCATCGCTGGCAGCAGCGACCCGTTACTTGAGTGGGCAGTGCGTGAATCGCGCTGCGGGTTGGCCACGATGACCTACGGCAGCATGGACGGCGTTGATCGTCTGGTCGCCACGTCAGCCTGCGCGGCGGCGATGCATATTCCCGCTGCGGCCAACACAGCAGACAAACCGCGCGAAGATCGAAACATCGCGCTGGCTCGCGATCGACTCGGGCACCTTGATTGTGTACTGATCGAATGGGCCAAGCGCGAGCAAGGGCTGGTGATTGCAGCGGGAAATCCGCTTAAGATCGGCACGCTAGTGGACCTTAAAAAGCGCAGGGTTCGCACGATCCTGCGTCAGCCGGGTGCGGGGAGTTATCTGCTTTTCCTGCAACTGCTCAGTGAAGTTGGCATCAACACCGATCAACTCAAACTGGTGCAGCCGGCAGCGCAGACTGAAACCGATATCGCGTCGGCGATTCTCGATGGACGCGCCGACGTGGGCCTGGCAGTACGTGCGGTGGCACGGCAGTTCCACCTCGACTTCATTCCCCTCACCGTCGAGCGGCTGGATATCGTGGTGCTGCGCGCCAGCTATTTCGATGCACCGTGGCAGGCATTGATGGAGTTCACGCGAAAGCCGGCGTTCCTGCGATATGCGAAAACGTTGGCGGGGTACGATATTCGGGGGCTTGGCGGGGTGATGTGGAATGCGTGACAGATGGGTAAGCGAAGCGGTAACTCTCGCAGAAATGAGGGCTTATTCGAGATAGCGAGATTCAATTCTCTCGCCCCGCTTGCGGGGGGAGGGTGAGGGGATTGCGTCAGTGCGTAACAGCTGCCCCTCATCCCAACCTTCGCCCACGGGAGAAGGAGTATTCGTGCAGCAATGAATGCGCGCCTCAGGACTCAGTAAACTCCCCCAATGAATCAAAGACTCCCCACCCTCTCCCTCGCTGCCCTGGCACTGCTCGTCGTTCTCGCGTTCATCGCCTTCTCGGTCGGTCGCTTCTCGATCAGCCCATCCGAGCTGTGGACGGTACTCTGGGCCAAGCTCACCGGCAATACGCACACCTTGCCCTCCACCTACGACGCCGTCATCTTCCAGATTCGTGGCCCACGCGTCATCGCGGCGATCTTCATCGGTGCGGCGCTGGCGGGTGCAGGTGCGGTGTACCAGAACATGTTCCGCAATCCTCTGGTCTCGCCTGACATCCTCGGCGTATCCAGTGGCGCGGCGTTGGGCGCGGTGCTGGCGATTTTTCTGTCGTTGCCGATCCTTGCCATTCAGGGGTTCGCTTTTGCAGGCGGCTTGGTCGCCGTGGCGATGGTGTATTTCATCGGCAATGCCGTGCGTGGGCACGACCCGATACTCGCACTCATCCTCACCGGCGTGGTCGTCGGCACATTGTTGGGTTCGGGTATCGCGATGATGAAATATCTGGCTGATCCCTACAACCAATTACCTGCGATTACCTTCTGGTTGCTCGGCAGTTTGAGTTCGATAACACCTGCAGATTTGTGGATCGCGAGTCCGCTAGTGCTGGTGGGACTCGTACCAATCTTCCTGCTGCGCTGGCGCATGAATGTGCTCTCACTTTCGGACGATGAAGCGCGTGCGCTGGGGGTGAACGTCGCGCGGTTGCGGATCATCATCGTCGCCAGCGCCACGCTGGTCACGGCGGCGGCTGTATCGATCTCGGGCATCATCGGCTGGATCGGGCTGCTGATTCCGCACGCGGCACGCCTGCTCATCGGCCCCGAATTTGCACGCATGTTGCCGCTGACCTTGCTGCTCGGTGCGAGCTACTTGCTGGCGGTGGACACACTCGCCCGCACCATGGCGAGCATCGAGATTCCGCCCGGCGTGCTGACGGCGCTAATCGGCACGCCCTTGTTCCTGTGGCTGCTCGCGGCCACGAATTCGCGCTCGAAAGCGTAACCGTGAACGCATCATTGATCGAAGCCCGCGCACTCGCCTACGGCCACCCCGGCCGCACGCTGGGCCGCGATATCAATCTTGATGTTGCTGAGGGCGAAGTGCTGTGCGTGCTCGGGCCAAACGGCGGCGGTAAGACCACGCTGTTTCGCACGCTGCTCGCGCTTCTGCCCACGCACAGCGGCAACATTTCATTGCGCGGTAAAGCGCTGCACGATTGCACCGACACTGAGCGCGCGCGCATGATGGCCTACGTGCCGCAGGCGAACAACACCTACTTCGCCTTCACTGTGCGTGATGTGGTGCTGATGGGCCGCACCGCGCATCTGGGACTGTTCAACCGGCCCGGCGCAAAGGACATCGCGGCGGCAGACGTCGCGATGAATGAACTCAACATTACCCATCTAGCCGATAAGACAATCACCCAAATCAGTGGCGGTGAACGCCAACTTGCACTGATCGCGCGCGCACTCGCGCAGGAGTCGCCGCTGCTCATCATGGACGAGCCCACCGCGAGTCTGGATTTCGGCAATCAGGCGTTGATCCTGCACGAAATATTGCGCCTGAAAGCCAGCGGCCGCAGCGTGCTTTTTTGTACACACGATCCCGATCACGCGCTGCAATGCGCAGACCGCGCGCTGCTACTGCATCACGGCAATGTGCTGGCGCTGGGTGTGCCGCGTGAAGTGGTGACGGCGGCGAATCTACGCACGCTGTATGACGTGGAAGTGCAGTTGATTGAGGACGCCGCGCGGGGACATGCGTTTTGCAGGCCAAGGGTGCGGGCTGTAGAGGCTCCACCCCTTTGATGACCCTCTGACGCCAACAGCAAACGCGCAGTATATGCGCACGGCCATCCAAAGCCTCTCTCCCTCGATGGGAGAGAGGTGGGAGAGAGGGTGAAACTCAATACTTCCCCACCACAATAAAATAGTTATTCCGCCAGCCAACCCAAAGAGCCCAGCATGCACTACCTCCTAATGTACGAAGTCGTCGCCGACTACACCACCGCCCGCACACCCTACCGCAAGTCGCATTTGCTGCACGCGATGGCCGCGCATGAGCGCGGTGAAATCATCATGGCCGGGGCGCTGGCGAATCCGCCGGATGGTGCGGTGTTGATATTCCATGGCGACTCACCGAAAGTCGCGGTGGATTTCGCAAAGGCTGATCCATATGTATTGAACGGCGTCGTGACATCCTGGCGGGTGCGCGAGTGGACGACGGTGATTGGCGACAATCCTTCGGTCAGGGTGGACCCGAATACGCTTTAGCTAACATCCTGAAACCCCGAAAGAAAGCGCCCGATGGAGGATGAAACTCCAGCACCAGCGAGCCGTTCCAGCCATTTTCGTGCCACAACCCGCTCCAGTACTAGCCGTTGTACCAGCCGCTCTGATGCATAACAACCACCCAACCCCACCATGCCAATAAAAAAACCCTCATTAAGCGATCTGGTGTTTTACTTCGTCATTGCGCTGGTCGTCGCCGGATTTGCTTATTGGCTGATTGTGCAGAGCCAGGAAAATCGCGCCCAGCAAGCACTAGAGGAGCAACAGACGCGCGTCGAACTCACGCATATGACGATGCCGCAAGCGGTGGCGCACTGCCACAACCTTTGGAAGGCATGGCATTTCGACCAGCCGGCGCTCGCGGTGGCGTGGCACCGGCAGAGCGTGGACTGGTACGTGCTCGAAGGCGTGGACACGAGCTCGATGCGGCACTTCGCGTGTGACGGCAATGTCGCGAACCCGGGTGCGCGTTACGAACGGGTGCTGGGCAAGCAGGTGCCTCCACAAAGCGACGAGACGCGCAACATCCTCAATGATCGCAAGCTGTTCGATTACCTCGTCGCCATGGAAGACCCGGGCCTCGCAGGCATCGAAGTGACCGAGAACCCCGCGACGCGGCAACTGGTGGAGCGCCGCTGGTCAAAGCCCGGTATCGCCACAAACGCCAAAGACAGCATCAAACCTACCGACAACACGACAAATGCCGAAGCCGGCCGCGTGCAACTGATCGGCCCCGATGCGAGGGACATCCCCGTACTCTTTCGTACACCGCCGGCCGAACTTGCCGTCGCACAATTCCCCGCGCTCAAAGCACTGCCGAACGTCACCAACTGGCTCCTGCAACCGGACCGCGTATTCGCGATGCTGGAATCGCAACTGCCGCCGGACGCGCGCATCGCCGAGATCGACTTCGACGACAAAATTATCAAAGTCACCATCGTTGGGCCGATCAAGAATTTCGACAACAAGCCGCCCGCCGAATTTGGCGACACGCGCATCGATGAATACGGCATCCGCGATCACGCATGGTGGTACCCGCGCGAACAGGTCGGCTTCAGTTGCACACCTGGACATCGTCTGCGCGAGGTGGCCACCATGTACGCCGAATCCAGCAACGCCAAAAACCCGAAACTGCTCAACGCATCATTCAGTTGCCGCGGCAGGAGCAAGGTAACGAGCGCAGGGAGCTGGGCGTTACGCGTGCCGCGGCGGTCGTCGAATTGAAAGGTTCGGGGTGCGCTAAGTTGGCTTGGCGCGCCTAAACAAAAGACAAGTCAGAACACAGGCCTGCACCCACTCTGCCCCACTCTCTGACTCTATTACCCAGCAGTCGTTAATGTAGACAACTGAAGACTCATGCGCGGCGAGTTGGCTCCTTCCCCCGTCGCCGGGGGAAGGAGACATCCCTGCGACGACCGCGCGCTGAAATTTGTCGCACTAATTTCTGACTGCTGAGTAACCTTCGGAACAATTGATGTTGCACGGACTGGATTTCTGGCCGGGCGTGGCCCTTGTGTCCATTCGCTGGAACGACGGCTTACGAACCCGCACCAATGCTAGAGTTCACTTCCGCGCTTTCAATCCACTCTGAAACGCCGCATAAATCCGCTGCTGCTCATCCAGAAAGGTTTTGTAGTGCCGAGTCTGGTACTCGGTCTGAATTCTGGCGAGTTCGGCAGTCATGCGCAGGTCGGTGATCTTTTCGGTCTTCAGCCGACTGGTACCGGCAGTTGTATCCGCAAATTGCTGCATGGCGTTGACATCCTGAGGCGTGGCTGCTTCGCGCAGAAACTTGGCGTACATCGTTTGCAGCATCAGGGGGTCATTGGTGCGATCGCAGACTTCATCGATGTAGCGTTGCCATGCACCGACCAACTGCGGCCATAGCGGGCTGTTGGCGTTAAGCCCGCCGTAGGCATCGGGCTGGGCGGCGACGATCACTTCGGGGCCCGAGGTTTGCGCGGCGGTCTTGCACACCTTGACCGATTGCGAGATGAACTCGCGATCAAAACGCAGGGCTGCGTAGCGTGATGCGGCATCGGCCGTTGACTTCAATTTTCCGGCTGACTCCGCGGCTGCTGCACGCAAAGTTGGATCGGCCAGTTGCGCCTGCAGCCGCTCCAGCGTCGCACCAATATTTTTCCCGACCGACATTTGCGGATTGGACGGCTTGAAGTCTTCCTTCTTTTCGCGCTCGGCGATCACCGGCTTGGCGAGTTCGAATGCTTCGGTGAACGAGAAAGTCTTGCGCAGGGCTTCGTCGAAATAGGCGCGACCGAAATAGGTCCAGTCGTTTTCGTTGTTGCAGCCGAAGGAATTTCGGTCCGGTGCCGAGGCAGTGATGACCAGCGTGTCATCGTTTTTAAGGGCATTGATGAAGCCGCCCGAATAGCACGCGGAAACCACCACCACGCGATGCTTGATGCCGGACTCATCGAGCAGTGAACGCAGCTTCAGCGGATCCAGTTCCTTGAACTGCATCGGCCAGAGTTCCAGCGAAAAGCGATGCGTTTCCGAGCCGTGCGAAGTGAGGAACAGGACCAGCACATCTTCCTCGGTGTCCATCACTTCGGCGACGCGTTTGAGCGAGGCACGCAGGCTGGTCACGCTGGCGATCGGTGCGCTGGCGGCGAGTTTGGGATTGTTGATCAGGCGGATGGTGTGCCCTTCGGCATCGAAGCGTTCGCGGAACAGTTTGGCAACTGAATCGATCTCGCGGCGGAATACGTCCTCGTTGCCATAGCCCGCGACGCCGATAAAAAATGCGTCTGTAACACCCTTGCGTTGCGGCCGCACTGCCGCGAGTTCCTGTTCGAGCAGGATGGGCTGGCGGTAGAAATTATCTTCACTGCTAATGTCGTTGCGCGCGACCGGCGCCACCTCCTTTTCCTGGCGGTAATCTTTTTCCCAGAGGCTGCGATCCCGATTGATGGTTGACAGTGGCAGGGCGATGCACAGTCCGCTGATCAGCAAGAGCACCAGACGCGTAGTGGCGGTCATACCGGTGATGTTCGCGCTGGTCAACCGCATTGCGGCGACCGCGCAAGCCAGCGCCAGCCAGATCGCACACCCGTAATACGCCACGGCAAAGGCGGGGCTGGCATCAATGCCGTCGGGAAGCCGATAGAACGCGAAAAACAGCGTGTAGTAAATCAGGTCGATGGCGAACGCGATCATCAGAAACGCCTGTAGCAGCGCCAGCGTTTTTTCAACGCGCAGAAGGGCGTGGCCGACGAGAACGGCCGCGAACAGCAGCACCGGCACATGGAACGTGGCATCGGGCAGCGAAGTCCAGTTCCAATAGCCATCTCCACGGAGGGCCACGAGCGACCAGGCAACCGGTGCCGCCATGCTGAGCAAAGTGAAGCTCACAACCTGCCCCCAGCTGACCGGCATTTTTTCCTCAGCGACACGTGCGAAAAACGCAAAGCGGAAGGCGTTGCCGATGTTCTGCTGCAGGTTGGGAACCGGTGGCGTCACTGGCGCAGGCGCGGGAACCGGGATCGCCAGCGCGTCCGCCTCGGGGATAGGTGCAATCGCCACCGGCGCGATGCGCTCGCGCACGTGCGCGAGGAATGCATCACGCTTTGCCGCATCGGCAAACGCCATTGACGCAATCGGAAAGAACAAGTCGTTCTCAAGGAGCAGGGAAATGCTGTCCTCGTGCTCTTCGACCGAAACGATGCCCCGCCAAAAGAACGTGGCGTTTCCGTTCGGTGACGCAACCGAAATGCCATCTTCCTCAATCGTCAATATCGCGGGTATACGTTGAATGGCCGGATACCCGGGAACACTATTCGGCTGCTTCGACTGATGGTCCCGAAGGATGCGAAGAAACTCTTCGTCGCTGAGCGTGTATTCGTAGTTGGTGCGCATGGCAGGTTGAATGGATGGACTGGACTGGCGCGCGTGGACTGGCGCAGCGGTAAGAAAAATGGAGCCCGCAGGAACTCGAACAGCTGATCCTGCAGACTTTTCGTTGAGTACTCAACGAAAGTAAAAAGGATGAAAGCAGGCAATAAGAATAGCGCACTCGAAGGCATCACGCTGCAAGCGGCACTGCCTTTGGAGGGAGATCGTTTGGTGGTAGATGGAATCGCGACAACCCCGGCAAACCGCCGCCGTTCCCAGCGCTGGCTGATACGGAGAATCGCGATGCATACATGTTGTCGGCAGAACCGGCAAGCTGTGTAGCTTGCCGTGGGAGTGGGCCTCGGCCCATCAACCTCCCTCTCCCCTCGTGGGAGAGGGATCGAGGGAGAGGGGGAGCCGTCAAAAAAAATAGCCGTCGTCCCAGCGACGGCTGGGACCCAGTCCGAACCACCTACTGACTGCAGCACCCCCTGGAATGATCAATATTGCATGGACTAGGTCATCCCTCAGTGCAAGGGTTCGAGTCCTCTTTCGGGCACCAACCCCGCCCTTCGCAACACAAAACTCCAGCACCCACGCGCCTCTCCAACCACTTTCACCCCAAACCCCGCACTAGCACTAGCGTTTGCGATTCCCGCGAGGCACTCGCCCAGCGTTGCAGCCGCCCACGCACACAACCTACCTGTACAAGTGGGAAACACGCCACTGCGTTGACTTCGTCGGTCTCAGGCCCTAAGCTGAATTGACAAAGGCAGTCGCAACGATAAGACCAGTCTTTGCAAACCGATCTCTCGGTTTCAAAGAAGACGAACTAACGCGCAACGCAACAAGTGGCATCGAGTAGTTAACGACCTTGTGTCGGCAAAATAGAATGCCCGCGCAGTCTTGCTTTCGTACGGCTCACTGGGTCAACCTTAAGCTTCATTGGCAGACTAATGACAAAAACTGACTACTCTCGAAGAATCCTAGCGCTAGATGACGATGAGCTTGAGCAGTTTGTGCGCGATTGGGTCGACTCAAAGGAATCAGGGCAAATGACTGTCACACGCTTTTCAGGTCCCGGCGATCTTGGCAGAGACGTAGTTGCTTTTCTTTCGGCGGAAAAGCACGAAGGGCCATGGCACAACTATCAATGTAAGCAGTATAGAAAAACTCTGCCTACCGACACTGCGCTTCACGAGTTGGGCAAAATTCTCTACTACGCGTCGAGGAAGGAATTTACGACACCCACAAAATACTTCTTCGTGGCACCACGTGGCGTGAATCGCAATCTTGAAAAGCTGATATTTAATCCCAGTCAGCTAAAGGAGAAACTGTTGAATGATTGGGATAAGTATTGCGCAAAAGACATCATAAGCGGGACGGATGTTGTGTTGGACAGCGACTTGAAGACCCTCATAGACGCTTTCGATTTTTCGACAGTGAGCAGATTGAATCTCAGCGACATTCTAAATGATCCTTGCGTATCGCCCGTCCTTGTAAGCTGGTTTGGGGCTGATCCAGGCCCCGCCCCCGCGGGCGAAGTACCCAACGAAATACTTCCGTCCGAATTACCGTACATCAATCAATTGGTAAATGCATACAGTAAGCGTGAAGGGAAGAGCTTTTCTACCGATAAGGATATCGAGAGTTTTCCCACACACAAAGCACACTTAGCTATGCAACGAGAACGATTTTTTGATGCCGATGCGTTCAAACGCTTCTATCGAGACAATACGGATATGGCGATAGTAAGCGCGTTTGAAAAAGACATGTTTCATGGTGTCGTCGACACATGCGGCGTCAAACACGCGGACGCTTTAGACTGTGTAAATGCCGTTATGTCGCAAGCGGCGAACGTACAGCCGTCTGGACTACTCGCGCCTCACGCCCGGGTCCCGATCAAACAGGGTATCTGCCATCATTTTGCGAATGAGGAGCTTCTGAAATGGCAGAAATGACAAATATGGAAGACTCGGGCGCAGTTTTGCTGTTTAACAGCGAATTAGAGACAGGAATCCGTGCACTTGTTGTTTTAGATGCGGCTTACCCTGCTGCGCTTGATTTGACAATATTGAAATGGCTTGACCATCTTGTCGTGCATACCGGGGACATCGATGGACCGGATAGCCTTCACCCCAGAATCCCTCAGCGTAGCGGGGAGATGCTAGTTCGCCGAAGGTTGATCGAAGACAGCCTCACGCTACTGAGACGATTGCATTTAGTGACGACAGTGTCGAATGAAAACGGCATCGCTTATCAGGCCACTGATGAGGCTTATCCACTTTTGGAACTAATGCGGACACCGTATGCATTGGACTTGAAGGAAAGAGCTCGTTGGCTCGTTACGCATGTGTGCTCAAACGGCGACGATGCAGTAAGAGACTTGATAGCAAAAAAACTTGGCCGTTGGAACATTGAATTTCAAGAAAAAACGACGACCGCCCAGAGTTTGCCATGAGCGCTTCGGGGCTAGTTATTCAGCACATCAGCTTTTCCGGTCCTCACGTTACAACCGTGACGCTCACCTTTCAAGCCGGTCTCAATCTCCTATACGGCGCGTCGAACACCGGGAAATCATTCACGCTTAAGACGATTGATTTCATGCTGGGGGGATCAGGACCACTCCCTGAGTTCAAAGAACGGGAAGGGTTCGATAGGATCTGGTTCGGATTTACGCTCGTCGGTGTGGGTGACTTCACGTTGTCGAGATCAATTGCTGGTGGCGGGTATGAACTTTACGAAACTCTCATAAGTTCGGATCAGCCCAATGCTCGCTCCAAGAAGTTGGCCGCAAAACAACCGACTAAGGAATTGCACAGTCTTTCTCAATATTTACTTGATCAACTTGGTTTCGCAGGGAAAATGCTCGCCAAGGATATCAACGGCAACTCGGAAGCCATCAGTTTTAGAAATATTGCTGCTGTGTCTTTGGTCGATGAAACTCGCATTCAGAATGAGAACTCTCCAATTGAAAGTGGCGACATATTGTTTCGCACCAAGGAACGTAGCTTATTCAGATTGTTGACTACGGGCATCGATGACAGCTCGATTACGCCAGTCGTGGACAAAAAAACATTCGAGACGTCCAAAGCTGTCAGGACCGAAATCGTCGAAGAAATGGTCAAGTCGATAGACGCCCAATTAATTGATTACCCCGATATTGACGATCTGCCAATGCAAAATGATCGCCTAACATCGACCCTGGAACAACTTAGATCGGAATTCGACGCAACTCAAATATCGATTCGCAGGCTAATCGAAGAGAAGCAGTTTTTATCAGTAGAAATACCCCGAGTAGGCCAAAGAATAGAAGACATTAAAGTTCACCTTGTGCGATTTGCACAACTTGACGCAGTTTACGGCTCAGACATTGACCGGTTAGGGGCACTTGAAGAAGCCGGATTCTTACTGTCGCTTGATAGCGGAAAACCTTGCGCGTTGTGTGGCGCGCCGGCGTCAGCGCAGGTACACACTCATGACCTCACAAACATAGAGCAGATACGCAAGGCCGCGCTCGTCGAAGTGGCGAAAATTGAACGGCAACGCGAAGACTTAAAGAAAACCGTCTCCGACCTGCAACGTGAAGCAGCTGACTGGGCTCAAGAATATCCGGACTTGGGCCATCGTCTCGACTTATTGGAACAGGAAATTGCGAAGTTGGCGCCTTACGCGAATGAGAATAAACATACGCTCGGGGAAGTAATGATGGCCCGGGACCGTGTCAAAGCGGGCCTGTCATTACTCGAGCAGAAAAAAGGACTGAACTCCAGACTTGCATCTTTTGCAAGTCTTCAAAAACCAAAAAAGGATGACAGGCCAAATCTCAAGACGCCGGACTCCACAGTGCATGAACTTTGCAAAGTTGTGACACGTGTATTGAAGGCTTGGGAGTTTCCAGGCGAATGCTTGGTTAGCTTTGATGAAAAGAGTCACGACCTACTGATTGATGGGAAGCTGCGCATCAACAATGGCAAAGGCGTGAGAGCGGTTACGCACGCAGCCTTCAAAGTTGCTCTATTGATTTTTTGCAGGGAGAAGGGGCTCCCTCATCCAGGATTCCTAGTGTTAGACACACCGTTGCTTACATATCGCGATCCGATGAAAAATCCGAAAGCTGGTGCTTTAACCGAAGATGAAAAAGCTGTCGCGAAAAGTTCGCTAAAAAATCGCTTCTTCGAGCACCTGTCTTCAATAAAGCATCTCGGTCAATTCATTGTTCTGGAGAACATTGACCCCCCAGCAGATATTGAGAAGATTGCTCACGTACAAACGTTTTTTGGCAATACTGGAAGCGGTAGATATGGCTTGTTCCCGTTGGAGTCAATGTAGACAATCGAAAAGCGCAGCCTCAACATAAATTGCACCTTTTGAATCGAATTGGCGCGCTTACCCCGTTTGACCCCCGGTTAGGTCTGCGGAAAACAAGCAATCGGGCCGCATCAGATATGTCTGCACACCCTTACGCGAACGCGCCTACCACCTTTTTCCCGGCTTAGAGTGGCTGTGTCCCGCTCGACTTTTCCTAAACCGTTGCTGCTCGTTGAGTAGCAAATTGATTGCGCGTGACGATCAACCACAATTTGGCTTATCTCGGCAAAAACGCAAAACTCACCCTCCCAACAATCCCCGCCCCCGGCACAAACCCCCAATAGCGACTGTCTTTGCTGTTATCACGGCTGTCACCCATGACGAAGTAATGGCCCGCAGGAACGTCGCAGACGAAACCTGCTTCGTCATAAGTACACTTGTCGCGTTGCGGAAAATTGCGCACACCTCTCAGGCGCACTGGCGGTGCGGCCTCATCCATCATGATGTCGTGCGGTAGCGCGCCAAGCTGTTCGGTGACGATCTTATAGCGGGTTTGGCTCGTTCCGGAATCCCAGGTGCGAGCGGTAGTCGTGGTTGTGACTGCTTCGCCATTAATGGAAAGAACTTGTCACGGTAGGCAACCTTGTCTCCGGGCAAACTTATCGAGGCACTGTCCGTTTGAATTGACTTGAGCATCGATTCGTAAAGGGCAAAGTGTCCAGCTGGTGCGGTGTTCGGAGCAAAAAGGTCTGAGGAAGGGCGTCAAATGGCGATGCGGGAAAAAGCGAAACTTCTAAAAACCCTCCGTCCGTCCTGAGCACTGTCGAAGGGTGGTGATGCTAGGTATTGACTGTATTGAGTGAGGCTGTGGTTCGACAAGCCCACCACGAACGGATTAAGGTTATTAGAAGTTGCCTTTCACCGTGGCATTGCGCCTACAGTCGAAAAAGGGGATCCCCAAAATTCGTCGTCCCAGCGAAAACTGCGCTGGACGACGAACCTGGAAAAATGGCGACTCGCATATGGCTGACTCAACAACGCCCGCTTACGGACCGTTCCTAAGTCGCGCCTGTGGCGAAAATTTGTTCCGCGTCGGGCGGCCTACACAACAGACAGAAATTAATGCGGCAGCAGTCCGCGCGCATGATCGTCGTAGGCTGTCTCCTTCCCCCGGGGACGGGGGAACAACCACAAGGGTTGCGCTGAGCCGGGATGGGGGCGATGCCTGCTGCAACGACACCCCCATCCCAACCTTCCCCCGCGATTGCGGAGGGAAGGAGCCAACCCGTATCACATGAGTCTTCTGTTGCCTATATTCACCAATGCTGAGTATTTGCTTATTTGCCCTTGGCAGCATCCTTCAGTGTTTCTTTCGCATCGCCGTAGTTCTTCTGCGTCTCGCCGGCGGCTTCTTTCAGCAGGCCTTTTGCCTCTTGGGCTTTACTACCGGTAATCTTGCCAGCGGCTTGTTGAATTTTGCCTTCAGCGACTTTGATGGTGCCTTTGACTTGATCTTTGTTCATGGTGATTATCTCCAGAAGGAATGTTGCAGACGATCACGAGTTGATCGAATGAGAATTCGCTAATGAGCGGTTCCATGGACACTGTATTCGGGCCACCATATTCCGTGTAGCGGCATGTTCTGATGTGGGCGTAGGACATTCGCCTGCATGGCCCTGCACCGATCAAATGTGTGACTCCTGATAGTCCAACTCTTCTTCGATATGGTGTAGCACCTCGTCGCTGATGAGGTTATCGCGCCAGATGCGCAGCAATTCGCCGCGCTCTGCGGCAATGGCAGCGCGGCGCAATCGCCTGGCGATGGCCACGGCCGGTTCCAGCAATGCGGTTTCATCTGGCGCATTGGGGTCCAGCGTGGTTTGCACGATCTTGTCGGCGAACTCGGCGCGTATGCGCGCGACGACGATGGCATCGGCGCCGGCCTCCTTCGCCTCCTTGTCGATGGCAGTGGCAGCCGCAGTGCCCAGTGCAGCGCGCGCGATCTGGTGTTCGTCGTGGGTGCTCCAGTCGTGGCCGACGTTGAGAAAACGAATCAGCGGCGACAGCGTCAGCCCCTGCACCACCAGCGTGACGGCGATCACGACGAAGGTCAGGAATATGATCAGGTCGCGGTACGGGAATGGGTCGCCGCTCGGCAGTGTGACCGGCAGCGCCAGCGCGGCCGCCAGCGAGACGATGCCGCGCATGCCGCACCAGCTCATGATGACCAGCTCTCTTTCAGGAATATGTGCGGATGCCTTGTCGCTGGTTGACTTGGCATCGCGTCCGGCGAGTGCGCGCGATAGCCACGCTGCCGGATGGATCCAGAGAAAACGCACGGCGATGGCGACGGCACAGACCAACAATCCATAGAGCGCCAGATCTTTTGCAGACGACGTGCCCAGGCGGCCGACTATGCCCGAGAGCTGCAGGCCGATCAACATGAATACAAGGCTATTGAGCAGGAACACAAACATGTTCCACACCGAGCGGGCGATGATGCGCATCTCAGCAGAAACAATTGCCGGCGAATAGCGCCCGCGGATGAGGCCCGCTGCCACCACTGCCAGCACACCGGAGACGTGCATCGATTCGGCCACCACGTACGCAACGTAAGGCACGATGAGCGTGGTCAGCACCTCGATCATGGTGTCGCCCAAGCGCTTGTGGATAGCGATAAACAGGAACGACAGCGACACGCCCACGCCGATACCACCGAGCGAGAGAAAGGCGAATTGGGCACTTGCGTCCGCCAGCGAAAAGGCCCCCGTGAGCACCGCCGCGACGGCAAACTTGTAGATCACCAGACCAGATGCGTCATTCACGAGGCTCTCACCTTCGAGAATCGTCACCACGCGCCTCGGGATGGAGAGGCGCGACAGGATCGCCGTGGCTGCAACCGCATCCGGCGGCGACACGATGGCACCGAGTACAAACGCAGCAGCCCAGGGGATATCAGGCACCAGCAGCTTCAGCGTCGCGCCAACGGCCAGGGTGGTCGCGATAACCAGCCCAATGGCAAGCAGGCCGATGGGTCGAAGGTTAGCCTTGAAGTCTCGCCAGGATGTCAGCAGTGCAGCCTGATAAAGAATTGGCGGCAGTACCAGGATGAGAATCAGCTCAGGGTTAAACGGCAATTCCGGCAATCTCGGCACAAAGCCAAGCACACCACCACCGATCACCAGCGCGATCGGATACGGAAACTGAAAGTGCCGCGCCACCCAGCCAAGCGCGACCGAGCAGAGGAGGATGAAAAGAAAGAGTTGCAGCAATTCCATGACGATTTGCGCCTTGAACTTGAGTGAGGTTCCGGTTTGATTCGGGGAATCACAGGTGCATGGTATTTTACGTGCTGCGGTCCAAACTGCAGGTCACGTTCGGTAAAGAGAGCGTTCGCCATATTCAAGTCTACCAACCCGTGCCTCGTCTGCCTCCGATGTCCGCATACTCACACAACATGCGCGGCGAAAAAGCGCAACGGCAAGAAACTCAAGCCGCCGCTGAACGGCCACCTATCAAGGCGGCGACATTGTTCGATAATGCTGATCGGTGGTTTGGTTTACGATCAACCTGTTGGCAGTGCGTTAGCTCAAAAAAGGTGAGGCTTTAATTGAAGAGGTATAGGGAATGAAGTGGGACTATGCGAATCCATTCACCATACCGCTCACGCCGATGGCTGGCGACATCGATGGACTGAACCACACGAATAACGCGGTCTATGTGCGATGGTGTGAGCAAATTGGTTGGGCGCACTCCGAGAAACTTGGCTTGAGTCTGGCCGACTACCAACATTTGAATCGCGCCATGGCCATACGGCGTAGTGAGTATGATTACCTGCTACCAACGGCGCTCGGTGACAAGCTCACCCTAGGCACCTGGCTGGTGGCTCGCGAGGGCAAGTTGATGATGGAGCGCCGATTTCAGTTGATTCGCGAACCGGATCAAATGACAGTGCTCCGAGGCAAATGGGAGTTAATCTGCATCGAGATCAGTACCGGCAAGGTCCGTCGAATGCCACCACAATTTGAGGAGGTTTATCGAGCCGCCATGATTATTGCCTCCGACACTGGGTGAGCCGCTTGGAAATTCACATTCATCAGTTGCGATACGGGTGGACTACCCAGGAAGGTTGTACGATGCAAATCATGCGGCGTGCCCTAGCAGCCTGTCGGACTCAGCAGCCCGAAATGTTGCATGCGACCAGAACGATCAGCTGACGGATTTGTCGAATGTGGGTAGGGTTTGATGATATTGAGAATCTCGCCATGGCCAACTTCCGCCCGATTGATCGCACC
>JBBQFL010000020.1:0-73802 GCA_038321965.1 Burkholderiales bacterium | reverse complement strand
CAAAAAGAAGAAGCACCGGTCTTCGCTTCCCCACGTGCTTGCCTCTACAAGCGCAGCACCAGGCTGGGACGATCTAATGCTTCTCAGTCAACTACAGCACAACAACACCATTTTGGGACATACAAGGTTGGGATGGGGGCGTGGAAACAGCAGGCATCCCCTACACCAGCCCAGCTCTCCAAAACATTGCGGTTATTCCACTGTCTCTGGAAGAACAACCGCAGGAGCTATGCCGGGAACCTACCTGTTACGACAAGTAAAAATGTGAATTTGTCGCGTTAGTTCCTGACTGCTCAGTAAGTAAAACTCGACGTCAAAGCAACAAAACAATAAGCGGAATGAGTGGAAACGAATTCGAGGACGCCGCACCCTTGTTCGCAGCACAAGACGCGGTCGTTCCGCCACTGCTGCCCGCACACGTCCAACTCCATGGCCCTGTCCCTGTCACCGTCGTTGGAATACCGACACTGCAGAGCATATTCGTTGGAATGGTTCGAGACGTACTGGCGTTGGCCGAACCGCATACACCATTCGTTGCGGGCGGCGTGCCGGTGATTTGTGTTGGCGTGCTTGCGGCGAGAGCATTGTTGGTTTCGTCGCTCTCGACCACGGCCGAGTCGACATCGGCTATGGCGCCGAAAAAATACTGGCCTGGATTGAGACCCAGAACAGAAATGGTACCGGCGCAATCATATGATGCCCCTGGTGCCAAGGCGGGTACGTTGCAGCCAAAGCCCGTATTGATGTCGGCAGTGGTGATGATGTTGTCCGTAGAGGCATAGAACTGTAGTCTGCTTGCGTTAGCTGCCGCAGTTCCCTGATTCTTCACTGTTGCTGAGCCAGCAACAGGGGATCCTGATGCCGCGCTGCTGGCCGCTGACATTACCGTGATGACCAAATCAGGCTGCGCTGTCTGGCCTGACTGAGTGATGGTGACGATGGCATTGGTCGATGCACTGGCATAGTTTTCATTGCCGGCCTGGGTAGCGGTCAGTGCACAGGTTCCAACACCGACGATGGTGAGTTGATTGCCGGAGACAGTACAAATGCTCGCCGCACTGCTGGTGGTGAAGGTGAAGTTCGTCAAGCCACTGGATGAGGCAGCGGTCAAGGTGATCAGGGAGACGCCAAAGGTCACAGGTGAGGGAGGTGCGAAGGTCACGGTCTGACTGATGAACGTTACCAGTGTCAGCGTCATCACCGGTCGGATCGACGGCGCAGTGTACGCATCGGATAGTTGACCATGGGCATTATTGCCCCAGCATGCGACCCCACCATTGACGACCGCACAGCTGTGAAAGAAGCCCGCCGCTACTGCCGCGACATTGCTACTTGCCGCAATCGCCTGTACTGGCACCGGGCTATACGAACTTGTGGCGTTACCGAGTGCGCCCGAGCCCCAGCACTGCACCCCGCCGCTGACCGTCGCGCAGCTGTGATTTCCGCCCGCTGATACCGCTGTGGCATTGCCGCCAGCGGCAATCGTTTGCATCGGCACCATGCCAGACGTGATGCTGTTGTTGCCGAGTTGGCCGCTGCCGTTGTTGCCCCAGCACTGCACACCGCTGCTGACCACTGCACAGCTATGGAATTGTCCCGCCGACACGGCCGTGGCATTGCTACCGGCGGCAATAGCTTGCACGGGCACCAAGCTACCGGAGACACTGTTGTTGCCGAGTTGGCCGAAGATGTTGCGGCCCCAGCACTGCGCGCCGCCGTTGACCACGGCGCAGCTGTGGTTGTCACCTACGGATACCGCCGTGACGCTGCTACCGGCAGCAATCGCCTGCACCGGCAACTGGCTTTGTATGGTGCTGCCGTTGCCGAGTTGGCCGCTGCTGTTGTCGCCCCAGCACTGCACTCCGCTGTTGACCACCGCACAGCTGTGGCTGTTGCCTGCAGACACCGCCGTGACACTGCTACCGGCAGCAATCGCCTGTACTGGCACCGGGCTGTACGCACTGGCCGAACTGCTGGTGATGCCGAGTGCGCCTGAGCCCCAGCACTGAACGCCGCCATTGACCACCGCGCAACTGTGACTGCTGCGAGCAGATACTGCCGTAACGTTGCTGCCTGCGGCTATTGTCTGCACTGGCAAAAGGCTATCCGTGGTATTGCCATTGCCGAGTTGGCCATTGCGGTTATATCCCCAGCACTGCACTCCCCCGATGACCACCGCGCAGCTATGGTAGGCACCCGTCGCAACTACTGCCACGTTGATGCCTGCGGCGATAGCCTGCACTGGCACCAAGCTATACGTGGCGCCATGGCCAAGCTGGCCTTGGCCGTTGCTGCCCCAGCACTGCACTCCACCATTGACCACCGCACAGCTATGATATTTGCCCGTCGCCACTGCCGTGACATTGCCGCCAGCGGCAATGGCCTGCACGGGCAACAGGCTATGCATGTTGCTGTTGTTGCCGAGTTCGCCTTCGTTGTTGTCGCCCCAGCACTGCACGCCACCATTGACCACCGCACAGCTATGGATTTGGCCCGCCGCCACCGTCGAGGCGCCGCTACCAGCGGCGATTGCTTGTACCGGCACCATGCTATTGGTATTGCTGTTGTTGCCAAGCTGGCCGTTGAAGTTGTTGCCCCAGCATTGCACCCCGCTGCTGACGACAGCACAGCTGTGGAACTGGCCCGCCGACACGGCGGTCACATTGCGACCGGCGACAATGGCCTGCACAGGAACCAGGCTATCTGTGGTGCCGTTGTTGCCGATTTGGCCGTAGAAGTTGGCACCCCAGCAGCGCAGCCCGCCGTTGACTACTGCGCAGCTGTGGTATCCGCCTGCCGACACAGCCGTGGCATTGCTACCGGCGGCAATGGCTTGCACGGGCACCAAGCTACCGGAGGTGCTGTTGTTGCCCAGTTGGCCGAAGATGTTATAGCCCCAGCACTGCACGCCGCCATTGACCACCGCGCAATTGTAGCTGTAGCCTGCCGCTATCGACGTTACACCGCTACCGGCGGCAATCGCCTGCACGGGCACCAGGCTACCCGAAGTGCTATTGTTGCCGAGCTGGCCTTGGCCGTTGTAGCCCCAGCACTGCACGCCACCATTGACCACCGCACAGCTATGGCTAATGCCCGCCGCCACTGCTGCGACATTGCTACCGGCGGCAATCGCCTGCACCGGCAACTGGCTTTGTACGGTACCGCCGTTGCCGAGTTGGCCGCTCTCGTTGTCGCCCCAGCACTGCACCCCGCCGTTGACCACCGCGCAGCTATGGCTTTGGCCCGCCGCCACTGCCGTGACATTGCCCGCAACTCGATTGACAGCCAAGCTCACATTCGTGCTTAGCATTCCCGCCGCATTGTCGGTTGCCGTGACATTGAGCGTAAAGCTTCCCGATGCCGTCGGCGTGCCACTTATTGCAATGCTGCCGCTACCGTTGTGGGTGGCGGTTAGCCCGACGGGTAGTCCGGTGATGCCTGCAGCGGTGAGCGGCAGGTTTGATCCAATTAACAAGCTGGCAGCGTAAGTCTGCCCCTGAATCCCAGGCGGCAACTGCGGCGTGACCAACTGCGGCGCGGCATGTGCCAGCATGCTCGTGAGCCAAAGCAGGCAGAACAATCCCAGTGCGCTGGCCGACAAGAAGCGCTGATGCATACGGTAAAACTGAATGTTCATGGTGATCTTGGTAACGCCAAAATGTGTGCACCTTACCATCGATTACAAGTGCATTTTGACGAGAGCTTTCGGGTCAAATGGTCTGATGCGGCAAAAGGGGTTTCAGAGATTTACTGAAATCGTTAAGGCACTAGCACTGGCGCGCGTTTCGGAGCAATTTCGGCCCGCAATGCCCGTCCTCATTGGAGTGTGGCTGTTTCGCGAGAGCCTGTCTTCCAATCGTCAAGGCTTGTGGCGACCACCTTCAGCGCGGCGCCGATCTCCGCGATCGTTGACGCCGGATAAACACCGGTTGGACACCCACGACGAGGAGTGCCGCAGTGTCAGCGTGCTAAACTCAAAAAAAATGCACGGCGGTAAATCGACGGTTACACAGCAGTCAGGAATTGGGACGAAATCACATTCGCGCGGTCGTCGTAGATCGACTCGTTCCCCCGCAATCGTGGGGGAAGGTTAGGATGGGGGTGACTTCGCAGGAATCATCGCCCCCATCCAAACCTTCCCCCGTCGCCGGGGGAAGAAGCCGACCGACGGCGCAAAAGATTTCTGTCGCGCACCTTCGAGACTGCAGTGTAACCGCGCATGCGCGGACGGTGGGTGCATAGCACTTTGCCCGCCCTGGATCATGATAAAACCTCGAAAAAAGTAGCTCAGCGTCTGGAGAATACATGGCAACCCAAGATGACCTAAAAGCGGCCGCGCTCGAATATCACCGTTATCCGGTCCCCGGCAAGATCGAGATTTCCGCCACCAAGCCGCTCGCCACCCAACGCGATCTGGCGCTTGCCTATACGCCAGGTGTGGCCAAGGTGTGTGAAGCCATCGTGGAAAACCCCGCCGAAGCCCGCAATCTCACTGCACGCGGTAATCTAGTCGGTGTGATCACCAACGGCACCGCGGTGCTCGGCTTAGGTGCGATTGGCCCGCTGGCGGCGAAGCCCGTCATGGAAGGCAAGGCGGTGCTGTTCAAGAAATTCGCCGGCATCGATGTATTCGATATCGAGATCAATGAGCGTGACCCCGACAAGCTGGTCGACATCATTGCCGCGCTGGAGCCGACCTTTGGCGGCATCAACCTGGAAGACATCAAAGCGCCTGAGTGCTTTTATGTTGAAAAGAAATTGCGCGAGCGGATGAAGATTCCGGTTTTTCACGACGATCAGCATGGCACGGCGATCATCGTCGGCGCCGCTATCGTCAACGGCCTGACCGTGGTCGGCAAAGACATCGGGCAAGTCAAACTGGTCGCGTCCGGTGCCGGTGCGGCAGCGTTGGCGTGTCTGGATATGCTGGTTGCGCTCGGCATGAAAATGTCGCACATCTGGGTAACCGATATTGCCGGGGTGGTTTACCGTGGCCGCAAAGAGGAAATGGACCCGAACAAGGAGCGCTATGCGAAGGAAACCCCGGCGCGTACGCTGGCCGACGTGATTGAGGGGGCCGATGTGTTCCTGGGGCTCTCTGCCGGTGGCGTACTCAAGCCTGAGATGGTGAAGATCATGGCGGCAAAGCCGCTGATCCTGGCGCTTGCCAACCCCACGCCGGAAATACTGCCGGAAGAAATTCGTGCGGTACGCGACGACGCCGTGATCGCGACGGGCCGCTCAGACTATCCCAATCAGGTGAATAACGTTCTCTGCTTCCCTTTCATTTTCCGTGGTGCACTGGATGTCGGTGCAACCACCATCAACGAATCGATGAAACTCGCCGCCGTGCATGCGATCGCCGAACTCGCACAAGCGGAGCAGTCCGACATCGTCGCGATGGCCTATGGTGAGTCCTCTTCAGGATTTGGCAAAGACTATCTGATCCCCAAGCCCTTCGATCCGCGTCTCATCGCCAAGGTTGCACCGGCAGTCGCCAGAGCCGCAATGGAAAGCGGCGTCGCGACCAGCCCGATCACGGATTGGGATGCGTACATGCAGAGGCTGGACCAGTTTGTGTATCACTCCGGACTGATCATGAAGCACGTTTTTGCCAAAGCGAAGCAGGCACCCAGACGCATTGTCTACGCCGAAGGCGAAGAGGAGCGCGTGCTTCGCGCCGTGCAGATCGTTGTCGACGAAAAACTGGCACGGCCAATTCTGGTGGGTCGCCCGGCGGTACTTGCCAAACGTATCGAAAAATTTGGGCTGCGTCTGGAGCTGACCAAAGATGTCGATGTCGTCAATCCGGAATGGGATGAACGCTATCGTGATTACTGGCAGGGCTATTACGCGCTGACGGCAAGGCGCGGAGTCTCGGAGACCTACGCCAAGATTGAAATGCGGCGTCGTCTCACCCTCATTGGCGCCATGATGATGCAAAAGGGCGAAGCCGACGGTATGGTGTGCGGCACGTTCGGCACACACGACCTGCACCTGCATTACGTTGATCAGGTCATAGGTCGCCGCAAAGGTATCAACAACTACTATGCGATGAACGTGCTGATGTTGCCCACGCGCACGATTTTCATTTGCGACACCTATGTAAATCACGACCCGACGCCGGAACAAATTGCAGAAATGACGCTTTTGGCTGCCGAGGAAATTCGCCGGTTTGGTGTGGTGCCCAAGGCCGCTTTACTTTCGCACTCGAGTTTTGGCACGTCCGATGCGCCATCGGCCGTCAAAATGCGTGTCGCACTTGGCTTGATCAACCTGCAAGCGCCGGAACTGGAAATCGATGGAGAAATGCACGGCGACGCGGCGCTTTCCGAAGCAGTGCGGCGCGCTAGTTTTCCCGGCTCCCGCCTCAAAGGTGAAGCCAATCTTCTCATCATGCCCACCCTGGACGCGGCCAATATCGCGTTCAATCTGTTGAAGACGGCCTCTGGTGGCGGCATCACGATTGGCCCCATTTTGCTTGGCAGCGCGATGCCGGTGCATATCGTCACGCCGACGGCCACCGTGCGACGCATCGTTAACATGACGGCGCTGGCAGTCGTCGACGCGCAAGCGTTGCGGCGCTAAGCAGCCGAGCCGCCAGCATGGTTGCCGACCGTTTCGAGCACTTGTTTTTCTGTCCCCGCGATTTCATTGCGTCGCGGAGATTCTACGTCGAGGTACTCGGCTGGCAGGTGACGAGCGAGTGGACAGATAATCACGGGAAAAAAGGTATGACTCTCAATGGTGGCGGGGTTCGTGTGGTACTCGCCGAAGCACACGATGGCGACGAAATACACAATAGCCATGCGCCGCACTCGTCAACGCTGCATTTGGATATCCACGACGCGGACAAGCGTTTTGCGCAAATCCCAGCGGGCGACCATATCGTCCAGTCACCGCAGGACAACCACTGGGGAACGCGCTGGTTCGTGGTACGCGACCCCGATGGCAACCTCATTGCCTTTAACGAAATGCGACAAAAATCTTGAATCCTGGAAGCTTTGCGGCACCAAAGCCACTCCTGCCGGGCGGCTCCATCGGTCTGTTTGCCCCATCTGGGGTTGTCAATTTACCGCGTATGCAGACGGCAGTCGCAACCCTTACCGCACGAGGCTATCGCGTAAAAATTGCGCCCGAAGTTGAAATGCAGTGGCGCTATTTTGCCGGCACCGACGACGAGCGCCTCGCGTCTTTTCATGCGATGCTCGCCGACGATTCGCTGGATGCCATGATGATGGTACGCGGCGGTTACGGCTGGTCGCGGCTGCTGCATCGCATCGACTGGCTCGCCGTCGCGGCGAGCCGCAAGACATTTGTGGGTTTCAGCGACTTCACGGCATTCAATCTGGCTGCGCTGTCACAAGCGAACCTGATCACGTTTGCCGGACCCGGAGCCGCCATCGACTTTGGCGGTGCGGACGACACATCCGAAACACAGACTGACCACGCCTTCATGGAAGCGCATTGCTGGCCTGCGCTCGCAGGAAGCGCTGTCAGCGCCGGTCCGTTCAGCGACAGCCTCACCTACCGTCCCTGCAGTATCGTCGGTCCGCTATGGGGCAGCAATCTCTCATTGTTGGCGCATTTAGTGGGCACCCCATACCTTCCGGAAATTGAAGGCGGTATTTTGTTTTTCGAAGAAATCGGCGAAGCTCCGTATGCGGTTGAGCGTATGTTGCTTCAACTCTTTCACGCAGGCATTTTGCAAAAACAGAAGGCCGTGATCCTTGCGGACTTTTCCGATTGCGCGCCGGAGCCGGATCGCTTTCAATACGCTATGTCGCACGTCATCGAAACGCTGCGTGAGTTGTTGTCGATTCCAGTGCTGACAGGGCTACCGTTCGGTCACGTCGCAAAGAAGCTCACGCTGCCATTTGGTGCGATTGCGACGTTGAATATTGCGCCGGGTTTGTTTTCGCTTGATTACTAGAGTGGCTTCCGCAGGCAACTGCGAGATGACCGCGGCAATGCGACCTGCGACCAGGAAATGTTTGCATAGCAGCCGTGAATATAGGCGACAGAACTCTGTGACGCAGTCGTCGCAAATCGACTCCTTCCCCCGCAATCGCGGGGGAAGGGCGGGATGGGGGTGTCTTCTCAGGAGGCATCGCCCCCTTCCCACCCATCCCCCGTCACCGGGGGAAGGAGCCGTTCTGCGACCATCGCGCGAGAGTCAATTTGTCGTCCTAACGCATGATTTTCGTGCAAGTCAATGTTCGCCACCACACTAGCCACCGCCCTCGGCCTCGCGATGGATGCCGTCGCGGTCTCCATCGCCAGCGGGCTATCCGTCAAGCAACTCCGATGGTCTGACGCATTCAAGATGGCATTGTTCTTCGGTGTATTCCAGGCGATCATGCCAGTGGGTGGCTACTTTATCGGCGGGCTTTTCGCCAATGCGCTAAATGCCTATGACCACTGGATCGCATTTGTGTTGCTCGTCGCTCTCGGCATCAAGATGATTCTAGAGGCGAAAGGTGCAGGAGAAGAAAAGGTTGTTTCGCCCTTTGCGACCAACAAGCTGCTGGTGCTTGCCGTTGCGACCAGCCTTGATGCCTTTGCGGTGGGCATCAGTTTTTCATTGCTGGAAATCAGTCTGGTGACGGCGGCGTCGATTATCGGCGTGGTGACATTCGTGCTGTGCCTGCCTGCGGTATGGTTCGGCGCACGGCTGGGAAAATCAATGGCCAAACGCGCAGAAGTTTTCGGGGGTATCGTGTTGATACTGATCGGTAGCAAAATTCTGATTGAACACTTGGTGGGTGGAATATGAGCGAGCAACACAGCGATTTGAGAACTGAATACCGCGCCTGCAATCTTTGCGAGGCTATCTGCGGACTCGAATTCAAGATTGAAGGCGAAAAGATAATTTCCATTCGCGGCGATGATGCCGATCCCTTTAGTCGCGGCCACATCTGCCCGAAGGCCGTTGCGCTCAAGGATATTCATGAAGATCCTGACCGGCTGCGCAGACCGATGAAGCGCACCGGCAAGGACTGGCAGGAAATAAGTTGGGATGAGGCATTCGAATTTGCCGCTGACCGCATGACGGCGTTGCTACAGGCGCACGGCAATAACGCCGTCGCGTTTTATGCCGGTAACCCTTCCGTCCACAATCTTGGCCATCTGCTGGGCATACAGCAACTCGCACGCCTACTGAAAACCCGTAGCGCATTCAGTGCCTCCTCGGTTGATCAACTGCCCCAGCAGCTCACGTCGCTGCTGATGTTCGGGCATCAATTCATGATCCCAATTCCGGATATCGACCATACCGACTATTTTCTGATCCTGGGCGGTAACCCGATCGCCTCCAACGGCAGCATGATGACGGTACCCGATGTCGCCAAGCGCCTCAAAGCGATTCAAGCGCGTGGCGGCAAAGTGGTGGTCATCGATCCACGCCGAACAGAAACGGCAGAGATTGCGAGCGAACACCATTTCATCCGGCCCGGCACCGACGCCGCATTGCTGATGGCAATGCTCAACGTCATTCGCAGCGAAGGGCTGATGAAGCTCAATGCGGCGCTGCCGTTAAAGAATCTCGATCAGGCGCTCGACACCATCGCCCACATCACGCCGGAAATCGCCGCCGCATCGACCGGCATTGCGGTGGACGAAATAAAACGCCTCGCGCGCGACTTTGCCGGCTCACGTACCGCCATCGCCTATGGCCGCATCGGCGCTTGCATCCAGCCCTTCGGCACGGTCGCACAGTGGCTGGTGCAGTTGCTCAACATCGTCACGGGCAACCTGGATCGCATCGGTGGCACCATGCCTTCCAACCCAGTCATTCCCATCACCGGCCCAGGCACTCGGCCCGGTCACTACGCGCAGTGGAAATCGCGCGTCAGTGGTCTGCCCGAGTCCGGCGGCGAGATACCGGTCGCTGCACTTGCCGAGGAGATCCTCACACCTGGCGAAGGGCAAATTCGCGGGCTCATTACCACCTGCGGCAATCCCGTCCTTTCCACACCAAATGGCAGACAGCTTGACCGCGCATTTGAATCGTTAGCTTTCATGCTGTCCATCGACATCTACATGAACGAGACCACGCGCCACGCAGACTTGATCCTGCCGCCAACCTCTGCTCTCAATCACGATCACTACGACCTGATTTTCAATGCCTTCGCCGTGCGCAATGTCACCCGCTATAACGAAGCAATCTGGGCGCGCCCCGAAGATGAACGTTACGACTGGGAGATTTTTTCCGGCATCGGTGCAAAACTTGCCGCCAAACTTGGCCGCGAATTTACCCCCATGCCGGCACTGCAACACATCATCGGCGGCATGTTGAAAAAAAGCGGCAATCGCGAAGGTACGACCATGGAATCCCTAAAAGCAGCGCCACACGGTATCGACCTCGGCGCACTAAAGCCGTCGCTGGCTTCGCGTATCGAAACGGCGGACAAACTCATCGACTGCGCTCCTGCGCCGATGTTGGCGGATATGGAGCGCTTCAATCGTGAACTATTGGACAGCGCCCCGAAGAGCCTTCACCTCATCGGCCGGCGCCATGTGCGAAGCAATAACTCCTGGATGCACAACTACCACCGCCTCGTCAAAGGCAAGGCACGCCATCAGTTGCTGATGCACCCGGACGACCTCGCCTCACGCGGTTTGACCAGCGGCCAGGTCATCGAGCTGAGTTCGCGTATCGGCAAGCTGAACGTACCCGTTGAAGCGACTACTGACGTGATGCCTGGCGTTGTCTGCCTCCCGCACGGCTGGGGGCATGATCGCGAAGGCGCGCGCATGGGCATCGCCAGCGCTCACGCGGGTGCGAGCTTCAACGACATCAGCGACGAGAAGTTTATCGATGCGATTTCTGGGAATGCGGCGTTGAATGGGATTCCGGTGGAGGTGCGGGCGGCGGGGTAAAGGCTAGCATTGGCGCGGCGTTTGTAGCAATAATGGCTGGGGAGGCGCACCAGTAATGGTTTTACAGTTTTTATCGTATTTTACAACCCGAGATAAGGGAATGTCATTGCCGCTTTTCGTGATTCTGTTAATGACTATTTTGTCAGGAGCTACTGGCGTTATGAGCTTGTTAAATATGAACAAACTTCCACTTATGCATGGAATGATAGGGAGCAGCGTGGAATGTTCGGGAGACTCTGTGCTCCCTATATATAGTTATGCATCTTGAGGGAAACTTTTAAATGCTCACAGAGAAACCAAAGAGCGCAAAATTTTCTGAACTTCCTTCAGCAAAGGACTTTTGCCTTAGCGTGCCGCTTTACGAGCAGTTTGAATACGACAATGAGAAGGACAATCCTTTTTTCGCGATAGAGCAGTTCGAAGGAACTTTGGATTTTCATTGCCCTGAGTGCGGGCAACATAGTGTTTTTACAGTGCGCAAAAACAGCTACTCCACAAACTCGCACTACACCAATTACATCTTCAGTCTGGCGTTTAATTGCTCACGCAATAAATCACATCAAGCGCTTTTTTTATTTAGGGCGCATAAAGGTATTCTTCAGAAAATTGGACAGATACCATCCCTTGCCGAACTCGCCTTACCCGATCTTCGCAAGTATCGCCAAGTGCTCGGACAAGAAAGGTTCAAAGAGCTGACTCGTGCAATCGGCTTAACCACGCATGGAGTTGGTGTCGGTGCTTTTGTCTATCTTCGCCGCATCTTCGAATCGCTTATTGAGGGTGCTCACGTGGTAGCGTCGAAGGACGCAGGCTGGGACGATGACGCTTATAGTCGGGCTCGTATGGACGAAAAGATTAGTCTCCTCAAATATCACTTGCCAGAATTTCTAGTTCAAAACCGGAGCCTCTATAGCATTCTAAGCGTTGGCGTTCATACTCTTTCAGAGGCAGATTGTTTGGCTGCGTTCCCGGCAGTACGCCTCGCAATTGAGCTTATTCTTGACGATCTTCTTGAGCAGCAAGAAAGACAGGATAAGCTCAAGTCGGCAGCCAAATCACTAGAGGCACTTAAAGCGTCAGGTGGGCGGGCAGATGCATAACCCTGCGCTCGAGTTCGCTCCCTTCGGTCGCTGGGACGCGCCTACGGCGCGCCCCTCAGTTCCACGTTATGCGTCATGAATTCACCCTCAAACATCATTGAGCAACTGGTCTGCAGCCGGCTTTCTGCGCTGCCCGTCGCGGAAACTGGTCGCAATTCTTCGGGAGTCCTTTGGTTCAAATGGTCTGCCCCTCGTCGTGAGGTTGAGGCCCTTTGGCTCTCCGTAACACCGCGCGAGGTTGTGTTGAGCTGCAAGGTTGCACACGAACATTTCTCTAGCACCCGGTATCTTGCTGAGAGGTTGACGAATCTTCGACTGAAACGTCGCATCGCGCGAGACGCCGTAAGTGAAGCAGCTCGCTTTCTTCGTGGTGAAATTGCAGTGGCTACGGAATGTGCAGAACAGGGGACACAAGGTTCGTCCATGTGGTGTCGAAAAGCCAAACTACCAGAGGCACTTGCGCACTCAATAAAGACCTTTTGGCCGTCCAAGAAATACCGCGCATGGTCGTGGTCGGGCGAAGTTCAATGCTGACGCATAACTCGTCGCTCCACACGGACGCGCTAACGCGCGCCCGTGAGCTAGATCGTTAGGCCCACGACTATGGACATTCGTGACAGGCAAGACTGCGAGTCGAACATTCGGCGAATTCACGAATTGCTAGGCTCCGACATCTTCCAGTCTGCGGGGTCGGAGTCAAATTGTATTGGCAAAAATAGTTCGACACCGACCCGGTGGACCCACACTTGTCGTGTAATGCTATTTCGCTCGCCATTTGCCGGGTATTTTCGTTCGCTTTCGCTTGGAGGCCACGCCAGTTATTGAGCTTCAATTGGTTGGCCAGCTGCACCACGCTAATAGGTTCGAAACCCGATCCTTTGCGCGCGAAACGGCTTAGGGTAGTGCCAAGACGCGCCGAGCGATATGTACGGAAAGCCGCGCCAGCATTAGTGTTTTTTCTACCGCTCCTGTCTCGACAGCCTTTCCCGGCAATGCAAATTCGGCCGTCATCAGCGTGCAATATCGCGCCCGCATCCTGCGTGCAGAAGAGTCTTTCAAGGCGCGTTTAAATTCTGACCAATCGGTCAGGATAGTGTCTATACTGCCGTGTCGCAACAGGGAGACAAAGCTAGGGAAACACCTAGGCATTAGCGATTCGGAGCGGAAAACGCGGTTTCATCACAGTTATTACACAGAGGGATAAAGATCATGAGTCTTGGCACCGATTTGTTTGTGAGATTACATCGACGTTTGTTCGCCGCATTCGCGGCAATCGCATTGGCGGTACCAGTCTATGCGGGGAACAATCCATTTGCACATCACGATCACGTAGAGCTCGACGCTGCGCTGGTCGCACCCTACCAAAGCGAGCGCGCTGGCGATGCGCGCACCTTCACGCTGAAATTTGCCTATCCCACCGACGCCGCGTCGCAACTCGCGCAGTGGCGCGTCCAGTTGCGTACACCAGAAGGCGCCCTGGTAGACGAATGGCGCGGCCGCACCGCGCTTGAATCGGGTAAAGCCGAAGTCAACATAGACTGGGCTGGACGCGTGGGCGCAAATGCGCAACTCGCCGACGGCATCTATCGTGTTCACATGACGGCGTTCTCAGTCGCTGCAAGCAAACAAAGAGAACTCTCGCCAGAGGTTATCTCGCTAGATGACATTGCTCGAGCCTTCGACGCCGATGTCATCGATCAGGTCTGGGACATTCGAGTAGGCAATACGCCGATGGCGGCTATGCCGGCGTTTTCGCCGCTGCCAATCAACCCAGCGAAAGCGGCGACCACAAATGGCGACCATGTATCTGCGTTTTCCGCACCAGCCACTGCATCGCTGCCGTACACCGTGTATTTCGGAAACCTGCACAGCCAGACCAATCACTCTGACGGTGGCGGCAATGTCGCCACCTGCACCTCCTCACAGCCAGCGCAGACCGGCCAGTACAGCCCGGCCGATGCCTTCCCCTATGCCAAGACGGCTGGACTCGATTTCCTGATGACCTCCGAACACAACCATTACTTCGATGGCTCCTCGGGTACCAACGCTTCTGCGTCGCCGACGACGGTACACAATCTTTATCAGTCCGGACTGACGACGGCGAGCAGTTTCAACACTGCCAACCCCGGCTTCCTTGCTATTTACGGCATGGAATGGGGCGTGATCAGCAACGGCGGACATATGAATATTTTCAATTCCAGCGAATTGCTCGGCTGGGAAACCAATAGCAGTGGCCAGTTGCTTGCGGACACGCTGACACCAAAGAGCGATTACCCAACGCTCTATGCCTTGATGAAACAACGCGGCTGGATCGGCCAATTCAATCATCCTGACACCGTCGGGCAATTTCTGATCGGCACCACGTCCTTGGGCTACAGCGCCGATGCGGACGAAGTGATGGTGCTCGCCGAAGTGCTCAACACCTCAGCATTCTCCAACAACACCACCGAAACCGAAACCGGTCGCAGCAGTTTTGAAGGCGCGTTCAATCTGATGCTCGAGCGCGGTTTCCATGTGGCACCAGCCAGCAATCAGGACAACCATTGCGCCAACTGGGGTGCGTCGTATACCAATCGCACAGCGGTGCTGTTACCTACCGGCTCCACACTCAATAGCGCAAATTTCATCACCGCGCTCAAAGCGCGCCGTACCTTTGCCACGATGGATAAAAACTCGCAGTTGATCCTCACCGCAAACGGTCACATGATGGGCGAGCGTTTCCAGAACAACGGCGCACTAGCCATCACGGCAAACTATGCCAACGCATCCGGCCGCAGTGTTTCGACCGTGAACATTTACGAAGGCGTGCCCGGTCGCAACGGCACCGTAACGGCATTGGCGAGCACCGCCAGCACCACGATCACACCGACATTGGGCCAACATTTTTACTACGCCAAAGTGACGCAGGACGACGGCAAGATTCTGTGGTCAGCCCCGGTTTGGGTGGACCAGATCGCCGGTGGCGACACTACCGCGCCGACCGTAAGCGCAGCCTCCTCCGGCACCAGCGGCACCATCACGTTTACGGCAACGGCAAGCGATAATGTCGGTGTCTCGCGCGTGGAATTCCTGGTCGATGGCGTACTGAATGGCACCAGCACCACGGCGCCCTACTCGCTGGCCTTTGATTCAACCACTGTCACCAATGGAACACATAGCCTGACCGCAAAAGCCTACGACGCCGCCAATAACGTCGGCACCTCACCTGCAGTCAGCTTCACCGTCAGCAATACCACCGCCGATACCACCGCACCTACTGTCAGCGCGGCATCAACGGGTACCAGCGGCACTATCACCTTCACGGCGACCGCTAACGATAACGTCGGTGTTACGCGCGTCGAATTTCTGGTCGATAGCGTTTTGAAAGGCACCAGCACCACAGCACCCTATTCGCTGGCCTTCGACTCGACTACCGTCACCAATGGCACGCACAGCCTGACCGCCAAGGCCTACGACGCGGCAAACAATGTCGGCACCTCTACCGCAGTGAGTTTCTCGGTGAGCAACGCGACGGGCACGACCTTCAACGAAGTTGAATCGAACGGCACCGTGGCAACGGCCAATAGTGTGGCGCATACCGTTACCGCAATCGTCGGCACCATGGGCAACACTACTGACAAGGATTACTTCGCCGTCGCACTCGCGGCCAACGAGAAAATCACGCTTGCGATGACCGGGCCAACCGGCAACGACTACGACCTTTATCTGGTCGATAGTGCCGATGCCACGCTGGCCTCGTCGACAGGCTCTACCAGTACCGAGTCGCTGACTTACACCAACGGTGCTACGGCAAAAACCGTTTATGTGAAAGTGATTTCGTTCAGCGGCAGCAGCACGACTGCAACCTACACCGTGAAGGTGAGCTATACGACAGGGGCGACGTCATCGCAGCTGATTGTCAATAGCGGCTTCGAAAGCGGAGCAACCACGTGGATAGCGAGCAGCGGCGTCATCAACAGCAGCACCACGCAGGCGGCACGTACCGGCAGCTGGAAAGCCTGGATGAACGGATATGGTGCGGCGCATACCGACACGCTTTATCAGCAGATCCCTATTCCCTCCACAGCGACGACCGTGACGCTGGCCCTGTGGCTCAAGGTGGTGTCGGATGAAACCACTACTACGCAGGCTTACGACTCGTTGAAAGTGCAGTTGCGCAGCAGTGCAGGAGCCGTGCTGGCTACGCTGGCCACCTATTCGAATCTGGACAAGGGAGCTAGCTACGTGCAAAAGACTTTCAATATCTCGACCTATAAAGGCCAGACGGTGCAGGTCTACTTTGAGGGCATCGAAGACTCAACGGTCGCGACATCGTTCCTCATCGACGATGTGACGGTGACCGCGCAATAAAGGCCGTTCAGTTAGCAGCACAAAAAACGGGGCGCGAAAGCGCCCCGTTTTTTTGCGCCTTGCACCTTGTGGCGCTTGTCGGCGGCAGTCATACGCATCTGTTCTGCCATCAACACGTGCTTTTGGAAATCATGATCTGTCCGGCGCACTCTGCGCGCCTTACAAATTGTCAACTTTCGCAAACTTGACCGTCTCGCCTTGCGGTTGTAGCGAACACTGGTCGATAATCTTTGCACGGTTTCTAGACCACAGCATCGGGGATATCCCGATGCGCACAGCGCACCATGCAAAGAGGAAGGGCAGCACCATGACGAGCCATAAAGAGGCCCTGGCGATTAAGCTACAAACACTGACGCTTCTGCTGGATGATCCACGAGCTGACGACGATGAATGGGCAGTCGATCTGCTTTACGCTCTGGAAGCGATCTACGATGTCGCGCTATATCCGAATTCACCGATTGTCGCCGCGTCAAGAGCCAACCACGCGCTTGCAGCTTAGCGCGCATCCACGCCACCTACAGGGACGCGATTGTCCCTGAACCTTGCACAGTCTTGCTCACGTTGGCCGGCGAACCTGCATAGCGGATCTCACCAGAGCCGGAAACCCTGGCTGTCAGTTTTTCCCTGGCGTGCACTTCGGCATCGCCCGAAGCCATGATCTTTACGTTGGCTTCACGCGCGATGAGCTTGCGAGTGCGTACGTCGCCACTGCCCATGATTTCGACATCGACCTTGTCCGCGACACCAGCCGCAAACACATCGCCTGAGCCGTGAACTGAAATATTGGCTATCCCGGTTTGCAGCGACGGCAGCTTGATATCGCCGGACCCACGAATGGCGGCTTCAACCAGCTTGCTCTCCAGCGTATTGATGGCGACGTCTCCCGAACCCTTGATGGCGACTTTGATTTCGTCGGCACGAATTGATTTGAATTTCACGTCGCCCGAGCCAATGATGGCAATGTCGAGTTTGTCGCTTTTCAATTCGTCGCCGATCACGTCGCCCGAACCTTTAATGGTGATGCCATTTAGCGATTTGACGACGAGGCGAATCTTGATTTCCTGTTTAGTGGAAAAGCCGCGCGATTTGTCGGCGTCGATGATAAGTTCCCCACCGTCGACGCGGGTCGCCATCAGGGGCAACAGGTTGTCGTCCGTGGTAATGGTCAACGATTCAGTCGCGCCTTGCGAAAGCGTTACCACAGCTGGCAAGGCCAGTATCAATCGCGAAAAATTTGCTACCGGGCGCGTTTCCTGTTTCATCACACCCGAACCCTTGGTGCGATTGCTGCCGAAGCTGTTGTAGTTGCCAAAATTGATGTTGAAATTCCACGAAAAAAGCTTTGACGTGGACTTCTCCGTTTCCTCCGCTTGCGCGTTACCGGCGGCTGCGACGGTCAACGTAGCGGTCGCAAGCGTGGCGAGAATCAGTTGGCGGAATGCGGGTTTGCGGGTTTTCATGGCGATCTCCAGAAATGAGTAAGACCATTTTAGGAAGCGCTGGCGCAGATGACAGGGATTTGCGACGAATTGCAGAATGGGGAGCGTGAGGTGACTAACATGTGTCATTCATAGCAAGAAATTGCCAGACTCAAGACCTGGGGCGGTCTTTCGGACGTTTTTAACCTGGGAGGTCCGTCAGTACATGAGTTTGTAATTTTGTGCACTATTGACAGCGCCTCCACTCGCTTACAGTGGTCGCGCTTGCTGGCTCCATCGACGAAACCTGATGTGACCATCTACACCGCGAGATTTTTGCTGTGAAACGCCAGATGATCGGCCAAGAAGGTCGAGATGAAATAGTAGCTGTGGTCATAGCCCGCATGGTGGCGTAGCGTCAGCGGCTGGCCCGCCACCTTGCACGCTGCTTCGAACACGTCCGGCTTTAACTGCTGTTGGCCAAGAAATTTATCGCTCAATCCCTGATCGATGAGGATGCCTTGCGGGAACCTCACGCTAGCATGACGCATCAATTCGCTGGCGTCATGGGCGTTCCAAGATAGTCTGTCCGCTCCCAAGTATTTGCTAAAAGCGTTTTCACCCCAGGCGCATTGCATGGGCGCGCAGACTGGGGCGAACGCAGAAACCGAACGGTAAATATCCGGGTGGCGCAGCGCCAGCGTCAATGCGCCATGGCCGCCCATCGAATGGCCAAAAATACCGATTTGATCGGACTGCGCCGGGAATTTATCCAAAATCAGGCCGCGTAACTCCTTGACGATCCAGGTCTCCATTTGGAAATGTTTGTTCCATGGCGTTTCGGTGGCATCGAGGTAAAACCCGGCGCCTTCACCGAAGGCCCAATCGTCGGTCGCGCCTGTGATTCCAGTATTGCGCGGGCTGGTATCGGGTGCCACCAACATCAGTCCAAAATGTGCGGCGAACTGCTGCGCGCCGGCCTTGATCATGAACGTCTCTTCGGTAGCGGTTAGTCCCGCCAGAAAAAACAATACCGGCACGCGTCCGTGCTTGGCTTGCGGCGGCTGGTAAACCGAAAAACGCATCGGCAAGCCGATGCAATCCGCGGCGTGCGAGTAAAAGCCTTGTACACCACCAAAACAGGCGTGCTCGCCAATGACTTCCAACATCAGTAGATAACCACCGAACGGATCGATTCACCGCTTTTCATCAGCGCGAAACCGTCGTTGATCTTTTCAAGCGGCAGCGTATGGGTGATCAAGTCGTCGATATTGATCTTGCCTTCCATGTACCAGTCAACGATCTTCGGCACGTCTGTCCGGCCACGCGCGCCGCCGAATGCCGAGCCTTCCCATTTGCGACCAGTCACGAGTTGGAATGGGCGCGTACTGATTTCTGCGCCGGCTTCTGCGACGCCGATGATGAGCGAGCGACCCCACCCTTTGTGGCAGCATTCAAGGGCTTGGCGCATGGTCTTGGTGTTGCCGATGCATTCAAAACTGTAGTCGGCACCGCCGTCGGTGAGTTGCACGATGGCGTCGACGACGTTCTCGACGTTTTTTGGATTGATGAAATGGGTCATGCCGAATTTACGCGCCAGCGATTCGCGGGCCGGGTTCAAATCGATGCCGATGATCTTGTCGGCACCAACCATTTTGGCGCCTTGAATCACGTTGAGCCCGATGCCGCCTAGCCCGAAAACGACCACGTTCGCCCCGGCTTCCACTTTGGCCGAGAAAATCACCGCGCCGATGCCGGTGGTTACGCCGCAGCCGATGTAGCAGACCTTGTCAAATGGCGCGTCTTCACGAATCTTGGCCAGCGCAATTTCCGGCACGACGACGTAGTTCGAAAACGTGGACGTTCCCATGTAGTGAAAGATTGGCTTGCCATCGATCGAAAACCGGCTGGTGGCATCTGGCATTAGTCCCTTGCCCTGGGTGGCGCGGATCGATTGACAAAGATTGGTCTTGCGCGACAGGCAGAATTTGCATTGGCGGCATTCCGGTGTGTAGAGCGGAATGACGTGATCGCCCTTTTTCAGGCTGCTCACGCCAGCGCCGGTATCCACGACTATGCCTGCACCCTCATGTCCCAAGATCGACGGGAAAATGCCTTCGGGATCAGCGCCAGACAAGGTGTAGTAGTCGGTGTGGCAAATGCCTGTCGCCTTGATTTCGACCAGAACTTCCCCAACTTGCGGCCCTTGCAGATCGACCTCTTCGATGGTCAATGGCGCGCCTGCTTTCCAGGCGATTGCAGCTTTGGTTTTCATGATCCTAGAATCCTCGGTTGGACGGGTGTGAGTGTGCGTTTTTGCGGCTTTCTGGCAAGACGTGACGACGAAGCAGGCTTCACCCTGCTAGGAGGAACAACGCTGCCATGGAGCTGCAAAAGCGTGCAATCGCACCCGTAGCGTTGTCACCCAAATGGTGAACGGCCAGAACGCGGTAATCCTCAAACATATCAAGTAACTATTGGTTCAGATAAGCGGTCAACTGAGGATTCTAGGATGATTATTCGCCGATGATGTCGGCGCCCTTGGGTGGCAGGAAAACGAATTCCTTCGCATCGATTTTCGGGTTGCGTTCAAACTTCGAGAAATTCAGGCGGGTGCGATTGCCGAACGTGTCGTTTAATTCCATCGCAGCGAGCTGTCCGTTGGAAAAGCCCAACCGGAATTTATCGATTCCTGCGTCTTTCTGACGCGGCACCGCATCCAGCCAACTCAGTTTTTCCGATTCGCCAGACGCAACGAGCGTAAAGGCATTGTCGATATCGCCTTTTCCAGCCAACAACGCAGCGGGCGTGCTTGAAAATGCCTGCTCAAATTTCTTGACGGTGACCTGATTCAGGTCCTGGTCAAAAAACGAGACCCTTTTTCCGTCGCCGACGATGACCTGTGCGGGTTTCTCGTACTGAAAGCGGAACTTTCCCGGCCGCACGAAGGTAAGCGTGCCCGTGTTGCGTTGAATCTGCTTGCCTTTGGCGTCGAACACCAGTTGCTCGAAGGCAGCGCGCGCAGATTGTGTGGATGAGGTGAACAACTGAAAGTCACTGATCGCACCGGCACGCGCAGTGCCCCCATTGGCGATGACGAACGCAGTCGTGAACAAAAACACGGCAATATAACGCATATAGTTTCGCATCTAGCTCTCAATATCTCTGTTCGGCGCGATGATTTCGCGATTGCCGTTGGACTGCATGCTCGATACCAGCCCGGCCTTCTCCATGTCCTCCAGCAGTCGCGCGGCACGGTTATAACCAATACGCAAGTGCCGTTGCACCAGCGAAATCGACGCACGTTTGTTTTGCAGCACTACCTGCACTGCCTGATCATATAGCGTGTCCTGCTCGCCGCCAGCGCCGCCATTACCGGTGCCGCCGAGGTTCTCCAACATGGTTTCCTCAGGCGCATCCAGGATACCTTCGATGTACTGCGGCTCGCCCTGCCGTTTCAGGTATTCAACGACACGATGGACTTCGGCATCGCCGACAAACGCGCCATGCACCCGCTGCGGCATGCCCGAGCCCGGCGGCAGATAAAGCATATCGCCTTGCCCGAGCAATGCTTCCGCGCCCTGCTGATCGAGGATGGTACGTGAATCAATTTTCGAGGAAACCTGGAATGCCACGCGTGTCGGCACATTTGCCTTGATGAGACCGGTAATCACATCAACGCTCGGACGCTGGGTGGCGAGGACAAGGTGAATACCCGAGGCACGCGCCTTTTGCGCGAGACGTGCAATCAGTTCTTCGACCTTCTTGCCCACGACCATCATCATGTCGGCCAACTCGTCGATCACCACGACGATCAGCGGTAACGCTTCCAGTGGCTCAGGCGCGTCGGGCGTCAACGAAAACGGATGAGGCAGCGGTGCGCCCTTTTCTTTGGCCTCGCGTATCTTGGCGTTGTAGCCAGCAAGATTGCGCACACCGACGGCGCTCATCAGCTTGTAGCGTCTATCCATCTCGGCTACACACCAGTTGAGAGCATAGGCGGCATGTTTCATGTCGGTCACCACGGGCGCCAGCAAATGCGGAATGCTCTCGTATACGGACAGCTCCAGCATCTTCGGGTCGATCAGGATCAGGCGCACCTCATTGGCTGTCGCTTTGTAAAGCAGCGACAGAATCATCGCATTGATCGCGACCGACTTGCCCGATCCGGTGGTGCCGGCCACCAGCACGTGGGGCATCTTCGCAAGGTCGGTAACGACCGGACGGCCGGCGATATCTTTGCCCATGGCAATGGCGAGTTTTGATGCCATGTCGCCATAGACGGCCGAGCCGAGGATTTCGGAGAGCCGCACAATTTCCCGTTTCGGGTTTGGAATCTCCAAGCCCATATGCGAAGTACCGGGAATTGTTTCGACAACGCGAATCGATATCACCGACAGTGCGCGTGCAAGGTCTCTCGAAAGATTTACGATCTGCGATCCCTTGACACCAACGGCGGGCTCGATTTCGTACCGGGTGATGACGGGGCCAGGATGTGCGGCAACGACTTTGGCGAGCACATTGAAATCCATCAATTTGCGTTCAATCAATCGCGACGTAAATTCAAGGGTTTCGTTGGTCGGCCGTTCAATGCTTGCCTCGGGCGGATCCAGCAGCGCAATCGGTGGCAACGGTGAATCCGGCAGATCTGAAAACAGCGGGGCCTGCTTCTCTTTTCTCATCCGGTCAGATTGCGGGATTTCAGTGACCGTCGGCTCGATCCGTATTGGCGGATGATCTTCAATCATGCGCTTCATCTCCACCACTTTTTCCTCTCGCTCGACGACGGCCTGGTCGCCAACTTCCCGGTCGCGCCGCGCTTCGAGTTTCGCCTTGGATGCCAGAAACAGCCATTCGACACCGGTGCCGATTTTTTCGGCGAGCTTGATCCAGGAAAGTCCGCTGAAAATGCTCAGCGCGCCCGCGCAAATGGCGAGCAGCAGCACGGTACTGCCGAGGAACCCCAGTCCGGTCTCCACCGGACCGGCAAGAAGGCTGCCGATCACACCGCCTGCATCGTGGGGCAAGTTGGTAACAAGCGAATACAGTCTTAGTGATTCGAGTGTGCTTGACGCGACCAAAAGAATCAGGAATCCGCACAGGGCAATGACAAGATTTCGGTGGTCGAACATGCTCCAAATTTCAACGCGGCGAAATAGGCGCATCACCGCCCATGCCGCGAGCAGCACAAACCACCATGCCGAAAGGCCGAATACACCAAACGCGAATTGCGAAATCGTTGCACCCATCGTGCCGCCTTTATTCAGCACTGGGCCTTCCTTGCCTGTGTTGAACCAGCCAGGATCGCTCGCATGGTGACTGGCGAAAATCAGCACCAGATAGACTGCCAGCGCCAAAAACACGATCCAGCCGGCTTCCCGCATCAGGCGCGAGAGGCGCGTGGATTGAGGGGTCGCTGCACGCGGCGGCGGTTCAGTGGAATCAAATATTTCGTTCGGGTCGCTGGCGCTCATTGAGGAGAATTATAGCTGCTGGGCAAGCTCGCCGGCATTGCAAAACCAGCGCACCGCTGCAACGATGACGTCAAAACGACGGCGGCAATTTCTGGTCGTGAATGGTGATGGTTTTGGATTCCACCGAAATATAGCCACGCTCGGACAGGTCCTTCAAGATGCGATTGACCATCTCACGCGAGGCACCGACCATATTGGCGATATCCTGCTGGGAGAGTTTCTCTCCCACCACCAACTTTCCGTTGTTGACGATGGCCAGCTCAAGCAGGGTATTGGCAACCCTTCCGTAAACATCCATCAGCGCAAGCGTGGAAATTTTTCGATCCGCATCGCGAAGGCGTTTGGCCAGCGCCTGCATCACGAGTGCCGCGATTCGTGGCGCTTTTTCGATACAGATTTCAAACGCCTGATGCGACAGAATTCGAAATGTGGATGATTCAAGCGTAGACACGGAAGCCGAACGCGGTTGTTTGTCGATCAGCGCCATCTCACCGAAAAAATCGCCCGGGCCAAGGATCTTGAGAATAATTTCGCGGCCATCCTCATCACCGATGAAGACTTTTACGCGACCAGTTTCAATCAGGTAGAGCGAATCGCCGTCTTGCCCTTCGGTGAACATGACGGTCCCCTTCGGTACCGGCTTTTCGATCGCGAGGTCACCGATCAAGGCTAAATCAGAATCTGTCAGGTCTTTGAACAGTGGTATCGAACGTAACATCGTGCCTCCTGCCATCATTATTTCGCGTTCTTCAACGATCCGTGAAGCGCATATTTACTTGCGTTTGCGCTAGTTTCTCACAATTGTGTGCAGAGGCGACTTGGTACTTCGTGTTGTTCGGCGATCTGGAGCCCATTGAATTTGCCGACTTCTCCCACACCATTAAGGAGTCAACAGGTCGCTCGGTTAAAATATTCGATCACTGAGCACATTCCCAGAAAGAAAAGCATGTCCATTCAACACCATCGCCTCCTCATTCTCGGTTCCGGGCCGGCCGGTTATACCGCTGCCATCTACGCGGCGCGCGCCAACCTGAAGCCGGTACTCATTACCGGGATGGCGCAGGGCGGCCAGCTAATGACGACTACCGAGGTCGAAAACTGGCCCGCCGACATTGAAGGCCTTCAGGGGCCCGATTTGATGGCGCGATTTCTGGAGCACGCCGAGCGTTTCGACACAAAGATTATCTTCGATCACATCCACACCGTTGACTTCAAGCAGAGACCATTGTTGTTGACTGGGGATTCGGCAACCTATTCCTGTGATGCCCTCGTCATCGCCACGGGTGCCTCGGCGCAGTATCTCGGTCTGCCGTCTGAAGAGGCCTTTATGGGCAAAGGTGTTTCCGGTTGTGCGACTTGCGACGGTTTCTTCTACAAAGGCCAGGAAGTTTGCGTGGTCGGCGGTGGCAACACCGCGGTCGAAGAGGCGCTTTACCTGTCAAATATCGCCAGTCACGTAACGGTGGTGCACCGTCGCGATAAATTTCGCTCCGAAAAAATCCTTCAGGACCGGTTATTTGCCAAGGAAAAAGAAGGCAAGGTGACCATTCTCTGGAATCATGCGCTCGATGAAGTGCTGGGCGACAACACCGGCGTCACCGGCGTGCGACTAAAATCCACCGTGGATGGCGCAACGCGCGATCTGAAACTGACCGGCTGCTTTATTGCCATCGGCCATAAACCCAATACCGAGATCTTCGCGGGGCAACTGGAAATGGTCAACGGCTATATCGTCACCCAAAGTGGATTGAAAGGAAACGCGACGGCGACTTCCGTGCCGGGCGTGTTTGCGGCGGGCGACGTGCAGGATCACGTCTATCGGCAGGCGATCACCAGTGCCGGCACCGGCTGTATGGCGGCGCTGGATGCAGACAAGTACCTTGAAAGCCTTTCCTAGACTTCCAAACCGTCATGGCATGGCATTAAGTGTTATTCATGATCGCGACAACGAACTCCATCAGCGTCAACATAGTCACCCGTCGTCGTCGCACGCCTCCTTCCCCGGGGGACAGGGGAAGGTCGGGATGGGGTCGATGCATATACAGTAAGGCACCGCTCGAAATGGCACGCCCCCATCCTAACCTTCCCCCGCAATTGCGGGGGAAGGAACAAGCCTGCTCTGGAATGATCTTTGTTTGCGACGCCGTTCCCAAAAGTGAGGAGCACGCGGTCAAGGTAGTCTCATGGCCCTAGCCCGGATAAATTATCCAAACTCTATTATCTGTGAGCGCTTCGGGGCAATTTGCCTTGCAAAAGCTCGCCGATATTGGTGATTGACTACCGAAACTAATGGTTACGGGCAAAATTCCGGGTGATGACGAAGTATTGTTCCGCGCCGAAATGGCCGACGATGGCGTCGTTCCGCTAAACGTTACCCCGCGCGCTGCCCTCCAGAAAGCACGTCCAAAGCCGATTCCATACAAGCGCATCGAAGACGATCTTGGGATTCCCGTCGAGATGATGAAGGACACGTCCGGCTGGGACGCCGACATCGAAAACGGCGACCTCATCACCTTCAAACGTACCGGCTTGCCGACCGATGTGTTGCGCAAACTGCGGCGCGGCCAGTGGGTGGTACAGGCGTCTCTGGACTTGCACGGACTCACGACGGATGGTGCGCGGACCGAACTCGGACGCTTTCTCGGCGTGGCGCGCCACACTGGTATCCGCTGCGTGCGAATCGTGCACGGCAAGGGCACGCGCTCGCCCAACAACGTTGCCGTCATTCGCAATAAAGTGCGGCTATCGCTTTCACAGCGCGATGAGGTGCTGGCATTTTGTGACGCCGCCCCTGCTGACGGCGGCGCTGGCGCGGTCATTGTGTTGCTCAAGTCGAGTTAGAATCACGCCTTCAACTGCGGCTTCATCGCTTTCTCGACCCCATTTTCCGTACGCTGGTGTCCGCCAGCGCCACGGCCACTCGCCAAATGCCCTTACAAATATCGCGCCCCCTGCTGATCCTGCTTGCGCTACTGGCGATTGTCCTCACGCTCAGTGATTTAGGGCATCGCCGCCTCGCCAATCCAGACGAGGGCCGCTACTCTGAAATATCACGGGAAATGGCGGCAACGGGAGATTTCGTCACGCCGCGCCTGAACGGGCTCAAGTATTTCGAGAAACCACCATTGCAATACTGGGCAACAGCTATTGCGTTCAAAGCCTTTGGCGAAAGCGAATTCACCGCGCGGCTATACACAGCGCTATGCGGCATCGGCTGCATCCTGTTGATTGCCTATACCGGCAAACGCGTATTCGACGAGGAGACCGGATTGCTCGCCGCGACGGTGATGCTGAGTACGCCATTTTTCATGGCAATGACCGGCATCGTCACGCTCGACATGGGCCTCACGTTCTGGTTGACGCTGGCGGTGTGTGCTTTCGCGATCTCCCAGCATGTGGCGGCCGCGCCTTCGCACCGACACTGGCTATGGTTAGCATGGGCAGCGATGTCGGCGGCGGTGCTTTCAAAAACACTAATCGGCATTGTCTTCCCTGCGGCGGCAGTTTTTCTTTATTGCTTGGTGCAGCGAGACTTCCGAATGCTACTCAAGCTCGAATGGCTGCGTGGACTTGTCATCTTTTTTGCGATTGCCGCACCCTGGTTTGTGATTGTTTCAATGCGCGAACCAGAGTTTCTACAGTTTCATTTTATTCACGAACACTTCGAGCGTTTTCTGAGCACGGTGCATCGACGCGAACAGCCGTGGTGGTTCTTTTTTCCGCTATTGTTTGCCGGATTCCTGCCATTGGCGGTAGTGCTAGTGCCAGCGTGCGTGTCGGGCTGGCGCCGTCGCGCTCGCGGCGGCGCTGAGGGACCCACGGCACGTACCTTCTCCCCAAACAAATTCGTACTTATCTATAGCTTATTTATCCTGCTGTTCTTCAGTAAATCCGGTTCAAAACTGCCGCATTACATCCTGCCGATGTTTCCGGTACTGGCGCTCGTAGTGGCGAGTTATCTCCGCGACGCAGACCCCAAGCGACTTGCCTGGCTGGTGCTGCCAGTGTTCCCGCTGTCGCTGGCGGGCGCGTACGCGGCGTCGGTCGCCCTCGCTGCCCGCGGCGACGAATTTAGCCGCCCGCTGTACCAGGATGCAAGCGTGTGGGCTGCTGCCGCCATCGCCGCAATGGGAGTGGGCGCGATCGCATCATTTGTGTTTTTGCGAAAGCAGCTTAAATGGCTGGGAATCCTCGCGCTGGCACTTGGCACCATCGTCACCATCAAACTGGTGGATCACGGCTACGAAAAGATTTCTCCACTGCAATCTGCGTACGCACTGGCAGAAGCCGTCAAGCCATATCTGACACCCGAAACCCGCTTTTACTCGGTCGGCAATTACGAGCAGTCGCTACCTTTTTACATTAAGCGCACGATCACGCTGGTGGACTACGTCGATGAATTTGACATGGGCCAGAAGCTTGAGCCGCAGAAATGGATTCCCAAAACCAGCGATTTTGTCGCCGCCTGGAACGCACCCGGCCCGGCGATGGCTATCATTCCTCACGGCGATGTCGATAAAATACGTGGTCTCGGCATTGACTTCGACGTAATACATAAAGACCCGCGCCGCGTCGCCATCAAGAAGAAGTAATCGCTAATTCGTTCGGAACACTGACTTTGACCCTGACCAGCTTTTCACTTCTGCTTTCCGGCGTGCTGCTCAACGCCGTGGCGCAGCTATGCCTCAAAGCGGGCACCACCCGCATTGGCGAATTTGCCTTCAGCACCGAGAATATCGTCCCGATCGGTTGGCAACTCATGACCCAACCGTTCATCGTCGCCGGCGTGGGATGTTACGTGATCAGTCTGGTGGTGTGGATTCTCGGACTCTCACGGGTACCGGTGAGCATTGCGTATCCGATGCTGTCGATCGGCTACATCATCAGCGCGATTGCTGCCTGGTACCTGTTTGGCGAGTCACTCACGTCGCAGAAAATATTTGGCATCGGCTTCATCATCATCGGCGTCTACCTGGTCGCAAAATCATGAGTGCACTGCCCTACCTCTATTTCGCGCGGCCGACAATTACCGAAGGCATGGCCAATGCCGTCAAAGATACCTTGCTGACTTTGCATGTCACCAGCGGACCGCGCGTGCAGGAGTTTGAGCAAGCGCTGTCCGACTATCACGGTGGCCGGCCGACACGCGTGTTCACGTCTGCCACGGCGGCGATGGAAGTGGTGTTTCAGGTATGCAACATCGGTGCCGCCTGTGGTGGCAGTGCCGACGATGAAGTCATCACCTCGGCGATGACCTTTTTCTCGGTCGGCAACATGATTGAGAAGGTCGGCGCGAAAACAGTGATGGTCGATTGCGACTTGAACACTCGCAACTTCGAACTGGACCAGGTGGTACGTGCCATTACACCGAGAACAAAAGCGATCATACCCACCCATTTTTCAGGCCTGCCATGCGATATGGAGAGGCTATATGCGATTGCAAAAAAGCATAATTTGCGCGTCATTGAAGATGCTGCACTGGCCATCGGCAGCGGCTGGAACGGTAAACCCATCGGTGCGTTTGGCGATATCGCCCTCTTCAGCTTTCATCCGAACAAGAACATGACTTCTATCGAGGGCGGCGCGGCCGTCTTTGCTGATCTGACCGAGGCCAGGCGCGCAGAAGTATTGCGCTTTCACGGTATTTTGCGACTCGCTGACGGAACGCGCGACGTGGATTATCCCGGCGGCAAATTCAACATGAGTGACGTGTCAGCCCGCCTCGGGCTCGAGCAGTTGAAACATCTGGACCACTGGTGTGCCCGACGGCGTGAACTGGCACAGCATTATTTTGCGCAGCTGGAACCGGTTGCGGACAAACTCGGCCTGGTGCTGCCCGCAAAGGCACACGTGGGCGATGAAGCCGGTCACAGCTGGAACATGTTTTGCGTGTTGCTGCCGCTCGCGAAACTCTCGATTACGCGCAAGCAATTCATGGATGCAATGCACGCGCGGCAAATCGGCCTCGGCGTTTCCTACGAGGCGATGCATTTGTCCTCGCTGTTTCGCGGCAAAGGACATCGCGAAGGTGAATTCCCGAATGCAGAGCGGATCGCGGCTGAAACGATCACGCTGCCGCTGCACCCTGCTGTCACAGTCGCAGACATTGAGCGCGTCTGCGTCGAGATGATCGACATCCTCACTACGCACCGTCTCCCCTCATGAGTGTTAACCCAAAGCTGTCCGTCGTCATTCCCGTCTACAACGAAGAGGCCGGCCTCGGAGAGTTGTTCGCGCGGCTCTATCCGGCACTGGACAAGCTTGGCTGTACGTTTGAGATTGTCTTCGTCAATGACGGTTCGATCGACCGATCAACCGCACTTTTGCGCGAACAGTTTCAGTTGCGTCCTGATGTCACTCGCGTGGTGTTGTTCAACGGCAACTACGGCCAGCACATGGCCATCATGGCGGGCTTTGAGCGCTGCCGGGGTGAGCGCATCGTCACACTGGATGCCGACCTGCAGAATCCACCCGAGGAAATCGGCAATTTGATGGCCGCGATGGATCAGGGTTTCGACTACGTCGGCAGCATTCGCCGCAAACGTCAGGATCTCGCCTGGCGGCGCTGGGCGTCGAAAGCGATGAATCGGACGCGCGAACGCCTCACCCACATCAAAATGACCGATCAGGGTTGCATGCTGCGCGCCTACAGCCGTGACATCATCAACGCCATCAATCAGTCGCGCGAAGTCAGCACCTATATCCCGGCGCTGGCCTATTCGTTCTCGCAGAACCCGACAGAAATTGAAGTCGAACATGAAGAACGTTCCGCGGGCGAATCCAAGTATTCGCTGTACAAACTGATCCGGCTAAATTTTGATCTGGTCACGGGCTTTTCGACTGTCCCCCTTCAAGTCTTTTCTCTGATCGGCATCGCCATCTCGATGCTGTCGATTGCATTCGTAATTTATCTGGGCATTCGACGCTTGATGGTGGGGCCGGAGGCGGAGGGCTTGTTCACGCTTTTCGGTATCGCCTTCTTTCTTATCGGTGTCACCTTGTTCGGCATCGGCTTACTAGGTGAATACGTGGGGCGTATTTACCAACAGGTCCGCGAACGGCCACGCTATCTGATTCAAGCGGTGCTTGAAAAGACAGAATGACCGCGGCGGTTGTTTTTGCCTATCACAATGTGGGCGTCGCGTGCCTGTCGGTGCTACTGCGACACAAGGTCGACGTAAAGCTTGTCGTGACACATCACGACAACCCTGCAGAGCACATCTGGTTCGACAGCGTCGCGAAACTGGCCAACACCAACAATATTTCCGTGGTGATGCCTGATGATCCCAACACGCCAGAATTCACGGCGCAAATCGCGGCACTGAGACCGGATTTTCTGTTCTCATTTTATTACCGCACGATGTTGAAGCCTGCCCTGCTGGCGACGGCGGCGCGCGGGGCCTACAACATGCACGGTTCGCTGTTGCCCAAGTATCGCGGACGTGTGCCGATCAACTGGGCGATCATCAAAGGTGAAACCGAAACCGGCGCGACGCTCCACGAAATGGTCGAAAAGCCCGATGCGGGCCGCATCGTGGATGAGGAAGCCATTCCAATCCTGCCGGATGAGACTGCGCTGGACGTTTTCAACAAAGTCACGGTGGCCGCAGCCACAATGCTTGGTCGCGCCCTTCCCGCTCTGATCGACGGTTCCGCGGTGCTGCGTGCGCAAAACCTGGCGGCAGGCAGCTATTACGGTGGCCGCAAGCCTGCGGACGGCATCATCCATTGGGATGACAGTGCCGTGAACATCCACAATCTGGTACGCGCGGTCGCGCCGCCCTATCCGGGAGCCACGACAACGATCAACAGCAGGGCCATCACGATAACGCGAACTGCAGTGGCGCCAGCGCATTTCACGCATGGCAAACCGGGCTTTCTGAACGTCAGTTCCTCGCGTTGCATTGCGCTCTGCGGCGACGGTCGCATGTTGCGCGTGCTCGAAGCTCTATTCGATGGGAAAATGGTAGATGAAGCTGCGCTCTGCAAAATTCTGGGCGTCGGCGTTTACCCGCTGGGGATCTATTGATGAGCGACGCGACACCAGGAAATTTTTATCTCAGTAAGCACCGTCTCGAGGCGCTGACCGATGGTATCTTCGCGGTTGCAATGACCTTGCTGGTGATCGAGCTGAAAATCCCCGAAACCGTACACATCACGACGGCCGAACAATTGATCGCGGCGCTCATTCATCTGATACCGAAATTCATTGCCTGGGTAATCAGCTTTCTTGTGTTGGCAATCTTTTGGGTCAGCCATCATCGCCTGTTTCACTTCGTGCGCGTGGTAGACGGCAAACTGTCCTGGCTGACCATTGGCTACCTGGGCTGCGTCAGTCTGATGCCGTTTTCATCAGCGTTGACCGGTGAATATGGCGGCGCGCTGGTGGCGCAGATTTTCTATTCCGTTAATATGGCGCTGTTGGGTATCATGGCCTTGCTTAAAAGCCGCTATGTGCATTTGCATCCAGAACTTTGCGGCACGCCGATGCCGGTCGGCGTTTTCAAAGGCGCACGACTACGAACCACCGGACTCATCGTCGTCGCCCTTATGGCGATTGCAATTACCGCTGTGCTACCCGGCAAGGGAGCCATTGGCAATATGGCGTTTATGCTGATGATTGTCTTTGGTATTGTTGGTCGTCGCATCGAGGCGCGCCACGCCGTCGAAAAAACCGAATCCAAATTTCTGAATGTCTAGAATGTCTAATCCAATGAAAAAAATCCTCATCCTCGGCGTCAACGGCTTTATCGGCCATCACCTTTCCAAACGTATCCTCGAAACCACCGATTGGCACGTGTACGGCATGGACATGAGTTCTGATCGGGTCAAACCGTTCATGAATGACGAGCGCTTTCATTTTTTTGAAGGCGACATCACCATCAACAAGGAGTGGATCGAGTATCACATCAAGAAGTGCGATGTGGTATTGCCGCTGGTGGCGATCGCCACCCCTTCGACCTATGTGAAAGACCCGCTACGCGTATTTGAACTCGATTTCGAAGCGAACCTGCCTTTCGTGCGCTCCTGCGTGAAGTACAAGAAGCGCATCATTTTCCCGTCCACATCCGAGGTCTACGGGATGTGCGCCGACGAGGAATTCGATCCGTATGCGTCCAACCTTGTGCTGGGGCCGATCGAAAAGCAGCGCTGGATTTACTCCTGCTCCAAGCAACTGATGGATCGCGTTATCTTCGCCTACGGCTCGCGCGACGAGCTCGATTTCACCCTATTTCGCCCATTCAACTGGATCGGTGCGGGTCTGGACAGCATCCACACCGCCAAAGAAGGGTCAAGCCGCGTGATCACGCAATTCTTCGGCCATATCGTGCGCGGCGAGCCGATCAAACTGGTCGACGGCGGGCAGCAGAAACGTGCATTTACCTATATAGACGATGGCATTTCGGCATTGATGAAAATTATCGCCAATGATGGCAGCGTCGCATCCGGCCAGATCTACAACATCGGCAACCCCAGGAACAACTTTTCGGTGCGCGAACTGGCGACGATGATGCTTGAACTCGCCGCCACTTATCCCGAGTACCAGGCGACGGCGGCGAAGGTGAAGATTATTGAGACCACTTCTGGCGAGTACTACGGCAAGGGATATCAGGACGTACAAAACCGCGTGCCGAAAATCGAAAACACCATGAAAGACCTGGGCTGGGCGCCGACTGTGACAATGGCGGATGCGCTAAAGGGCATTTTCGACTCCTACCGGCAAGAGATCGACGCGGCGACGCATCTGGTCGACTGATAAAGCCAGCAGCCAAATCATGTTCGGCATCCACGATCTTCCGCTATTCATCCTCGCCGGCTTGCTGCTCAATATCACGCCCGGCCCGGATTTGCTCTACATTGCCGGGCGAACGGCGTCGCAGGGATTTCGCAGTGGCCTCGCCGCGGTGATGGGCATCAATGCTGGTTGTCTGGTCCATACGTTCGCAGCGGCCATCGGCCTGTCGGCGATCCTCACGGCTTCGGCTGAAGCGTTTTTTGTCGTTAAACTCATCGGTGCGGCGTACCTCGTGTACGTCGGCATCTTCTTGTTACTGGAAAGGAAAGCCGACGGCACATCGCTGGAAATTTCCGACAGCCTGCCGTCAAAGACGATTCGTGAGGCGTTCTGGCAAGGCTTTCTCACCAATGTACTGAACCCGAAAGTGGCGTTGTTTTTCCTCGCGTTCCTGCCACAGTTCATTTCGGTCGATAGCCCGACCAAACCGGCGGCATTCGTGTTGCTGGGCATCATTTTCATTTTTAACAGCCTGGTCGTCACAGTCACCTTCGCAGCACTTGTTGCACAGGTTCAGATGCAAGCCAGCGCACGCTTCAAGCACTCATCGCGGATGGTGTGGTGGCTCAACCGTTCCTGTGGCGCGCTGTTCATCGCCATCGGCGTCAAGCTTGCCCTTACCGAGAAATCCCTGTGAGTGATCCAATCGTCGGCGTAGTGATGGGCTCGCAATCAGACTGGGATGTCATGCAGCATGCTGCCAAGGTACTGCGCGATTTTGGTGTTGCGTTTGAGCATCGGGTGATCTCGGCGCACCGCACGCCGGACGCGATGTTTGAATATGCTGAAAGCGCACGTGAACGCGGCCTCAAGTGCATCATCGCTGGCGCAGGCGGAGCTGCACACTTGCCCGGAATGATTGCAAGCAAGACTACCATCCCGGTACTTGGCGTGCCGGTGCCATCGAAGCATCTGGCGGGGCAGGATTCGCTGTATTCCATCGTACAAATGCCCAAGGGCATTCCGGTGGCGACATTTGCCATCGGTGAAGCCGGAGCTGCCAATGCGGCGCTGTTCGCCGTGAGCCTACTTGCCGGTGGCGACGCCAGCCTGGTCACCAAGCTGAGCGATTACCGCGAGAGCCTGAAGGAACAGGTCGCGGCGATGCAGCTTCCGGAAGTGCTCTAGCACGCCATGATTCTTCCCGGCGCAACACTGGGTCTGGTTGGCGGCGGCCAACTTGGCCGCATGTTCACGATGGCTGCACGCAATCTGGATTATCGCGTCACGGTACTCGATCCGGATCCACTTTCGCCTGCGGCAGAATTCGCTAGTGGTCACCTCAACACGGCCTATACGCATCCGGTTTCGCTGGACGAAATGGCAAAGACTTGCGCCGCTGTCACGACGGAGTTTGAGAACGCGCCTGCCGAAGCCCTGATTGAACTGGCCAGACGTACAACGGTGCGCCCAAGCGGGCACGCGGTGGCGATTGCACAGGATCGCACAATCGAAAAAAACTTTTTCTCGTCAAACGGGTTTCCGGTCGGGCCGTTCGCGGTTATTCAAAGTCGTGGTGACATCGATGACGCGCTACGCAAGGTGACGCTGCCAGGTGTGCTAAAGACGGCGCGCTTCGGCTACGACGGCAAGGGTCAGGCACGGATCTCCACCCGAGAAGAACTTGAAGCCACACTGATCGACTGGAAGGGTGCGCTTTGCGTGCTTGAAGAATTCGTGCCTTTAGTGCAAGAAATATCGGTGGTGTTAGCGCGTGGCGCGGATGGCAAGACCGCGCTGTTTCCGATTGCTGAAAATCGGCACGTGAACGGCATTCTTGACATGACGATTGCGCCGGCGCGAATTACCGCGGCGCTGGCGACGGAGGCCGAAAATATCGCGTCAAGAATCGCAGCAAAACTCGATTACGTCGGTGTCATGGCGGTGGAATTTTTCGTGATCGACGGCGCCACCGGAAAAGAGCGGTTGCTGGTGAATGAAATCGCCCCCCGTCCGCACAACAGCGGGCACTACACGATAGACGCTTGCCGAACCTCTCAATTTGAGCAGCAGGTGCGCGTGTTGTGCGAACTGCCGCTGGGCGACCCATCGTTGCATACGCCGGCAGTGATGTTGAACCTGATGGGCGAACTCTGGCGCGGCGACAACAAGGAAACACCACCCGACTGGCAGTCGGTATTGAAACATCCGGGTGCTCATCTGCACCTCTACGGCAAGCGTCAGGCCCGTGCCGGTCGCAAGATGGGCCATGTGACTGTTTGTGATGGCGACCAGGCGAAAGCGCTTGCGGTCGCCATACAAATCCGCCAAGACCTGGCATAAATCTGGCCGTCGCCAAATCTAAAGTGTGATCGCGGCACGCCTAACGCAGGCAATATATTTTTTTCGGAGATCCATCATGCAATTTTCCAAACGGTTTTTTCAGTTGTTTTCAGCTTTTGCGCTCGTCAGTGCACTCGCACTCACCGCGACACCTGTCGCCGCCTGGGATTGGTCGTGGGGCGCAAAGGTATCCGGCTCCGGCAACATCAAGACCGAGGCACGCACCGTGTTTGGCTTCAATGGCATCTCGCTAAGTATCCCAGCCAAGGCGGAGATCGTTCAGGGCGCCAGCGAAGGCATCAGCATTGAAACCGATGACAACATCCTGCCACTGATCGAAACTGTGATCGAGGAAGGCAAACTGAAGATCCGATTCAAGGATCGCAATATGTCGGTGAGTACCAAGACGTTGCGCATGACCATCAATGTTAAATCGATCGAGAGTCTCGCCGTTGCCGGATCCGGCGACCTGCAGGCCGCCAAGCTGCAAGTGACGACCCTCAAGGCCAGCATTTCCGGTTCGGGCGACGTGCGTATTACCACTCTCGACGCGGATACTCTCATCGTATCCATTGCCGGCAGTGGCGATTTTTCGGCTGGGGGTAAAGCCAACACTCTGGAAGGCAAGATAGCGGGGTCGGGCGACATCAAGACCGAGAAACTGGCAGCCAACAACGTGAAGGTAAGTATTGCCGGCTCCGGTGACGCCAAGGTTTGGGCTAAGGAGACTCTCAAGATCAGTGTGGCGGGTTCCGGTGATGTAGCGTATTACGGTGATGCCAAGGTGTCGCAATCGGTCGCCGGCTCCGGCAGCGTGAAGCGATTGGGTAGCGCGCCGGCTGGGATATAGTCCGTCGCGACACTCGCTTTCCCCTCTTTCTGAACGCCTGTTTCTGCGTATTTGAGCGTATTTCCCATCGACCATCCCCCGGCTGCGATCTTATTCGCCAAAGCAAATTTGGCTGTAGAAATACCAAGGCCAGGCAACAAAATACAGCTATGGAATTTCAGGCGTTCGGTAGAGTATCGAGATCGGCCATTCCCGAAAATGACTTGTGGTTTGCGTCGATATCCTCGCTGAAACGCATCAATTCAACTACCGAGAAAGCCCGGAGAAATGCCGCTGCATCCGGAAAGCGCTCGGCAGGCCTAATGGCGAGCAGCATGTCTAGCAACGGCTGAAGAATGCTCAGGTTGCGTGGCAATAACGGTCGCGCCGCGTGCAGATGCTGCATCAAAATCGTCTCCATTCGCTCGCCGGTAAAAAGACGTTTATGCGTCAACATTTCATAAAACATTGCGCCGAGGCTGTATAGATCGCTGCGCGCATCCAGTGTAGCGGCATTGATCTGCTCGGGGCTCATATAGTGCGGCGTGCCGACCGTGTCGCCATGTCGGGTTAGCGTGCTCACCGCATCGAGCGCCTTGGCGATACCGAAATCAACCAGTGCGATAGAGCCATCCTTGCGCAGCATGATGTTGGCAGGCTTGATGTCGCGATGCACAATGCCCTGGGCGTGAACGCATGCCAGCCCCTCCGCGATTTGCCGTACACAGGACAGGGAAGTCGTCACCGAAATCCCGTTATCCATGGCAGTCTTCAAATCACCGCATGGGAAAAATTCAATCGCGATAAAAACGTGGTTGTCATTGATGCCGTGATCGAATACCCTGGCAACGTTCGGGTGCTCGATGCGCGCCAGAATGGCCCGTTCCTCCAGAAAGCGCATCAGTATTTCATTCTGCGCTTTACCTTCGTCCGCCAGCGCCAACACTTTCAGAGCGCAACGCATGCCGTTTTTGTTTCGGTCCGCCAGGTAAACGTGCCCCATACCACCCGCGCCGAGTGGACAGATCAATGTGTAACCGGGTATCACCGGCATGGAATCATGGTCTGCTGGGTCCGCAGCGTTTTGCGGCAAGTCCCGGGCGGTACGGCGGCGCTCGGTTTCGGCAAGTTTCTTGTTAACCGTGTCGAGCAGATGTTGGCGTTTGAAGGGTTTCACCAAATAGTCCACCGCACCGACGCCGAATGCCTCCTTCAGAGATAGACCGTCATCGCGCGAGGACATAAAAATGACCGGAATCCAGCGCCGAGCACCATCCGTATTCATGATTGCGGCCAACTCAAATCCGGTCATCTCCGGCATGTTGATATCCGATATCACTAAATCCGGTGGATTGGCGTCAACCAGACCGATCGCAACGCGCGGCGATGTGGTTACGGTCACCGTATGGCCGACCGATTTCAGCGCCATCGCGGCAAATTCAATGTACAAATCCTCGTCGTCGACGATCACGATATGAGCCACATGACATCCATATTGGCGCGGTTACAAACAGGGCGATATCGGTGGAACCTAGGCTGCCGTTAACGAAACACCCTACTCAGGCGAACATTCTGCGCTGAAATACCAGCACGCGACAACCAGAACGCCTCGCGGCTACACAAATTCACGATTCAACCGCAGTGTAGGCGTCAAAAGGAAAAACTCATTATCTGGCGCGGCCTCCGCGAGCGTCTGGAGATCCCGGCCAATAAAAGACTTTTACCTTTGGCGGTTCTTTTGAGTAACGCAAAGGCCCATGACCATCATAAATAGAAATTGCGTATTTGAAAAAAACGCGCCAGAGATTCACGTGTCAAGCCGCTATTACGCACCGGGCCATCAGCTCTGCTGTCGTGGCTGGAGAAACGTTGCGATTCTCGACCTTGAACGCTTTCAATCTGTCTCGCGATTGCGTTCCTCCCAGCCATGCGTCCAGCACTGACGTTAAATTCAGCGACGCGCCGGGTGGCAATACTGTACCGAGCCCCGCTTCGGCTACTCGCGCACCGAGCATCAGCTGGTCGATATTGCTGGGGAGGACAACACATGGAACACCCTTCAATGCGAAATGACTCAGCACACCATGCCCGCCATTGGTAATCGCGATAGCGGTGGCATCCGCAATCGATGCGAGCTTAATCGGTGTGGTGTGGATCTGCCAGCCGCGCTCGATCAATTGTTGTCGCATGGTTGTGTCCACGTTAGGCAAGACTGCGATGTAGCGGCCAGCCTTGTCGCCGAGAGCGTGCAGCACATCCTGATAGTGCGGCGTGTCGTCGCGCAGATAGACAAATATTCTCGGCCCTGCGGCCTGCGGATAAGCCGCCGCGACGCCTGCATCGTCCATAAAAAGCGGGCCGGCATAGGTCGTCTCCTCGACGCGATCAGGATAATGGTCAAGGTCAGGCAGGGTACTCAAAAGTCGTTGGTCCGCCTGAAAAATTTGCTTCAGGCGGGCGTCTGCTTTTTCGCCTAGAGCTTGAAGCACTGCGGTGACGTTTAGCTCGACTTCATTTTGAATTGCTGCGATCGCGGCCTCGCTGACGTTGGCTCGCGGCCAAAATCGGCGCATGGGTTCTTCCAGCGGTGGCACATCCCAACCCATTCCGAGCATGACGCGCCGCGCACTGGCGCCCATCGTTGCCAACGCGGCGACCGGCGCGCTATGCAGCACGATCACATCCGGGCTTGCCGACTTTACGAGCGCTCGCCATGCAAGCACCAGACGGTGAAGTGCGGTCGCGTCGCCAAAACCGAATCGCCGGAGGATATCCGGGTAACTCGCGGGTGCGCCAGGATAGTTCTTGGGCTGGCGTACCATCGGCGCTTGCAGAAAAGGCATCGCCTCTGGTGATAGCAGCTGAGCCGCGCTGGAACAATCACCCAATGCGAACTGTACTTCGCATCCCAATTTGCGCAATTTGCGCGCGACCGGGATGAGCTGGGCAATATGGCCGTAGTGCGCGCCCAACTCCCATGCGAACAATACTTTCTTCACGTTCGACTACATCAACTGCTGGCTCCCCGCCCGCAAGGCAGCCACGGCCTGCAACGCCTGCGGATTTACGTTCAGTTGCGCATTGGCCAGCATCGCCTGCGCCGCATCCACGCCCACATTGGCAAGCGAACCATCATGCCCATACCGGTACGCGAGATCGCCACCCAGTGCGGCGGTATCACTGCCCACCAGATGATTGGCCAGCATGGAGTCCATCATTTGCCAGCGGTTCAGGTTCGGCTTGGCTGTGCGTGCGGCATCGAAGGAAGCGACCAATGCCTGGAAGTTAAATCGCTCCACCCGGTTGTCCTTGATGGCGTTGCTACCTTTGGGCGCAAAGTCACCCAGGCTATCGGCGATCACTTGCAGATTGACCAGGCTGCGGTTGGCTGCACTGCTGTACCAATCGTCAAAGGTAATGGTGTCGCCGTTGCCCAGGCTCAGCTTCAGATCGTTACCGTGTTTGCTCAGCGCGAGGTCTTCATACTTAATCCCGTCACCAAGGGACAGGGCATCAGTTCCACCACCGAGCTTGATGTGGTCATCGCCATCACCGGCGTTGAATGCGAACAGATCGTTACCGCTGCCGGAAACGATCTTGTCCTGGCCTGCACCGCCGAAGAAGGTGTTGTTGCCGTTGCCACCAGTGAGCTTAGCTGCGCAGTTCGTTGGCAGCAAGGTATCGATGATCCTTGCCGTCGATGTGAATGATGCCGCTGGTTGGCACGTAAAAGCCCTGCAGTAGTTTGGCGAGCGTACTCTTGCCGCAGCCGCTGGGGCCCATCAATACGGCGCATTCGCCTGGCGGAATCCGCAGATTCAATCCTTGATACAGAAATGGCAGGTCCTCGCGATAACGAAAGCTGACGTCCCGAAATTCGATTTCGCCTTTTGCGCTCGACTGCGTTTGGGGCACGACAGAGTAGGGCTCAACGGGCGAGTTCATAATGTCGGCGAGGCGGCGCACTGCAATCTGCGTCTGCTGGAAATTCTGCCAGAGACCGACGATGCGCAGCATCGGCTGCGATACGCGGCCCGAGAACATCTGGAAAGCGACCAGCATGCCGATAGTGAAATCCGGGCGATTCATTACCTGCCAGGCACCAACGCAGAGGATCAAGATCGTCATACATTGGTCGAGCGCGTTGGCGATAGTGTTGTACGTGTTGCCGAGCTGCTTGGTCTTGAAACTGGTGTCGAGATAGGTGGAGAGATATTCCGAGTAGCGGTTGATCAGTTGCGGCTCCATCTGCAGGGACTTTACGGTCTCGATGCCTGCCACGTATTCGGTCAGGAAAGCCTGATTGCGCGCACCCAGCATGAACTGCTGATTCAGCCGCTCCTGAAACAGCGGTGCCATGAAAAAACTCATCGCGGCGATGATGGCGATGATGGTAAGCGTAATGAGCGTTAATGGAACGCTGTAATAAAACATGATCCCCATGAAAATCAACAGGAACGGCAGATCAAGAATAAGCGTCACCCCCGCGCCGGTAATGAATTCGCGGATGCTTTCTATGCCATGCAGACGCGCGGCAATGACGCCAGTCGGACGACTTTCAAAATAGCGGGTGGGCAGACGAAACAACCGGCTGAAAACGGCAGCACCGAGCGCGGCATCGATTCGATTTCCGGTGTGTATGACGAGGTATTGACGCACCCACGAGAGAATGGCCGTGAACAGCATGAACACCACCAGAGCGAACGCGATCACGTAAAGCGTGTTGAGCGTCTGGTGAACGACGACCTTGTCGATTACCGCTTGCGTGCACAGTGGCGTGACGAGTGCGATCAACTGAATAACGAGGGACGCCAGCAACACATCGCGCCAGATGCGTTTGTGCTTGAGAACCTCCGGCAGAAACCACTGGAAACCAAAGAAACGCGAATCCTCTGGCCTGTCGTCGTCTTTGACGGTTTTGTTCTTGGAATGGAACAGATAAACCGTTTCCAGATACTGTTGCTGGAAGCTGCTGGCATCGACAGTGATCGGCGTTTGACTGCCTGATTTGAAGAGCAGCATTTTTTCAGCGTCAACACGCACCACCAGCGTCGCCATTCCCGTCGCTTGTTTTACGTCATCGACCACTGAAGTTTGCTCGTTTTGCCTTCCCTCCGCGGCTTCGCGCGACAGAACCACAAATGGCGTGGGCAACGATTCCAAGGGCATTTTTTCCGAAACGTTGACGGTTTTAAGTTCAAGCCCTAGCGCCTTGGCAGCTTGCTCAAGCTTGTCTGTTGAGTATGGTGGCGGGTACTGTGAAAGCACCAGGCGCGCGTCAAACGGAACGCGATGAATATTGCAGAGGCTGCCGAGCAGCCAAACGAAATCGTCACGATGAAGGGGGAAGTTGATCATGAGTGAGGGCAGGTCAACGCGAAGCCGCTAAGCCTTCGCGTACGAAAACAGCCGGAAAAAATTCGCGGTTGTTGCCGCCGCCACTGCTTCGACTGAGATGCCTCTTAACTCCGCAATGTGCTCGGCGACGTGCTTCACATATCCCGGCTGATTCATCTTGCCGCGGAATGGCGTCGGGGCAAGGTATGGAGAGTCGGTCTCGATCAGCATGCGATCCAGCGGGATATTCTTCGCGACCTCTTTCAAATCCTTCGCATTCTTGAAGGTAACGATGCCGGAAAACGAAATGTAGAAGTTCATTGCCATCGCGGCATCAGCGACTTCCTGTACTTCGGTGAAGCAATGCATCACGCCGCCGACCTGCGATGCGCCCTCCTCGGCCATGATGCGCAGCGTGTCGGCATGAGAATTTCGGGTGTGTATCACCAGCGGCTTACCGGTTTGCTTCGCGGCGCGAATATGCACGCGAAAGCGTTCGCGCTGCCAGTCGAGTGGCTCAGGCAGCCGATAGTAATCGAGCCCCGTCTCGCCGATGGCGACGACTTTTGGGTGATCGGCCATGGACAATAATTCATCCAGTGAAGCCTCATGATCATCTACCTGTTCGTCAGGGTGCACGCCTGCCGAACACCAGATGTGTTGGTTAGCTTCGGCGATGGCACGGACGGCTGGAAACGATTTCAGCGTTGTTGAAATCGTCATCGCATGGGTAACCCCATTGCTTTGCATGAGCGCCAGCACGTTGACGCGATCAGCTTCGAGTTCCGGAAAATCCAGATGGCAGTGTGAGTCGATAAACATGCGGCCATTATCGCATCGCCGAACGCCGCATCGGGCGTCGGTATAATTCACAGATGGATACAAACCCCAAAAAAATCAATGCAATCTGCCTGTTCTGTGGCTCAAGCCCCGGTGCTGATCCGGCCTTCAAGCTGGCTGCAGCCGAACTTGGCAGGACGCTGGCGCACAATAGTATTCGGCTAATTTATGGCGGTGGTCACGTCGGGCTGATGGGCATTGCAGCAGATGCGTGCCTGTCGTCGGGTGGCGAAGTGGTCGGCGTGATTCCCCGAAAGCTCATGGAAAAAGAGGTTGGCCACACGGGGCTGACCCAAATGCATGTTGTGGAAACCATGCATGAGCGCAAGGCGCTGATGACGCAGCTTTGCGACGGGTTTGTCGCGCTGCCGGGTGGGTACGGCACATTGGACGAGCTATTTGAAGCGCTTACCTGGCAACAACTAGCGTACCACTCGTTGCCGGTCGGCCTCCTGAATGTATCGGGCTTCTTCGATCACCTCGTACATTTCCTGGATCATGCGAGAGATCAACGCCTGCTTCGTGATGCGCATCGGGACAGCTTGCTTGTCGATACCGGCATTGCGTCTTTGCTCGGTCGCATGCAGAGCTTCGTGCCGCCGAATAACGAAAAATGGCTGGATCGGGCGTCTAAAGAAAGCATCGTTTAGTTAGCGATACTGAAGCCCTGCTCCCCGCGCGGCGCACGGGAAATCGGCCGCTAAAGTGTGTGGGTAGCGCGGTCAGACTTGGCAACCGGCGCCAGAATACCTTCGATTTTCTTTTTCAAACTCTGGCCGATCTCGTTGTCCGGCAGTCGAATTCCCACGCCTTGAGGACGATTGCCATGTGCATGTGGCGGATTGATCCACGCGACCGTGCCAGACAGCGGAATCTTGGTGACCTCGTCGAGGAAGGTGAGCACCAGCAGTATTTCGTCGCCCAGCTTGTGATCGACCGTCGAATGCATGAATAGCCCGCCACCTTTCAACAACGGCATCCATGCAGCATACAACGCACTCTTGCCCTTGAGATTCAGGGAGATCACGTCAGGTCGCTTGATCGGGGTTACGTTGCTGTCGGCCATCTCGGTACTCTAGGTGGGTGTGATTGCAATCGAATACGATATTAGCAATTGTTCGAGCAAAAGTCTTGCATTCAGCGGGTGATGGATTGATCGGCGTGCCTGTCGCAATTGTGACTCGAAACGAAACAACGCAGGCAGATCAACTTTTGATGCGATACGGCCAATCGCGTTTTTCTGATCTCGGTGGTGCCGTACTTCACCACTCACCCGCGCGAGGGCAAGATCACTCACCCAGGTCTGCAACCAAGTAATCACGTTGATCAGATCACTTTTTTCAAGCGCCTGCGCAGTCGCAAGATGATCGGGATCGGTGGCGGCAAGTGCCTGCAGGAATGCCTTGCGCTGCGACTGGTATTCGGCGTCAGCGAAGGTAACGGCGTGCAGTGGTGCGCCGCCTGCCTGACCGAGAGCAACCTCGGCATCGGCAACCCCCTGCAATGATAGCCACGCAATGGCGGTAGCTTCGTCGGGTGCTGGCACCATGATCCGCTGACAGCGGCTTTTGATGGTGGCCATCAACCGGCCGATCTGATCGGTTACCAGCACAATCAGCGTGCGCGGCGGCGGCTCCTCCAGCGTTTTCAACAACGCGTTGGCGGCGTTGGCATTGAGGGTTTCAGCGGGATGGATCAACAAGACCCGAAATCCGTCGCGATGGGTAGAGAGCGTCATGAAATCAGCAATATTGCGGATCTGCTCGACTTTGATTTCTTTACTCTTCTTCTTTTCCTTGGCATCCGCATCAACAGGCGCGTCCGGATCGGCCTCGTCCACACTTAACGCCTCTGGCACTAGCTCACGAAAGTCCGGGTGATTGCCTTGACTGAACCAGCCGCAGGCACTACATGTGCCACAAGCGACTCCATGTTCAGGAGATTCGCAAAGCAGCGACTGCGACAGCGCACGGGCGAATTGCACCTTGCCGATACCCTGGTGGCCATACAGAAGCAGGGCATGCGGCAGCCGATCACGTCTGGCCAACAATTCCCGCAGCGGTTTGTCGTGCCAAGGCAGCAAGGTTATGCTCATAGCGAGTCGAGTAGTGTCGCCAGATCAGTGCGGATGTCCAGGATACTGCGTGCCGAATCGACGACTTTAATGCGCTGAGGAAACTGCGCCGCGCGCTTCAAGTACGCAGAGCGAACGTTGGCAAAGAATAGTTCCTGCTCGCGTTCGAATTTGTCAGGAGACGACGTTCCCATTTTGAGACGTTCGCGAGCGACGTCCAGCGGCGCGTCGAACAGCAGCGTCAAATCTGGCTGCAAGTGCCCGTGCACCCATTGCTCCATCGCAGCAATTCGCGCCTCGGATTGGCCGCGTCCCCCACACTGATAGGCAAATGTGGAATCCGTAAAGCGATCGCACAATACCCAAGCCCCTCGCGCAAGCGCAGGCGAAATTACCTCGGCGAGTTGCTCCGTGCGTGACGCAAACATGAGCAGTATTTCGGTGTCAGCGTGCATTTTTTCGTTGAGCACGATGCCGCGCAATTTCTCGCCAAGCGCAGTACCACCCGGCTCTCTGGTGGACACCACCTCGATACCACGCGATTTGATGCGCTCGACAATGAAGGCCGAATGGGAGGACTTGCCGGCACCATCGATTCCCTCAAGCGTAATGAACTTGCCTGCCATGTCACTTTCCGAGCTGGTATTTCGCGACGGCGCGATTGTGTTCTTCAAGTGAACGCGAGAACGTATGACTACCGTCGCCTTTCGCCACAAAGTATAGCTTGTCCGATTGTGCCGGCTTTACTGCCGCCAGCAGCGAGTTCCAGCCAGGCATGGCAATCGGCGTCGGTGGCAGGCCATCCCGGGTATAGGTGTTGTATGGTGTATCGGTCGTCAGGTCGCGACGCCGAATATTGCCGTCAAACCGCTGTCCCATGCCGTAAATTACCGTAGGGTCGGTTTGCAATCGCATGGGAATCCTCAGCCGGTTGGTAAACACCGCGCCAATCAATGGCCGCTCATCCGCCTTGCCAGTTTCTTTCTCGATGATGGACGCCATGATCAGCGCTTCATACGGCCCTCTATACGGCAGGTTGGCATCACGCTGAGCCCAGGCAAGCGCCAGCTTTTGCTGCATCATGCGGTAGCTTTTCTTTAACAGTTCAAGGTCCGTGGTGCCGGCCGAAAACCGGTACGTGTCGGGAAAGAACAGGCCCTCCGGGTTGGATTCGGCAGCACCAATTTTTCGCATGACATCCATATTCGACAGTCCGCGGAGCGTGACCTGCAATTCCCGGGTACTTTCCAGGTGCTCACGCATTTCCAGGAAGGTGATGCCTTCAACAAACGTGACCGCAATTGTGACGACATCGCCGTCGTTGAGTTTCTTCAGTAGCGCCAGCGGGGTAACAGCATCAGTCAAACGGTAGGTGCCAGCTTGTATGCCAGTTGCCTGATCGAGCGCTCTACCCAACAACCAGAAACTCTGGGCTTCCGGTAGCAGTCCAGCTTCGGTCAGTTGTCTGGAAAGGCTTTTGAGTGATGCGCCCGGTTTGACGTTGAACTCAAATGGGCGCTGCGGGAGCGGCAGTGGATTGTTCGCAAAAAAATAGAACCAGCCCGCACCGGCGATAACACCCGCAAACGCCAATCCGAACAGGGCAAGCAGAATTCGTTTCATGATTCCGGAAACGGTTTATCCCGCGCCGCTTTACGCAAATTTCTTGATGACCAGCGTACCGTTGGTACCACCAAATCCAAACGAATTGGATATTGCGACGTCGATCTTCATGTCGCGCGCGGTATTGGCGCAATAGTCAAGATCGCATTCAGGATCCTGATTGAAGATGTTGATGGTCGGCGGGGAAACCTGATGATGAATTGCCAAGGCTGAGAAGACTGCCTCTATCCCGCCAGCAGCACCGAGCAAATGCCCAGTCATCGACTTGGTGGAATTGACGACTAACTTGTAAGCGTGGTCGCCGAACACCGCTTTCATGGCCTCGGTTTCGTTCTTGTCGCCGAGCGGCGTAGACGTGCCGTGCGCATTGATGTACTGGACTTCATCCGCATTCACAGCGCTATTCTTGAGCGCGTTCATCATGCCGCGGCGTGGCCCATCCATGCTCGGCGCCGTCATATGGTAAGCGTCAGCGCTCATGCCCATCCCGGCCAGCTCTCCGTAGATGCGCGCACCGCGCGCGGTGGCGTGCTCCAGTGATTCCAATACCAGAATGCCTGCACCCTCGCCCAGTACAAAGCCGTCGCGGTCTTTATCCCAAGGTCGACTGGCAGTTTCTGGTGAATCGTTGCGCTCCGAAAGTGCCTTGACTGCACAGAACCCACCAATACCGGCCAGGCAGACGGTCGCCTCCGAGCCACCCGCGATCATGACATCGGCGTCGCCATATTCGATGAAGCGTGCCGCATCGCCAATGCAATGTGTTGAGGTCGTACATGCGGAGACCATGGACACATTCGGGCCTTTGAAGCCGTAGAGAATCGAAATCATGCCTGCGACCATATTGACAATTGATCCAGGCACAAAAAATGGCGAGATACGTCGAGGACCTTTGGCGATCATTTCTCGAATGTTGTCTTCAATCATCGGCAAGCCACCAATACCGGACCCCACGTTGACGCCTATGCGTTCCGCGTTTTCTTCGGTGACGGTCAGACCTGCATCGTCCATCGCCATTCTTGTGGCAGCAAGACCAAAATGGATAAAGGTATCCATTCGCCTGACTTCCTTGGCCGACATCCAGTCTGCGGCATTGAAGTTTTTCACCTCGCCGGCAAATCGCGTCGGCAACATGCTCGCGTCAAAATGCGTGATCGGGCCAATGCCGCCCCGACCGTTGATGGTGTTGTCCCATGCCTCGGCAATACCGTTGCCCACCGGCGAGACAATTCCAAGACCCGTGATAACGACGCGTCGCTTTGACATGATTCTAGAAATGTGATTTTGGGGAAACGGCGGGCTGGCGATGCATGCAACACCAGTTCGGTCGCATGCACGTCAGCCCATGTGAGACGAGTTACTTTTTCAAGTTCGCGTTGATGAAGTCAATAGCCTGCTGCACGTTGGTAATTTTTTCAGCAGCTTCATCGGGGATTTCGGTCTCGAATTCTTCTTCGAGCGCCATCACGAGCTCGACGTTATCGAGCGAATCTGCACCGAGATCTTCGACGAACGAGGATTCGTTCTTGATGTCGGCCTCGGCCACGCCGAGTTGTTCCGCCACGATTTTCCTGACGCGAGCTTCAATATTGTCCATTTGCTGCTTCCTCCAACAGGGGTATGAAATTTAACTACGGTATTTTACCAAATACTAAGGCAGTAATCTGTGGCCTGCCTTGCCTACTCAATCCATGTGCATGCCGCCATTGACATGAATGGTATTGCCGGTGACGTATGCGGCGCCCGGGGCCGCCAAGTAAATTACCGCCTCAGCGACGTCATGCGCCTGCCCCAGTCGGCCAAGCGGAATGTTCTCCACCAGCTTTGCCACCTGCGTCTCTGTGAGCGCCTTCGTCATATCAGTTTCGACAAATCCAGGTGCCACACAATTGACCGTAATATTGCGGCTGCCCACTTCACGGGCCAATGCCTTGGTAAATCCGACCAGCCCGGCTTTTGCGGCAACGTAGTTCACCTGTCCGGGATTACCCATCGCGCCGACGACGGAACCAATGTTGATGATGCGGCCAAAGCGAGCTTTCATCATCGACTTAATCACCGCACGGGACAAGCGAAACACTGAGGTCAGATCGGTATCGATAACGGTTTGCCAGTCCTCATCCTTCATCCGCATGAGCAACGTGTCTCGCGTCACACCGGCGTTATTCACCAATATTGAAACACCACCGAATTTTGCTTCAATCGCCTTAACGATCGCGTCGCACTGTGCTGGATCTACGACGTTCAGCGTCATGCCGGCACCGGTCCAGCCAGCATCGGTGATGCGTTGCTGAATGGCAATTGCACCCGCTTCCGTGGTTGCCGTCCCGATGACGGTTGCCCCGGCTTCGCCTAGTTTCTGCAGAATCGCAGCGCCAATGCCGCGGGACGCCCCCGTGACTAAAGCAATTTTGCCATCCAGTGTTCTCATGAACATTCTCCAGTTATCGCGTCGCGTCGATCGCTGCAGTCAGGCTGGCCGTGTCGGAAACGGCAAGACAACTGAGACTGGCATCGATACGCTTGTTCAGCCCGGTCAGCACTTTGCCGGGGACGCATTCAACGATAGTCGTCGCACCACTTGCGCCAATTGCCTGAATCGTTTCCACCCATCTCACCGGACGATAAAGTTGCTCGACCAGTGCCTGCTTGATGTCAGCGCCACTCGAAAATGCTCGTACGTCGGCATTTTGCAAAACGGGAATTACCGGCACATTGCAGGAAATCGCGTTTAGCGCGACGGCTAATTTGTCAGCCGCAGGTTTCATTAGTGCGCAGTGCGACGGTACGCTCATTGGGAGCATCAGCGCGCGTTTGGCACCACGTAATTTCGCCAGCGCCATGCCGCGCTCTACTGCTGCCCTATGGCCAGCAATAACGACTTGCCCCGGCGAATTCAGGTTGACTGCTTCCAGGACCTGGCCTTCAGCGGCCTCAAGACAAACAGCGCGTACCTGTTCAGCATCCAGGCCGAGCACGGCAGCAATTCCGCCGGTCCCCTCCGGTACTGCTTCCTGCATCGCTTGTGCGCGCAGCCTAACCAGCTTTAACGCATCGCCAAAGGCAAGCGCTCCGGCCGCAACGAGCGCGGTGTATTCGCCCAGGCTATGCCCAGCAAAAAATGTGGGGGCAGATCCATGGCGGCCCTGCCAGGCGCGAAAGGTCGCAACACCAGCGCAAAGCATCAACGGCTGTGTATTGACGGTCTGATTTTGGAGCTCCGCTGGACCAACTACGACCATCGCCCAGACATCCAGCTGCAGAATTTCGCTTGCCTCTTCGAAAGTTTGTTGCACGCCAGGCATGTCGGCGAACCCCGCCATCATTCCAACCGATTGCGAGCCCTGCCCGGCAAACGTAATTGCGAATTTGGTCATTTCGGCGTCCACTTCAACATGGCTGCACCCCAGGCGAATCCACCACCCAGCGCCGCCAGCAATACGTTGTCGCCGGGCTTGATTTTGCCTTCGCGAACCGTCACATCGAGGGCTAGCGGAATGGATGCTGCCGACGTGTTGCCATGGCGGTCAACCGTCATCACGACTTTTTCATCAGGCAGGTCCAGCTTCTTTGCCGCATGCGTGATGATGCGTTTGTTAGCCTGGTGGCAAATGAACCAGTCAATCTCCGCAGGCTTCATGCCATTTGCATGAAGTGCTTCCCATGCCACCTCTTCAAACGCCTTAACGGCAAATTTATAGACGGCGCTTCCTTCCATTCGCAACATGGGTGAGCCACGAATCTTGCCGTTTTCCACTGTGCCGGGTGTGCATAGAGCATGCCGATATGACCCGTCAGTGTGCAAGTGCGTCGAGAGAATTCCTGGCGCATCTGACGCCTGAAGTATCGTGGCCCCAGCGCCATCGCCGAACAACACACAGGTTCCGCGATCCTGCCAATTCATGATGCGGGAGAAAATTTCAGCGCCGACCACCAGTGCACACTTTGAGGTGCCACTACGAATGAATTTATCCGCAGTCGCTAGTCCGAAGACGAAGCCGGCGCAGACGGCCTGAACATCAAATGCGACACATTGCTTGATCCCTAACTTGTCCTGCAAAATGCATGCAGTAGACGGGAACACCATGTCCGGCGTCGAAGTCGCCACAATGATGAGGTCTATGTCTGCCGCATCGATTCCAGCGGCCTCGATTGCCCGGCGCGATGCGATCAGTGCGAGATCGCTGGCATCCTGGTCGTCGGCTGCGTAATGTCTCTCGCGGATACCGGTGCGCGATACGATCCATTCGTCATTGGTGTCGACAATCCTGGCGAGGTCGAAATTGGTGACAACTTTTTCTGGCAGATAACTGCCTGTTCCAGAAATGCGCGAATAAATCATCGTTGGGCCGCTACTTCGTTTATGTGCATACCGGTGCTGGTACGCGGTGCGAGCAGGCCGTCCGCATGGAGGCGCTCAATTTCCGTTGCGATCAAACCTAGCAGGCCATGTTCAACCTCAGATGCGGCGCGCTCAAGTGCATGTGCAAATGAAACGTCATCCGCAGATCCATGACTTTTGACAACAACCCCCCGCAGCCCAAGCAGGGCCGCTCCGTTATAGCGGCGGTGGTCCATCCGATGCCGGAAGCGCTTGATTACGGGAAGGGATACCAACGCCGCAAGTTTGCTGTACACACCGTTTTCGTACTCTGCTCTCAGAAAATCACCCATCATTTTTGCCATGCCTTCAGAAGTCTTCAGCATGACGTTACCGACGAAACCGTCACAGACGACGACATCTGTCGTCCCCTTGTAAATGTCGGTTCCTTCGACGTTCCCAAAAAAATTAAGGTGACTGGCTTTGAGCAGTTCGCCCGCGGATTTGACGATATCGTTACCCTTGATATCTTCGGAACCGATATTCAGCAGTCCAACCGTGGGATTTTTCTTCCCTTCAACGGCGGTACAGAGCATTGCGCCCATGATCGCAAACTGCAACAGATGTTCCGGTGTTGAGGCGGCGTTGGCGCCAAGATCGAGCGCATAGACAACGCCATGTCGCGTTGGAAGTGCGGCGCAAATGGCAGGTCGGTCAATGCCAGGAAGCGTCTTGAGCACAAACTTGGCCGTACCCATCAGTGCGCCGGTGTTGCCCGCTGATACGCAGGCATGCGCTTCGCCCGACTTGACCAGGTCAATTGCAACGCGCATGGAGGAGTTTTTCTTGTTGCGGATGGCAGAGCGAATGTCCTCATCCATTCCCACCACTTCTGAAGCGTCCACGATGCGCAACCGAGACTCCCCGTTTGAAGCCGAGATTGTGTCTTTTGCATTTTTCAACGCTGCTTTGAGCGCATCCTCTCGGCCGACGACGATTGCCCGCCGGTCAACAGAGTTGGCGAGAAATTTTAGTGCGGCCGGGATAGTGACCGATGGGCCATGGTCGCCGCCCATCGCATCGATAGCGATTGTTGTCTGCATTTTGTAGGGTCTATCGCCTGCTGCGATTCACCCGTGCAGTTTACTTTTGATATTGCTTGGTGGCGCAAAACTGACCGCAAAAAAATCAGCGCAACCGAAAATCGTCCGCACTGCACAATTCACACTGGCAATGTTGCGAGTGTCGGCGTGCAAGAGCCCGAAAGTCAGACTGCGCAAATATTTATTGCGACAGATTACTCGTCGGCTTTAGTCTTGATGACTTTGCGGCCACGGTAGTAGCCGGAAGGGCTAATATGGTGCCGCAAATGCGCTTCGCCCGTGGTTGGCTCGACTGCCAGTGCAGGGTTCGTCAAAAAATCATGTGCGCGATGCATACCGCGTTTGGATGGTGACTTCTTATTTTGTTGGACTGCCATGGTATTTCTCCTTAAACAATATCTTTAAATTCAAACGTTCATTACTTTTTCTTCAGCTCCACCAATTTGGCGAAGGGGGAAATTTGCTTGGCCGCGTCGGCAGACCCCTGAATCATCCTTGCGCTCTTGGCTGGTTTGGCGCTCACCGACTGCGCGCGTTGGTCGCGGCTGTCGTTTGTAACTTTGCGGCTGACTGCGTGTGCCGGCAAACTCAGAAGAATCTCTTCTTCCACCCGTTCAGCCACGTCCATGTTAACGCCGCACACAACGTAATCCTCGCCTTCAGACTCCATTTGCAAAGGCGGCAAATCTGATTCGTCATTTACCAACACAAGCGAACTGGCAATATTCAGTGGATGGCGAACTGCAACCACCGTCACTGGATCGAATAGCAACAGCCAACCATAAATTATACACTTAACTCGGCGTACCTGTTCGCCAGATAGCTCAACAAACAAATTTCCACTCAACGAAAAATTGATCTCGCCTTCGCCTCCGGCAAGATAATCCGCCAACCCAGGCAAGTCAGCCGGCGAAAATTTTCCCTCAATCGACTGTTTTAGCCGGGTAAAGCGATCGACACTTATTGTCAATGACATTTTTTAGCACATATTTTTGCCGAAGTACATGATATGATTTTGCTGCGAAAATGTCAAAAAGTCATTGATTTTGAAGAAAAAAATAGTACTCGGCTCCACCTCCAGTTATCGAGCGCAATTGCTGAGGCGACTCGGCTTACCCTTCGTAAGCGCGAGCCCAGCAACCGATGAAGCCGCGATACCGGGTGAAATGCCGGCAACTACTGCACTGCGTCTTGCGATTAACAAAGCAAAGAGTCTTCAGTCAACGTATGAAAACGCATTGGTGATTGGCGCCGATCAGGTCGCTGATCTTGATGGCACCGCTATCGGCAAGCCACTAACCAGAAATGTCGCGATTAGCCAGTTGCAGCAAATGCGTGGAAATACCCTGCATTATCATAGTGGGATTGCGCTTCTGAATACACTGACCGGCCGCATCCAGAGTCGAAATGTGACCACAACAGTCAGATACCGTGACTACTCGCGTCAGGAAATTGAGAACTATCTGGATCGTGAACATGCACTTGATTGCGCCGGCAGTGCAAAGGCAGAAGGATTAGGTATTTCGCTGATCGCGTCGATGCAAAGCGATGACCCAACGGCCATCATTGGTTTGCCACTCATTGCCCTCGTGGACATGTTGCAGGCTGAAGGCTTAAAGGTGCTCGAATGAAGGGCACGCTGTATCTGATTCCAACCAATCTGTCGGACACATTCACTCCAAGTCAAATTCTGCCAGCCGACGTCATCGCTACAGCGATTCGGCTCAATTACTATGTGGCTGAAAACGCCAAGTCGGCACGGGCATTCTTGAAGAGAATCGGCATTGATCGTCCGCTGCAGACAATATCGATCCGCGAACTAAACAGCCAAACGCCGGAAACTGCGCTAAGCGAAATGATCTCGCCGCTCATGGCGGGAAACGACGTCGGACTGGTATCGGAAGCCGGCGCACCCGGTGTCGCTGATCCCGGTGCACAACTTGTCGCGCTGGCCCATACGCAACGCATACCCGTTGTGCCGCTGGTCGGACCATCGTCGATACTGCTGGGTCTGATGGCTTCCGGCCTTAACGGTCAGATGTTTGCATTTCATGGCTACCTGCCACAGGAAAAGTCCGCCCGAATAGTGGCGATTGCGGCGCTGGAGCGTGAATCGCAGCAGCGGGCAATGACGCAACTCTTCATCGAAACACCCTACCGCAATCAAGCGATGTACGAGGACTTGCTCGCCGCACTTGCACCCAGCACAATGCTCTGCATTGCACGCGATCTTACGGGGCGCAATGAATGCGTGCAAACAAAATCAGTTAGCGAATGGCAAAAACAAACGGCAGACATCGAGAAATTACCTACGCTGTTTCTATTGCTGGCGCGATCAGCAATGCGGGTACCCCGCAAAACTGAACGCCGCAGATCAGCTTGACGTCATCACCGCACGCGAATAGTCAAACACCGACGACGACGCCAGCATCGGGGCCAGGTCTTCCGCCGACATAGGCACGCTAAAGTAGAAGCCCTGACCCACGCGACATCCCTTCGCCCTGAGCAAGGTGAGCTGACCCGCAGTCTCGATTCCCTCGGCAATGATATCAAGATCGAGGCTTTTCGCCATGCTGATAATCGCCACCACGATCGCCGTATCGTTGGGATCGATGGTGATATCGCGAACGAAACTCTGATCAATTTTCAGCTTGCTGATCGGCAAGCGCTTCAGATAAGAGAGGCTAGAATAACCAGTTCCAAAGTCATCAACTGCCAGTTGTATGCCCATGCCGGCAATTTCATTGAGGCGAACGATACTTCCCTCCCCCTGTCGCATCACCTGACTCTCGGTAATTTCCAGCTCAAGCAAAGAAGGATCGAGTTGCGTCTCCTCCAGTATCGTCGTCAGCAAGTCCACAAAGCCCTTGTCGGTAAGCTGCCGTGCCGACAAATTGACTGCCATGCGCCGCCGCGGCATGCCGACATCCAACCATTCTTTTGCTTGTCGGCATGCCTCCCGTAGCACCCATTCACCGATCTCGCTGATCAATCCGGTGTCTTCGGCCAGGGGAATGAATTCGCTCGGCATAATGGTGCCGCTTTCCGGCGACACCCATCTCACCAGTGCTTCCAGCGCAACGATTTCTCCGGAGTTGAGATCAATTTGCGGCTGGTATACCAAAGAGAAATTGCCATTTTTCACGGCGGCACGAAGGTTTGATTCCATCGCTGCGCGACGCTTGACCGCGATATTCATCTGCGGCGTAAAGAACTGGTAGGTGTTCTTACCCTGCGCCTTGCCGTGGAACATGGCTGTATCGGCATTCTTTAGTAGTGTCGGCGCATCGCTGCCGTCATCTGGATAAAGCGCGATACCGATTGAACCCGACACGTGCTGATCCGTGCCGCTGAGAGCAAATGCGGCGCGCAATGCCTCGAGAATTTTTTGCGCGACACGTGTTGCCCCGAGGTGTCCGTCCAACTGATCGAGCAGCACAATGAATTCGTCCCCGCCCTGTCTGGCGATGGTGTCGTGCACACGTACTGAATCACTCAACCGTCGCGCAATCTGCCGAAGCAGTTCGTCGCCAGTATCGTGCCCAAGCGTGTCATTGATATTTTTGAAATTGTCGATGTCGATGAACATCACGGCAAAACGCTTGTTAGCGCGTTCAGCACGTCCAATTGCCTGCGATATGCGGTCTTGCATGAGCGATCGATTTGGCAGGTCTGTCAATGCATCGTGATACGCCAGATGCTGCATGCGCTGCTGAATCGTCTTGCGATCAGATACGTCGCGCGTATTCACAATGATGCCGCGTACTTCTGGAATATCCAGACAGTTCTTGCCGATTGACTCCAGCGTGCACCAGATTCCGGATTTGCTACGGACTCTGAACTCGACCGGATGTGACATCTTGCCCCGCGTAATCAGTTCATCGAACATGGCGCGCATCACTTTTACATCATCGCGATGAACGAGGTCGAACTGGCTGCGGCCAATCATTTCTCCAGGATCGTGGCCGAGCAGATGCATCACTGATGGGCTTTGATAGACAATGACACCTTGTGCATCAAGCACCGTTACGATGTCCATCGCACTTTCCGTCAATGCCTTGAAGCGCCCTTCGGAGGCCTCCAACGCCTGCGTGACGTGCTTGAAATCCGTGAGGTCGGTAAGCACACCAATCACGCCAGCGGGATCGCCGTCCGCGTTGGTAAAGCGACTGACATGTCGAATGATGTGACGATTGTTACCGTTCCCGTCCGCGATAACATCCTCAGCGACAATGGTCTCGCCGCTGGCCAGCAGCTTGACATCTTCCAGAATTGCCGATTTTGCGTGTTCAGGTGAAAGCAACTCTTCAGAGCCACTGCCTATCCAGTCTTCACGTCGTTTGGAAAAAAAAGACTCCCAAGCACGATTGAAACCCAGATACTTGCCGCTTGCGCCTTTATAAAAGATCGGTGATGGAATCACTTCGAGCAATTCACGCGTGAAATGCAATTGCTCATCTAGCGCGCGCGTCGTTCGGATTGCGTCCGTAATGTCAGACGCCGTTACAAGTATTCCAGTGACTTCATTATCTGGGCCGCGCAATGGCGCAGCAGACAGACTGATCTCGCGACGATCGCTCTCGCTCGCCGCCCAACTGATCGGGAGGTTGTGAACAGTTTCGCCACGTAACACCTTTTCGCGTATCTCTACTGCTGCAGCCTGTGATTCAGCCCAAATCGGTGACGGCCTGCCAAGAACAACGGCTTCCTTTACACCGAAAATTTTCTCGGCGGCGGGATTCCACAATGTCACTACGCCAACCGGTGTCACCGAGTAAATCGCCAGCGGCGACGTTTTGACGATGGCGTTGAGCGATTCATTCAGTACGGTTAGTGCAACTTGTGACGCGTGATAGTTAGATACATCCTCTATCGATCCCAGCGTGTACGCTGGCCTTCCCTCCAAATCATGTACCACCACACCCGACCGTTGCGCCCACAGGATAGAGCCGTCTTTTCGAATGTATCGTGTTTCGCGATTTATCGACGCGACTGAACCGGGTGCTGTTACATTCAGCGGCATGCCCTCGCTGACAGCCAGATCGTCTGGATGCGCAATGTCTCTGAACTTTTTGCCGCGCAATTCGTCAGCAGAATAGCCCAGCATCTCGCAGAAGCGTCTGTTTAAGGTCAAAAAGCGGCCTTCTGAATCCATCTGCGTCAGCCCGGTCCCAACCAGGTCAAATGCCTCTCGAAATTTGCGTTCGCTTGAAGAAATTTCCATGTCACGGCTTCGCACTGAACTCGCCAGCGCACGTATCGTGAGGCTCAATTGTTCGAGCTCCCGGAATTCGCGTCGCACACTGACGGCATCGGCCAAATCGTGAAAATCCCGCTGCTGCAGTTCTTGCGTCAGCCGGCGCAGGGGCTCGCTAATCTGCCGCGCAAATACCACACCAAGAAATCCGGCGATGACAACGGCACCGAAACCCCACAGCAGTAATTCGCGGCGCAAGCTGTTGGCAAGTTCAGGTGTGATGCCGCTATCGCTCAGTATCTTGGCGGTGATGATCCCCATCAACAGTGCCACAGCAAGCGTCATCGCAGCGAATCCGGCAACGATGCGCAGCTTGAGGCTGGTGCTTTGCATAGACTCCGGCGTTACGGGATTTGCGGTTTGAATTGCTGCTGGGGAACCCGGAACACTTGACGACGCTCGGTTGGATTGCGGTTCGAGACCGGTCTGATTCGCAGAAAGTTCGTCGGGATTGCTATTGGGCGCCATGGATTAACGGTTTTATCGTTTAGCGCGCTCAACCAACCTGCGTCGGTGCAGCGCCGGACTAATGTGGGGTGCGCCCGCTGATTGCCGCGACAGCAAACATTTTGTTCCAAAACGATTCTGCGGCGCTGGTACCGAGCCGTCTTACTAAACTTTCAGATAGCGAATCTTCTTCCGTAAAATCGACAATCTGTTCCGCCTTGATGATATCCCGAGCGACAAAGTCGAGACCACCAAATCCATCTGCCAACCCGTTGGCAACGCTTTTCTCGCCAGACCAGACCAAACCGGAGAATATTTCCGGCGTTACTTTGAGTCTGGAACCCCGCCCTTCCTTGACGACTCTGATGAACTGTTGATGAATCTCGTCAACCATCTGCTTGGCGTATTTCTGCTGTTCCGCGTTTATCGGCGAAAATGGGTCAAGAAATCCTTTGTTTTCCCCTGCGGTTACCAGCCTACGCTCCACGCCCAGCTTTTCCATCGCACCGGTGAAGCCAAAACCATCCATCAGTACACCGATAGATCCCACGATAGACGCCTTGTCGACAAAGATCTTGTCTGCTGCCACGGCGACGTAATAGCCGCCCGACGCACAGATATCCTGAACGACTACGTAAATTGGAATTTCTTTGTGCTTTCCACGCAGACGCTTGATCTCGTCATTGATGTATCCGGCCTGCACCGGGCTTCCACCTGGGCTATTAATGCGAAGCACCACACCCTGCGTATTTTTATCTTTGAATGCATGTTGCAATGAGCTGATGATCTTGTCTGCAGAAGCTTTGGTTTCACTGGAAATGACGCCTTTGAGTTCCACCAGTGCGGTGTGCTTTTCGAGCGAAGAGCCCTCTCGCTTGCCACCGATCCAGCCTAGCATCGCGAATAGCAACAGGAATAACAATAGCAGCCAGGCAACGGCAATCCCGGTACGCCAGCGGCGCGTCGCGCGCTGCTCTGCGAGTGCTTCGAATGCGAGTTTTTCGAGCACTCCCCGTTCCCAGGGTGCGGGATTTTCATTTGATTGTGATGCGTAATCCTGATTCATGGCTCACGTTCGAATTTCTTTAAATCGACACCGTGGCCGTCTAGCACGACATCGCTTCCTGATACTGTTATTGCTACTGGGCGCAGCTTCTCCCCCTGACATGGACCGCCCACGCACAGGCCGCTAACTGGCTCGAACAAGGCACCGTGGGTTGCGCACACCAAGTATAAGCCTGTTTCCTCGAACACCTCGCCTGCCTGCCAGTCAAGCTCCGTACCGCGATGTGGGCAGGAATTGACATAACCATACACTCCGCCATCGTAAGCAATCACAAAGCAGGCAAGCTCTTGTGTGGGGCCGCGGATGGGCAGCGTAAAACGCACCGCGCGGCCGCCATCGATCAATTCGTCGACGCGGCAAATTATGCGTTGGTGTTCAGCCATCGCGCCAGTTCGTCAACTGAATCGACCATGTGAACTGATTTGCGCGTTGCGAGCAATTCTGCAGAATGCGCGCCATAAGTCACGGCGACTGCCGCGACGTCGGCGTTGCTTGCCAACTCAAGGTCGTGAATCGTGTCACCTATCATCAGTGTGCGTTCAGGTGGCACCCCGGTGAAATCCATCAACTTCAACAACATGTCGGGATGCGGCTTTGAAAATCCCTCATCGGCACACCGCGAAAAATGAAACGTTGACTTTAGTCCGCTATGACCAAAGGCACGCTCAAGCCCCATGCGTGGCTTGCCGGTTGCAACCGTAAGGAATCGCCTGGGACGATCCAAACCGGCCAACAGTTCTCGTATGCCAGCGTAGACAGGCGCCTCGTGGTCTCGCGGCACAAAGTGTTTTCGGTAGGCCGACGCAAATGCCGTTTGCGCGTCGCGATCAAGCGCTGGAAACAGTCGCAGCGTGGACTCTTGGATACCCAGGCCGATGATCGACATTGCGGACACTGTTGACGGAATCGGTAATCCGCGATCCTTCGCCGCCAGCTGAATGCACTCGGCGATGAGGCCGGTGGAATCCATGATGGTGCCATCCCAATCAAACACAATCAGGTCGTACTTGTTTGGACTCACGCTCTCGCTAGTTGCCATCCTGTTATCCATTCCGAATATGTGCGAGGTAATGCGTCAAATCCGCCGACAGTGGTGCCTCGATGACCAGCCTTTCTCCGCCAACTGGGTGTGAAAACGCCATCAATCGGGCGTGCAAAAACATCCGCTTCAAGCCTCCGTGTTTCGCTGAAGCTACATATTTGTTCAGCGTGAAATCACCGTATTTGTCGTCGCCGATGATTGGAAATCCCAAATGCGCCAGATGCACGCGAATCTGGTGCGTGCGCCCGGTGCGTATTTCGCAATCCAGCAAGGTCGCCCCTGGAAGGACCTCCTTCCGCGTGACGATGGTATGAGATTCCTGACCCTCCTCTTCGTCCACAGATACGCGCCGCTCGCCCGCATCTGTCACGTATTTGGCAAGCTTTACGCGAACGTGGCGGCGTTCATCCGGCCAGGCTCCTTTCACCAACGCGGCGTAATGTTTCTCGATGCGATCATCCGTATCGCCGCGCAACATAGCGTGCAGCGCCGTCAACGCGCTACGTTTTTTGGCGATCAGCAACACGCCGGAAGTTTCGCGATCGATACGATGCACCAGTTCCAGGAACTTCGCCTCCGGCCGCAATGCCCGCAGCGCTTCAATCACGCCAAAACTAATTCCGCTGCCGCCGTGCACCGCCAATCCCGCGGGTTTGTTGATCGCCAGTAGCGCCTCGTCCTCATATAGCAAACTCAATGAAGGGCGGGCCTTCCCGCCTGAAAATGCCTGCGAAGCCGCGCCCACGCTAGGTCTTTCTTTTTTCTCTGCTGTCTTGACGGGTGGCACTCGTACCAGATCGCCTTCTTCCAATCGGTAATCTGCCGCCACCCGCCCTTTGTTTACCCGAACTTCGCCCGAACGCACGATTCGATAAACATGACTCTTGGGCACACCCTTCAGCAGTGTCAGCAGAAAATTATCCATGCGCTGGCCCACAGATGCTTCGTCGATGGTCACAAAACTGGCTGCGGCGAATGGCCCACCACCGGCGTTCTCAGTAGCATTTTCTTGGCCGGAATGTGATTTGTTACCCGCAGATGCCATCTTAGGATATACTTTTATCTCGTTGATTTTGAAGCGAGTCCGTCGATTCTACCGGCCCGCTGCACAGTAACTGATTCGCTCGATTGTGAATTTTGTTAGCGCAGCCCGTCGGCACCGAACTCCCAAGAAATCACCATTTTGTGCCGTCGATCCGCTTTCCCGCGCAGTTTTGAAAACCCTACTGCCAGCGTTTGTTGGAGCGCCGCTCAAAACGGAAAACGGGCGGTCGTTTTCGCTCACCGCTGGGCAGGTCCCTCACCATTTGGTCTCGGGTTCCTGACTCAAACAAGTAGCGATATTAAACGATTTGCGCGCACCGTCCGCGAAGCGGACAGCAGCACCGGGTGGCGTGAAGATGAACAGATGGACGTTTTGGCGGAGCCTATTCGGTCCTGCAAAACCGCTCCAAGGCAACAAGGCAGTCAGGCGTTCTCCATTGCGCGTTGTGAATAATGCATTGTGAAAACGCCGACATAAAAATAGCGCCGCAGTTTTTGACACGCACCGCAAGATGACAATCTACCCCCACCAACATCGACACTCGATACCGTTCGGTCCAACGACCCTGCGAGGTGCGGCACGTCATCTTTATCGTTGCGAGTAGTCAGCTAACGCGCTTTTGGTCGCCTCGGTCTGTGCGCTAGCCGCGTCAGACCCGCCGGGTTCGTCTTCGCCCTCGCCTGTCGCTGAAACGGCGCGAGAAGGAAGAATTATGAAACGCATGTTATTCAATGCAACGCAGGCAGAAGAACTCCGCGTCGCCATCGTCGACGGGCAAAAGCTGGTTGACCTCGACATCGAACACGCCGGCCAGGAACAGCGAAAAAGCAATATATACAAAGCCAAAGTCACTCGCGTCGAGCCGTCGCTCGAAGCGGTATTCGTCGATTACGGCGCCGAACGTCACGGCTTCCTGCCTTTCAAGGAACTGACCCGAGAATATGTGCAGGGTGAAGATGGCGAAGGTACGCGCGGCAAGATTGCGCAGAACCTGCGGGTTGGCCAGGAACTGCTTGTCCAGATTGAAAAGGACGAGCGTGGTAACAAGGGCGCGGCACTCACGACCTATGTTTCACTGGCGGGACGCTACTTGGTGCTGATGCCCAATAACCCACGCGGTGGCGGCGTCTCCCGTCGCGTTGAAGGTGAAGAGCGCGCTGAACTACGCGAAACCCTCGATCAGTTGACCATCCCTGAAGGCATGAGCGTCATCGCCCGCACTGCCGGTATCGGGCGCTCCGCCGAAGAGCTGCAGTGGGACCTTGGTTATCTGATGCAGCTGTGGGAAGCCATCGATGGCGCTGCCAAAGATGTGAAAGCACCAGAGCTCATTTATCTCGAATCGAGCCTCGTGGTACGCGCGATTCGCGACTTGTTCCAGCCGGACGTTGGCGAAATCCTCATCGATACGCCCGAGATTTTCGAACAAGCGCAGTCGTTCATGTCCACCGTGATGCCTGCAAACGTCCACAAAGTGAAGCTATATAAGGACGACGTTCCGCTGTTCTCGCGTTTCCAGATTGAGCACCAGATCGAAACCGCCTATCGCCGCGACGTGACACTTCCCTCGGGCGGTGCCATCGTCATCGATCACACCGAAGCGCTGGTGTCGATCGACGTCAACTCTGCACGCGCCACCAAGGGTCACGATATCGAAGAAACCGCCTTCCGCACCAATTGCGAGGCCGCCGATGAGATCGCCCGCCAATTGCGCCTGCGCGATCTGGGCGGACTGGTCGTCATCGATTTCATCGATATGGAATCGACAAAGAATCAGCGCGAAGTCGAAAACCGCTTGCGTGACGCGTTGCACTATGACCGCGCTCGCGTGCAGACCGGAAAAATTTCGCGCTTCGGCTTGCTAGAGCTGTCGCGTCAACGTTTGCAACCTGCTCTTTCCGAATCGAGTTATATCCCCTGCCCTCGTTGTCACGGGCTGGGACACATTCGCGATACCGCTTCCTCCGCACTACATATATTGCGCATCATTCAGGAAGAGGCCATGAAAGAAGGTACTGGCGCAGTGCATGCGCAAGTACCGGTTGATGTCGCCACCTTCCTGCTGAACGAAAAACGCCAGGACATTCACAAGATGGAAATGCGGTTTAAGGTGAATGTGCTGCTTATTCCAAATGTACATCTGGAGACACCGAACTACGAAGTCGAGCGTCTGCGCTCAGATTCCGAGAAACTGGATCTCGCGACGCCAAGCTACCAGATGGTCAATCGCCCGGTCGAGGAAGTCGCGAGTGTAAATGGCGCGGATGCGGAATCGAAGCCTGCCCGCCCGGAGCCGATCGTTAAAGGCATTACACCGACCCAACCTGCACCGATTGCTGCAGAGCCCCGTCCGCGTGAAGCTACAGTGACGCCAGTCGCGCCGACAGTAGAGAAGCCTTCATTATGGAAACGCTTCGCCAGCCTGTTTGATTCCGAGCCTGCACCACAACCACAAGCAGTCGCACAGTCGGCGCCGCCGGCAAGACCGCCGCGCGAAAATCGCGATGGCCGTGGTGGTGATCGCCCTCGGCGTGACGGACGCGATGGGCGTGATGGTGACCGCAAACGCGGAGACCGCAAGGATCGCCCGGGTCAGTCTGGACCACAGAATCAGGAGCGCGGCCCACGCAACGAACGCAACCGCCTGAACGAACAACGTGAGCAGCGCGTTGAAAAAATTGCCGATCCTGTCGTCGTCGGTGGACCGGAATTAGCGCCGCAGCCGCAAAAGCCGCGTCAGCAACAACAACCAAGAGCGGCACTGGAAGCCCGGCCGGTTGAATCTGGCGAAGAGGGCGAAGGCCGTGGTCGCCGTCGTCGCGGCCGTGGCGGCCGTGGCGGTCGCGACGGTCGCGAACCGCGGGTAGACCAGAATGCCCCGACAGTAACAGGCCAGACTTCTGCAACTTCGCACGAACCGTCGGCACCACAACCGGAAGCAGTTCGCGCTACCGAGGCGGCGTTGGTTGCAATGGCTGCGTCAACACCTGGCTTGGCGAGCCATGTAAATTCTGAACCAACTGCCGTGACCGCGGCACCCGTTGCGACCGCCCACGAACAAGCGTCATCGCCCACACCGGTTCAGGAAGAACCAATGGTCGCAGCATCGGCGCCTGTCGAACCAGTCCACGTTGCACCAGCGCCAATGTTGCCTCGAATCGAGACCGCCGAGACGACTGCCGCAGCACCTGTCGATCAGATTGATGATGCGTCAGTGATTCGCTCCACACCCCGTCCGGCACGCCGCCGCAACCGTGACGTGGCTCAGAGCGAGCCACTGGTATTCATCGAGACCGTTCCGGCACCCGTAACCGCAGTCATCCAGGCGGTTGAAGAAGAAGCGCCGCGCCGGCGGACACCACGACCGCGTGGCCCGCGTGCCACCCAAAGCGAACCACTACTTTTTGTTGAAACCAAGAATCCGGTTTCTGGCGATAGTGGCGATAAACCGTCAGTCTAGATACTAGGTCTGGGTTTCAATCCCCGCACTTCTGGAAGGAAAAGCCCCGTCTCGACGGGGCTTTTTTTTGAACGATTCACTCGACTAAGATTATGGGTAGTGAATTGCCGAACAATTAACAACTATCACCGCTTATGGAGAATCCATGTCCAGCGACCAACCCGCCATCGATTTTTATTTTGATTTTTCATCGCCTTACGGATACCTCGCCTCGACCCGAATCGATGCGCTCGCCGCGCGCCACCATCGCCGGGTCGCGTGGCGGCCGATTCTGCTAGGGCCAATGTTCAAGGCGGCAGGCACAGCGCCACTGACCAATGTGCCGCTCAAAGGTCCATATTCGTCGCGCGATTTTCTGCGCACTTCACGCTTCCTGAAAATCCCGTATACGCAGCCCGCCGCGTTTCCGATCGGCACTCAGAATGCTGCTCGTGTTTTCTATTGGTTGTCGGATCGCGACGAAACGAAGGCGCGGCAGTTCGCAAGAGCTTGCTACGGCACCTACTTTGCTGAGGGCGTGGACATTTCGTCTGCCGAAAAAGTTGCCGATATTGCTGTGCAGCTTGGCGAGGAGCGCGCCGCTGTTCTGGCGGCCATCGCCGACCCCGTGGTCAAAGAGCGCCTGAAGAACGAAGTCGATGCCGCGCTTTCCAAGGGTGTGTTTGGGTCGCCCTACATCATCATCGATGGCGAGCCGTTCTGGGGCAACGACCGATTTGATCAAGTCGACGCCTGGCTTGAGACTGGCGGATTCTAGGCCAGTTAAGACGCCATACTCTAATATCGGCGATGGTTTCCAGGCCTTTTAAACCTGCAGACCGCGTGGAATGGCGTTCTTTGTGAGTTAGTGCGGGCCATAGCGAAACAGATCAGGTTTCCCCAACGCTGGGATCAACTCAACGATTCCGCCCGCAAAAATTTCAACTGCCAATGCGGCCAGCAGCAGCCCCATAATCCTGGTCGCGACGTTCATCGTCGTGGTGCTCATCCGCTGACCGACGCGAATGGCGATGCGTAGCGCGATCCACGTGACTATCGCCACACCAATGGCAGTCGCGCAAACGCCGAACAGATGCCAAACCACTTTTTTCTCACTGGCATAAATGATGATGGTGGACATCGCGCCCGGTCCGGCAAGAAGCGGAATACCCAAAGGCACCACCGCAACACTCGCCTTGTCTTCCGCCTCCTCAGCCTCCTCTGGCGTCTGTTTGTCGCGTGCCGGCATGGCCTGCATCATCGCCATCGCATTCAACATGATCAGGATTGCGCCGCCCACTTTGAAGCTGGCAATCGAGATGCCGAACATGTCAAGAACGCGCTCGCCAAAGATGGCGGAAATCAGCAGCGCAACGGCCACGGTTTGTGACGCAATGCGCGCGATGCGCTTGCGCTCGCTTTCTGACTGTTGGCTGGTCATCGCGACGAAAACCGGCATGATGCCAAACGGGTTGACCACCACCAGCATCGCCACAAATATTTTTACATACGCGACTAGTGTTAACGTGCCTTCAAACATGCTGTTGCGCCTGCAAGCGGTCCCCGTCAGGCGCGAGGTCGTCGGCCACGAGTTGATCTAGCAAGCCGCGACAGCCCGATTCAATCAGGTCAAGTACCAGTTCGAATTCGCGTTCTCCGCCATGGTATGGGTCTGGCACCTCGCGATAATTGCAACGGTCGGCATACGCCAGCAACAAGCTGATTTTGCCCCGCATGGATTCCGGGCAAAGCGCAGTCAAATGACGAACATTCTCATTGTCCATTGCGATCACGACATCGAAGCGTTCAAAGTCGGCGCGTTCAATCTGCCTTCCACGCAGAGGAGTCAGATCGATACCGCGTTTTGCCGCATACTTGATTGAACGCGGGTCAGGAGACTGCCCAATGTGAAAGCCGTTGGTGCCGGCGGAGTCAACTTCCAGTTGGCACATCAGCCCTCTTTCGACGGCCAACTTGCTAAATACAGCCTCGGCCGTGGGCGAGCGGCAAATATTGCCCAGACAAACAAAGAGCACTTTCATCAAAAGCTCGTTCTCAATTAGAATATTGTTGTCGTCAGATTCCAACCCGCATTGTACCAACCACCTCATCACGATCAGGAGTGTAAAAGCATGAAGAAGTTTGTACTTGGATTTTCTGCAGCGGCATTGCTCTCAGCGTGCGCGGCTACCGACGACAAGGTCTCGCAGATGCCCCGCGAAGAGAAGATCGTGCAAACAGGAAGCCACCTCCCAAGACGCGATAGGGGCGACATGAACAATGTGAAAACGGTCAGCCCCGAAGCGTTTGAGGGTGCTGTTGGCCAAGCCACAAATGCCCCCGCACCGGGGCGCTAGGAGTCTAGGCACCACATCCCGCATCACAAGGCGGCAGAGTCGCCGCCGCCAACGACCAGCAGTTTGTTACGAAGCATCTTCAATTCGTCGCGGGTCTGCGCAGCCTTCTCAAACTCCAGATTGCGCGCAGCATCCATCATCTCGCGTTCCAATCGCTTGATGGCCGTTTCCAGTTGCTTTACCGACAGCACGTCGTATTTCTTTCTATCCTGCGCCGCCTTTTTCTCGGTCGCCATCTCGGTGCGTCTGTCGTCCAGGTCATACACGCCGTCGATCATATCCTTGATGCCCTTGGACACCGATCTCGGGACAATGCCATTTTTCGTGTTGAATGCGATCTGTGTCGCGCGGCGGCGGTTGGTTTCACCGATCGCCACCCGCATGGAATTGGTTTCCTTGTCCGCGTAGAGAATAGCGGTGCCATTGATGTGGCGAGCGGCACGGCCAATCGTTTGAATCAATGATCGCGTACTGCGCAGAAACCCTTCCTTGTCGGCATCGAGAATCGCGACGAGCGAGACTTCGGGAATATCGAGTCCTTCACGCAACAGATTGATGCCGACCAGCACGTCGAACAAACCCGCACGCAAGTCACGAATGATCTGTACCCGCTCTACCGTGTCGATGTCTGAGTGAAGATAACGCACCTTCACGCCGTTTTCGCTGAGGTAATCAGTGAGGTCTTCGGCCATACGTTTGGTGAGTGTGGTCACCAGCACGCGCTCCTGATTTACCACTCTCTTGTTAACCTCGGAGAGCAAATCATCTACCTGCGTGGAAGCGGGTCGGACATGCAAAATCGGGTCCACCAGTCCAGTTGGCCGCACCAGCTGTTCCACCACCTGACCTTGATGTGCCGCCTCGTAATCTGCCGGCGTGGCCGATACGAATACGCTCTGGCGCATCATGCGTTCAAACTCGGCAAACTTCAGTGGCCGATTATCCATGGCTGACGGCAATCGAAATCCATAATCAACCAGATTTTCCTTGCGCGCGCGATCCCCCTTGTACATACCACCTACCTGCGGAATCGTCACATGACTTTCGTCGATCACCATCAGCGCATTCTTGGGAAGATAGTCAACCAGCGTCGGCGGCGGCTCACCGGCCTTTCTGCCACTCATGTGTCTCGAATAATTTTCGATGCCTTTGCAGAAACCGATTTCGTTGAGCATTTCCAGATCAAACGTGGTGCGCTGCTGTATGCGCTGCGCCTCGAGCAGCTTGTTCTCGACGTTAAAAAATTCAATGCGCTCGCGCAGTTCAGTCTTGATACCTTCAAGCGCGTTCAGCACGGTGCTGCGAGGGGTCACGTAATGGCTCTTGGCATAAACCGTGAAGCGAGGCACGGTCTGGAGCGTATGGCCAGTCAGTGGGTCGAACAACGTGAGTGCATCGACCTCGTCATCGAACATGGAAATTCGCAGTGCGGCCTCCGCACTTTCTGCCGGATAAACATCGAGCGAATCGCCGCGCACACGAAAGGTGCCGCGCTTGAAGTCGAGCTCGGAGCGCGCATATTGCATGGCGATCAGTTGACGAATCATGTCCTGCGGAGAAATCTTGTCCCCCGTTCGAACCAACATACGCATGGCGTAATAGTCTGCGGGGTCACCGATGCCGTAAATGCACGACACCGTCGCAACAATAATCGCGTCTTGGCGCTCCAGTAGTGACTTGGTCGCAGAAAGACGCATCTGTTCAATGTGTTCATTGATCGCAGAATCCTTTTCGATGAAAAGATCACGCGATGGCACGTAGGCTTCCGGCTGGTAGTAATCGTAATATGAGACGAAATACTCCACCGCATTTTCGGGGAAAAACTCCTTCATTTCGGCATACAACTGTGCGGCAAGCGTCTTGTTCGGGGCCATCACCAGCGCCGGGCGCCCAAGCTGTGCAATGACGTTTGCCATCGTGTAAGTTTTGCCCGAACCGGTTACGCCGAGTAGCGTCTGAAATGCGAGGCCATCATTGATGCCTTCAACCAGTTTGGCGATCGCCTGCGGCTGGTCACCCGCCGGTGGGAATGGCTGGTTCAGCTTGTAGGGGCTATTGGGGAAAGTCAGTATTGGCATGGCACGGTCTTCGATTGGCGCAGTCGCGCGCATCGCGCAAAAAAGGCAATCGAAAATTTTAGCAGCGCCACCCAACTTGGTGCGAGTTTATTTGCGAAGTGAAACGTCGGCAGACTCGCCGCGTAAGCAAAACACAAGCACTGGTGCACCTCTCGGAGCCTTTTTGCCATGAGAGGCGCGTTAGTGCTTGAGTATTAGAAACTGGCAGGCCGTTGAGGTACCGAATAACCTCAGAAACTAAGCTGCACACCCGCTTTCAAGCCGCGCCCCGGCAACGGCGCCAGTGCACGAATGGTATCGATGGAAGAGGCATTGAACGCCTTGCGGTCGCCGAGGTTGTTGCCTTTCAGAAACAGCAGCGCCGATACGCCGGGCAATTTGAGCGTGTACGTTACCGCTGCATGCACCAGTGTATATGCCTCGGTCACGCCGAACAAATCGATGGCAGGCACGCGATCCTGTTTGGCGGAATGCTCGATCTCCGCGCGCAGTGCCCACGGCCCGTTCGCAAACAGGCCTGCCGTACTCAAACGCAACGGCGCGATACGCGGCAGCGGCTCGGCGTTGGAGAGGTCCTGGGCACGCGTGAGGTCGGCCTTCAATTCCCAATCGAGTGTGTAGGGCTGGTCAATCAAGCGGAATTTGGCTTCAGCCTCGAAACCGGTGAGGCGCGCTTGCACGCCCTGATAGCGAAACTCCGGCAGTATCCGTGCGGTGCAACCGGACTCGACGGACGTGCCATCTCCGCAATTGGCCACGCCTGCATTCCCGTCGGCATCGCGTGTAACGCCGGTGCGACGCAAGGCGATAAAGTTATCGAAGCGATTGGAAAATACACCCAGCCGAGCCGACGATTTCCCCGATGCTCCCCATTTCCACTGCACACCCAGATCCAGCGCCGTGGATTTTTCTTTTTGCAGCTTGGCGTCACCCGCTTCGTACGCCGCTGTGGCGATATGAGGACCATTCGCATAAAGCTCATAAAATGCCGGGCCGCGTTGGCTGCGGGCAACGTTGCCGGTGATGCTGGTGGTCGCATCCAACTTGAACAGTACGCCAAGCGAGAGGCTGCTGAGGTTGAAGGTTTTTTCGGAAGCACTGCCGAACCGCGCAATGCCACTGGCGCCAGCTCCATCGGATTGCACGCGGCTCATTTCCGAGCGTGCGCCCAGGGAAAACTTCCAGGCATCGAGGGCAATCTCTTCATAGGCGAATACAGCTTGGTTGCGAGTCCTGGTATCCGGCACGAAGGCTTCGTCGCCTAGTGCTGCAAATTTGAAAGTTTCGCCCTGCACGCCGAAAACACCTGACACCGGACCAAATTTCGCATGCCGAACTTCCAAACGAAAGTCACTGCCCTTGTTGGTAAATTGCGTGCCGACTTCACTTCCCTGGAGTTCGACATGTTTGTAGTCAGTGCGGCCACCGCGAACATTCACACTTTCAACAATCGATCCGAGTTTGCCGAGTTCGCCCTCGAAGGTGGTGCGCGACTGCTTCATGTCGATGGTGACATCGGCTTCCGCGACAGTGCCGTAGCGCGAACGATATTCGGATTGCGAGAGGCCGGCATAGCCGCCATCAAACGTCAACGAACCGCCGATTGCGCCGCCCTCGCTGTGGCTGGCAGAATTGACAATGCGCTTACCCAAACCTGCCGACGAGGGGACCTTGTAGTCGCCAGTATCACGATGAAACCCGTCGGCGTGCAATGCAAATTTCCCGTCGCCGCCTTCCATCAACACCGAGGTACCGCGCTCGTTTTCCGCGCCTCCAACCCGGCCTTCGACGGTACCGCCGAATCCTTTGATTGGCTCGCGGGGAATGCGATTGTCGATGATGTTTACGACGCCGCCGATCGCCGTCCCGCCATAAAGAAGTGCAGCTGGTCCGCGCAGAACCTCGACGCGTTCAATCGCCAACGGATCGATCGCGGAATTGTGATCCGGGCTCACATTGGACGCGTCGAACGATGCTCCCGAATTGCTGAGAATACGTACGCGGTCACCGTCAAGCCCGCGAATTACCGGGCGGCCGGCGTTCGGACCGAAGAAGGAGTTGGACACGCCGGGCATGCCGTTGAGCGTTTCGCCAAGCGTCGTACCACGCTTGAGCACCAACTCTGGCCCAGCGAGCACCGAGGCTGGCGCGATCAAATCTATCTCTCTCAGCGGATTGCCGGTGACGACAATTTCATCGAGCTTCTTCGGTTCCGTCGCCGCCAACGCAACCCCGGGTGACGATTGCGCGGAGGCACCGGCGACAAACACCAGCGCAGGCGTCAGCGCAAAAAAACAATTCTTGTAATGCATGGAAATTCCAATCGCAAAAACACAGGGAGGAGATCGTCACGACAACATGCGTGAGACCAGCCCGGGAAATCAGTGTTTTAGAGGCGCGGCGGTGCGCGCGCGAGGAAATGCCTGAAGGGTGCTGCTGGTGGTGCGGACGCAAGACTGAAGGGAATATTTGTGGACGCAGGTGCCGTAGCAGGCAGATTGGGTACGGTGTGACCAGAATGGCTATCGAGTGCAAACGCCGCGCTCCAATCATCGCAACCCAGACCCTGTGCGTGACCGAACAGGGGGGAAAATGCATTACTGCCGTTGACTTCCTCCGCAGCGTCGACCAAGGCGGCGGACGAATATTTTCCCTGCGCGTGTGCAATCGCGTGTAGCGGCACAATCAACAATCCACCGAGCTGCGCGATAAACAGCAACAGCGCCAACAACCGCATGTGCAGCAGGCGGGAGGTTTTGTCTATTGGGCGGGGAGGAGAAACGCTCATTGCGTGCAGAAGAAGTGTGTCATGCGATTTACTGTTGCAACAGTGTAGCACGAAGCGACGCGCTGGCTCTCTGTCTAACACGTTCGTTCAGCGCTGCCCGAATGTCAAGCTACCGGCAAATGCGACCGAATTGCCCAGCGCAACTTGGCCGAAGTCGATCGCGGATTGCTTCTTTGCTCCTCCGGCGCCGGACGAATGGGTTCGATTGCGATGCTCGAATAGATTCCGGACGCCATGTATTTCTGGAAGGCAGCTTCGACTCGCAGGTCCTCACCGGAGTGGAAGGTCAGTATTGCCGCGCGCCCGGCGGGCTTCAGGCACCACGGCAGAATCTCCAGAAAACGATCCAAGACACCGAACTCGTCGTTGACGGCGATTCGTAACGCCTGAAATGTGCGCGCCAAGGTCTTCTTGTGCGTCTTCATTTCGGGCACCGCGCTGAGCGCGACCCCGACAGTGTCGGCCAGCTGGCGGGTCGTCAAAATCGGGACGATTCGATTCTTTATTTCTTGCGCGATCCGGGCTGCGTGAGGTTCGTCTGCATTCTTGATCAGCAATTCCGTCAAGTCCGACTCGTTGATGGCCTTCAGCAACTCTGATGCCGGCGTGCCGCGCAGCGGATTCAATCGCAAGTCCAGTGGACCATCATTCTTGTACGAGAAGCCACGCGCCGGATCGTCAAGCTGCATGGATGAAACGCCCAGATCGGCAAGAACGCAATCAAAGCCTCCGCCTGCTTCCGGCAGTAGTTGCGCAACGCCAGCGAAATTCATCTTGTGTATGCTGAGCAGGTCCTTTGAGAAACCGGCTTTGCGCAATCTCGCCTCGGTGCGCGGCAGTTCAATCGAATCCACATCGACGGCAAAGTGTTTTCCACCCGGCGAGAGCAATGGAAGAATCGCTTGCGTGTGTCCGCCGAATCCGAGTGTCGCATCCAACGAAATGTCCCCAGGTTCAGGGTGGAGTATTTGCAGAATTTCGTTCACGCAAATCGGACGATGCATGCCCGCTGGTGTTTGCCCGCGCGCGATGACCTTCTCAATATCGGCGGCGAACTTCTGCGGATCCAGCTCTTTGTACTTCTCGCCGAATTTGCGTGGATGCGTGCCGCTATAGCGTTTGCGGCGCACATGTGCTGGCGGCGTTTCTGTTGACATACTCACGTCCTATTGAAGACTGCCATCGCTTGGTGACTAGCCCGTAACGCACCAATCAGTCGCGAGCTATGCCGGCGACGCGAATCGCTCAACAAAAATGGCCGGACAACGCATAAACGCCTGTCCGGCCACCTATTGCACCTGAATTTCTGCGCCGGCTTGCAACCGGGCTGACGCTTGCTTACTGCTGCGGTAGATCGTTATGCTGCGGGCTTACGGCCTGGGCTCTTAGGCGGAATATACCCGGCGACGCGACAAAGCATGCCTTCAATTTTCTTGCCCCCGTTGAATTGCGTTACGCTACAGCGGGAGATTTCGCCCTGCGCAGACAAATCGGACAGCAGACTGCGAACCTTTACTAACGGCATGCCAACGGCCGCCGCAATTTCAGAGTCCAGCCGCTGACCATTTTTTCTGAGGTACTGCATGATTTCATTCATCGGAAATGCTCCAATTAAATCGAGAAACTTGCGCAGCAAAAGCGTCTTTGCTGAGGGACGAAGGGCTTGGCAATCGCCAAGCCCTTGAATAGATTGGGTACCCCACCGCGCTTTCCAGTGGACCGCCTCAAAAGCAGTGTGGGCCAGAACGCCGGAGCTAAACAGTTGATCTTGTTTAGAATTAAGCCTCGGATTGTCTCATAAAATTGTGCTGCAAGAAAGCAATACCTGCGAATTCTTCAGATCGCCCCAAGCGAGAATGCCAGCACGATCGGCCACCGATATGTGCCAGCGCTGACACCAGGAACCAGATGAAGCCGGTAGCTGAACGGCACCAGCCTATTGATGGCCAGGCCGGATTTGACCAGCATGCTCCCAAATCCGTTTTGGGCACGTAGTTGCTGGCCGTCGACGTGGACATCGACCTTCGCCAATAGGCTTGTGTCATAGCTTGCTGTTAGCTGATACCCCGCTCGAGTGTTGTTGGTGAGCTTTACCGAGGTCGCCGCATCCAGATCGATGTAGCCCATCGCGATGTGCTGCTCCTCGATGATGATGCGATCAGGTTGAACCGCCGGTACAACTGCGATGACGGCAGGTATCACGATTCGGAAATCAAGTCTGGCTGCAGCGTTGCCAGGCTGTGTAACACTTTCCGCAAAGCTGGTCACTGGGGCAAGCTGTGTAGCAAACAAGAGCAAAAGTAATATCTTAGCTGCGGTTGGGCAACGTTTATCGACGGCAATCAGCGCCGACGACTCAGTCAAATCTCCGCCAGGTCGGAACATCGTTGTTCTCGTTTACCTATCCCTCGGCACGCTATTTGGTCTATTTTTGGCAGTCAACAAATTCTTGCTGAATGTCAATTTTGGTGACCAGTATGCAGCAACGGTGCTTTTTTTGCTTGCGAAGAGTGACGAACACCGGCAATCGATGGACGCGAGACTCAAGTGGTCATCCCTGTCAATGGAGGCTTGATCGCGTCCTGGCAGGAAGAAGGTGGCACGATGTTCGTCTCGAACGTTGCGCACGAACTTAAACCGAGCTGGCCACAGTACTCCTACAAACCGAAGTGCCAAAACCAAATGAAAACGGCCTAGTCCGAACACTAGGCCATTGATTTTATTTGGCTCCCCGACCTGGATTCGAACCAGGGACCTGCGGATTAACAGTCGCTTCAAAGCTTATCGCCACAACACTGCACAACTAATTACAGCTTTACAATCAATATCTTAACACGTTTCACTTGTTGCTGCG
>JBBQFL010000019.1:0-75824 GCA_038321965.1 Burkholderiales bacterium | reverse complement strand
AGCGCCTTCGGCGGATATCCGCAAAAGACTCAAAGTCTGCGCTTCGACGTTCAAATCGAGACCAGACAAATTCGCTCGTTTCGGCCATAAATTCATCAGCTTATAACCGTCTCTCGTGAAAACGTTGGGACACTACTGATTTGAATTCTGAACTTAACAAGTGGGAAACGAGAAAGTCTCAGCTGAGCAGCAAAGCGGCTCTCTCTGTGAGCTAACGTTGATGCGCTTTATGATCGCCAGTGTCCGCAATCAGGCAGATTGGAAGGCGCTCGGCTATGGCTGCAGTGGGTGCGCGCCACAGGCAAGAATTTATGGCGTTGAATTTCTATAATTTCTGAGTTTAACGCGCGAAAGGTGGCCGCTGACGCCAATAGCCGAGTGCAACTGAAAACGGGTGGCAACGTAGCAATGCAGAAAATTTGGCTAATCGTCAATCAACGAAATTCGCAACAGGAAAAAGTTCAATGCACCTAAATGAAGACTACAACCAGCGGATTGTTCTCAACCATCACGATCTTGATTGGGTTCCGAGTCCACATCCAGGCGTTGAGCGCCGTATGCTCGATCGCATAGGTGCTGAGGTTGCCAAAGCTACTTCTATCGTCCGCTATAAAGCAGGCTCAAAATTTGAATCGCATACGCATGAATTTGGCGAAGAAATACTGGTTCTGGCCGGCGTATTCAGTGATGAACACGGAGATTATCCGGCAGGGACTTACGTGATGAACCCTCCCGGTTCATCACACGCACCATGCAGCGACTCCGGTTGTGTGCTCTTTGTAAAGCTTAGACATCTGGGGGCTGATCAACAGCAAAGAGAAGCCGTCGACACACGAACTGCGGAGTGGTTTCAGGGCATGGTGCCTGGCCTCACCGTCATGCCATTGATGCGACAAGGTCTTGGCTCCACCCTGGTTCGTTGGGCTCCCCAGACTTATTTCAATCCACACACGCATTTTGGGGGTGAAGAGATTTTTGTTGTGGACGGCGTATTTGAAGATGAGCACGGGCGCTACCAGACCGGCTCATGGATAAGAAGTCCACACATGAGCGTGCACAAACCTTTCAGTAAAGAAGGCTGCACCATTTTTGTGAAAACTGGACATTTGTTGGGTGATTAGACACCAGCCATATTGCCACGCGCCGCCTAGTCAATCTGCCCCGCGATTCAAGAACTCGACTCCGGCATCTGCTTTGGCATGATAATTATTAAATCAACTTTCATGGAGCACCAATGAGATTCATCAAACTCACAGAAACTGTCTTGCTTTTCGCTGCCTTCGCTATCTTTTCAGGCTGCGGCGCCATCAACGCCCAAAACACCGGCACCACCTACAAACCGGCCAACGCCACCGCAGATGCTAGCGGCAATGCGCTGATGCTCAAAGGCTACGACATAGTCAGCTACTTCGTCGACAACAAGGATTCCGTAGGCAGCGCGGCGTTTAGCTCAAATTACCAGGGCATTACGTTCCAGTTCACCAGCGCCGAACACAAGGCGCTGTTTGACAAGGATCCAACGCGCTACCTGCCGGAATTCGGTGGCTATTGTGCCAACGGCATTGTCTACGGCATTCCCTGGGGCGGCGACGGCGATACGTGGAAAATGATCGGCGGCAAGTTATATATATTCGGTGGTCATGGATCGAAAGATGCATTCCTGCTCGACGAAAAGGGCAACATGGCGTTGGCAAATAAATACTGGGCAGAGGAGGTGCAAGGCAGCAACAGCTTTACGCAGCGCAGCAAACGCATGGTCTTCAAAGTGCCGCACTACAAAAGCGGTGCGGAATTGGCAAAAGCGGTAGCGGAAGCGAAAGTGAAAAATTAATTGCAATGGGTGCTTTGGGAGCATTGATGATTGAAACGACAAAATGGAGAGAGGGTGTAACAGTTGTCCGCGCGATGTCGCTCGACGCGCAGCTCCACGCACCCGGTAGCACAGGGCGTGCGACGGCGGTCAACTTTGCCGGGACCGGCGGTGAGCGCACCTGGATCGGACGCGTTAGCCTCAAACCGAATGCAAAGACTGGCGCTCACCATCATGGGTGCCACGAGGTGATGGTGTATGTCGTCAGCGGGCGCACCGAGATACGCTGGGGTGAGCGTCTTGAATTCGCAACCAACGTCGACGTCGGTGACTTCGTCTATTTCTCGCCCTATGTACCGCATCAAGAACAGAATCTCAGTGATAGCGAAACCGTTGAATTGCTCGTCGTACGCAGCGACGACCAAAAAATCGTCCTTAGCCTCGACGTAGACCCAGTCGAGCGCCCAGAAACAGTGGTGCGCGGGTAAACGCATGTATTTCTATTTTCGTATGCCGCACTGGCAAGAACGTTGATGGTTCCAGACAATGTGTGGCGCAGTCCTCGGCGTAGAATTTTGATTCGAGACATAGCACAGAGGTTACGTCGAGATAAATGACTTCCGGGCGAATTTGGAAATCTAGCCGCTATGACTGCAAGGGGAGTACCACCGGTCCAGCTAGACTTCTAGAGCTGTTGGTCAACAGAAATAGACCGCGACAGCACCTATCAGGGGCTTAGTCGGTCTTTAAAGGCACGTTGGTCAATTGTCACCTGCGCCCGCAGGCAGTTGCCAAATGGCGTGAAGATGATCTGGCAAACCGCCGATGGGGACGGTTTCGAAGGCGTGCTTGATTCATCTTGAGGGGTATGCACGCCGCAGACACTCAATGTGCTCGGTAAGCAAGGCACAGCGAAGATCAGCAAGGTTGACAGTGAAGAAGTAAGTCGTTCCTTGGGCGAGGCTGCGAAGGTAGTATGGCCGGCTGATATGGATGAGCGCCGTGGTTGACGTGTGGGCACGTTGCCCACCCTGCTTACTCTCGCTATTTCTTCTTTGCTTCCGTCGCTATCGCATTTTCGCGATCAAATTCGGCTCGAGTGTAAACAGTGCCGGTGTCCTCTGCGACCTTCCTCACCACGGCCCAGTCACTTTTGAAATCCGCCACGTGGAAGCGGTCGTCGCCGTTGAATTCCCTAGTCATCTCGGGCGTGAATTTGTAACTCATGAAGCAGGATTTTATCTTCGCGGCGAGTGCCGGATCGAGGTCGTGCGCATACGCGAAGCTCGATGTGACGAACGGCGGGCTTACGTATAACGTGCGGAAATTTTCAGCCTTGACCACACCACGCACCGACATACGCTCCAGCACATCATCGGCAATCACCGCCGCGTCGTAATCGCCGGTGTTGACACCCAGTATCGACTGATCGTGCTTTCCGGAAAACAGCACTTTGTAGTCTTTGTCGGGCGTGAGTCCCTCGGCAGGCAGGAGTGAGCGCGGCGCCAGATTGCCGGAATTGGACGAAGGTGCTGCGTGCGCGATCTTTTTCCCTTTGAGGTCAGTGAGCTTCATGTACGGCGAATCTTTTTTGACGATCACTGCCATGTGATACGCACGTGGCGAGGCTGCATTACCCTTCACGGCAAACGGCACGGCCCCGGCGAGATTCACCGCGAACGCCGTGGAGCCGGTTGAAAAGCCGCCGATATGCAACCTGCCCGCGCGCATCGCCTCGATCTGGGCAGCGTTAGATTGCACCTGGTAATAAACAACTTTTTTCCCGGTGCACTGTCCGAGATGATCCTGAAAGTTTGTGAAAATCTTCTGATAAACGGCAGGATCTTCGATCGGCGTGTAGGTGAAGATTAGCGTCGACGGATTCTTCCATTTCGACTTGTCCGTGGGTACGTCCGCCACCATGTCGCGGTCGGCATCGCAATAGATTTCGTCGAGCTGGCCGCGATTGGGGCAGGTCTGTGCGAGCGCTGCGCCGACTGACAACATCAGTGCCACCAGCAGCACAGACAGATTCAGATGCTTCACGTGTTTTCCTCCGGCTTCGCCACGGCGTGCCCGCCGAAGCCTTTCCTCATCATCGCCAACAGCTTGGAGCCGTACTCGTCGTGCCCCTGGCTGGCAAACCGCGACATCAGTGCCAGCGACATGACCGGCGCGGGAACACCAAGTTCGATCGCTTCGATTGCCGTCCAGCGGCCTTCGCCGGAGTCGGCGACTGTCGGCGCGATGCCGCTAAGTGCGGGATCGCCTTTGAGAAAGTCGGCCGTGAGATCGAGTAGCCACGACTGCACCACGCTGCCGTGGCGCCAGTTTTCGGCGATGGCACCGATGTCCAGATCGAATTCGCGCTTGGCCGCCATGAGCGAAAACCCTTCCGCGTAGGCCTGCATCATGCCGTACTCGATGCCGTTGTGAACCATCTTCACGAAGTGTCCGGCGCCGGAGGGGCCGCAATGCAGCCATTGGCCGGGATTAGGGCTCAGCGCAGTGAGCACGCGTTCGATGCGCTTGACGGCGGCGGCTTCGCCACCGACCATGATGCAGTAGCCATTTTTGAGACCATGGATGCCGCCGGACACGCCTGCATCGACAAACTGCACGCCAATGTCGCGAAGCCTGGCGGCATGCGCGACCGAGGCTTTATAGAAATTATTGGCGCCATTGATGAGCAGATCGCCGGGGGCGAGTTTGAATTGCAGCTCATCGAGGAGCCGGTCAGTGGGCTCGCCAGCCGGCAACATCAGCCAGAGTATGCGGGGCGCGCTCACCGCATTGAGGAGTGCGTCCAGTGAGTAGGCGCCATCGAAGCCCGGCTCGTTTTGCAGCGCATCGACCGATTTCCCGGCCGCATCGAATCCCACCACGTGAATGTCAGCGCGACACAACTTCATCGCCATGCTGGCCCCCATTTTTCCCAAGCCAATGAGGCCCATTTGCATATCAGATCACTCTCTTTCGAATGGCGGAAACACCAAGCTCGGCCACAATGACCACAGCGAAAATAGTCAGTAACACGACGGCGACCTGATCCCAGCGGAACAGGTTCATCGCCGAATCCATCGCCATGCCGATGCCACCCGCGCCAACCAATCCCAGCACCGCGGATTCGCGCACATTGATGTCCCATCGGAACAGCGCGATCGACCAGAAAGCCGGTTTCACCTGCGGCCAATAACCTTTGATGAAGATACTACTCTTTGGTGCGCCAACAGCGGTGAGGGCCTCAATTGGCCCGCGCTGCGCCTCTTCCAGCGCTTCACCAAAAAGTTTGCCGACGAAGCCGATGGACCGAAACGCAATCGCCAGGGTACCGGCCAATGCGCCCGGGCCGAAGACGGCGATAAACAGCAGCGCCCAAACCAGCGAATTCACCGAACGCGAAGACACGAGGATCAATTTCGCCAAATAGTTGACTGCCTTGAACGGCACAAGGTTGTTCGCCGCCAGCATGCCCACCGGCAGCGCGATCACCATGCAGAGGAGCGTTCCCAGCGTGGCAATATTGAACGTTTCGATCAGCGCGGCGTGCACTGATTTCGCGTAGAACGTAGGGTCCATCGGCCACATGCGCACGAAGAAGTCCTTGATCTGGTCCGGTGCATCGTACAAAAATTCAGGGATAAATTCGATGTGCCGTGCCGACATCACCAGGGCGGCAACGGCAACAAAATAAAACGCGAAGCGAATGATGCGTTGCTCAATGGTAAAGCGCCGCCATTCGCGGTTGATGCCCTGCATGGTGGCGGACGAAGCCGTGTTCATTCGTCCAGCCCGCGTTGTGTGACCGGCGCGTTCACACCACTGCTTACAAACCACTGGGAGATGGTTTTGTTATCTAGAAACACCGCCCGCAACACATTGGAAAGAATCTCGCCGATAAAGATCAGCGTGATGATGGAAATGAGGATGGCGAGCACAAAGTCGTAATCGAAGCGCTGGAACGCCGAAAACAAGGTGCCGCCGATGCCGCCCGCACCAACGATGCCGACCATGGTCGAATTGCGTAGATTGGAATCGAGTTGGTAGGTACAAAAGCCCAGGAAGCGGCCGAAAACTTGTGGCAGCACGCCGTAGGTCAACACATTGGCAAACGATGCACCAGACGCGCGAACGGCCTCGACTTGCTTGAGCGAAATTTCTTCGATCGCATCGGCGAACAGTTTTGAAATAAAACCCAGCGAACCAATGACCAGTGCGCCGATCCCGGCGAGGGCGCCGAAGCCGACGGCCTTGACGAAAATAATCGCGACGATGACGGGATGAAACGAGCGGCACAGCGCAATCAGGAAACGCGCCGGCCATGAGAGCCAGAGCGGCGAGAGATTGCGTGAAGCCATCAACCCGACTGGCAACGAGATCGTGATGCCAATGGCGCTGGCGATCACAGCGATCTCCAGACTTTCGGTCAAGCCATTGACGATCATTTCCCATTTGTCACCGCCAAACGCGGGCGGGAACATGCGCGTCAGAAATCGTTCGCCGTTGGTCAGCCCGGAAACGAAGCGGCTCCAGGTGAAATCGAGTTGCGCGGCGGCCCAGATGCAATAGCAGAGTAATACCAGCCAGCCCATGCGCGTGGGCCAATGGGCAGGAAAGGGGTTGCGGTGTGCGGCGATTGACGCGTTCATTCGGCGTACGGCACCCTTAGCCGAGCATCACTCAATCCAATTCTCCCCACCATAAATCTCTTTCAGACTGGCATCGCTGAGCTGCGAGGGCGCACCATCGAAGACCACCTTGCCGCCGGTCATGCCGATCATGCGCTGACAAAAACGCTTGGCCAGTTCGACGTTGTGAATGTTCACGATCACCGGAATATTGCGCTTACCGGCGATATCGGCCATCAATTCCATGATCTCTACCGAGGTTTTCGGGTCCAGCGACGAAGTCGGCTCGTCGGCGAGCAGAATTTCCGGGTGCTGCATCACGGCGCGTGCAATGCCTACGCGTTGGCGTTGGCCACCGGAGAGCGCGTCGGCGCGCTGATTGGCGAAACTGGAGAGGCCAACAGTATCGAGCAGCAGGAATGCTTCTTCAATATCCTCAGGCGTAAATTTACGCAGCCAAGCTTTGAACGCGGACATATAGCCAAGCCGGCCTGTGAGGACGTTTTCCATTACGGTCAGCCGCTCGACCAGGTTGTATTCCTGAAATACCATGCCGATCTTGCGGCGTGCCATGCGTAATTCAGTACCCTTGAGCTTGGCCAGATCTACGCCCTGAAACAGAATCTCGCCAGCAGTAGGCTCGACCAGGCGATTGATGCAGCGGATGAGGGTTGATTTGCCAGTACCGGACGGCCCGATGATCGCGGTGATGCCTTCTCCCGCAATGGTGAGATCGATACCCTTCAATACCGGAACACCGCGTTTGTATTCCTTCACAAGGCCGCGAATTTGAATGGAGCGGTCGGTAGTCATTTTTTAACTGCATCCCCGTTTTTTGCAACTGCCTGCTCACGCGCCTTGCGGGCCTCGAAGCCGGTGCGATTCAACGATTCCCCGCTCGCTTCGGCAACATGGCGCACCGAGGCGAAATCACGTTTGTAGTTAAGTGGTATAAATCGGTCCGGGCCGCGGAACGCCGCAGACAGGTCGACTGGGAATCGGAAGGTAAACGTGCAATCAGTGATTTTTTTCTTCAATGCCGGTTCGAGGTCATGCGCCACCGCAAGGCTGCCGGCCGGGAAAGGCTGGCTCTTGTAAATAATTCGCAGTTCGTCCGGCTTCAAGGCGCCACGTTGCAACATTCGGATCAGCACGTCGTCGGCCACGGCGCCCGCATCATAGTCGCCATTGAGGACGCCAGAGACAGAATTGTCGTGCTTTCCTGAATAGATCACCTTGTAGTCCTTGTCGGGAACGAGGCCCTCTTTGGGGAACAAAGCGCGCGGCGCGAGATTGCCTGAGTTTGACGACGGAGACACATGGGCGACGCGTTTTCCCTTTAAGTCGGCTAGCGTCTTGAATGCGCTGGTCTTCTTGACCACAACGATCAAATGATACGCAGCGACCCCGTCCTTCTCAGTGCCGTGTGTGGCGATCGGTATCGCGCCACCAATATTCACCGCGAACGGCGTATCGCCTGCCGATAGCAGGCTCAGTTGGATACGTCCAGAACGCAACGCTTCAACGGTTGCAGCGCTCGAATAGACGGGCAAAAAGCGCACCGGCTTTCCCACGCAGGTCTTCAGGTGATCTACATACGGCGTCCAGAGCTTTTCGTAGACTACCGAATCCTCCTGGGGCGAATAGCTCAGCATCAGCGCTGCGGGATTCTTCAGCTTCTTTGGATCCGTTGGCGCGTCGGCGGTCATATTGCCATCGTCGTCGCAGTACAGTGTATCGAGGTCGCCACGGTGTTTGCAGGTGTCTGCAGCCTGCGTCATTGAGGGCACCATGAATAAAGCGGCGGCGAGCATTGCGAGGGACGAAGCGTGGCGGCAGAAGGACATCAGTTAAAAATCCAGCGGTTAAAGAAGTGAGACGATTGTCAGTGTCGGCCCCTCGCCCCTCGTGGGAGAGGGCGGCCGACAGGCCGGGAGAGGGGGATTTGGCAAATAATCTAGGTTGCTATTTCTTCACGCTGGCAGCGTCTTCCGCTTTCTTCTTCGCGGCCTCAGCCTCCTTGGCGGTCTGCTTGTCGTAATTGGAGCGATTGAACGCTTCACCCGATCCTTCGGCGACTTTCCTGACTACTTCCCAATCCTTTTGAAAGGTCGCCGGGAAGAATCGATCAGCGCCGTCAAATGCCTTCTGCATTTCCACCGTGAATCGATAGTCGTAAAAGCACTTCACCATTTTCTTTGCGAACTCTGGCTCCAGATCGTGCGCGTAAGCAAAGCTGGAGGTGGGAAATTTCTGGCTCTTGTAGATGATGCGGAAATCGTCTTCCTTGATTTGGCCGCGCGAGGCCATCCGGTGATATACGTCAGACGCAACCGCAGCCGCATCGTAATCACCTGAATTCACACCCATCACGCTTTGATCATGCTTGCCTGAAAACAGAATCTTGTAGTCTTTCTCAGGTGTCAGGCCTTCAGCCGGGAACAGCGACATTGGTGCCATGTGACCAGAGTTCGAAGACGGGGCAGTGTGCGCAACTTTCTTGCCCTTGAGGTCTGAGAGTTTCATGAATGGGGAAGTTTTTTTTACGACCACGATCAGGTTGTAGCCCTGGAATTCCTTCGCGTCTCCCTTGATCGCAAAGGGTATCGCGCCTGCGAGATTGACGGCGAAAGCGGTCGGGCCAGTTGAAAAACCGCCGACGTGCAGGCGACCCGAGCGCATTGCTTCGATCTCCGCGGCGTTGGACTGGATTTGATAAAAAACAACTTTTTTTGTGAGGCATTTCCCAAGGAATTCCGTGAACGGCGCAAACACCTTTTCGTAGACGGCTGGGTCTTCGACGGGGGTATAGGTAAAGACGACGGTCGATGGCGTTTTCAGCTTCTTCGGATCCTTCGGTGTATCGGCAACGAGATCTTTGTTTTCGTCGCAATACATCGTATCGAGTTCGCCACGATTTTTGCACTCTTCGGCTTGTGCTGAGACGCCCGTGAACAGCAGCGCTGATACCAGCGGTGCGAATAGCAGATTTATGACGGGGGCTTGGCAAATGGACCTCTTTGTGGTGTCCCACATATTTTTCTCCTCGGCGTTTTGTTGATCCATTCTAGCAATCTTTGCTCAGCCGGGGCGCGCCATTATCAATGCTGTCGGGTTGATATGGAACCGATGATGTGTCACTGTTCGGGTTTTCTTTAGTCGATTTTCTGTCATGAAATTTAGCACCTCAATTTGCGGGCAGGCGCTGGGCGCAATTGCGCTTTTTGCCGTTTCCGCTGCATCCGCAGCTCCCGCAACGTCCCCAACACCAACATTGCCCGCCGCCAGCGAACCGGCAGCGGGCGTTTACGACCCAACGAAGCCGGTGGCCGGCGCGCCGGTTGCGCCCAGATTAACCGAACCGGAAACTATTCCGGCGGTCGCCACCAAAGCCCTTCTCTGGGAAGTGAAATCAAAAGTGAATGTGGTGTATTTGTTCGGCACAATTCACGTCGGCAAGCGGTCGTTTTACCCATTGCAGCCACAAGTTCAAGACGCGCTGAATGCGTCGCGGCGGCTGGTAGTTGAGGCAGATATTTCCAACAACGAAGGAATGGGCAAAATTGTCTCCGTTATTAATTACAAAGCCCCCGACAATCTCGAAAAACACATTCCAGCAGCGTTGTTCAGTCGGCTCAAGATACAGCTTACGCGCCTGCAGATCCCTCTTGAAGCAGTCAGGCCGATGAAGCCCTATCTCATCGGTGGATTTCTGACCATCGCCGAGTTTTCCAAGCTGGGCTACGACATGAATCTTGGCGTTGACGGTTATCTGATTGCCAAATCTAAAGACGATGGCAGACCAATTCTCGAACTTGAGTCACAAGCCGCGCAGTTGAAAATGATGGATGGCATGTCGCCGCAATTACAGGAGGCGTTTCTGGAAAACGCGATCAGCACACTTGAGTCCGGCATTGCACCTGATCAAGTGACGGGGATGGTCAATGCCTGGCAGACCGGCGACGTGACGCTGATGCAGCAAGTTGCCAGAAGCGTAAACAGAGGTATGCGAATGACCGATGAGCTTGATGCGGTGCTGCTATACAGCCGACATGATGCCATGCTGAAGAAAATCATCAGTTACCTCGATGATATTGTGCCCCACTTTGTCGCTGTCGGCTCGCTGCACCTGGTGGGCCCGAAAGGGCTGGTGGAAATGCTGAAATCGCGTGGCTACGAGGTAAAGCAATTATGACTTTGGCTAAACAGCGTTCAGGCGGACAGATCCTCGTCGATCAACTGAAAATCCACGGCACCGATCTGGCGTTCTGCGTACCGGGTGAAAGCTATTTGCCCGTACTCGATGCGCTCTATCAACATCGCGACACCATCAAGCTCATAACCTGCCGTCATGAATCCGGCGCGGCAAACATGGCGGAGGCCTATGGGAAGCTAACCGGCAAGCCCGGTATCTGCCTGGTCACACGCGGGCCGGGTGCGACCAATGCATCCATCGGTGTACACACTGCATTTCAGGATTCCACCCCGATGATTCTATTTATCGGGCAGGTCGGCAACGATTTTGTCGAGCGGGAAGCGTTCCAGGAAATCGACTACCGCCGCATGTATGGTCAGATGGCCAAGTGGGTGGCACAGATCGATCGCGCAGATCGCGTTCCGGAGTTCATCGCGCGCGCGTATCAGGTCGCGACCAGTGGCCGCATGGGCCCGGTGGTGCTGGCGTTGCCTGAAGACATGCTTTCTGCGATGTCGGAAGTGCACGATGCGCGCCCTTGGCAGCGTATCGAGACTTCGCCGGGAGAGGTCGCAATGGCAAAACTCTCGGAAATGCTCAAAAGTGCAAAGCGGCCATTCCTGATCGCCGGTGGCAGCGGCTGGGACGCCGAGGCGTGCACGCATTTGCAGCAGTTTGCCCAGACACAGAATATTCCTGTCGGATGCGCTTTTCGCTTTCAGGATTTATTCGACAACGCACACCCAAACTACGCGGGCGATGTCGGCATTGGCATCAATCCCAAACTCGCGGCGCGCATCAAGGCGGCAGATCTGGTGATCGCTCTGGGGCCCCGGCTGGGCGAAATGGCCACTAGCGGCTATACCCTTATTGACCCGCTGGTCGCGTCGAAGACCCAACAGCTGGCGCACATCCTGGCGGGCGCGGAAGAACTTGGCCGTGTGTATCAGGCCGATCTCATGATCAATGCCACTATGGCGGCGATGGCGAAAGCCCTTGGCGCCATGCCGCGCGTTACGCAGACAGATACCGGGACGAATGTGGCAGAAGCCAATGCCGACTTCCGAGCTTGGCAGGCACAGAAATCCATACCGGGTGCGGTACAGATGTGGGACGTGATGCAACATCTTGAAAGTGTACTGCCGCCGGATGCCATCCTTACTAACGGCGCCGGCAACTACGCCACGTGGGTGCACCGTTTTCATCGCTATCGCGGTTTTCGCACCCAACTCGCCCCGACATCCGGTGCGATGGGCTACGGTGTGCCCGCGGCGATCTCGGCCAAGGCCGTGCATCCAGACCGTGTCGTGGTCGCTTTCGCCGGCGACGGCTGTTTTCTCATGACCGGGCAGGAACTGGCCACGGCAGTTCAATACCGGTTGAACGTCATTTTCATCGTGGTGAACAACAATATGTACGGCACCATCCGCATGCATCAGGAACGCGAATTCCCGGGGCATGTGTATGGGACTGCGCTGGTCAATCCGGATTTTGCCGCGTACGCGCGAGCATTCGGTGCCAGTGGCGAAGTGGTTTCGAATACAGTCGAATTTGCACCTGCGTTTGAGCGCGCGATGAAGGCGGGAAGACCGGCACTGATTGAAATTCGCATCGATCCGGAAGCGATATCGCCGAATACGACGCTGCGAGCGATTCGAGAGGCGGCCGAAGCCCGCTAGAAAACTGCAACTCTAGTATTGGTGCGGTGTTTGGCGGCAAAAGCGCTGGAAAGGCGCTATGGCTATAGAGGTTAGCGCTGAAATCAGGTTTCCATCATTTGCGGAAGCAAGCATGAGCATCCACATCGTACCGCTCCGTGTCGAAGACAAAGTCAGCTGGGATGCGCTAGCCCGCGGCTACAAGACGTTCTATAAAACCACTATCCCGGATGCCGAATACGAACTGGCTTGGCAGCGGCTTTTGGCCAGTGACGGTGTATTCGGCCTCGGCGCAACCACTGACGGCCCACTAATCGGTATCGCGCACTATCTTTTTCACACGAGCGTATGGGCGCAAAAAGTATGCTATCTGCAGGATCTGTTCGTCGAGCCTGCAGCGCGAGGACGAGGTGTGGCACGCGCGCTGATTGAGGCGGTCGCCAAGGCCTCAACTGAACGTGGTGCTACGCGCCTTTACTGGCAGACGCAGGAACACAACACCGCCGCCCGGGCGCTCTATGACAAGGTGGCCAAATTCAACGGTTTCATCCGTTACGACTATCCGCTCGCCTAAGCACGCATCAGGTGAAAGACGGGCCGCAGCTGGTGCTCCATACGTCGGCGACCGACGCGGCTAGATCGGGGAAAGCTCGGTACAGTTCTGGGTTGTCGACTTGCAGCGTGCAAGATGCTTGATCTAGGCTCACCTTAGATGTTTGAATGTCACGTGTTCGCGTTCCCGATTGAAGCAAATCCTGAAGGAAAAATATGACCGACCAAAACCCATACAACGTGCCGCTCCCGGAACTGCCATCTCCACTGACGCCACCGCCGCTTCCGCAGGTGAGTAAAGATCTTGACACCGGCACACCTGCGCCATTGGGCGCCAAGAAAGATATCGAGATCACCCACGTTATTTACGGGCTGATGGCGGCGGGGTACGTTACCGGCGGATTGGGAACACTCGCTGCGATCATCCTCAATTACATCAAGCTCGACGACGTCAAGGGCACGCCGCTAGAAGGCCATTTTCGCTGGCAGATGCGCACCTTCTGGTGGGGCATGCTATGGGCAGTGCTGAGCATGCTGCTGATGTTCGTGTTGGTCGGTTTCTTCACCATCTTTGCAGTCATCATTTGGCACATTTACCGCATCGCCAAGGGCTGGATGCGGCTCAACGACGGCAAGCCGATGGACGTTTGACAGCTCAGGTGACGCTGCATTGGTGATTCGTAAAAGAATGCCCGGACCAACCTAAGCGTCGTGAAATCCTTGTGGAGCCTATTCGCCCTGTGTCGTTTGTGCGCCCAGCCGATTGGCGCTACACAAACAGAAGGGGGCCGCACTCCTGCGGCCCCCGGTGCTACTCACTCACTTCAAGGGAACAACAACTGCACTCGTATTGAGTTGTCGGCATCAAATAAGTTCCAAAAATTATTCGCCCGGATAGTTACGATTTTTCTTGCTGCGTCATTTGGCGCTGTTGGCCAGCTCGGTAGCCCTCGCGTAGTTGGCTTTCACTTTCTGTGCCCACTCTTCCTCGACCTTTGTTTTTTGTGCAGTCATAGCCGCATCTTTCTTGTCGGCCTTGAACAGTGCCAGCAAGGTTTTGTCTCTGGTCTGCACTTCGGTCACGGGGGAGGTGAAGGCGAGCTTGCGGGCTTCGCCCAGTTGCGGGTTGGGTTTGCCTCCAAGGCGCTTTTCGGCATCGTGAATTGCCTTGGTCGCGGCTGCCAATTCCTTGTGGCGGAATGTAACAATCTGATCAAACATTGAGGAAACCACGTAATAGCGTGACTCGGACAAGTCGGAATCAAAATTCACTTTTGCCTTGATCATCCCCGAAAAAGGATTGGGATACCCTGCAGGGGCCTTGGCGTACATTGAGGGCATGACGGGCAAGCGACTGATTTTCTTGTCGAGCAACAGCGCCTGGCCCTCATCGGAGAGCGTGAACTGAATGAAGCGTTTACCCGCTGCGGCATTTTTCGCGCCTTCGATGAGGGCGATATTGGCCGGCACGATGGCTGTTACGCTTGGATATACAAATTCGACCGGGAAGCCGGAATTCTTCGGTGCGAGACCAAAGAAGTCGACGACCAGTCCCACGCCGTACTGGCCATTGGAAACGCCGTCTGGCACGCCGAAACTGCGGTCGGTAATTGCTGCGCAATTGCCTGCAATGCGCAGCATCTGGTTCCAACCTTTGTCCCAGCCTTCGCCCTGCAGGATGGTCTCCAGCGTGAGATGCGTGGTGCCTGAGCGCGAGGGCGAGGAGATGGCGACGTGGCCGAAATACACCGGTGCCATCAGGTCCGCCCATTCCTTGGGGTCCGGCAGCTTGTTGGCTTTGGTGTAGCGGGTATTCCACATGATGCCGTAGCCGGCCAGTGCCTGACCTTTGTAGAAGCCTTCTGGGTCGTTAATCGGATAGCTGCCGACTTTGGCGGGAATATTCGGGTTGCCACTATCCACCTTTTGCAGCAATTTTTGAGCGGCCAGCACTTCGAATGCGTCCGGCGCCGACGCCCAGAAGACTTCCGGACGACTGCCTGCGGTCTGCTCGCGCACATAGGCCATACCGGCAGCCGTATTTTTGTTCAGGATTTCGACTTTGTCGTTTGGATACTTGGTCTCATAGGCTTTTTTATAGGCCTCGGTCAGTTCCTTGGGGAAGGATGTAATGACGCTGATGGTGTCGGCGAAAGCATGGGTAGACAGCAGCGTAAAGCATGCTGCCAGCTTGGCGACCGCGAGTTTTTGACGATGCATCAATCTCTCCTGAATATTTTTTTGGCTTGCCTTCGATTCTAGCACTTGAAAATCAGCGCACTTACCCGCATTTGCCATGCAAACTTGCTTAACAATTTGATTCACAACGGAGTTTTCCATGACCACTGTAACCGATCAAAAACAAACCCTGTCCTTCCAGACCGAAGTCAAACAACTCCTGCAGTTAATGATCCATTCGTTGTACTCAAACCGCGAGATCTTCCTGCGTGAACTGGTTTCAAACGCTTCCGACGCGATCGACAAGCTTCGCTTCATGGCCGTGACCAATTCTGCCTTGAACGAGAGCGACACCGACCTGAAAATTCGCGTCTCGGTCGACAAGGCTGCCGGCACCATCACCATCATTGACAACGGTATCGGTATGTCGCGCGATGAAGTCATCGCCAATATCGGCACCATCGCCAAATCCGGCACCAAGGAATTTTTCTCCAAGCTCACTGGCGACCAGCAAAAAGACGCAAGCCTAATTGGCCAGTTTGGCGTGGGCTTTTATTCGGCGTTTATCGTTTCCGACAAAGTGTCGATGACGACGAGACTCGCGGGCGCGCCTGCGGGCGACGGTGTGCGCTGGGAGAGCACCGGCGACGGCGAGTTTACCCTCGAAGCCGTTGAAAAATTGTTACGTGGTACCGAAGTTACGCTGCACCTGAAAGAGGACGCCAAGGAGTTTCTGGACGACTGGCGTTTGAAGTCGATCATCCGCAAATATTCCGATCACATCCAGATGCCCATCGTCATGCAAAAGACCGAATGGGACAAGGACAAGCAAAAAGATGTGGTCAAGGATGAGTTCGAAACCATCAACAAGGCAAGCGCACTGTGGACTCGCAGCAAGAGCGATATCACCGAAGCCGAGTACGAGGAATTCTACAAGCACGTTTCCCACGATTGGGAAAAGCCGCTGGCCTGGACACACGCAAAGGTCGAAGGCAGGCACGAGTACACCGAGCTGTTGTATCTGCCGTCCAAAGCGCCGTTTGACATGTTCGACCGCGACGCCAAGCGCGGCGTGAAACTTTACGTGAAACGCGTATTCATCATGGACGACGCCGAACATTTGCTGCCTCGTTATCTACGCTTCGTAAAGGGCGTGGTCGATTCGAACAACCTGCCGCTAAATGTGTCGCGCGAAATCCTGCAGGAATCAAAAGACGTTGATGCCATCAAGAACGGCAGCGTGAAAAAGATCATCGGCCTCCTCGAAGACCTGGCCGAAAATCACACGGAAAAATACGCGAGTTTCTGGAGCGCATTTGGCCGCGTATTCAAGGAAGGTCTTGGCGAAGATTTCGCCAACAAGGAAAAACTCTCCAAGCTCGTTCGTTTTGCCTCCACGCACAACACAGACGACGCGCAAAATGTTTCGTTTGCCGACTATGTGTCGCGCATGAAGGATGGGCAGGAGAAGATTTACTACGTCACGGCCGATAGCTATGCCGCTGCCAGGAACAGCCCGCATCTGGAAGTATTCACGAAGAAAGGCATCGAAGTCATTCTGTTCACCGAGAGCGTGGACGAATGGTGGCTCGGGCAGTTTGAAGAGTTTGGCGGCAAGAAGCTGGCGTCAGTCGCCAAGGGCGATCTCGATCTTGGCGCGCTGGCAGACGAAGCTGAAAAGCAGGCGCAGGAAAAAGTCTCGGAAGAATTCAAGCCGCTGGTCGAGAAAATCAAGACTGCACTTGGCGACAAGGTCAAGGAAGTGCGCGTGACGCACCGCCTGACCGACTCACCGGCCTGTTTGGTCGTGGATGAGAACGAGCTTTCTGGCAATCTTGAGCGCATGCTGAAAGCGGCTGGGCAGAAGGTGAATGCCTCGCAGCCGATTCTTGAAATCAATCCGGAACATGCGTTGATTGGCAAGATGAAGCTGACGGAAGGCGACCTTTTCGCAGAATGGTCCCAGGTATTGCTCGACCAGGCGTTGCTCGCTGAAGGTGGCCAGTTGGAGGATCCCGCGACCTTCGTGAAGCGCGTGAACAAGCTGATTGTCGGCAGCGTTTAGTGCGTCGCGCTGTACATAATTTGTCTTCGCAAGTCTGGCTGTGACCGAGACTGTACCGGTCGGTTTGCAGGCAATTTTTGAGCAGGAGCGCGCTGAAGCGCGTAACGCGACCGCGCGCGACGGGAGTGCCGTTCGCACGCAGGTGGTGCGGATGTATGCCCGACTTGCGCGCGAGCAGGGTACGGTTATCAGCACAACAAAATTGCGGCTTGCCTGCAAACGCGGCTGCAACTACTGCTGCCATCAGCGGGTAGAAATCCGCCCTTACGAAGCCTTTGTGCTCGCAGATCACATTCGCGTTCGAATGACGCAGGCAGAGCAGTTGGACGTGAGGCAAAGATTGGCTGCCAACGGCGCACGTATTGCGCCGTTGGCGGCATTGCAGCATACACAGGCAGGAATCCCCTGTGCGCTGTTGATTGATGGCGCCTGCAGCGTCTATGAAGCCCGCCCTGCGGCGTGCAGGAAGTACTATTCACTTTCTGTAGATACCTGCCGTTCCGCGTTCGAGCAACCTGCTGAACCACTGGCGGGACCGCTTGAAGACGATGGCTTGCGACTTGCCGGAAATGCAGTTGCGCTGGGCTTTGCCAAAGGCGTCGAGGAATCCGGACGCGACATCAATCGCTACGAGTTGCACGCGGCACTTCTTGAAGCCTTGGAAAATCCGAAGGCAGCGCGGCGCTACCGCGATGGCAAGAAAGCGTTCATCTAGTCGCGCCATTGTGGCGCTGATTAACCCAAATGCCGTCGCGACGGGAGTGATTTTATGTCGCAAAACGTCGCGCGACGTAACAGTAAGTAGCGCTGAAATGATAGACCGATTGTTGCGCTGGAATGCGCTTGCAAGGTGAGTTCGGCGGGTGTAGCCTGATTGCGGGATGACTTATCCGCATCCCACTTTTCGTCCACGTTGGGTGTCCATTTTTATGGAGGATGCGATGAAAAAAGTGATGCTGAATATGTGTCTGGCAAGTAGTGCGTTAATGCTCGGCGGTTGTGCGACATGGCCGAGCACTCCGGGTTACGTCGAAGTTGTCGACCAGCAGAAAATTGAACTGGTCGAGAAATGGGCACGTACCAATAATACGCAGGTGATTTGGCTCACCACGCCTATGCGCAAGGTTGCGGTGGCCGCAGGTACTTAGCAGTCTTCGTTTTTTGGCTCATTCGAGCGTGGGGGCTTGTTCCAGCGCCCACGTCACGTGTTCGCGTACGAGTGCGGCGGTGTGGAGCTTGTGTACAAGTAGCGCCGCACTGATGCGTGCTATCGCTTCATTATTGGTTGCGCTCCGCAGCGCATTTCCCAACGCGACTGCAATATTGCGCAACCAGCGTTCATGGCCGATGCGGCGAATCGCTGAGCCTTCGAGCCGCTGATTGAACTCTTCCTCGGTCCATTGAAATAGCGCGAGCAGCGACACGTCGTCCAAGCCATTGCGAACAGAAAAATGCTTTTCTGCGGTAGCGCTTGCGAATCTGTTCCAGGGGCAGACGAGCTGACAGTCGTCGCAGCCGTAGATGCGATTTCCCATCAGCGGACGCAGCTCAACTGGGATTGAGCCCTTGTGTTCAATGGTCAGGTAAGAAATGCAACGGCGGGCATCCAGCGTATAGGGTGCAATGATGGCCCGTGTCGGGCAAATGTCGATGCATTTTGTGCAGGTGCCACAATGCTCAGTGACGACGCCATCGACTGGCAATGGAAGATTGGTATATAGCTCGCCAAGAAAAAACCATGACCCGGCATCACGAGTGAGCAACAATGTGTGTTTGCCACGCCATCCGAGTCCTGCCTTCCGCGCGAGCGAGACTTCCATCACCGGGGCAGAATCCGTAAATACGCGGTAGGTGAAATTGTCAACCCGCTGCTCAATTCTGGTCGCCAGAGCTTGCAATTTGCCGCGTAGCACTTTGTGATAATCGCGCCCCAGGGCGTAGCGAGAGATAAAGGCTGCATCGGGCTCATCCAGTGTTTCCCAGCTATCGCGCGCAGCGGCCGGCTTATAGTTTAGCCTCACCGAAATCACTCTTACCGTCCCGGGCACCAACTCGTTGGGCCGGGTTCGCGCTGTCCCGTGCCGGGCCATATAATCCATGTCACCTTGATATCCGGAATCTAGCCATTGCTGAAGAAAAATCTCCTCGCGAGACAGGTCAGTATCGCTGATGCCGACTTCCTGAAATCCCAGCTCGCGGCCCCAGGCTTTTATTTCAACGGCAAGTTGCGAGAAGTCGAGATCGGTCGATGTCATCAGTTGAGTTTAGCGTGATCGATTCAGTTTTGAGCAATTCCGAGGAGTTGCATCTGCCGCTTGCCGATGAAGTGGCGACGCTTGCGCTGGGCGCCGCGATTGCTGTTGCGTTGGTTAAGTGCGCTGGCGGTGCCCTCATCTACCTCTCGGGTGACCTGGGTGCCGGCAAGACTACGTTGTCGCGTGGGGTCCTGCGCAGCCTGGGCTATTCCGGAAGGGTAAAAAGCCCATCTTATACTTTGGTTGAACTTTATGTAATTTCTGGGTTAAACTTGTATCACTTTGATTTTTATCGCTTTGGCGAACCTGAGGAATGGCAAGAAGCCGGATTTCGCGATCTCTTCAACGAGACGAATATTTGTCTGGTGGAGTGGCCGGAGAAGGCCGGGGAATTGTTGCCACTTCCAGACCTGCGGATCGCGTTGAAATCGACCGCAATGGATACCAGGCAAGCGAGCATCGCGGCCCTCTCGATAAAGGGCAGGCAGATGCAACGCACCATCAGGACCATACTCCCGGCGTGACCGGGCAAATACGCAATATAGCCGTTGAGCGTGGCGCGCCGCCAAACCTGATGCGCAGGGCATTCTTGTCGATGCCGTTGATATTGTCACCGCTACTGGCGCGGGATGTGTTCGCAGCCACCAAAGTTTCCTCTGCCCGTGTCTGGCCCGCCAACGAGTACACGCGCGTGACTTTCGAGTCACCGACGGCTTTAAAGGTCCAGCATTTTTTTGTCAAAGATCCCGAGCGGCTGGTCATCGATATCGAAAACGTCGAACTCGGGCCGGCGCTCAAGGAACTGGCCGCCAAAATCGGCACGAACGATCCGTACATCCAGTCAGCACGTGTTGGCGTCAATCGCACGAATGTCATTCGTGTCGTGCTTGACCTGCGTACGGAAGTGAAGCCGCAGGTATTTGCGGTGCCACCTGCAGGCGAGTTCGGTCACCGGCTCATGCTCGATATCTATCCCGCCAAGCCAAAAGATCCGATGCTGGCTTTGCTGAACGATGATGTTGCCGTTTTTGGAAAAAATAGTGCGCCCGAAAATTTGACCGTCGGCGCGCTCGATTCAGCACCGGTAAGTAATCCAATAGTTTCTGCCTCTAAGCCGCGAAAAGACGGCTCTGACCTACCGCCAACAACCAATAACAAATTGGCGGACTCGACGGCGCCCGCGAAGGAGGGAGTGTCCATCGTCGCGGGCGACTCGAGTATTGAGAAATCGACAAAACCGAATAAGCCGTCCGCCATCGTCAGTGGACGCAAGCAACCCAGGCCGATCATCGTCGTACTCGATCCTGGCCACGGCGGAGAAGATCCCGGCGCAATCGGACGCCGTGGGACACGCGAGAAAGACATCGTTCTTGTTATCGCGAAACTGCTCAAAAGCAAGCTGCACGACGATTCCAGCTTTCGCATTGCACTTACGCGCGACGCAGATTTTTTTGTGCCGCTAGAACAACGGGTGTATCGCGCCCGGCGCCTGCACGCAGACTTGTTTGTCAGCCTGCACGCAGACGCTTTCATCCATCCGCAGGCTAATGGCTCGTCGGTATTCGCCTTGTCCGAGCGGGGCGCGACCTCAACCGCAGCCAAGTGGTTGGCGAATCGTGAAAATGAAGCCGACCTTATCGGCGGCGTGAATCTTAATACCAAGGATGGGTTTCTTGCCCGCACGTTGTTAGACCTCTCACAGACCGCGCAGATCAATGATAGCTTGAAGCTGGGCAAACTCGTATTGAGCGAATTGGGGGAATTCAATCGGCTTCACAAGGCCAGCGTTGAACAGGCTGGGTTCGCCGTCCTCAAGGCACCCGATATTCCGTCAATTCTCGTGGAGACAGCGTTCATCTCCAACCCCGCCGAGGAAACCAAATTGCGTGATCCTGGTTATCAGAACAAATTGGCGGGCGCGATTGCCGACGGCATCAGACGTTATTTCGCAAAAAACCCCCCGATCGCGCGCGCGTAGCCGCTGGGTCATTTGTAGCCAATTTCCTTCAAGTCCGGCGGGCTGCTAGGCTGCGGCCGCGCGTTGCGCCTTGAACATCGACGTGACCTCAATCGCCGTAAGTGGTTTGGCGAACAGATAGCCTTGATAGGCATCGCAACCGTTGGCGCGCAGGAAGTCTAGCTGTGCCGTGGTTTCCACGCCTTCCGCCACGGTTCGCAAGCGCAGCCGTTTAGCCATCGCAATGATTGCCTCGGTGATGGAGCAACTGTTGGCGTCGTCGGGGATTTGCGAGATAAAACTGGCGTCAATCTTGAGCGTTTGTGCAGGTAGTCTACGCAATTGGCCGAGCGACGAATAGCCGACGCCAAAATCATCGACTGAAATCGTCGCACCAAGCCGACGCAACTCCGCGAGAATTTCGATGGATTGTTCCAGGTTCCGCATCGCCACGGACTCGGTGATTTCGAGATCGATGCGCGTGGCGTCAATGCCGGTTTCCATCAAAGCCAGTTTCATTGATGGCAAGAGCTTGCGCGACACAAACTGTCTCGGCGACAGGTTGACCGAGACGGAGATATCTCGGTAGCCTTCTTGATCCCAGGCCTTGATTTGCTGGCACGCCGTGCGAAACACCCATTCTCCCAGTGGGACGATGAGGCCGAGCTCTTCTGCGATAGAAATGAAGTCTTTGGGGAAAATCTCACCGTGTTGCGGGTCGTTCCAGCGCAATAGTGCTTCAACACCGACAATGCGGTTGCTGAGCACATCGACTTGCGGTTGAAAGCGCAGGAAAAACTCATTTCGCTCGATGCCGCGGCGCAGCCTGGACTCCACCTCCAGGCGTTTCGATAACAGGAAATTCAAATCACTCGTAAAGAAGCGTGCGGTATTGCGGCCTGCATCCTTCGCCTGATACATGGCCGAGTCGGCGTGCTTCAGCAACTGCTGCACGTCCGTGGCGTCGTTCGGGTAATGGGAGATGCCGATGGATGCAGTGACGGTAAGTTCATGACCTGAAACTTCAATGGGCTTGGCCAGCTCATCAAGTATTTTCGCAGCGACAATTTGCGCGAATTCAGGCTTGTCGAGATCGGGCAAGATGATCAGGAACTCGTCGCCGCCCTCACGAGAAACCGTGTCGCCTTCGCGCACGACGTTGCTCAATTTCTTGGCGATGTCGCGCAACACGTAGTCGCCGGTCTCGTGTCCCAATGTATCGTTGACGAGCTTGAAGCGATCCAGATCGAGAAACAGCAGTGCAACGTGCTTCTGCTGGCGGCGCGCCTGCAGTATCGACTGATTCAAACGGTCTTGCATCAAGCGTCGATTTGGCAAGCCAGTCAACGTGTCGTGATGCGCCATATAGTGAATGGTGCGCTCGGTATTCAGGCGCTCGGTGATGTCTTGCACCAGCGAGGCGACCCCGATCATGATGCCCTCGTTGTCCACCAACGGCGTGTTGTACCACTCGGTGTGAATGATCTCGCCGCGTTTCACCTTGTTGGTAAGGGTCGCGCGGGTCGAACCTGGCGCATTGGCCAACTCCAGCCACATTGCCGCCAGTCGTTCACTATCCTGAGTGCCTTCGGTGAGCATGTAGCCGGATTCGCCAATCACTTCGCCCGCCGAGTACCCAAAAATGGCTTCGGCGGAGGGATTCCAGGTGGAAACCCGAAAATCCATGTCCCACTCAATAACACCCAATGGTGTTCGTTCCAAATGCAGCCTCAGCCGCTGCAAGGCAAGCAGCTCAGCACGTTCCGCCTTGCGGCGCTCGCCACTCTCCTGGCCGAGTGCCAGATTTACGCGCTCGACGCGAAGCTTTTCTTCCTTTAGGCGCATGGCGATCAACAAGTTGTCAAAACGTGCCGTTAGCGATTCCACCAGCGCTTTGTGGACTTTACTATGTACAAAAACGAGCAGTCCCGCCAGGATGATGATGGCCGCGCCAAGCAGGGAGCCGTTGCGATCACCGAACCCGAACGTGACGACACCCATTGGCAGCAATGACAGCAGCGCATAGAAAAAATACAAGGTTCGATGCGGTGCATAGTAGGTCATTGCTCCAGTTGTCAGCAGTGCCACCAGCATCATCACCGGCAATTGGGTGGAACCGGTTTTCGGTAACAGGACCGAACCCATCAGCCCCCAGAGCACCGCAAGCATCAAGCTGCCAACCATGAAAAATGTCTGCCACTTGTCCATGGCTGCCAGTGGTGGGTTGGCGCGGACAAAAAAGTTGTAGAGCCCGTATCGCGTAATCATCAGGAAAAACGCCGCTGCGAACCACGCGAACAGTTCAGGGCGCTGCCCTAGTTCGTTCCACAGCAGTGCACCCAGCAGAAAAGTCACCACCAGCTCGGCAAGGTACCCAGCCAGTGAGAATCGATAAAGTAGTCGAACCTGCTCAGAAAAAATGTGTTTAGCGACGAAAGTGCGGTCATCAGCTGCTATTGGCGCCGAAAGAGAAAACTCTTTAGTCTGGTCCTGTTGTGCAGCAGTTTGATCGGCCGGTGACACGTGGGGCTTTCCATTTTTGACGCAATGCACTGAGCACTGCAAGCACTTGGTAAAAACTCCGAGTGAGAATGTTTCTTTGAACATTCTCTATCTATTTGTTTTTTATTCGATAACCATAAACTTCGCAAGGGCTTGCGTCAAGTAATTCCGGGTACATTTGTCTATGTCAGCTTCGTGTCAGCAACACTGGGCGCGGCTTTGCCGCGGCCTGGAAAGTACATTGCGCCACGGTAGAATGAAGCTTGGCGCTGATCAGCCAACCGGCAGGCTTCGCAGCCATCATTTAACCGCTCCTTTATCGCTATCGTTTCTTGGCCGACCATCCCTCAATCAGGGTACTCCCCGAATTACTAATTAACCAAATCGCGGCCGGTGAGGTCGTCGAGAGGCCAGCGGCTGCCCTGAAAGAGTTGCTTGAAAACAGTCTCGATGCCGGCGCAATGCAAATCGACATTGATTTGACAGAAGGCGGAGTCAAGCGATTGCGGGTGGCGGATGATGGCGTGGGAATGGCGGCTGCAGATTTGCCGCTCGCGCTGGAGCGGCACGCGACCAGCAAGATCGCGTCACTAAACGATCTTGAAAACGTGGCAAGCCTGGGATTTCGAGGCGAGGCGCTGGCGAGTTTGGCGGCAATTTCACGATTGATTATTACCAGCCGGCGTCAGGATGCTGCGCATGCGAGCCGAATTGAAGCTATCGGCGGCACCTTGTCAGCAGTAGAGCCGGCCGCGCTCGATGTTGGGTCGGTCGTGACTGCAGCGGACTTGTTTTTCAATACGCCCGCGCGCAGAAAATTTCTCAAAACCGAGGCGACCGAGTTCGGGCATTGTGAAGACGCCGCACAGCGAATCGCCATGGCCGTGCCCCACGTAGCGATTTCGCTGACCCACAATGGACGGCGGATCTGGCAGTACAAGGCGGATGACTCGGCCACCCGCATTGTCAACATTTTGGGTGCCGATTTTGGCGAAGCCAGCGTCGCAATAGACGAGCCGAATGTCGCGTTCAGCCTGACCGGACGAGTCGCACTGCCACGCTATTCGCGCGCCAGCAGAGACCAGCAATTCCTGTTCGTCAACGGCCGCTTCGTTCGCGACAAACTGCTTACGCACGCGGTCCGAAGTGCCTTTGCCGATATCCTTCACGGCCACCGGCACCCGGCCTACGTACTGTTCTTGTCGATCGATCCGGCGCTAGTTGACGTCAATGTGCACCCGGCAAAATCGGAGGTTCGATTCCGCGATTCCCGCGCAGTACACCAGTTCGTTTTTCATGCCTTGCAAAAAGCGCTCGCGCGACCCACGGTGGGCGATAGCGCCCCAAGCGCCGATCCGCAGGTATGGATCACCGAGACCAGGCAACGCGGAATTGAGTCGGCCCCCATCAATGCAACGCAGGACCAACGCTTTGTAAGAGTTGCACAGCAGGGTTCGTTTGGAAATTGGGCCGCGAACGAGCGGCATGCGTTTTATGAGGCACTTCGTGGGCAACCTGCGAACGACGGATTTAGTAAAGTCCGCTCCCCGCTTGCCGTTCGAGGCGAAAATGGTCCGAACACCGCGCCGAATAATGAGTTCGTTCATCAATCCGATATCCCGCCGCTTGGCTTTGCGCTCGCGCAATTGCATGGAATCTACGTACTAGCGCAGAACGCCCATGGCCTGGTGCTGGTCGACATGCACGCCGCACATGAGCGGATCGTCTACGAAAAGCTGAAGGCCGCGCTGGATCTAAATCAACTAGCGTCGCAGCCCTTGCTTGCAGCTATCCCTGTCGCACTCGGAGAGCGCGATATGGAACTCGTCGCCGACAATCAAAGTTTCTTCGTGCGTCTGGGCTTTGATCTGGCACCGCTTTCAGCAGTGGACATCGCCATCCGCGCGGTACCAGCCATGTTGCCAACGCTGGATGCGCCCGCAATGCTCCGTGAGTTGCTCGATGACCTCGCTGAACACGGCGCGTCGCGGGCGCTGACCGAGCAGCGCGATGAAATTCTCGGCACGATGGCATGCCACGGCGCGGTACGCGCCAATCGACTCCTGACGATTCCGGAAATGAACGCACTATTGCGCCAAATGGAAGAAACCGAGCGTTCCGGGCAGTGTAATCATGGCAGGCCGACCTGGTATCAATTTGCGATCAGCGATCTTGACAAGCTGTTCATGCGCGGCCGCTAAGTTGCGCGGTCGATTCCCTTGAAACTGCCGCTCGTGATTTTCGTCGTCGGCCCAACTGCGTCCGGCAAGACGCAGCTGGCGATGAATCTAGTTGATCGTTTCCCGTTAGAGATCGTCAGCGTTGATTCCGCGCTGGTTTACCGCAGCATGAATATCGGCACCGCAAAACCGGACGTTGAAACGTTGCAAAAATATCCGCATCATTTGATCGATCTGATCGACCCGACTGACAGTTACTCGGCTGCACGATTTTGCGCTGACGCGTTGAATGCAATCGCGCGTATCGGCGCACATGGAAAGATTCCGTTGCTCGTGGGTGGCACCATGCTGTATGTGAAAGCGCTGCTTGAGGGGCTGTCCGATTTGCCGGAAGCGGATACAGTGGTGCGGACGGCGCTCGCTGCACGTGCGCTGCAGGAGGGTTGGCCGGCGATGCACGCCGAGCTCGCGCGAATCGACCCCGCGACGGCTGCGCGGCTGAAGCCAGCTGACGCACAGCGGATTCAACGTGCATTGGAAGTCTTTCAGTTGACTGGCACACGCATTTCAGAGCTGCAGATGCGACATGCGCAACAGCACCAGTTTCGATTTGAAACGTTGAAAATTTGCCTGACCGCAGGGTCCCGCACAGTCCTGCATGAACGCATTGCGATCCGGTTTGACAGGATGCTCAGCGCGGGACTAATCGATGAGGTCGTTTCTTTGCGAGAACGCTATAAACTAACTAGCGATATGCCATCGATGCGCTGCGTTGGCTATCGCCAGGCTTGGCAATTTCTTGAAGGCGAAATCGACGAGGCGAGCATGCGCGAAAAAGGCCTAGCAGCGACGCGCCAACTGGCCAAGCGTCAGCTTACCTGGCTGCGGGCGATGCCCGATGTGCAGCCGTTTGACTTCCTACAACACGACATGACGCAGCGTGTGATGGAACAAGTAGATAATTTTCTGCAGAAGACGTGACGCAACTCGTCATCACGCCGGCCAAACGTAGGTGCGGCTCGGCGTGATTTGATTAAAACCGTCGAGCTAGCCCTGATACTTGAACGACAACTTCATCTTCGCCCGAAATGTCAGCTCGCCGTCTTTGTCTACTTTCACGTCGAGCTTGGAAACTTCTGCGACACGCACATCCCGAAGCGTCTTGGATGCTGATTTGACTGCATTCTTTGCAGCATCAGCCCAGGAAACGCTGCTGGTGCCGACAAGTTCGATGACTTTGTAAAGTGAACTCTCGTCCTTTGCTTTCTTCGCCATTTCATCCTCCAAATTTTATTCTGTTGTTCGGACGGACAAATTTACGCTTACCGGTGGGCGCTTGCAAGCTGTGACGCAACGCTCACGTATCCGGAAGCACTTCAGCGGTGAGCTGACCACGAGCCACCCGCACGGCGATGATATCGCCGCTTCGGACATCGGCGCAGTCGCGGAGGATCAGGCCGTTGTGCTCAACGATGCTGTAACCGCGTTCCAGTACACGCGTCGGCGCCAGCAACTGCAACGCCTTTGCGAGACCTTGAAGCTGGGAAGCGTCATTGGATAACACTCTATGAGCTGCAGATTTGAGATCCACTCCTCGCTGACGTAGCGCCGCCAACTGCATAATCGGGTCAGGACGATGCGGCAAGATGCGTTGCGTGAGCAGCGCAGTCGCAAACGCTGCCCGATCCACGCGGGCATGCAAGGCGTGTCGCAATTGGGCAATCAGTCGGCCAAGACGATCACGTTCCCGGTCAATATGATCCTGCGGTGAAAACAAGCGGCGATGAGCACGATCCACGCGCTGATAGGCGCTGTCCATGGATCGGCGCAGTGCACGCGAAATGGCGGTACGAGTAGCCTGCACCGACGCCCGCATTTGCGCGGAATCAGGCGAGATCATTTCCGCCGCTGCCGTGGGCGTCGGTGCACGCTGATCAGCGACGAAATCGCAAATGGTGAAGTCGGTTTCGTGGCCCACGCCCGACACCACCGGGATATCCGTCAGGTTCTGCAGGCGTGCAATCGCCCTCGCAACAACTTCGGCATTTAACGACCACAAATCTTCAATGCTGCCACCGCCTCGGCATATGACAAGGACCTCGACTTCACGTCGCGAGCACGCCGTATCGATTGCTTTGGCAATTTCCTGTGGGGCACTGGCTCCCTGAACGGCAGTTGGATAAACGATGACTTCGATCATCGGAGCGCGGCGATTTAGTGTCGTCAGTACATCCCTCAATGCCGCGGCTTGTAACGACGTCACGATTCCTACGCGCCTCGGAAAAGACGGCAACGGACGTTTCCGCGCCGCGTCGAATAGGCCCTCGCCGTTGAGCTTCGCTTTCAACTGCTCAAACGCTTCGAATAGAGCGCCAAGTCCAGCGCGTCGCATGCCCTCCACACCGAGCTGGAATTCACCCCGCGCCTCATACAGCGACGGCAGGGCACGGACATCAACCTGCGTGCCATTTTCCGGTTTGAAGGTGAGTGCAGTAGCGCGATTTCGAAACATGACACACCGAACCTGCGCAATATCATCCTTCAAAACAAAATAGTAATGACCACTTGCCGCGCGGATCAAATTGGAAATTTCACCGGAAACCCACAACAACTCAAACCGCGCCTCGATCAGGTTTCGAGTGCGGCGATTGAGTTCGGTGACCGAGATGGGGAGTTGCCCGGCGTGCCCGGTTGCCGCGGTGGGTACTACAACGTCGTCATTTGCAACGTCGAGTGAATATTTTTCAGGCGGTTTGAGGAGCATGGCGCGATGCTACCATCGCGACTCATCGAGTGTGAACCATGATCTCCGCAGGGCCCGCCACACATCATCCCGCGGCGTCGCGCTGCCAATGGGGGAGTTTTCATAAGTTATTGAAAATACTCAAGTTATCAAAGTGCATTTTTTGAGCGGTCGAGAAAAAAGCGTTACAGTTTCATGACTTAGCATCACTCATCATGGTCAACACACAGAGTTATCCACAAGCTTTGTGGATGAAATCACGAAATGCGTCAATTAGCCTTTGCCGGCGCGGAGGTTTGAGTAGACGCCGCGTCAATACTCGCCGTTAGCGTGGTTCGGAGCATTGCCGTGAAAACGCGCCGCATGACTGTTTACAAAAAATCTTTGCGATAATTTTCAGTGTTTTTAGCCGTTTTTCGCGCCAATGACACCACCAAAATGTACTTCCCATGCGATCCGGTTTTGCGTGGTGTAGACTGCAAGCGCCGCTTGTAAGACCGGTATTGCTTAGGCTAAAGTGCGGGCACATTGGACGAATTCGCTTACACCCGGTGGTAAGTGTCATCCCCAAATCATCAACGTAAAAGCAGGGAGTTTCGTTTGCTTTCAATCATTCAGGCCGCAGGCTGGCCCATCTGGTTTATCGTACTTTGTTCCGTAATCTGCCTGGCCATTATTGGTGAACGATTCTGGACGCTGCGGCGTAGCTCAGTACTACCGCCGAATTTATTTCAGGATACCATCCAGGCCTTTCGCGCTGCCGGCGCCACGCCGGAGCTTGTTACCAAACTGAACGACAATTCATTGCTCGGACGTGTCTTTGCAGCGGGTATCGCCAATGTCAAGAGTTCGCGTGACGTAATGAAGGAGTCGATGGAAGAAGCGGGCCGCGCGGTGATGGTGGATATGGAGCGCTTCTTGAATGGCCTTGGTACGATCGCAACCGTCGCGCCATTGCTGGGGCTATTTGGTACGGTGATCGGGATGATCGACATCTTTGGTGCGTCAGGCACGCAGGGCGCCAACCCGGCGCAATTGGCGCACGGTATTTCTGTTGCCCTATACAACACGGCCGGTGGCATTGCCGTCGCGATCCCAGCGCTGATCTTTTACCGTCACTTTCGCAGCAAAGTTGACGTAATGGTTGTCGACATGGAGCAGCAAGGTATTCGTTTGGTGGAGACACTTCACGGTGATCGCGCGTGAATTTCAAGAGGGGCAGAAAGCGTGAAGAGCCTGAAATTAACTTCATCCCGCTAATAGATCTGCTGCTGGTCATTCTCATCTTTCTGATGGTGACGACGACGTATTCCAAGTACGCCGAATTGCAAATAAATTTGCCTGAAGCCAGCGCCGAAAAGGCGCCAGACCGGCCACAGGTTATCAATATCGGTGTGGATAACGGCGGCAAGTATTCAGTCAACAACACGCCGGTCATATTTAACAGTGTTGAAGCGTTTTCAAATGTCTTGCGCGAAACTGCAGCGACGGCGAGCATGAAAGATCCCGTCATCGCCATTGGCGCCGATGCCGGTGCCACGCATCAGGCTGTCGTCAACATCATGGAAGCCGCACGGCTCGTCGGGTTCACCAAGATTTCATTCACCACACAGGCAAAAGCCGCCGGCAAATAGCGGGCTGCCCTTTTTTTGCCCATTTCCCAAATGGAAGCGTGGCTTACCAGTGAGTGGCAACGTAGCAGTGCCTGGCAAATTCTGCTCAGGCCGGTTTCGTGGCTGTTCAGATTGCTGGTGGGCATTCGTCGCGGTGCGTTTAGTTCGGGCCTGCTGAAGTCGCACGTTGTCGGCGTCCCTGTAATCGTGGTTGGTAATATCACCGTCGGCGGTACCGGCAAGACGCCGCTGGTACTGGCGTTGGCGGCAGCGCTAAAAGAGCGAGGGCTGCACTGCGGAATTGTGACGCGGGGTTATCAACGCGAAGCCAGCTGGGCAGGCAAAGATGCGGTCCAAATCATGCCTGGAAGCGAAACTGGCGCTTTGATGAGCGATGAAGCAAGTTTGCTCGCCAACCGGTCTGGTGTTCCCGTGTTCGCCTGCGGTGACCGTTTCAAAGCGGTAGAACAGCTGTTGCTTAAATACCCGCAAGTCAACGCGATCGTCAGCGATGACGGTCTGCAACACTATGCCCTACAGCGTGATATTGAAATCTGCGTCATCGATGGCGCGCGCGGTCTCGGCAACGGCGCCATGCTTCCTGCTGGACCGCTTCGCGAGCCGCCGTCGCGCTTGAACTCAATCGATGCCATCGTCATGAATGGCCAGAGCAACAAGAGCGCAATGTCGATTTCCTGCTCGCCACCGACATTTCACATGGAGTTGGCAAATGAGATGTTCATCAATGTCAAAACACAGTGCCGATTGCAAGTGGACGAAGCGTTGACTGAATTTCAAGAAAACCGAATTCATGCACTGGCGGGCACCGGCCATCCACAGCGTTTTTTTTCCCACCTCCGCGCATTGGGATTTGTGTTGACCGGATCACAAGCGTTTCCGGATCACCACAAATATTCTGCCCAAGACATGCCTGGACCACATGCGGGGATAATACTGATGACGGAAAAAGACGCGGTAAAATGTGGCTCGTTCGCTGACGATCGAATGTGGTTTATGCGTGTGGATGCCGTGTTGCCGGAAGAATTTTTTGAATTCGTGACGAAGAAACTTTTCCACTGAAAGCCAAACCATGTCGCTCGATCCAAAGCTCCTCGAAATTCTTGTTTGTCCGGTTACAAAGGGACCATTGACCATGTCGACCGACAAGTCCGAGCTTATCTCTTACTCAGCTCGATTGGCCTACCCCATCCGCGATGGTATCCCGGTCATGCTGGCCGATGAGGCAAGGGAGCTAAAAGCGGAAGAGGTGCGCGGGTAGCTGTCGCTGTGCTGGCAGCGAAGGAAACTTGTGGGCATTGAGTTTGTCGCCGTCATACCGGCCCGCTTTGGCTCCACCCGTCTGCCGGGAAAGCCGCTGGCCGATATTGCGGGTAAGCCGATGGTGGTGCGTGTGGCCGACCAGGCACGAAAGTCCGGGGCACAATGCGTAGTGATTGCAACGGATCATGCCGATGTAAAGGAGGCTGCAGAACTACACGGATACTTCGCGTTGATGACACGAGCAGACCATGCGCAGGGCACCGACCGCATTTCTGAAGTCGCTGCATACTTGGCGCTCGCAGATGACGCCATCGTGGTGAATGTGCAAGGCGATGAGCCACTGATCGATCCGCAGCTGATCGCAATAGTGGCCGAAACGCTGGCAGCAAGGCCAGAAGTAGCCATCGCAACTGCTGCACATACAATCTCGAACGCGGAAGAGTTTTTCAATCCGAACGTCGTAAAGGTTGTTTGCGATTCTGCCGGCCTAGCGCACTATTTCAGTCGTGCACCAATCCCCTACGCGCGCGACGCATTCCTAAAGTCAACGGCAACATTACCAGAGAATTTCCCGGCGTTGCGTCACATCGGCATCTACGCTTATCGTGCATCGTTTTTGAAACGTTACGCGACGCTGGCGCCAGCGCCTACAGAGGAGGTCGAAGCGCTGGAGCAATTGCGTGCAATGTTTCACGGATTCGCGATCGCCGTGCATCATTGGCAAGGGTCGCTGGCCCCAGGCGTCGATACGCCCGAAGACCTGCAAAGGGTACGAAGACTGTTCAGCAATTCCCGTTAAAATGAACGCTCAAAATAACAACCTTGGGGAGTAGACATGCGGCTGATTCTGTTGGGGGGCCCGGGTGCGGGCAAAGGCACGCAAGCGACTTTTATCAAGGAGAAATTTGGCATCCCACAGATTTCTACCGGCGATATGTTGCGCGCGGCAGTAAAGGTCGGCTCACCCATGGGCATTGCCGCGAAAAAAGTCATGGATTCAGGGGCGCTGGTGTCGGACGAGATCATCATCGGACTAGTCAAAGAGAGAATCCGGGAAGCCGATTGCGCCAGGGGTTTCCTGTTCGACGGTTTCCCCCGCACGATTCCTCAGGCCGACGCCATGAAATTGGCGGGCGTGGAGCTTGACTACGTGGTTGAGATTGCCGTTGATGATGGTGAAATCGTCGAGCGCATGTCGGGCCGACGCACGCACCCAGGTTCCGGTCGCACCTACCACGTCAAATTCAATCCACCCAAAGTCGCCGGCAAGGATGATGTATCGGGCGAAGATTTGATTCAGCGCGACGACGACAAAGAAGTAACAGTCAAGAAGCGGCTCGCGGTGTATCACGAGCAAACCAAACCACTCATTGATTACTACGGCAACTGGGCCAAATCCGGTGTCACCGGCGCGCCGCGCTACGTGCGTGTGGCCGGTGTAGGCAAAGTAGAAGAAATCAGAGACCGTATTTTTGCTGCGCTCGTGGCGTAGCCAGGAAAGGTTTTGATGAAGACAGATGGATTGGTACGCAATGCCTTCTACGCACAATCCGGCGGTGTGACGGCAGTCATCAATATTTCTGCGCAAGGCGTAATTGAAACGGCACGGAAATTTCCGAAGAAGATCGGCAAGGTCTACGCGGGGCGCAATGGAATTATCGGTGCACTGACTGAGGATTTGATCGACACCAGCAAAGAGTCGGCCGCCAATATCAAAGCGCTGGGACACACGCCGGCAGGTGCGTTCGGCTCCTGCCGCTACAAGCTCAAGAGCCTCGAAACCAATCGCCGCGAATATGAGCGCCTGATCGAAGTCTTCAAGGCACACAACATCGGCTACTTTTTCTACAACGGCGGCGGCGACTCGGCCGATACCTGTCTAAAAATTTCCCAGCTTAGTGAATCGATGGGTTATCCGCTTATCGCCGTTCATGTGCCAAAAACGGTGGACAACGATCTACCCATTACCGACTGTTCACCCGGCTTCGGGTCGGTCGCCAAGTACGTTGCAGTAAGCATGCGCGAAGCAGGGCTGGACGTGGTCTCGATGGCGCGCACCTCCACAAAGGTTTTCGTGCTCGAAGTGATGGGCCGTCATGCTGGCTGGATTACGGCCGCGTGTGGACTCGCCGCCGACAAAACCGGCGACGCGCCACAAATTTTGCTGTTTCCCGAAATTGCCTTTGAGCCGGAAAAATTCCTCGCTCGCGTGGATGCATGCGTGAAAAAGGTCGGCTTTTGTGCCATCGGTGTGTCTGAGGGCATTCGCAATACAAATGGAAAATTCGTCTCCGAATCCGGTTTGGTAGACGCATTCGGGCATGCTCAACTGGGCGGCGTTGCGCCCTTCATCGCCGACATGGTCAAGCGCGAATTGAAGCTGAAAAATCACTGGGCGGTCGCCGACTATCTGCAACGTGCCGCGCGCCACATTGCCTCCAAGACCGATGTGCTGCAGAGCTATGCGGTTGGCAAGGCTGCAGTCGAGTATGCCGTGCAAGGTATGAATGGTGTCATGCCCGCCATTAGGCGCGTCAAGACCAAGCCTTACGATTGGAAAATTATTCCTGCGCCGCTATCGGAGGTCGCGAATCAGGAAAAGAAAATGCCACGCGATTTCATCACGGCGGATGGCTTTCACATTACACAGAAATGCCGCAACTATTTGCAACCACTGATTGAGGGCGAAGCATATCCGCCGTATGCGGGTGGGTTGCCAACGTATGTCACGTTGAAAAATGTGGCGGTGAAGAAGAAGTTGGCGGCGTTTTCGCTGTAGCTCGGTGGTTGCGCTGCCTCGGGTCGAGTAATTTAGGCGACAGTGAACTCAAGCAGAATCAGAGCGGTCACCCGGGCTTCTCGTGTCAGGTAAAAGCCTATGAGTTACCCACACCGACCGTTCGCCTGCGCTGCCGTTTGCATTTTTACCCATGCGGCTCTTGCCAGGGCGGAGTCACTCCCGCTCTGGGAAGCTGGAGCTGGCGTGGCAGCCATTAGTTTCCCGGACTATCGCGGTGCAGCGCATCGACGCAATTACCTGTTGCCCGTGCCGGTCTTTATCTACCGCGGTGATATTTTCCAGATCGACCGGGAAAAGGTACGCGGATTGCTGTTCAAGAGCGAGCGCGCCGAACTCGATATTTCAATCAATGGTTCAGTGCCAATTCGCGGCGACGGCAATCCTGTCCGCGAGGGCATGCCTGACCTCGATCCGAGCCTTGAAATAGGTCCTTCATTAAACATCGCGCTGGCTGAATTCGGGCATTCGAAAGTTACGCTCAGGTTGCCGTTGCGCGCGGTCATCGCCAGCGATTTTCGGTCGATTCACAACGCTGGCGTGCTTACCAATCCCAATCTCAACCTCGACGTGAAAGCGTTTCAGGGATGGCGGCTAGGGCTGGTAGCCGGCGTGCTGTTTGCAGACGGCAAGTACCACGATCATTTTTACGGAGTTGCTCCCGCATATACAAAGCCGGGCCGGTCGGCCTATCGCGCACCGGGAGGCTATTCAGGCGCTCAGTTCATCGTCGCTATTTCTCGGCGCTTCGCGCCGATCTGGGTGGCCGGGTTTGTCAAGTACGATGTACTCAATCGCGCGGCATTCGAATCGAGTCCGCTGGTAGAGCGGCGAAGCAACCTGTCCGTGGGCGTGGCCGCGACTTGGGTGTTCGCGCAGTCTGGTACGCGGGTTGAGCGCAATGAATAGCTCGACACAGCAATTGCATACATTTGCCGGGAAACGCCATCATCGACGGCACCTGACAACATCCGCGCAAACGCACTATCCGGACTTGCGCGGCTTCATTAGCGCATCAAGCTCCTTAAGCTTGGCTTTTGCCAAATCAATATCATTCAAGTACTCGCGCAGGTAACGTTCGCGTTGCTCGCTCTGCCATTCGGCATCACTGAACTGCTCGACGGCATAGGTCTTGGCTTGATGAACTGCACCCGGCAGGCGCGGCATGAACGCGCGATCAGGGCTGGCGTCTTCCAGTAGCAAGAAGCCATCTACATCGCGTAACTTTAGCGGTTGTGGCGCTTTGCTATCACGCACGAGTTTGCCGAAGGCGCGAAAGCGGATTTCCTGCAGACCTGTCGTCAGTTCGCCATTGTGAACCGCCAACACCATCGGTTTGCTGGTGGCGTCGTCAAAACGGCCAGTGGCCACGTAAAGTCCGGGCTGGGTAACATTGACCTTCAAATACAGATTCAGCGACCCGTTTTCCAAAGCTTCGCGAACCTGTCCAGTCCATACGGCGGGCGGGTTAGGGGTGTAGTACATATCGAAATAGAGAGTGCCGTCCTGAATGCCTTCGGCGCTCTGAACTTCAATGCGCATATCGAGGCGCAGCTGCCCCGTGAAGTTACGAAATCCCTGCGTGGCCGGGCTGAATTGCAGTGTCCAAGCGCCGTCCGCGGCAATGCGGTCCCCTTGAACGCCTTGATCGTTAAACGCGACGAACACCGGTTTTTGCGTCGCGGGTTTGTTGTCCAGCGGGGGATCACCGACGGTGGCGAATTTGACGTTTAGCGGAAGCGCATTATTGTTTTCGTCGAATGCGGCGATCGTGAAGAGCACCGTTTCGTTGCCGGCGACGTAAATGCGTTCCTGCGAGGTCTGCAAAGTTACCTTGGCCGCACTCAGTTCGCCTTGACGATGCAGGCGGCGCGTTTCGACAATTTCCTGGTTTGGGTACATTTGATCGGCGTGCTCGTCAGCCGGACGCGATTCGAACGGATAGCGGGTTGTCCGCTGATAGTTGTCGTACACCTCCTGCGCGCGCGCCAGACGCTTTTCCCATTGCGCATGTTGGGCGCGCGGGTCGAGACTGGTCATAGCCAACTCCTCGGGGTCCGGACCCTTCGGCAAGCCGGCGCCCATTGCACCTGGGCCGCTCGGCATACCATTTCCGCGACCTCGATCAAAGACGCTTGAACCTTTGCCCGCGTTCGGTCCGCTCGCACGCCACTCACCGACTTGCCCTGAGGCCGCTGGGCGCAGTAACAGCCATCCGAGCAGAATCAACAACGGAACAATTGCCAGCAACCAACGGCCTTGCTGGCGCTGGCCGAACGCGGCAGACCTAGACCGGGAGGCGGCAAAAGTTTTCAAATTTCCGGGCATGGACATCAGCGCCTTTGAAGTAAAACACCCCGCGACGCATCACTGGTCGAGGGGTGTTTCAGGTATCAGATAAATGCGACCTTGCGGTGCAACTATCGAATTTCGCTACTGTGCGTAGTTCACCATGTCGAGACGGGCGCGGGATATGATGCCAGCCCAGTTGCCGGCGGCGTAGTGATTGTACACCTCACTGTCGTCGCGGAATTGCACCGTATGGTTGGTCCATTTTGTGGTGCCGTTGCTGTTTGCAGCGGTGCCGGTAGTCAATGCCGAGCAGAACCAGTCGCTGGGGTTGCAATAGCTGCCATTGCTGGAGCCGGAAACGCCGCCAGAGGAATGATAGGCAATTGCTTCATCGTCCTGGCCGGGGAGAATGCCGGAGTAGAGGGTGCCCCTGGCGCCAGCGAACATGTAGAAAGTCAGGCCACGTGTGTTGTTATGGTCGTACATGGCGCGGGCGGTTGAGGTTTTCAAATCACTAACCAACGGTTCCGTCAGCGCCCAGCTACCGGCATCGGCGAGTTCCGATCCGCCAGCTGCGCCGCCAGCGACGTTTACCCATTTAATGTTCCAGCCGGTTTGGGTGCCGCCCCCTGTGGCCGCACTACAGGTGCCGTCCGAAGCCGCAACGGCGTTCTTGATGCTGCGTGAACTACCACCATACATCGACAGGTTGTAACCCAGCATCAGGTTGCCGGCGCTGTGCACTGTGATGTAACACCAGTTGGTGCCCGTGCAAAAGCAATCCAGCGCATTGCGCACCACTTGGCCTTGCGTGGAAATTTTGTTGTAGCCATCCCAATTCACCGCCTTTTTGTTTACACCGGCAGCCGTGGTACTGGGGCCCCAATAGCTGAAGTCGTTGTAATTACCGACTTGCGCGGTGTTGCTGCGACCATTTATCCAGAGCGAGTAATTGGTCGCGTACGAAGCGGTGGTGGCGCAAAGTGAAGCGAAGACTAGCGTAGTGGATGCGATCAAGCGGTGAAAACCCATGAAATTCCCCTCATTATATTGATTGGATTACGTTTTTGTATGCGTAACCTGTTTCAACGACAGGGCAGGTAGCGCGCTTCATAAATAATATGGATGGCCATTCAGTAGGTCAAGAAGTTTTCAAACGAATGATTCAAACAATCGTTTGAATGTTGCTTTCGCGCAACAAATGCTGGGACAGTTGGAGAAGCAAGCTCATGAATTTGCTGGCATCAGATACCGTGGCGGGACAAACATCAAGCATTGGCGCGCCAGCGGGAGCAAAAATGCTCCAAACGCCGCGCCAGCGTTTGAGTTTTACTTGCGAACTAACGGCTAATCGGTCAAACGAAAGCTGAACGGCACCTCTACCGCAACATCCTGTCCTTGGGGGGTGCAGGAAAACTGCGTGACGGCTGAAACTGCAGCGTTACTGAGTGCGCGATTCGATGAATTGAGGACGCTGATGTTCTTGATCTCACCTGCAACCCCAACCACGAAGCGGACCAGCACATCGCCCTGAATACCGTCGCGGCGAGCGGTTGGCGGATAGCGCACCTCATCTCTTACACGCTGTGCATTTGGGCAGGCGATTCCAAGACCGGCGGCGGGCGCCGCAGTGGCGCCAATGCCAGCCTTGGCGACATTGGCAATATTCGGCGGATTGCGTCTCATATCAGGGTCACTGACATGGTCAGGGGCGGGACCAACTGGCGGCTCGATTGTTTCGATCTTGTGGTCCAAAATAAGCGGTTCCAAAGTAAACACGGACTTTGGTGCACTGACGGGATCAGCAACGGGCACCGGCGGTTTTGGCAGGACATCGATATTGACGATATCGATAGGCTGCGGGGGACGAAACTGCGCGCCGCCATTCACCAACGCAGTCGCAAGGAAATAAAAGACCAAAAGATGTATCGCGACAACCAGCGCAAACCCGGCAAGACTTTCTTCGGAATGATTTTGTTTCGGCGCGTAATGCATTGAAGCCTCCATGAAATGTCGTGGATGATGTTTCAGGATAACTAGCTCGTTGCTGACTTTAATTTACGCCGAATCTTTCACTTGCAGGGAAAATTCCGCGCCTGGTGGCCAGGCACTGCTCGTCAACCCGACACTAACAGCAAATCTCAAACTAGTCGGGGCCAAAAAAGGAAATCTCCCATCGCCCCCAAAGCTGACCTCTGTTAAACTTGTGCGTTTTTTCACAGCTTTGTCTTTTCACAAAATAGTAGTTCCAGATACAACCTTTCAGGGAGTGGGTAAATGACTACCGTTTCAATGGGTCTTCTCTTTGCCTTGGCGTGTGCGTTGTTAGCGCTCGCTTACGGCGCATGGCAAACAAAATGGATTCTTGCGCAGCCAGACGGCAATGACCGCATGCGCGAAATCGCAGCCGCCATTCAGGCAGGTGCGAAGGCATATCTTAATCGCCAGTACGCGACCATCGGTATTGTCGGCGCCGTGCTGTTCATCGCAATCTGGGCGATCCCGGGTCTGGGTGGTGACACGGCGATGGGCTTCGCACTCGGCGCGATAGCCTCAGGCGCGGCCGGCTACATTGGCATGAACGTATCGGTGCGTGCCAACGTACGTACTGCCGAAGCTGCGCGTCACGGCATCAATCCTGCGCTGAATGTCGCCTTCAAAGGCGGCGCGATCACCGGGTTGCTGGTGGTGGGTCTGGGGCTTTTGAGTGTGGTGGTGTTCTACTACTATTTGCAAGGCTCCGCCGTACATGGCGCCAAACTAAGCGATGTCATCAAGCCATTGATTGGCTTGGCGTTTGGCTCTTCGCTCATTTCAATTTTCGCCCGTCTCGGTGGTGGCATTTTTACCAAGGGCGCTGACGTTGGCGCGGATCTGGTCGGCAAGGTTGAAGCCGGCATTCCGGAAGATGACCCGCGCAACCCTGCGGTGATCGCAGATAACGTCGGTGACAACGTCGGCGACTGCGCGGGTATGGCTGCCGACTTGTTCGAAACCTACGCCGTGACCATTATTGCAACCATGGTACTGGGCGCCTTGTTGTTGCCTGCTACCGCGACGGTCGCGAACGTCGTCGTTTATCCGCTGGTTCTCGGTGCGTTTGCCATCATCGCCTCGATCATCGGCTGTGCATTCGTCAAAGCATGGGACGGCGGCAAGATCATGAACGCGCTTTATCGCGGTCTGGCAGTTGCCGGCGTGCTGGCGCTGATTGCTTTTTACTTCCTCACTGACTGGATGATGAAGGACATCTACCTGCAAGACCCCAAGCTGACGGTCATGAACTTGTGGCTATGCTGCGTGGTCGGGCTGGTGTTAACCGCGTTGATGGTCTACATCACAGAGTACTACACCGGCACCGAATTCAAGCCCGTGCAGCACGTTGCGGAAGCCTCCACAAAAGGCCATGCCACCAACATGATCGCCGGGCTCGGCGTTTCGATGCGTTCGACCGCCTGGCCAGTGTTGTCGGTCTGTCTGGCAATTTATGCGGCCTACGCATTGGCTGGTTTGTACGGCATTGCTGTTGCCGCAACGTCCATGCTGTCGATGGCCGGTATCGTCGTTGCGTTAGACGCCTATGGCCCGATCACGGATAACGCCGGTGGCATCGCTGAAATGTCCGGCCTGCCAAAATCAGTGCGCGACGTCACTGATCCACTCGACGCGGTTGGCAATACCACCAAAGCGGTGACCAAAGGCTACGCAATCGGCTCAGCCGGCCTCGCCGCACTGGTGCTGTTTGCCGATTACACCCACAAGCTGGCGGAAGCCGGTCGCCACGTCACGTTTGATCTTTCCAACCCTGCCGTTATTATTGGCTTGTTCGTCGGCGGTTTGATTCCTTACTTGTTCGCAGCAATGGCCATGGAAGCCGTTGGCCGTTGTGCCGGTCATGTGGTTGAAGAAGTTCGTCGCCAGTTCCGCGAAATAAAAGGAATCATGGAAGGTACGGCGAAGCCGGATTACTCCCGTGCGGTCGATATGCTGACCAAAGGCGCGATCAAGGAAATGATCATTCCTTCGCTGTTGCCAGTATTGGCACCGATTGCGGTGGTGGTGATCGTTGGCTTCCTGATGGGGCGTGAGGCAGGCATTCAAGCACTTGGCGGCATGCTGATGGGCACCATCGTGACCGGACTTTTTGTCGCGATCTCGATGTGTACCGGCGGTGGCGCATGGGACAACGCCAAGAAATACATTGAAGACGGCCATTTTGGCGGGAAAGGCTCAGACGCGCACAAAGCCGCTGTTACTGGCGACACCGTTGGTGACCCCTACAAGGACACGGCAGGCCCTGCAGTGAACCCGTTGATCAAAATCATCAACATCGTTGCTCTGTTGATCGTGCCGCTGATTGCCGGCGGTGCCGATCAAGCGCCTGCGCCAGCTGCGCCGATGAAGATGGAACAGAAGGTCACAGCTCCAACTGCGCCGCCAGTCGTGCCAGCCGCCACCTCTGCTGTCGCACCTGCGCCTGCACTAACACCCGGCGCGACACCCGCTGCGGCTGCCGTCGCACCCGCCCCGGCAACGGTGAAGCCTGCCGATGCCAAGCCGGCTGACGCAAAGCCAGTGGAAGCGCCAAAGAAGTAGATTCTGACTTATCTGGTTCCAACAAAAAAGCCGGGCATGTCCCGGCTTTTTTGTTGGTTGAATATTCCAGGACAGGGTTCAAGCAGTTGGTAACTTGTATTCCTTGAAATCCTCACGCATTTTGGTTTTCAATAGTTTCCCCGTTGCCGTATGTGGGAGCTGTTCAACGAATACAACATCATCGGGCATCCACCACTTGGCAATCTTGCCGTCGAAGAATGTCAGCAGGTCCTCACGCGTGACAGCGGCATCCTTCTTTTTCACAATCACCAGTAACGGCCGCTCATCCCACTTAGGGTGCGCGATACCGATGACGGCGGCTTCCTGTACGGCTGGGTGTGCCACCGCTATATTTTCCAGGTCGATCGAACTGATCCATTCCCCGCCGGATTTGATCACGTCTTTGGAGCGGTCCGTGATCTGCATATAGCCGTCTGTGTCGATAGTCGCCACGTCGCCGGTCGGAAACCAGCCGTCACGCAGCGCGGAATGTTCTTCGTTGAAATAGCGCTCTACGATCCAAGGGCCGCGCACCATGAGGTCGCCGAATGCTTTGCCGTCGCGCGGTAATTCCTTACCATCCCCATCGACAATTTTCATCGCCACGCCATACACGGCGCGCCCCTGTTTGGTTTGAACCTTAAATTGCTCAGCGGGCGACAAGGAAAGATGTTTCGCCATCAGCCTGCAGACGGTGCCAAGGGGGGACATTTCGGTCATCCCCCAGGCGTGCACCACACGGACGCCGTAATCACGTTCGAATGACTCGATCATCGCTGGCGCACAAGCCGACCCGCCAATGATGGTTTCCTTGAATGTGCTGAATTTAAGGCTGTTTGATTTTACGTACGACAGCAGTCCCAGCCAGACGGTCGGCACCCCGGCACTCAGCGTGACCTTTTCCTGCTCGAACAGTCGATGCAGACTGGCGCCGTCAAGTGCCGCTCCCGGAAACACCAGCTTGGCCCCGGCGGCCGTGCACATATAGGGCAGGCCCCAGGCGTTGACATGAAACATGGGTACGACTGGTAGCATGACGTCGCGTGCGGAGATATTGAGCGCTTCCGGAGACATGCCGCCAAAGGTATGAAGCAGGGTGGAGCGATGCGTGTAGAGAACGCCTTTGGGATTACCAGTGGTGCCCGAGGTATAGCAAAGAGAGGAAGGCGTGAGTTCATCGAATTGCGGCCATTCGAATTGTTCACTCTCAGCATCGATCAACTCTTCGAAACACATCAGGTTGCGTATATTGCTATTTGACAACGCGGTTGTCATGGATTCGCGATCAGCCATCGCCACAAATCCTTTGATGCCCGGTACCTTTGCGGAGAGGACTTCGACAAGCGGCGCAAATGTGAGGTCGAAGAACACGTACTTGTCTTCAGCATGCGTCGCGATGTACACGAGTTGCTCGGGGAACAGTCGCGGATTGATGGTGTGCATGACAGCACCCATTCCCGACACGCCGTAATAAAGCTCAAAGTGTCGATAGCCATTCCACGCCAGCGTGCCAATGCGGTCGCCTGTGTTCACGCCAAACCGCGTCAGCGCATTGGCCAGGCGCTTGGCGCGTTTACATGCCTCACCATAGTTGGTTCGATGCAGCGTAAACGTGGCGCCGCCCTCGATGGTGCGCGAAATGATCTCCGTCTGGGCGTGATTTTGCGCCGCGTGCTCAATGAGAGATGAAATGAGCAACGGCCGTTGCATCATGCTCGACATGGCTTCCTCCGGTTATTTTTTCTGCACCTATTTTGGCATAGGCGAACCGGCGGATGTCGTGTGTTATCACACTCCCGCTTTGAAAGAGTAAATCCCTGCGAATCTTGCTGCGAGCTTCCTGCGCTGCGACGCAACCGTCAATATATTGGCGCCGCTCCTGGAAAATCGGCCCACTCGTCAATCTGCGGTGGTCGCTGAAACTCGACGCGATCAGCCAGGAAGTCCGCTGCAGCTGCAATTACACTCTGATCGCGCAGGATCTTGCGATGGCCAAGGCGGTACGTTCGCTTGAAGCGTGCGTCAGGCCAGGATCGTGCAACAGTCAGGCCGTTTTCGATGCGCACATCCCGGTCGTTCTGATCGTGAATGATCAGCGCCTTAGCAGTCAGCGTAGAAACGGCCTCAGGCATCTCAAATTCATGCCAGTTCACGCCAATTTTTTGCTCAAGCCGCCACTGCATCGCTGCACGAATGCGCTCAGGCAGTCCCAGCATGCGGGCGAAAAATCGCGAGTAGCGAATTAGCGAGGCCGGGGGCGCAATTTGCACGACGCGTACTTTTTTCAAGTCGCGCAATTCGCTGCGCAATGCGATACCGATGCCGGTGCAGCCCAGAGAATGGCCTACAAACCCTGCGATTGAGACACCTTCAGACTCAGCCGCGCGTACCACCGCAGTAACTCCCTTGGCAAAGTCGGTAATTGGCGCGTCACGGCCTTCACTGAGGCCATGGCTAACGTGATCGAATAGCCACACCTGAAAATCCGCATCGAGCAGTGGCTGAACGAATTCACGAAATTGCGCACCGCGCCCACCCCAGCCGTGGCTCATGATGATCGCCGGACGCCAGCGGTCGCCGAATTGCCAGGCGGCGAGTTTGCCGAGCGAGGATGCGATCAACACGCTGCGGCCATTTTGCAGGTGCCGTAATTCTCGTGGTGTGTGGGCGTGGTGCGGCGGCGTGATGAAACGTTGCGCTGCAGTGCGCGCCACCCATGCGGGCGCGATTGTGGCTGCAACCGAGGTTGTCGCGCGCATAAGCGGCAGCAAAATATAGTTACGAACGATCGTGCTATTTGCGGCGCTAGAAATGACACTGGATATTGCAACACTCATGAGAATCTCCTGATGGAAAAGTTTATTTGGGAGTACGACGGGTAATGCTTTCGCGTTCTGGCCGGGCGAGGCTGGAGGCGGTCAGCCGGTCAAATGCTTTGCGCGCCCGCGCGCTCGCGGCGGGATCCGAAAACAAATAGCGCGAGCGATAGCAGCTAGAAATAATGCCGAATAGCTCGAACGCAAACTGTTCTGGATCGGCATCACGAGCGAACTCGCCGGTATCAATAGCGATCTGCACGCCGCGAATGATTTCCTGGTTAAGCCGCTGCATATGCTGCACCACCGCATCACGCATCGGCCCGGGCCGATCATCGAACTCGGTGTTCGCCGCAATCATGGGGCAGGCCTTCAAACCGCTGCGTTCAAGCCACTGCAGCCAGTTGTCGAAAACCATCGACAAGCGGCGCAATCCCCTTGGCGCCTTCAATGCCGGAATAAACGCGACCTCGTTGTAGCGGCGCACTGCCTCGTCCAACGTGGCGATTTGCAGCTCTTCCTTCGAGCCAAAGTGGGCAAAGAGACCACTCTTGGACAAGCCCGCCTGCTCAGCCAGCACGCCGATTGTCAGGGCTTCGAAACCATGCACGCCGGCGTGTTGAACGGCGGCTTCGAGGATAAGCGCGCGGGTCTCTTCACCCTTGGAGAGCTTTGCGGATTGAGATGACATACGTAAATAATAGAACAACCGTTCTATTTATGTCAACGGCTTATCTCCATTTAGCTTCCGCAGCGGTGAAGTATTCAATGCCCATGACGCTGATGTAGAACGCCACCCGGAGCGGCATTGCAAGCATTTCCGGTCTGCACACCGCCATGGCGCTTGTTTTTCAGTTTATTTCTTGGCGGAAATCAAAGACACTGCGCTCAAACGGAAAGCGTGAAAAGGATTTTTGTGGCGACGATGGCCGAAACGCTTCAGTCGAGGGTTGATACCGGCCGTACATAGCTGTTGCTAGTCGGCGTCAGCGGTAGCTTGCATACTGTACGGGAGTAGCAAGCGTTCGCACCACACAACGGTTACTTCTAACGACTCGCTGGCAACTGTATCGTGTACTGCCCGGACTTTTCATCGCGCACCATCACCACCATCTGCCGCTTATCTGCATCCTCGACGAGTTCCTTAAAACTGCGATAACCATATGACGACTCATTGAAGCCCGGTCGGCGGCGCTGCATCGTCGGCTTCACCATTGAGCCCCAAAGTTTCTCGTCCGAGCCGCGCTCATTGATCAGATCTTCCACGGTATCGACCAGAAACTCCAGTACTTCAATTCGCTTGTCGTCTTCCGGTTTCTGCGCAGCCTTTTTCGCCTGCGCGGCGGGCTTAGCGGTGGCTTGCCGATTGGCCTGCTTCTTCGCTTCCTGCGCACGCACGAGGTCGTCGTAGTAGATAAACTCGTGGCACGCGCCACTCAACAGTTCGGACGTTGAATCTTTTACGCCAACGCCGATGACGCGCTTGTTGTTTTCCTTCAATTTCGCCACGAGCGGTGAGAAATCAGAGTCACCGCTAATAATGACGAACGTATCGACATGCGCCTTGGTGTAGCAGAGATCGAGTGCATCGACCACCAGACGAATATCGGCAGAATTCTTGCCGGATTGGCGAACGTGCGGAATCTCGATCAACTCAAATGCGGCCTCGTGCATGGTCTTCTTGAATTCCTTGTATCGGTCCCAGTCGCAGTACGCTTTCTTGACGACAATACTGCCTTTGACGAGTAGGCGCTCCAACACTTTCTTGATGTCGAATTCCGGATACTTCGCATCGCGCACGCCGATAGCGACGTTTTCAAAATCGCAGAACAGCGCCATGTTGGTGATTTCGGGTTGTCCGGCCATGTTTTTCCTTTCCTAATGTCGTATTTTTTTGAGTGTCTCGGGTCGGCACTACCGCTCTTGATGTGCACTTGTTCGCAATTACCCATCATACTCGGCACTATCATTAGATCGTACCAACCAAATGCCACGCTTCGCCGCCAATATCTCTTTCCTGTTTACTGAGGTGCCGTTCCTCGAACGATTTTCTGCTGCGGCCGAAGCCGGATTCGCTGCGGTCGAATTCCACTATCCCTACGATCATGATTCGAAAGACGTTAGTAATCGGCTAAAACAATATCGGCTAACGCCTGTGCTGATCAATATCCGAGCCGGTTCACAATCGCTGGGAGAATGGGGATTCGCCGGCGTTCCTGGTCGCGAAGAGTCGTTTCAGTTGTGCGTGGCTGAAGCGATCGAATATGCGCTGGCCATTGGCGTGCCGCAACTCAATTGCCTGGCCGGTGTGCTGCCGCCTGACGCTGATCGAGGCTTATGCGAGATGACGTTGATTTCCAACTTGCGCTACGCGGCAAACCAGTGCCAGCTTGCCGGACTCGCACTTAATCTTGAGCCGATCAATACGCAGGATGTTACGGGCTATCTTGTCAGCAACACCACCGATGCGGTTCGCGTGATGGATATCGTTGGCGCCGCGAATATCATGTTGCAGTACGATTGCTATCATATGCGGATCATGGAGGGCGGCGGCGCGGTGGAGCTGGCCGCAACCATCGAACGGTTGTTGCCACGCATTGGCCACATTCAATTCGCCGACGCGCCGGGTCGCAACGAGCCGGGCACAGGAACGATTGACTATCCGCATTTGTTTGAGGAAATTGATCGCGTGGCAGCTAGTGGAAGCTATGGCGGCTGGGTGAGCGCGGAGTATCGACCGAGCGAGGGACGCATCACCGCCGAGACGCTGGAATGGTTTCACGCTTGGCAGGATACAGGGGCAAACTGAAAATCAGGGGCGCATTGTTGCGTCGAGTGGAGCGGGCGGCACCTCGTTCCGGCGCAGATAGCTGGCCGCCTTGCCGGTAATTTGCAGATACCAGTCGTCGGCAAGTACACATCCGTCCTGATTCAGGAATGCCATCTTTGCGTCTTTGGGTAATCGGTCTTCGCGCGTTTCGGTCGGAAATAAAGCCGTGCCCTCATCGACTTCATCAAACATGGCCGCGTAAAGCGTTTCAACGCGGGTAGCAAGCAGACCTGCTATCTGCCGCCAATAAAAATTGCCGCAGCGCCTTGGAATCTGATTGAGGATCGCTAATTTTTTATCGCCGCGCCCTTTTTGCAGGTTGTACCAGGAAAAACCAGGGAAGATCACCGGCATGTAAGCGATACCGAGACGCCTGGATTCTTCGATGTCTGGCATGACGCGCTCGCGAATAAATTTATCTGCACCGGTGTCATCGCGAAAGCGCCCTACGGACCAGGGACTCAGCACATCGTAACTACGATAGACGTCTGCCCAGTGGCGGTCTGATTGCGAGTCTCCGTCCAGCGTTCGCCAGTTCGAGGGAACGCCGCCGATAAGTGTTACACCGGTCAGATTGTTGCGACCATTCTGGAGGTCGCCGATCAATGCGGAAACTTCCGACGGCGAACCGGGCCGGTCTTTGAATCCGAAGCCCCATAGTTGCAACAAAGGTTTGCCGTTGGCGCGCAAATAGCTCGGACTACTCGTGATTTTGAGTTCCTGAACAAGGTATTTCCAGTCACGTTGAATATCGGCCACTACCGTACTGGCATCCGCGCCGGAAATGTCATAGGTAAGAAAGAACACGCGCGCATTTGCCTCCGCAGCCGCCATTGCGTTCCGCAAGACGCGATCACTGCGCTGCTTCAATACTGGCGTGGCCAATGGGCCAACAAAACGTTGCACGGCGGCACCGTCAATACCGTGGTCGCGCATCCAGCGAAAATGCTTCGCTACAACCCGCGCGTTCTGCGAAGAAAAAACACTGATGGTGGACCCATCCTGACGACGTAGATTTGTCGGGCATAAGTCTGCTTGGCCGAACTGCTGTACTGACGGCAACAGATCGACAGAGAGATTTTCTTCAACCGGATTGTTCTTGTGGAACCAGTGAACCCATTGCGCATTGCCGACGGCGTCTTGCGGGCAACCAAACCAGCCTTGGTAGCCGACAATCAGTCGACCCTTCAGGCCTGTTGCGGCAGTGACAGAACCCGCGTCTGCGGCAAATGACGCGTTGTTTGTCGCGCAAGTCAGGCAGGCCAAGGCAAGCACTGTGATAAGCCAATGGCGAGGGACCAAGCACGAAACAGGAAGTTGTGAAGTCACATCTATTTCGCGATGCGCGCTAGAGCGGCACACTCAATTTGCAAATTACCGGCTGCAAGGTTTTGCTGACCGGGAAATAGATTTTGACTGCCCCGCAGGTGCCAGTGAGCTTTGTGCGTCACCATCGCCGCCAACAGCGACCGTCAGCTATCGAAGAAATTACCGAGGTCATTGTTCTTTGGGTCCGCAGGCACTGAGGCGGCGTTTCCGCCCGCGACGGCTGCCGGTGTTGTCACTGGGGCCGGCACGGGAGTGGCCACTGCAGATGGTCCCAGTGATTCCTGGATAGCGCGTACGATAGTCGCAACATCCATCGGCACACGGCCCTGCGATCGCAATAATATACGCGAGGGTATGTCGATTAAACGTGGCGTCGCCAGACGCATGTTCGAGGCCGTATTCAGCTTCGGCAACAAGTGGGTATTTCGCCAGCCACCACTCTCACTTTCAATCGCGTCAATGATCGCCTGTTGCGAACGCGCGATACCGGCAAGTAGTTCAGCTATTTGTTCAGCGTTGAGGTTCATGGCCATTACCTGAGAGGTTGTTGCAAAAAGCGTTTCACTGGATCGCCGACGATGCCAAACAGATTAGCACGCGTTTCTCAATGGTGGAACATGTCAATCACGCGAAATTCTCGCGAATTTACATGATTCAGTTGTGCCGTTTAAGCCACTCGAGCAATTCACTAGCAGGCATGGCGGGGCTGATGACGAAGCCTTGCGCCAGATCGCATCCCATGCGTTTGAGCTCCTTGAGTGTGGCGTTGTCTTCAACACCTTCGGCGACAACCGTGAGGTCAAAATTGTGTGCCAGATCGATCACCGACCGTACGATTTGTTGGTCACCCTTGTTGTCACGCATGTGCTGGACAAACATCTTGTCGATCTTCAACTCGCTGAGTGGGAATCGCTTTACGTAGGAAAGGGACGAGTAACCCGTGCCAAAGTCATCTACTGATAGTTTGGCGCCCATTTTCTTCAGCTGATTCATTATCGTCAACGAATACTCCATGTCGTTAATGGTAGCGTCTTCGGTAATCTCCAGCGTCAGGTGTGTCGGGTCAGCTTGCCAGATGCCCAGCACCTGGCCGATCATGCTGGGGAGCTGGCCGTCGCCAAGCGTAACGGTAGAAAGGTTGACAGCAACATCAACATTGGTACCCAGATATTTCCATTCTGACTGGTGTCGTAGCGCCGTATTCAGCACCCATTCTGTAAGCACACCAATCATGCCGTTGCTTTCCGCGACTCGGATGATTGACGACGGCGGAATGACGCCGTGGTCCGGCAAAGTCCAGCGCAATAACGCTTCAACGCTTCGGCACTGGCCGGATTTCAGATCGACTTTTGGTTGATAGTGCACTTCAAGTTGATTGGAACGGATTGCCTCGCGCAACTCGTTGTTGAGGCCCGTATAGGTATCTGCTGCGCGACGGTCATCGGCATGGAAAACGTAGTGGAGTACGTCCCGGTTGCGGGCGATGTCCTTCGCGATATCGGCGTGCACGAGAAGTTCTTCGCCGTTCGCCGCCTGGGCTGGAAAGGTGGCGATGCCAATGGAAGGCCGTATGGTGACAATATTCTCCTCGAAGCTGAATGGCGTCTCAAACGCCTGCTTAACCTTTCCCGCCGCCAGCAGCGGTAGGGCTTCACTGCGAAGATTAGGCAGCATGACACAGAGTTTTTCGTCGGTGAGTTGCACAATGCGGTCATCCGGTCGCAATGCGTCGGCAACGCGGCGCATGGCCTGCTGCATGATTTGGCGTGTAGGTACCCCCAGTATTGCCTCAAGGCGATCCGAACGTGAAAGTGTCACCATCAGGACGGCAACCACGCGCTGTGCCATACGCGCGTGGTTGATTGCATTGGTGAGGGTCGATCTCAGGAGTCTGCGGTCAATCTCCTGGGATGGTTGGACTTCCCCCGAAGGTGCCCGCAACGAACTTGCTGGCGCAGGAATGTGGGGGATATCAGTCATCTCTACGCGGATTCTCAGGGCGTTTGGTTAAGCGGCGTAGTAGTCACGAGGGTCCAGCCCGTAAGACTTGCTGGGCAATCCACGTTTGATATATACCGGAGTATCCGAAGTATCGTAAAGAAGGTCGCGGGTACTAGGATTGGTTCGTATTGTCTTGTCGGCTTCAGTGAGCACCAGTACCACCGGCCGCAGTCGCTTGTATTTGCTATGCGTAACCACGACAGCAACTTCACCGGTAGAGAGTTCCACCATGCTACCGACCGGAAACACGCCAATGGATTGAATGAACTGTTCGACCATATCAGCCTGGAATTGGCTACCACTCCAACTGGAGAGCATTTGTAGCGCCTGGTGCGGCGAAACTACCTCGGCGTATGGGCGTGGTTTGGTTACCGCCGAGTACGTGTCTGCGATCGCGCTCATACGGCCATACGTACTGATTTTGTTCCCGATCAGGTTATTGGGATAGCCACTACCGTTCATCCGTTCATGGTGCTGGGCAATACCTTCGAGTACGTCCGGGTGAATGTTTGGCGTTTCACCCAAAATAGTGAGACCAAGTTCGACATGCTCTTTGATCTGTTCGAACTCGTCGGCCGTCAGACGTTGATTTTTTTCCAACAGCTCTCGGGGTAACTTGATCTTACCAACATCCAGCAGCAGGCCAAGCGTTCCAAGTTGTGTGAGCTGCTCTTTTGGGTAACCAAGGTGCCTGCCAAAAGCCACCAGATTTACTGCGACGCTGATGCCGTGACTGTAGATATTCAAATCCTGCTCGCGCATGCGCGCCACCCACATGAGTGCATCAGGATTGCGAATCATGCTGTCGACCATATCGTCGATCACTGATTCTATGTTTTCGAGCTTCAAGCCTTCGCCACCGCGAATATCGTCGGCGATGTTGTTCAACAAGTCGTTGGTGCGTTTGAAGGAGTCTGCCGCCGCACTGATTTCAGATTCGACCGTCGCCGTATCTTCGTAGATCGTTAGCTGGACCGTCTCCGGTATGAATGCCGGCCGCAAAAACACTTCGGCTGCATCTATGGACTCCGGAACCTTATCGAAATCGTACTTATCATTTTCGGTTCGCGCGAACATGTTGGTGACGCCGTCGCGGAGGTCGCCCCAGAGGCTGCGCAGTCCGCGCCTCGGCGTTTCGTTCGCGTTGCTGATGGAGTGAGCGTTTCTCGACGCGGCAGGGGGAGCGAGTTTTCCTGCGGCACGAGCAGGTGTATTGTCGCGGCTTCCGGCTGTCCAGGTGATCGAATCTGGCGATCGTGGGTTGCTGCCGGAGGTCGCCTGCGCCATGTTACGCGCGGGTACTGGTTTCGCGGGTGACGTTGTGCTGGTTTTCGCTGATTCCCGATCCGCTGGCCTGGCAGGTGCTTGAGACCGGTTGATGACCACCCGGGGCTCACTACCCAGGGAGCGCGGCGTGAATGCTGCCTTTTTCGCCGGTTTTTCGTACTCCGGACCAACCGAACGTTGAGGATCGATCATGACCCATTCGCAGTGCTGGCGGAGTTGCTGTAACTGTTCGTTGTCCTCGAGCAGAAATCCTTGCAACAGAAATGGTGTATCGATCCACGGCCGATCCAGATCGGCGACAAACATACCGGTCTTCAGGTTCTTGGTAGCGATCTTTTGATGCATGTGGACTATTTTTAAGCGGAGGTAAAGGGTGCACTCGACGGCTATTGAAACCGCGATATTTGCAAAGTCCAATATAACATTTACGAGTCAGGAGTTGAGAACGAAAATGTGATGGATTGCGTCAAGTCAACTTTATCAGCGCGCAAAAAAAACTTCACCAGTAGTTTGGCAAGCCCGCTGATTACGTTTATCCTCCGCCACTCTACAAACCACCAGAATTCAACCGCCGTGAAATTTCAATTGCTCGCCACCGATGGGGCCGCACGACGCGGTCGCTTGACACTCAATCATGGCGTCGTGGAAACGCCGGTTTTCATGCCCGTAGGGACGTATGGCACAGTGAAGGGAATGAGTCCACTTGAACTCAACGAGATAGGCGCGAAGATCGTACTCGGCAATACCTTTCACCTCTGGCTTCGGCCAGGGCTCGACGTCATCGCCAAACATGGCGGACTGCACAAATTCATGGCCTGGGATGCGCCAATTCTGACCGATTCTGGCGGTTTTCAGGTATGGAGCCTAGGCGACCTGCGAAAAATCACCGAACAAGGCGTGGCGTTTCAGTCGCCAATTAATGGTGACAAATGTTTCCTGTCTCCGGAAGAATCCATGCGGATACAACGAGTGCTGAACGCCGATGTTGTGATGGTGTTTGACGAGTGCACGGCACATCCCTCCACGCACGTCGAAGCTGCCGAATCCATGCGGCTTTCATTGCGTTGGGCGCAACGCTGCAAGAGTGAATTTTCACAACTGCAGAATCCAAATGCATTGTTCGGTATCGTGCAGGGCGGCATGTATGAGGATTTGCGTGATGAATCGCTCGCCGGCCTGTTCGACATCGGATTTCATGGCTACGCCATCGGCGGCCTATCGGTGGGTGAGCCGAAGGAAGACATGATGCGTGTGCTTGCGCATACGGCGCCGAAGTTGCCCGCTGATAGTCCGCGTTACCTGATGGGTGTTGGCACCCCTGAAGATTTGGTCGCCGCGGTCGGGGCGGGCGTAGACATGTTCGATTGCGTCATGCCCACCAGAAATGCCCGCAATGGCTGGCTGTTCACAAGACACGGCGACGTCAAGATTCGCAATTCGCGCCATAAGGACGACACCGGTCCTCTCGATAGAAGTTGCCCCTGCTATACCTGCACCAACTTTACGCGCGCCTACCTGCATCATTTACAGCGCACCAACGAGATTCTGGGTGCCAGGCTCAATACCATTCACAATCTGTTCTATTACCAGCAATTGATGCGTGAAATGCGTGTAGCCATTGAGACGCAGCTATTTGCACCGTTTGTCGAGAAGTTCCATGCGGATCGTGCCGGTGGCCCACAGTGAAGTGGTATAATTTTTGGTTAATTTACCCGCCAGTATTCGATACAAGCTATTGAATTCTAGGAAAAAGCTTCCAACTCACGATAGTGCCGTCGAAGCATTGCACAGTTGGAATATTCACGCCGCGTACCCCAATTTCAAACCCGGAGCCCGAATTTAATGATTACCAACGCCTACGCCCAAGCGACGGCTGCGCCTTCTGGCAGCGATTCATTGATCGGCATGTTGCCGATTTTTGCGATGTTTATCCTTTTGTACTTCCTCATGATTCGGCCGCAGATGAAGAAGTCAAAAGAACAAAAGCTGATGCTGGATGCCCTTCAAAAGGGCGATGAAGTGATCGCCATGGGTATCATCGGGCGTATCGCAAAAATCGGTGACGGGTACATCGGGCTCGAGGTCGCCGACGGCAAAATCATCCATATTCAGAGGCAGGCGGTGACGACACTGTTGCCCAAGGGTACTTTCAACGACGTAACTAAGTAACCATTTCACCGCCGTACGTCGCTATTCGTCGCCAATCGTATTAATAGCCGCTAGATTTTTCTGAGCCTTAGCTTACACCTATGAATAAATATCCAGTATGGAAGTACGCCGTCATTGTTGCGGCCCTGATCGTTGGTTTTCTGTACACCCTGCCGAACTTTTTTGGTGAAGTCCCTGCGGTCCAGGTCTCAGGATTGCGCGCCAACAAAGCGGACGCAGATACGCTCAAGCAAGTAGACGAAGCATTGAAGGCCGCGAAAGTGGACGTTATTAGCAGTTTGATCGAAAAAGAATCGATCAAGGTACGTTTCAAGGATGGCGAAAGCCAGAAGAATGGTCAGGCAGCAATTCAGGCCAAACTGGGTGCTGGCTATATCGTTGCATTACAGGCGATTTCTAGTTCGCCGGCGTGGCTATCCAGTATCAATGCGTTGCCGATGTATCTTGGTCTCGATCTACGCGGTGGTGTGCACTTTCTGATGCAGGTGGACATGAAATCCGTGTTCGATAAGGCCGTCGATCGCTACGTTGGAGATGTGCGCGTCTTGCTGCGCGACAAGAAGATTTTCTATACGGGTATCTCCCGTGATGGCGATCGCGTGGTAGCGAAGTTCAAAGAGAAGCCCGAACTCTTGCGTGCGCAGACGGAAATCACTACGCAACTGCCTGAGTTGTTGCTGAAGGACACCGAAGTCAACGGCGAATTTGTTTTGACAGTACTGATGAAGCCGGAGACGATCCAGAAGTTGCAGGAGAATGCGATCCAGCAGAATATTACGGCCCTTCGTCGACGTGTGAATGAACTCGGTGTTTCGGAGCCGATCGTGCAGCAGCAGGGGGTTGATCGCATTCTGGTGGAGCTTGCCGGTGTACAGGATCCAGCGCGGGCCGAGGAGTTGATCGGTCGCACCGCTTCGCTGGAGGTCCGCCTGGTCGCGGAGGAACATGCGGCATCGCGGAATTACGATGCTTTTGAGCGCTATCGAAATGAACCTGCGCCGTTTGGTACTGAAAAGATCATCGACGAAAAAGGCTATCCGGTACTTGTTTACAAATCCATCGCGTTCACCGGGGACAAAATCACCGATGCGCAAGCCGGCTTCGACCAGCAAGCTGGCGGTGGCTCAATTGTTAACGTTACGCTGAATGCCGCTGGTGGCCGCGCGATGACGATAACCACTCGCGGTAATGTGGGCAAGCGCATGGCCGTGATCATGATCGAAAAAGGCAAGCCCGAAGTACTTACCTGGCCAAACATCAATAGTGAATTGGGTGCACGCTTCTACATTTCCGGTATGCCCAACACTCAGGAAGCCAAGAATCTTGCATTGCTATTGCGCGCCGGCGCGCTGGCGGCTGAAATGCAGATCATTGAAAAGCGCATGATTGGTCCAAGTCTAGGGGCCGACAATATCGAAAAAGGGAAGAATTCACTGCTTCTTGGGTTTGCGTTAATTACCGTTTTCATGATCGCCTATTACATGTTGTTTGGCGTTGTGTCGGTGGTGGCACTGGGCTGTAACCTGCTTTTTCTGGTCGCATTGCTGTCGATGCTTCAAGCAACATTAACCTTGCCAGGCGTTGCCGCAATTGCATTGGCGCTGGGTATGGCAATTGACGCTAACGTACTCATCAACGAGCGCATTCGCGAAGAACTTCGCAATGGCATGTCGCCTCAAATGGCCATACAAGCCGGCTACGACCGGGCGCTTGACACCATTATCGATTCGAATATTACGACCCTGATCGTCGGCTTGGCCCTGCTTATCTGGGGCTCTGGCCAGGTGCGTGGATTTGCCGTGGTGCATTGTCTGGGCATTCTCACTTCCGTATTCAGCGCAGTGATGGTGTCCCGTGGACTGGTGAATCTGATCTACGGTGGCAAGAAGAAAGTCGCAAAATTATCGATTGGCAACGTGAACTGGCATAAGCCTGCCAGCCTGACTCCTGCCAAAGCATAGGTAACGTTCGCCACAAGACCCGAATTAGATAGGAAGCAATATGGAGTTTTTTAGAATCAAGAAGCCAATTCCGTTTATGCGCCACGCGCTGGTGTTCAACGCGATTTCGTTAATTACCTTTCTGTTGGCTGTCGTTTTCCTGGCGACAAAGGGCCTTCACTATTCCATCGAATTTACTGGTGGGACAGTCATTGAAGCGCCGTTCAAGCAGGCTGCCAATCTGGAAAAAATCCGCACCGAGCTCAGCAATAAAGGTTTCCTTGATGTCTCGGTGCAGGAATTTGGTTCAGCAAAAGATGTTCTGATCCGCTTGCCGCTAAAGACGAGCGTCGGCGACCAGAACACCGCGATGGAGCAACAGAAAAATACCATCATTCAGACGCTGATTCCGTTGGGTCTGGACTACGACGTTGAATTGGCGAAAACGGATCCTAAAGCGAACAAACTTCGCGCAGAGTTTGTTGGCGGGCAAGTTGGCAAAGAACTCGCTTATGACGGGAGCCTTGCTCTGCTGGCGGTGTGTATTGGCATTTTGATCTATCTGGCTATCCGTTTCGAATGGCGATTTGCCGTTGCCACCATCATCGCCAACTTGCACGATGTGGTGATCATCCTGGGCTTCTTTGCGTTTTTTCAGTGGGAGTTTTCCCTGCCGGTGCTCGCGGCGGTACTCGCGATCCTGGGCTATTCGGTAAACGAATCGGTGGTGGTGTTTGATCGTGCGCGTGAAAATTTTCGCAAAATGCGCAAGGCAACTACTGCGGAGATTTTTGACGCGGCTATCACCGGGACAATTTCACGAACCATCATCACCCACGGCCTGACGCAGATGATGGTGCTGGCCATGCTGATTTTTGGCGGCCCCAGCCTTTTCTATTTCGCACTGGCATTGACGATTGGCATCTGTTTCGGTATTTATTCTTCCGTTTTGGTCGCCTGCCCGATTGCAAACTACCTTGGCGTGTCCCGCGAGGATTTCGTCAAGCCGGTGAAAAAAGACGGCGATCCGGAGGTCATTTCGGCAGGCCAGTAATTTTCGGCCGACCGGACCGCGCTCGTGGAGTGGCTCACCGCTGCTGTCGATATCATCCTGCACCTCGATCGGCACCTCGCCGTCTGGATAGCGGCATATGGTGCCTGGATTTATGCGATTTTGTTCATCATCGTTTTTGCTGAGACCGGTCTGGTTGTGGCGCCCTTTTTACCCGGTGACTCTTTGCTGTTTATCGCCGGGTCGCTGGCCGCTTCAGGCGCGATGGATGTGCATTTGCTCGTCGTACTGCTGCTAGTCGCGGCCGTACTAGGCAACATCTGCAATTATGAAATTGGCCGGTACTTTGGCGCGAAATTTTTCGTCAACGACAAGGCAAAAATACTCAATCCGAAGCATCTTCAGCGCACCCATGAATTCTTTGATCGCTGGGGCTCGATAGCTGTCGTACTCGCGCGTTTTGTGCCGTTTCTACGAACCTACGTTCCCTTTGTCGCGGGAATGTCGGTCATGGCCCGGGGGAAATACATCGCCTATACCGTTTTTGGTGCAGTCATGTGGGTTGGCTCGCTCGTGTATCTCGGTTATTTCTTTGGCAACATCCCGTGGATCAAGCAGAATCAGGGGCTGCTTGTCATCGCGATTATCGGCATCAGCCTGTTGCCTGTACTGGTTGCTGTTCTCAAGTCAGGGTTTAGCGCGAAGCAGAAGTCCTAGAAGGCGCGGTCAAGCGGGCAAAAAAAATTGCCGCGACAAAGAAGCTGAGTGTGAGCAAAACTTCGGTCGCGGCCAGATTGCTGGACAGCCCACGATCAGACCAGGCACGTACGACGCCTTCGGTGAAGTAGAACAAGACAAACATCGAGGCCCACTGATAGGTGTAACGTTTGCCGCGGAGTATTCCAAATAGCGGCACGAGTAGCGGCACTGCTTTGAGCATTAGCCATGAGCCGCCGGGCCGCAAGGGGGCAAGCACGGTTTCCCATGCCAGGCAGAGTGTGATTAGCCCAATGAGCGTGGCGATGGCGACGTAATGACACATTCGTGCGGTTTGCGGCATGGTTTCTCTGTCGTGGTTTTGACAAACTCTAGAGCTGGCGCGCCTTGCAGGCAGAAAATAGGCCGGAACCCGCGCCGATAAATGAGTTTGCCCGATTATTTATTGTAGGTTGGCCAGCGAGTAAAGGCGATAAACGTTTCGCTGCTTTCAACCAATTCTGCGGTAACGAATTTCACGTTTGCACCCGGCGGCCCGCTCTGGCACCACGCCACCAGTTGCTCGATTGCGTATTCATTTCCTTGCGTGATAGCTTCCACGCTGCCGTCGTCACAATTGCGCACCCAGCCGTGGATTTCCAGTGCTTGAGCGACGATGCGCATTGATTCTCGAAACCCCACCCCTTGCACGCGGCCCGTGATCGAAACCTTGACCGTAACAGTGTGGCCGTCCCCGCTCACTCGTCGTGGCCAATCTTCTTGCTACGAACAGATTTGACGGTCGCACGCGTTTTTTTTGCTTCGATGCGACGCTCTTTCGACGCGCGCGTAGGCTTGGTAGCGAGGCGTGCTTTCGGCACATGGTTCAGCTTGGTAAGGCGCGCGATCAGGCGCTCAAAGGCAGTTTCCTTGTTGCGAAACTGCGAGGGCGAGTCTTGTGCGATCACCACCACGCCAGACGGGAGATGCGTGAGGCGGATCGCCGAATTTGTCTTGTTGACGTGTTGCCCACCCGGGCCAGAAGCTCGGTAGGCGTCGAGACGTATTTCCAACTCGAGCGTTTCCCGGTCCACCGCGTACGGCGGCAGCCGCAGCGGCAGATCGCGCTCGGTCATTTAATACGCATCCCGGGTACTGCACCTGCATCTGGTGACAGCAGATAAATGCCGGTGCCATCCCCTGCGGCAAGTACCATCCCCTGCGATTCACCGAAACGCATCTTGCGCGGCGCAAGATTGGCAACCATCACCGTGTATCGACCAACTAAATCCTTTGGCTGGTACGCACTACGAATCCCGGCAAATACCGTGCGTTGTTCTATTCCCAGGTCCAGCGTCAGGCGCAACAGCTTATCGGCTTCCACAACCAATTCGGCATCAAGAATTCTGGCGACACGCAAGTCGAGACGCGCAAAGTCGTCAATAGAAATTGTCTCTGCAATCGGCTGGATGACGACAGGTCTTGGCGGCTCAGGTGGAACCAGTGCGAATTCCGTCGGCGACGCTACATTTGCTTCGGCAATTGTTGATTTCACGTCGGTTGTGACGGCGTCAGCTTTCTTGGTACGCTCGCTCACGGGTGGCTCAAGCAACGCGTCAATCTGCTTTGGATCAACGCGGGCCATCAGATGTTTGTATGGCTTGATCTCGTGCCCTTCTTTCAAAGCCTTTGCCGCGGATTTCCAGTCGAACGCGTCGAAATTAAACATCTCGCCAGCCGTTGCGGCGAGTTGTGGCAATACCGGTGCAAGATAAACCGTCAGATCGCGGAACATCGTCACCGCTGTCGAACACACCGTCAGTAATTCAGCTTCACTGCCCTCTCGTTTGGCGAGTTCCCAAGGCTTGTTTGCGTCGACATACTGATTGGCCAAATCCGCCAGTGCCATGATCTTGCGGATTGCCTTGCCGTATTCGCGGCTATCGTAATAGCCACCGATCTCGTCGCCCGCACCGGCAAACTCGCTCGCCACATCTTTGGGCAACTGCGGCTTGCCCAACTTGCCATTAAATTTCTTGGCGATGAAACCCGCTGAGCGGCTGGCAATATTCACGTACTTGCCAATCAGGTCGCTATTGACCCGTGCGACGAAATCATCCGGGTTGAAATCGAGATCTTCGACTTTGCCGTTTAATTTGGCTGCGACGTAATAACGCATCCATTCCGGATTGAGCCCCAGCTTGATGTACTGCTGCGGCGATACCCCGGTGCCGCGAGATTTGGACATCTTCTCACTGTTGAACGTAATAAAGCCATGCACAAAAACGTTATTGGGCACCTTGCGGCCGGCGAACTTGAGCATGGCGGGCCAAAACAAGGTGTGGAAATAAACGATGTCCTTGCCGATAAAGTGATACTGCTCGACATCATCGTCAGCCATGAACTCGTCGAACGTACGCTTCTCGCCATTGGCTTTGGCTTTGCCGGATTCGAAATAGGCCTTCAGACTGGCGAGATAACCTACCGGCGCATCGAGCCAGACATAAAAATATTTGCCGGGTGCGTCGGGAATTTCAATGCCGAAATACGGCGCGTCGCGCGACACATCCCAATCGTTTAGATTTTTTCCACCATCGCCCAGCCATTCGGCAAGTTTGTTAACGACTTCCGATTGCAAAGGTGTTTCCTTCGTCCACTCCTGCAGAAACTGCACACATTTTTTGTCTGAAAGTTTGAAAAAGAAATGCTCGGAAGTCTTTAGCACCGGCTTGGCGCCGGTGAGAGTCGAATAAGGATTTTTCAGGTCGGTCGGCGCATAGACCGCGCCACAGTTTTCGCATGAATCTCCGTATTGATCCTTGGCGCCGCATTTCGGACATTCTCCTTTGATGTAGCGGTCCGGCAGGAACATTCCTTTTACGGGATCGAAGAATTGTTCGATCTCCTTCGATACAATCAGCTTGGCAGCTTTGAGTTTTTTGTAGATGTCTTGCGCCAGCGCAACGTTTTCTGGCGAATGCGTCGAATGCCAGTGGTCAAAGCTCATCAGGAAGTGCTGCCAGTCGCGATCGTGTTCCGCGCTGACACGTGCGATCAACGCCTCGGGCGTAATGCCCTCGGCTTCCGCGCGAAGCATGATCGGTGCACCGTGTGTGTCTGCTGCACACACAAAATGCACTTCGTGGCCTTGCATGCGCTGGAATCGCACCCAGATATCGCCGTACAGCTGATCGACGATGTGCCCAATATGAAGCGGACCATTGGCGTAAGGTAGTGCCGTAGTAGCGAAAATTTTTCGAGGCATCAAAAACTTCTAAGGTGCAGTGATTGCAAAACTGATTGATTTGAATGATTTTTTATCGCTATCAATTGTACCAAGCCAGCCATCAATTTGATATACGAGTCAGCGTTACGATCAGCGTAAAATTACGCACGCTGCATAGCTCCATTCCATAATATGGTTGCCTTGATATTCGCCTTTAATAGAGCGAATCGGCATCCGAATCGAAAGCAATCCATGGGCATTACCACCGAACAAATCCAGAACGCGCTTCGCGAATTGATCGATCCGGTCACCAATGAAAACTTCGTTCAAGGCAAGTCAGTAAAGAATATCAAGATCGAAGGTGGTGACGTTGCGCTGGAGGTCGTGTTGGGCTATCCCGGCAAGAGCGTAACCGAGGGAATACGCAAACAGGTAATTTCGCGTCTGAAAAAGATCGATGGCGTGGAGAATGTATCCGCAAACGTCTATTCAAAAATTGTCTCGCACTCAGCGCAACGCGGTGTAAAACTGGTGCCGGGCATCAAGAACATCATTGCTGTCGCTTCAGGCAAGGGTGGCGTTGGCAAGAGTACGACTGCGGTAAATCTGGCGCTGGCACTGGCCGCAGAAGGCGCGAGTGTTGGCATGCTGGATGCAGATATCTACGGACCATCCCAGCCGATGATGCTCGGCATTACTGGTCGGCCCGCTTCAAAGGACGGTAAGACCATGGAGCCGATGGAGGGCCACGGTATTCAAGCCATTAGCGTTGGCTTCCTGATCGACCCTGAAACACCGATGGTTTGGCGCGGGCCGATGGTTACGCAGGCGTTAGAGCAGCTTCTCAACGAGACCAACTGGCATGACCTGGATTACCTGATCGTTGATCTTCCGCCCGGCACGGGCGACATACAGCTCACGCTGGCGCAGAAAGTGCCAGTGACGGGTGCTGTCATCGTGACCACGCCGCAGGATATCGCCCTGCTCGACGCCAGGAAGGGCCTGAAGATGTTCGAAAAGGTCGGCGTGCCCATCATTGGGATTGTTGAAAACATGGCGATGCATGTATGTACCAATTGCGGCCATATGGAGCATATTTTTGGCGAAGGCGGCGGCCAGAAAATGGCAGCCGACTACAACATCGATTTGCTGGGATCTTTGCCACTCGACATCAGGATTCGCGAAATGGCCGATAGCGGCAAGCCAACAGTGGTGTCGGATCCGGATGGTCTGATCGCCTTGATTTACAAAGACATTGCACGCAAATGCGCGGCAAAAATTGCCAAGCAATCGCAGGATCGCAGTGCCGTGTTTCCAAAGATTGTCATACAAAATACCTAGCCTCATCGTGGAAGAAGCCATACGGCGCGCGATCGAGCTGCGTAACGCTTCACAGCACACAGAGGCGTTGACAATTTTGCTGGACCTGAACAATGCCAATCCGGATGACCCAATCGTTAACTATGAGTTGGCGGGCACTTTTGGTAGTGAAGGTGTAAGGGGCGAAGCAATCGGTTTTTATGAACGCGCCATTGAGTGTGGCTTGCAAGGAGACGAACTTCGTCGCACGATTGTCAGCCTTGGCAGTAACTACTTGGCCGTTGGACGGATTGGCGACGCCGCACGTATTCTTCAGCGCGGCGCGGCAATTTTTCCGGAGGCGCCGGAATTCGATATTTTTCTCGCCATGACTCGATACCACTTGGGAGAATATCAGGAGGCCGTGCGGCTACTGTCCAACCACATCGCGCAGTATTCCTCAGAGCCGGCGACGCAAACCTACCGGCAGGCAATTTCCTATTGTGCTGAACACCTGGACCAGGCGGAAGAGCGCTGAGATGCCGGCTTACTGCGTTGGACAAATTCGGGTGAAGAATGCCGAGGCCTGGGAAGACTATCGTAGTCGCGTCGGCGATACGATCAGTCAATACGGTGGAGAATTGCTATTTCGTGGTCAACAGGAGCAGGTGTTCAATGGGGAAATGTTGCCCGACAAATTAGTAGTGCTGCAGTTCGAAGATATTGATACCGCCAAACGATGGCACGATTCACCGGAGTATCAGGCTCTGGTCCCAATTCGGGATCAGGGGGCTGACGTGACGCTGGTTTTGTACAAAAGCTGAGACAGGGGAGCAGGCAACGTGAGCATAAAAGCCGACAAATGGATTCGCCGTATGGCCAAAGAGCACGGCATGATCGAGCCGTTTGAAGCGGGGCAGGTGCGTGAGGCCAACGGGCACCGCATCGTCAGCTACGGGACGTCTAGCTATGGTTACGATATTCGCTGTTCGGATGAGTTCAAGCTGTTCACTAATTTGAATTCAACGATTGTGGACCCTAAGAATTTTGACCCAAGTTCGTTTGTCGATATCAAGGCCGACGCCTGCATCATCCCGCCCAATTCATTCGCCCTCGCGCGTACGGTTGAGTACTTCCGCATCCCGCGAAATGTGTTGACCATTTGCCTCGGAAAATCGACTTATGCGCGTTGCGGCATCATCGTCAATGTGACGCCGTTCGAGCCGGAATGGGAGGGGTACGTGACACTGGAGTTTTCCAACACCACGCCACTGCCCGCAAAAATTTACGCCAATGAGGGCGTCGCGCAGGTATTGTTTTTTGAAAGCGACGAGGTTTGCGAGACATCGTACAAAGATCGCGGTGGCAAATATCAGGGGCAGAAGGGCGTGACGCTACCGAAGATGTAAGGCAGTTTCAGACCGCTTGACGCATGCCGCTTAGCAGGCCTTCGTCTATCCAGCGCCTTAACAACGTCATTGCATAAGCGGGCACCGCGTCCGGTTCGACCCATTCGCACAAGTTCTCGCACAAGTCGGCGAAGTTGCCTTGGGCGACAATCGTATTCAATGCCGCCGCCTCATCGATTTCCAGCGAGCGAAAGTAAGTCGTAAGATCGCGCCGCCAGACAATCCAGATCGCAGCGTCTGACGACTGTGCTGGTGCGGGCAGATCTTCCTCGCGTGTTACCGCGTGCCAAAACGCAGCTACATTCCATGAAAGCTCCAGGCGCTGCAAGGAACTGTGAACGCAAAACCTCAGTGTGGACCAGGCTTCGCCCGGTAGAGTCATCAGGTCGGCGATAGCGAGAACGCGGTCGTCAGCGCTATCGAACGCCAGGCTCATCGCCCATTCGAATGCCGCCATCTCGGCCAGCACAGGCTGCGAATCAAAAGCAGTATCGGTCGCCAGGAAGCTGGGAAGGTGAGCACCGAACCATCGGGCATTTGGAAAAATGGATGTATGTGAATCGATGTAAGCCGTAGCAACCTGATCGAACAAATCGTCGCCTGCGAGACTGCGCAGCGCCGGGTAGTCGGCATCGAGCACTTCGATCAGCCGCAGCCGGTAGCCGTTTGCGTAGATGTCTAGGCGTCCAGTCGCATCCAGGCGCGGGCCATCCACGATAGCCGGTAGGATGCTGCGATCACCGGACAACACATAATTTTGCAGCTGATCTTGCAGGGTCGCGTACGCACTCATCAAGCAGCCGCGATCGCGGAAACCGCGTCAGCAATCTTGCGGGCACGATCGAGCTCGACCAGCAATTCTTCCAGCGGGGGAATGTTGTCGTCGCGTTCGATCATCGTCGAAACTGGTCCGAATCGCTTGCACGCCTCCGCGTACAGATCCCAGACGGGATCGATCACCGGCGCATCGTGCGTGTCGATGATGATATCGCCGCGATTCTCGTGACCTGCCAAATGGAACTGGCGGACCCGATCAACCGGTATGCCCTTCACGTATTCAATCGGCTCGAAACCATGATTGAAGGCGCTGACGAAAATATTATTGATATCCAGAAGAATGTGGCAATCAGCCTGCTCCGCAATCGCACGAAGGAATTCCCATTCACTCATTTCCGACTGGGCGAACGTGATGTAGCTTGAGACATTTTCGAGCAGAATTTGCCGTCCAAGAAAATCCTGTACTTGGCGTACACGATCAGCTACATGAGCAATCGCTTCTTCGGTATAGGGGATAGGCATCAGGTCATGCAGGTTCTTTCCTGCAACGCCCGTCCAGCAGAGATGGTCAGAAATCGTCGCTGGTTCGATCCGGTCAGCCAGTTTTTTCAAATCCCGCAGATATTGCGCATTGAGGGGATCGCTGCTGCCGATTGACAGCGAGACACCATGCATCGCCACTGGGTAATCGTTACGAATTCGCGCTAGATTGGCGAGAGGACGCCCTCCCGAAACCATATAGTTTTCGGAAATGATCTCGAACCAGTCGAGTGCGGGCTTGGTGTCGAGTATTGCTTCGTAATGGGCAGTACGCAGTCCCAAGCCGAAGCCCAGGATTGATGACGGATTCAATTCGATCTCATTCTACAAAAAATACCGGACGCGTCCTCAGTTACGCGCCCGGAAATCACTCACTGGGAAATCTACAGCCGTTACCTGTTGCTGTTACTTCTTGGCTTCTTCCTTGCCGCCGATTTTCTTGCATTGGTCGGCTGTCAGCGCGACGAAGCCTTGGCCCTTACAAGCGCCTTGACCTTTGCAGGCGTTCTTGGCTGTCTTGCAATCGTTGTTTCCTTTGCATGCGCTTACGCCTTCGCAATGGATTTTCTTCGCTTCCTGGGCAAATGACGGCGTAGCAACGGTAGTAAGCAACAGGCCAGCAGCGGCAATGGCCAATGCGGCGCCGCTCAGTTTTTTAGTGCGATCCATATCAGAACTCCTAAGTAGGTTGATTTACAGCGTATTTGCCGCATTACAAGTTCGACGCATCAACGTCGGACGCGTCACGGCCACTGCATCGGTCGGCCGCCATGACCATTCCTTACAGCCGTGACTACAGACCGTTTGGCCGCCCGCGGGAATCGGTTAAATTGGCCCTGCGTTCAAATGAAGCCTTGCAAATCAATAGCCTATAATTCGCCTCTGACCGAAATCGCAAATATGACAATTCGAACACGCTACGCACCAAGCCCGACTGGATACTCGCACCTCGGTAATATTCGTACCGCACTGTTTGCCTGGGCATACGCGCGGCACCACGCCGGCAAGTTTATTCTGCGAATTGAAGATACCGATCAGGAGCGCTCCACCGACGCTGCTGTACAAGTGATCCTGGATGCGATGAATTGGCTCGGGCTGGATTATGACGAAGGGCCGTTCTTTCAAATGCAGCGCATGGCGCTCTACAAAACTGCTGTGACGCGCCTGTTGGATGAAGGCAAGGCCTACCATTGCTACACCTCCATGGAAGAACTGAATGCGCTCCGCGAGTTACAAATGGCGCAAGGCGAGAAGCCGCGATATGACGGACGCTGGCGGCCGGAACCAGGCAAAGTACTGCCGGCTATTCCGACTGGCGTGAAGCCGGTTGTGCGCTTTCGCAATCCAGTTGATGGCGTTGTTACCTGGGAAGATCAGGTCAAAGGCCGCATCGAGATTGCCAATGCGGAATTGGATGATCTGGTCATCGCACGACCGGATGGCACACCGACGTACAATTTTTGCGTGGTTGTCGACGATGTTGACATGGGAATCACTCACGTCATTCGCGGCGATGATCACGTCAACAATACGCCGCGTCAAATCAATCTTTACCACGCGATGGGTAAGGTCCCGCCAATGTTCGCGCATACACCCACAGTGCTCGGGCCAGATGGATCGAAATTGTCTAAGCGCCACGGCGCCAAGAGCGTGATGGAGTATCGCGATGAAGGCTACCTGCCGGAGGCGATGATCAATATGCTGGCGCGCCTCGGCTGGTCCCATGGCGACGAAGAAGTATTTTCGCGTGAGCAATTGGTGCAGTGGTTTGACGCCAACAAAATCAGCGCCTCTGCATCGCGTTTCGATGCGGAAAAGTTGTTGTGGCTCAATCATGAGCACATCAAACGCGCAGACACATCAATATTGGCAGATAGTCTGAAGCCATTCCTGCAAAAAAACGGCTTCGCCTTCAACAGTGGCCCCGATGTCGGTCGCGTCGCAGGCTTGTTGCGCGACCGCGCAGCCACACTGGTGGAAATGGCGGCAGCTGCGCGCTATTTTTATGACCGGCCAGAATTGGATAGGCTCTTGCTGGCCCAGCATTTGGCCGAATCTGCAAAAGTTGCCCTCGCCGAACTCACGACGGAGCTGGCGTCAACCAACTGGACCAAGAGTGACATTAACATTGCAATCAAAGGTTCGATTGCGCGGCATGGACTGAAAATGCCGCAATTGATGATGCCGCTGCGTGTGCTAGTCACCGGACAGACTCAGACGCCGGCAATCGATGCAATCATGGATGTTTTAGGTCGCGATGAAACGACAGCGAGGTTGAGCTTGTTGTGAGGTTGCCGGCGAGCCTCCAAATCACGGTTGATCGGCTTTGCAAAAGTGCCGGGCTCCGGCTATAATTGCGGACTTCCATGTGGGGGTATAGCTCAGCTGGGAGAGCGCTTGCATGGCATGCAAGAGGTCATCGGTTCGATCCCGTTTACCTCCACCACAATGTTTTTTGACCGTTACTTTTGGCGATTTTAGTACTGAGTCGCTGACGCACTTTTTGTTGTTTGCAACACCGTAGTAAGACGTGTGAGTCCCCATCGTCTAGAGGCCTAGGACATTGCCCTTTCACGGCAGTAACACCGGTTCGAATCCGGTTGGGGACGCCAGCTTTCGAGTTAAAAAACAACGGCTTAGAGAAATCTAAGCCGTTTTTTTTTCGTCTACCTCAGCTCGTTTCGCAGCGCTGACGCAGAAATGCTATTGGAATCGGTGCAGTTCACAGATTTTTCAAATAATCCATGTCGGAGAGCGCATTTGCGGCTGACGCCAAATGATCAGCAGCAATCAAGTGCAATGTAAATCGCGCGTTTCAGCTACATCTAACTGATACGAACTTGTACGAATCAAATGAAGGTCAAGCGGGGAATAGTGTTAGGTCGGCCATCATGCGTCGCTAAGGGTTGGATATGCTCTATGTGGCGTCGTCGCGCATGCCCTGAAATTTAGGTGGCACGTTGGTGAGGCGGTGTGCGGACGCATGGCTGCAACGCGGCGCGCAACACCGCGCTGCATCTGCCTTTGCTCAACACTATCGTGACTAAATCAAAGCTATATTCAGGGCACGCCCAGCCAAGCCAATGAGTCAATATGCCCTCCAATGCACTCCCAGATGTGAAAGCCCAATACGAAGCCATGCCATACCCGCCGCGTGATCCTTCGGATGAGCGCGCACGCCTGGTACGCACTTGGCTGGATGACTTGGCAATGATCAATCACTACTGCTTTGCGGGCAAAGCAACTTTTCGCGACGGGTTTCGTGTGTTGGTGGCGGGTGGCGGCACTGGCGACTCAACAATATTTCTGGCCGAGCAATTGCGCGACTCTGATGCCGAAATTGTCCATCTGGATTTCAGTAGTGCGAGCCTGGCGATCGCGCAGGAGCGCGCCGCCGCTCGCGCCCTGCAAAACATCCGCTGGATTAACGGCTCCATGCTGAATCTTTCGGGTCTTGAGGTCGGCAAGTTTGACTACATCAACTGTGTCGGTGTGCTTCATCACCTCGTTGATCCCGATGCGGGGCTCAACGCCTTACTCGCGGTATTGAAGGATGGCGGCGCGATGGGCTTGATGGTCTATGCCGCGTATGGACGAACCGGCGTGTACCAAATGCAATCGTTGATGCGATTGATCAATACCGACGAAACCACACATAGCGGACAGATAGCAAATACCCATCAAATTCTCGATTGCATCCCGCCGACCAACTGGTTCAAACGTGGCGAGGCGCTTTACGGCGATCATCGCAATGGCGACGCCGGCATTTACGATTTGCTGCTGCACTCGCAGGATCGCGCCTACACCGTGGGCCAGCTGTATGAATGGCTGGTGGACAAGCACGAACTGAATATCGAGTTCACCGACGTCGAACGGGGAAGGTCTTCGTATTTGCCGCATTTACTGATGGGTACAAGCCCACCGGAAGTGCTGAAAACGATTCGGGCCATGCCGCTACGCAAGCAGTACGAGATAGCCGAACTTTTCCACGGTCGAGTACAGATGCACTCGTTTTACGTCACGCGCTCTGCGGCTGCAAAGGCAGTCTATGGCGACCCCGATTGCGTCCCTTTTCTGTACCATGAGCCAGTCACTGGCCCAGAGCTTGCGGATGTTTTTGCCAGAAGCCGAGGGCAGCCGTTCGTGCTTGACCACGCATATACAAGTGTTTCGATCACGATCAATCCTGGCAGATTCGGCCCCGCGATCCTGCGTCACATCGATGGGCTGAACAGCTTTCGCAAGATCTTCACACTGGTGCGGCGCGACCCGACGTTTCGTACAATGGCGCCACGAGACGAGGTGTTGTTTGCCGACTTCAAGGAGATTTATGAAACGCTCAATGCGCTTGAGCGGATGTTGTTACGAAACGCGTGAACCAACAAAGAAGAACTCATTGAACCTGCTCGTTTGTTGAATTACGCATGAGTTTCAGACCGCCATTTGATGAGCACTGCAGGTATTAAATCCTTGGAAATCCGCGCCAGTGCTAGTGTTTGGCTACTAGGGCGGCATTGCGTCAGTCTCAGCGTAGGCCGAACCTGCCATCGCTTCGCGATCGCGCTTTGCGCGTCAAGGAACATGCTGCCAGCATTTTTTTGTCAAAGTCAAAGCGGGCTCTCAATATGCCTTCGCGGCAAAACAAAAAAGCCCCTTTCGGGGCTGTTTTGTTCTGGCGGAGAAGGCGGGATAGTCTGCCACCCTAATTTACCTGTTTCGCATCAATCACTTAGCTTAAAACCTTCTCCGACAGAAAGTCCAACCGTGGTTCACTGGTTTGGATCACTGGATCATAACGCAACCCGTCCCCTTCCTGCCGTGTTTTTGGGCTGCTGCCGAGGCCGCAAAACGCAATCAAGGGCCGCTGGCACACGGTCAAGCTTTGGGTCCCCTTCCAGCACGCTCAAAGCCGCTTCAAAGTCCTTCGCCGACAACGCCATTGCTGACCAGTCGCCAAGTAGCTGCTGGCTGTAATCGTAAGCTAACAACCTGAATCCGCGTCGCCGCATCATTTCTTCCATGTCTGCTTTAGTCAGGCCCGTACGGGCGCTCGGCGCAAGCGCCTCGCGTGATGAGGGAGACGAGCGGGGGTCGGCGCATACCGCGCCGCCTCCAACAAAACCATTACTGACAGTATTGATAGAAGATGACTGATCTAATGTACTTCTGACCAATACTGATCTATCGAGCGAAACTTGAGAAACACCAGCACTGGCGCGGATTTCCAGCGAACTCACCGTTTCATCGAGTGGCAGGCTCTCCGAATTCCCCTCTGAAACTGGCGTGGCAACATCGCCGATGCGACGAACAGGCGAGAGTGGCAAGCGAAGCGTAAGGCGTTCATCGTCGTGCTTGATGTCCGCCACAAGGCCACGGTCACGCAGTCGGTCTAACAGCCGCTGAACATCTTTGCGGTGGTATGTCAAAGCGGCCTTGCCTTGGCGGGAGGGCCGGGCGAGAACATCACCAAGCTTTTGCAGGGTTAGGCGCTCGTTCTTAAAGGTTCCAACATCCCCCGTTCGAAAATTGGATCGTTTTTTCAGCGCAAGGTAGAGCTGCGCTTCGTCGGCGTCCAACGTGCCAAGCATCAGAGCCATTTCCGCTTCGTTGAAACTCCAATACAGAGTATTTTTCATATCTTCCTCCCCACTGGGCGGAGTGCCGTCTTTGCGCCATTTCCACTGGCCGCATCCTTGCGCCCATCGTGGCCGCGAACTATTTCATGTCGTGGGGGTGGTGGTGGCGCGAGCGATAAATCGCGTGCCAGTTTTAGGTCCATCGTGGTTGCCTCATAGCCCTTTATTTCCTCGGGCTTGTAGCCAGTACGTAGTGCTTCCAGCCAAACCGCGCGGCGAAAATCTTCCGCTCCATGAATCTTAATTTGCTTCCAGCCCTTCGCATTTGCAAGCTTGACGGTCGCGGCGGCCTCAGCGTCGCTGCCATTCTCACAGGCAATCAGACGCCCATAGTCGCGGACTTCGCCGCCCGCTGGCAAAACTAGGCGTAAATGAGGGCCAAAATTACTGCCAAGCCCGAATTCAACACCGTCGTCCTTGAACACTTCCTTCATGCGCCCGCGATAATTTTTATCAAATACAACATCCGCGTCAGTAAAGTGTCCCGGCGGGAAAGGTTCAAGCGAATTGTCGCCAAGTGAAGGCCACTTTTTTTCGGGTGGTAATTCATCTGGCATGTTTAGCCCTGCGATTTCTCTACTCATGTTGTTCTCCTGTGTGATTAAGCTGTTTATGTTGTCGGTGCGGCTGGTGCAGCCTTTGCGTCTCATCGCTGTGAGCGACGGACCTTCGTGAATGGTCGGTCGCCGCGTCTGACCCTGGGCGCGAAGGGAGCGGTGGTCTATGCTCGCTTTGGCGCCTGCGACGCGTAAGCGTCGATTGCAGTGCGTGGCCCACGCCGCTCGAAATTCTTCAAGTAGCTCTTTGCGATTCCACGTAACGTCTTTTGCACCGAATCCGTTTGGCCCGATGCGGCGCATGGTCAAAAGAATGTGGGCGTGCTGGTTGCCAGCTTTGGCATGCAAACAAACATCTGCGACCATCCCGCGCGCGACGAACTCACGCCGCACGAATCTGCTCAATAGATCGATCTGCCGTTGTTGAGAAAGCTCATGCGGCAACGCCACGACAATTTCGCGCGCGACTTGGGCGTCCTTGCGGTTTTCGCCTACTTCAACGCGGTTGAAGAGTTGTGCGCGGTCATGTGCCCACACGGGCGCATCTGCAGGCGCAAAAATTTGTTTCCACGCAACGCCCACTTTGCGACGGTAATCAAAGACCAGTCCAGTGCGCTCGTCCCGTATGCGCTCCGACGCGCGATATGCTGCCGCTGCCGTAGCGGAACGCCCGGCAGAACGAGAAATGATGCGCGCTGAAAAGTGGTAAATCGCCATGATCTTTGCAGGCATTCCCCATTCCGCCTTAGCGGAATCGCACAATGTTGCCAACGGCAACATATAAGTGCGCCCTTGTATGGGATTGGGGCTTGCCTTATCGCCCTCGTGTTGTTACACGTGACGTAATCGATGCCGCGCAGAAGTCAAGTGCGCGCGCAAATCAAGGAGGAGCGATGGACGATGCGAAACTGAAACTGAAACGACTAGAAGCAAGACGGGAAAGAATCGCAGCGCGAATTCAACGTCTCAGAGGACGTGCCAATGCAGACGAAAGGAAGCGAGACACCCGCAGGAAAATTATTGCAGGTGCTTACTTAATCCGCCTCATGGGGGGTGATTTAGAGCGCGTAGGGAAACGGCTGGCGGAGGCGGGATACATTGACAGTGACAGGGATGCTGCACTATTTGGCCTGAAGCCTGAAACCTGAAACCAAACAGCCGTAGGTTGCCAAGCAATCCAGTCAGAATCGTAGGTTTGGGCGAAAAGAACTACGTTCCGACGCGAGTTTTAGCGTCCAATTTTGGCCAAAACGCTTCAGCTTTCGAGAAAACGAAAGTGCATATTAAGTGCTTGATATGAAACAGTTTATGTGTCGAATCTGGGCTGAAATGTATATAGATACATTTCCCTGATAAAAAAACGACTTTTGGAGCTGCTTAAATTTTCGGTGAGATCCGCGGGGCGTATCCACAATTATTCGGAATCCACTGATTTCGGCGCCAATAAGGCTCAAAAATCACATCTGTATCAAGACCTCCCCAGCCTTTGTGGCGAGCACAACTTTTACGATTTCAGCGTTTACAGTTGTAGCACTTACAGCAGTATCTTGCGCAAAACAATAGACGACCAGTTCTAGCTTCCCATACTGGCTTCGAAGGCCCTCAATTCTGCGAGCGGTGTCCTCCGAAATGTTTGTAAGCGTCTTAAACTTTGAGCCATTTGTGAAGGCTAATCGGTACTCAGAATTTTCATTGAAGTACCGGTAACTACCTTCGCCGGCTACAGAGGATGACAACGGGAAGCCTTTTCTTTCAAAGTCGTACTTTTCGATTGGCTCATCAATGGATATCTTCCAGTAGCGCTGCTTTTTTGCCTCACCAACTGCCGCGTCAATTTTTGGTTTCAATGCGGTCAATAAATCATTCTTCCTAAACTCGTCGCCGCTGCTCGAGTACTCCTTTGAGACCTTGCGTGCGATGGCGGGGTAATCAATGGGCATCCCTGATAACCCCAAATAGGCGTACATGATCTGATCACCGCTGTTCAGGGTTTTGTAACTTTCTAACGGGGTCGATTTATCTGCAACTTCACGCGTTTTTTCCACGGGGGCTTTCTTCACAGCGTCCGTTGCCACCGCAGGAGTGGCGTCGCGCAGCGTAGGCGCTTTGGCTTCTTTTTTGCTTTCTCCACAAGCCGCAAGAACAGTAAGCAGACCAGCAACAATGACCATACGAATTTGACGATTCAAAATTTTTCTCCAAATAAGATACTTACTTGAGTTGAGCGCGTGGTGCTAAAAACTTGGTCGAATTTCGCCCCGTAATTTAAAAGCGTGCTGCGATTGACATCTTTGCCCCAAAGCCAATGGAACTGCCTTCATGACTTGCTGCTCGATCTGTGACGAAATTCCTTACCTCGCTTTTTCATTCAATCTCCCAGATCCAAAACATTCAAAAGTGTTGATTTAATCGACAGACCCAGCCCGCATCACTCTTACTTTGAAGTCGTTTTGTTTTTGCAAATCAAAACCAGACATTGTCGATCCATCTGCGAAGTAAATTAGTGGCGTAGGCGTTGCTGGCTTGCCATAGCTCAAAGGGTTGTCAAGAACGAAATCAGTGTAAAGCTGACCATATCCTTGGCATTGGGTCTTTGCGATTTTCCCTTTTGTCGCTAAAGCCGAGGACCATGCTTTTGCTCTATCCGGTGCACACCACGCCCACTCCGAAACGACGCCATTGTTTTCGGATAAGGCCATGGGAATCACGTAATACGCCATGCCTTCCTGCTTCAGCCAACTTTCAAGAAGTCTGCAATATGGACAATCCCACGCAGATTTAACAATGATCATAGGTTTTCCTTTTCCAGGCATTGCTATCATTCGGTCCCTAGGAAAAGCCGCGACTATGGATTTATGGATAGCAAGTTTGTCGTTGGGATCTCGCCCATGCGGATACAGAGCCGGATCCTCGTCTCTTTGGAACCACCTACCACTTGACGATACAACGTAGCGTGTTGGAAGTCCTTGGCTGGATTGGCGAACCAAATAAGTGTTGCGTAGCCAATGATCTGAAGCCGCGAATCCGCCTGCAATTTCGAAGCCCGACGCTTCCAGCTCTCGACGGATTTCGTTTGAGCGTTTCCGCCCGGCGTCCAAATCGACTGCAGCTAGCTTACCAGTGCCGTCAATAAGGTACATCATGTCAGATTGGGTTATGGCAAATGCGCTGAACTCTCCAGGAATGCGAGCAATGATTATTTTTTTATCGTTGCTTTTATAAGTGACATCTAGTCGCGGTGAGAATTTTGGTGCGGTATACACATAGCCGCTGCTGTCAATTGCGCAACTTCTCGTGGCAGGGGCTTGCGTCCCAGCATTCCCCCACTTGGTAGTATTGCGACCACTATCCGTAATTAAAGAGTTTGTCCAGCCTTCTCCCTCCAGCGTCCCAAAAGTGCATACACGCCCTCGGTTGCCTGCAACAATGGTATGGCCATTTACGGTTGACGATATCCTCGCCCAGCTATTTTCACCAGCGCGCCGAAGAAAAATGCCGTAGTGAAGCGCGGCGTATATGTCTCCGTTCGAATCCGCGTACAACCCAGATACGTCCTTCACGTTGCCATTGGTTTGCGGGTTAACTTCTCGCCACGTTATTCCCCCATCGTCGCTTTGGTGCAAACCGGGATTTCCATAGACATAGACGGAACCCTTTGAATCGGTCGCCATGCCCCACCCGCCTACATTGATGCCACCAAGCTTTTTCCAAGTGCGGCCCATGTCATCACTACGCAGAACGCCACCTAATGTTGAATAGAACAGCTTACGATCCGGCAGCGCGGTAAATCCCGTCATCTCTTGAAGATTGCTGCCAATAACTGTCCATTCACGTCCTCGGTTGGTGGCTAACAGTATTCGCCCACTTGCCCCGATAAATGTGGTTCCATCGGGTAATTCCACAACGTTCTTGAAAGTCGCCAACGCGCCCAAAGACCCGATGGGTGCATAGTTATTTGGCGAAGCAGAAAGCACAGCTGGTAAAGATGAGTCATCCGGGAGCATATTCACAAAAGCGCTGTCGATTTCTCCTGATATGTCCTGCCTACCGTTGTTTACCTTGGCCTGATTTTGTAGCTTGCCTAGGCTATTTTGAAGTTTTTGTAGAGCAGTCTCCGCTTTAGCAAGTGGCGTATGAATTGACAAGCACGCGCAGAGCGCAATTGCGAATAATCGAGTCGTAAGCGCCAAGTCATATTTGGCTACGTGAATCTGCATAGTCATCAGGCCGTTTTCAAATTCGAGGTTGGATATAGACAGATTGCAAGGCACGACAATCGCATGCTGCAAAATGAGAAGTTTGCGTAAACAGCACCTAAAAAGCGAAATTTGAATGTAACGTGTGCCGAACTAAAAGGCAAGATCAAGCTCATCGTCATGACCTTGCGTGCTTAGCAGGCGGCGACGAAACTCATCATTTTGGCGCGAACGCAAACAAGACACCCGCAGAAAAATTCTTGCGGGAGTCTACTTAGTACGGTTTATGGGCGGTGACTTAGAGCGCGTCGGAAGACGGCTGATTGAGGCGGGATACATCAACAATTGTAACGATGCCACCCTATTTTGCCTCTGGCTTGAACGCGAGCCGCCGCCGACCGATTGAGCCTCTTTAAGGCTGGGGCCAGTTCGTGCGGCAGCGGGAACTATGCGCTGCCAAGTGCGGCCCAGACTCAATCCGTCCCCATGTACTCAGGACGAGACCAGACTAATTTTTCTTAATATCGATATAGGCTGTTGCGCTAAGCATGGACTTGGAAATGCCATTGTCTACGGCTAATTTTCTGACCGCGTCGAAAGTAACCGTTAACCCCACGGCGTCATAGTCACCGGATCACAGTCTCGGCACAATGCCCTCACGTTCAACAACACGGAGAGGCAAATGAGCAAACGAGCATCAGGGTCAGTAGTATCGCAGCGGGAAACGGCATGGCGGAATCGGCTAGCCCGCTTTGCTACGGCGAAGTTAACGGTCGAGGCATTCTGTCAACGCGAAGCGGTG